>NZ_JBEZAQ010000009.1:0-224960 GCF_040646655.1 Streptomyces sp. NPDC045431
AACACCCCCTACGGCACCGGTGGCCGTCTCGACGGCTACGAGATCCGCACCGCGGCCGTCGCCCGTGGCGTCCCGTGCCTGACCACGGTCCAGGCGCTGGCCGCCGCCGTCCAGGGCATCGACGCCCTCAACCACGGCGGAGTGGGCGTGCGTTCCCTCCAGGAACACGCCCAGCACCTCACCGCGGCCCGCCGACGGGATCAGCCCGAACTGGCCGGGGCCGAGGTGTCCATGGCGACCGAGACGGCCAGCAGGCCGAGCGCCGTTCCCATCATGTAGCGCTGCACCTTGAGCCAGGAGGGGCGGCGGGCGAGGAAGACGGCGATGGTGCCGGCCGCCAGGACGATGGCCAGGTTGATGGTGAGGGCCACCGCGATCTGGACGGAGCCGAGCAGGATGCCCTGGAACAGCACGTGCCCCGCCTCCAGGTTGATGAACTGCGGGATAAGGGCGAGATACATGATGGCGATCTTCGGGTTGAGCAGGTTCGTCATCAGGCCCATCATGAACAGCTTGCGCGGGGAGTCGTGGGGGATGTCCTGGGGAGCGAAGACGGAGACACCTCCGGGCTTCAGAGCGTTCCACGCCAGGTAGGCGAGGTACGCCGCGCCGGCCAGCTTCACGGCGACGTACAGCTCGGGTATCGCGATGAAGACCACGGACAGGCCGAGGTTCGTGGCGAGCAGGTAGACCACGAACCCGAGGGCCACCCCGCCGAGGGAGACGACCCCGGCACGCCGCCCCTGGGTGATGCTCCGCGAGACGAGGTAGATCATGTTCGGTCCGGGGGTGAGCACCATCCCCAGGGCCACCATCGCGACACCGAGTACTCCGCTCAACTCAACCATGGCTGCCCGCCGCTTTCTGTGCGAATCCGTGATGCGCCGTCGCACCCGAGGAGTCCTCGTGGGTGCCGGGCGGCAGCGCGGAGAGGTCGTGGACGATGTCGTGCAGGAGAGCGGATCGGCCGCACCGGGGCGGCGGGAGGGCGGTCCGGCTCGGGGTCACGCGGGCCGTGGTGTTCACCGGCGGAAGGTTCCTTCCTTGCGGAGTGTTCTCAGTTCTTCTGGTCGAACCAGCCTTGCTGTTACGGCCGTTCCGGTTGTTCGCACTGCTTCTACGGTGCTTCTACGGTGCTTCTGCGGTGCTCCGACGTTGCCCCGACGGTTTCGACTGGCTCCAACTCAAGTAATTCCAGCGGCGGTTCGGGGAACTTCCGCTCGGTTGCCGAGCCGGGCGTCGGAGCAACTCGAGTGTAAGCTCCATCCTTTCCTCGGTTCAATCCGCAATATTGAACTCGGGGCAATCCTGTGCTTCGATGCGATCGGTACGGGAGGCGAGGGCAATGACGGACTATCGGAACGTCGCGGACGCGGTGGCGGAGGAGATCAGAGCGGGGCGGCTCCGAACGGGCGACCGGCTTCCCGCACAACGGGAATTCGCCCAGCAGTACGGCATCGCGAACTCCACGGCCACGCGCGTCTATCAGGAGCTCGCCCGCCGGGGCCTCACCGTCGGCCACGTGGGCCGCGGCACCTTCGTACGCGCCGCTTCCGCCGCGACCGCCGCCCCCGCCCTGTCCGAACCCGCGGACAGCCGGGTCGACCTGGAGCTGAACTACCCGGTGGTGCCCGAGCAGCCCGGGCTGCTCGCCGCCGGGCTCGGCAAGCTGCTGCACCCCGAGTGCCTGGAGTCGGTGCTGCGGCCGGTCGGCCCGGCCGGCACCGCCGCCGCGCGCGAGGCGGCGGCGGATCTGCTGGTACGCGGCGACTGGCGACCGGATCCGGCGCGGGTACTGTTCGCCGGGAGCGGCCGGCAGGCGATCTCGGCCGTCGTCGCCGCGCTGACGCGGCCGGGCGCCCGGCTCGGTGTCGAGGAGCTGACCTACCCGGTGCTCAAGGCGATCGCCACCCGGCTCGGAGTGACCCTCGTGCCCCTGGCGATGGACGAGGAGGGGCTCATCCCCGAGGCGGTGGAGGAAGCGCACCGCGCCGGCCCGCTGCACGCCGTCTACGTCCAGCCGACCCTGCACAACCCGCTGTCGCTCACCATGCCGGAGCGGCGGCTCGATCACCTGGCCGATACGCTGCTGACCTGCGGAATCCATGCGATCGAGGACGCCGTCTGGGCCTTCCTCCGGGATGATCTGCCGCCCCTCGCCTCGCGTGCGGCCGAGCGGACGGTCCTCGTCGACAGTCTGTCCAAGCGGGTGTCCCCGGGCCTGTCGCTCGGGTTCGCGGTGGCTCCCGCCACCGTCGCGGGCGCTGTCGCCGCGTCGTTGCGCTCCGGCGGCTGGGCGCCCATGCGGTTCCCGCTGGAGGCGATGGCCCAGTGGCAGGCGGACGGAACCGTACGGGCGCTGGTACGGGCCAAGCAACGGCAGGCCGCCGCACGGCAGGAGCTCGCCGAGCGCCATCTCGGCGAGTTCGTGACGCGCGGCGATCCCCGCTCGTACTACCGTTGGTGGGAGCTGCCGAGTCCGTGGCGTGCCGACACGTTCGTCGCCGCGGCGGCGCGGCACGGCATCGCGGTGACCCCGGCCGCGGCGTTCTCGGTCGGGCGCCACCGCGCCCCGCACGCCATCCGCCTGGGCCTGGCCTCACCCGGAACGGGGACCCTCTCGCGGGCCCTGGAGACCCTGGGCGACCTCGCCCGGTCGACCCCGGACGACCTCGCCCACGACTAGCGCCGACACGGCGGGCCGCAGGACGGCAATCCGTGCCGGCACCCTCGATTCGTCTCACATTATGAGACGAATCGAGGGGAAATCACGGGCGAAAAAGGGCCTGATAGCGAATTGCGTGGTCCGTGCTCTTCGTGTGTCAGCCCCAGGCCGAGTCGTACCGCACGTGAGGGGTGGGGGGTGTGGGCGTGGAAAGGCAAGTGTGTGCAGCGCTGACGGTCCAACACATATCGTCACCTTATCGATGTGATTGTTTCCACGTTTAACGGTGCGCGGTTCCTGTGCGTGAAACTACCGGTGCTGATTCTGATGAACCGGCTTCCGGAAGGCGTCACTTCTGTTTCGTTCGGCCACTTTCTTTGCGTCACATCCATCCTGCGCATATTCCGGCGGCGATGCGAGCCTGACTGCCATCCTGATCGCGAACTGCGGCAACACGAAGGATGGGCAAATGCGTCAACATTCGGACATAGCAGCAACTTCCGAAGTGGTACGCCTGTGTGAAGAGGGGTTGCGGTGGTACCGCGAGGCGCTGGAGGCGGGGACGGTGGCGGGGGATGTGCCCCGGTGCCTCATCCGGTGCGGGCTCCTGAGGCCGCTGCCCGGGGGACAGGACCTGTACGTCCCCGTTCCTCCGAAAATCGCGGAAGCGCAGCTCACGCGACCCGTGGAGCGCGACATCGAACAGCGCCGGAAAACCCTGGAGTCGCTGCGCTCCTCCTTTCTCACAGCGGAAGCCGTCTATCGAAAAGTGCAGCGCCAAGCAGAGCTGCCCATCGAGCACCTGGGTGGCGAAGAGGTCATCGGAGAGGCGTTGCGGCTGGCCGTCGGGTCCTGCAAGGAGGAGCTGCTCACCGCGCAGCCGGGCGGCGGCCGTTCGCCCGCGCTGCTCGCCGAGGCCCTGCCCCGCGACCTCGCACTCGTACGCAAAGGGGTACGGCAGCGCACGCTCTACCAGCACAGCGTGCGGTCGCACGGCCCCACCCTCGCGTACATCGAACAGGTCCTGGCCGAGGGCGCCCAGGTGCGCACGCTGGACGAGATCTTCGAACGCGTCATCATCTGTGACCGCTCGATCGCCTTCATCCCCGGTGCACCGGAGCGGAAGAGCGCCGCACTGGCCATCCGGCACCCCGGTGCGATCGAGTTCCTCACCAAGGTGTTCGAGCACATGTGGGAGCGGGCGGAGCCCATTGCCCTCGCCACCGAACAGCACCGTCCCGACCTGCTCACCAACTCCGTCCGCAGGACCGTCCTCCGCATGGTCGTGACCGGCCACACGGACGAGACCATCGCGGCCCGGCTGGGCGTGAGCGCCCGTACCGTCTCCACCCACATCCGGAAGGTCTCCGAAGCCCTGGGGAGCCGCAGCAGGGCCGAGCTGGGGTACCTCCTGTCCCAGCGGCGGCTCCTCGAACCGGAAGGCTCCCTCTTAGGCGAGACCCCACGCCCTCAGACGCGCCCACGCCGGCAGACCACGCGCGAACACTGCGGCTGACGACCCCGCTTCCCCGCCTCCGGAACGCGTACCCGGGTGGCCTGACATCGTTGTACCGCCGCCGGTGGACCCGGCGGCGCCTTCACGTCCGTACGGCACCGGGGCGCCGACCCCGGTGCCGCCCGCTCCCGCACGGCCGCTCACCTCTGCGCGACCGCTCACATCCGCTCGGCGCCCGCCTTGATCGCCTCGCGGATACGGGGGTAGGTGCCGCAGCGGCAGATGTTGCGCAGCGAATCGAGGTCCTCCTCGGTGACCTTGCGGCCTTCCTCCGCCACCCGGCGGACCAGCGCGACGGCGGCCATGATCTGGCCGGGCTGGCAGTAGCCGCACTGCGCCACGTCGTGGTCGAGCCACGCCCGCTGCATCGGATGCAGCTCCGCGCCCACCGTGGCCGCGAGCCCTTCGATCGTGGTGACCTCGTCGGTCGGGCTCAGGTCCTTGACGGGGACCGCGCACGGGTTGACGGCCCTGCCGTTGAGGTGGCTCGTACACGCCTTGCAGACGTTGATGCCGCAACCGTACTTCGGCCCGGTGACCCCCAGGACGTCGCGCAACACCCACAGCAGCCGCACGTCGCCGTCGACGTCGACGGTGACCTGCTCACCATTGAGGCGGAACGTGTACTCCGGCACGTGATCTCCAAGTTGTCAGCGGACGTGGTCCAGGCCGTCGGTGGGGGACTGGGGGATCGGCGGGACGGTCGGTTTGGGGATGAAGGAGAGCGTGCCGTGGTTGATGGGGAAGGTGGTCGGCATGGTTCCCGTGGCACGGCCGTAGGCACAGGCGACCGCGGCCATCGACGCGGCGACCCCGAGCTCCCCGGCGCCACCGGGCTCCCCCGTGGTGTCCGGCATCACGATGACCTCCAGCTCGGGTGGCGTGTTCCACTGCCGGGTGTAGAAGTAGTTGTCCCAACTGGCCTCCAGGAAGTACCCGTCCCGCAGGTGGAGGCCGGCCGTCAGCGTCTGGGCGATCCCGTCCATGACGCAGCCCATCATCTGCGCCTCCAGCCCACGCGGGTTGACGGCGAGCCCGACGTCCACGGCGACGACCGCTTTGGTGACGCGCGGTCCCGTCACGCCGTCGCGGACGGGACGGCCGACGGTCTCGGGCCGGCAGTCGATCTCCACCAGTACGGCGCTGACGGAGTGGTACTCCGAGTGGAAGGCGATGCCCTGCGCCGTGCCGGCCGGCATGGACCTGCCCCACTCCCCGGCCTCGGCGGCCTTCTCCAGCACGGCCCGGGCGCGATCGTCGCGGAGGAACGCGCGACGGAACCGGAACGGGTCCTTGCCCATCTTCGCGGCGAGCCGGTCGACGACGAGCTCCCGGGCGCAGGTGACGTCCGGCGAATAGACGTTGCGCATGCTGCCCGTGTTGAAGCCCTTGGCGGTTTCGCTCAGCAGCCGGCTGGTGACGCCGAAGTCGTACGGCATCGACTGGGAGAGCTGGAAGAACGTTTCGGCGAACCCGATGTCGCCCACCGGCAGCTGCGCGGCCATCGCGGTGAGGATCTCGCCGAGCCCGTGGCCGAAGTCGGTGGAGACGCTCGTGTGCCGCTGCTGGTAACCGAGGACGGTGTCACCGGCGTACGCGACGCGCACGCGCGAGGTGGCCATGGGGTGGGTGCGCCCCTGGCGGGAGTCGTCGGCCCGGTGCCACATGAGCTTGACGGGCTTGCCGATCCGCCGGGAGATCTCGGCGGCCTCCAGCGCGGCGTCGAAGAACAGCTTGCGCCCGAAGGAGCCCCCGCCTTCGGTGACGTGCACCCTGACCGCGCGCGGCGGCAGCCCGAGCTTGGCCGCGATGGTCTGCTGCGCGACGATCGGGGCCTTCAGCGACGCCCAGATCTCGGCGCGGTCGGGCCGTACGTCGGCTATCGCGCAGTTGGGCTCCAGCGCGCTGTTGCCGCGGAAGTGAAAGGTGAACCGGCCTTCCGCGACCGGGGTCAGCGGCGGCAGCCCCAGGGGCAGTTCGGCGGCCCGCAACTCCTTGCGTACGGACTCGTCGGACGCGCCTTCCACGGTGCCGGGCTTCCACGACACCCGCAGGGCGCGCACGGCGTCGACGCACTGGCCGAAGGTCTCCGCGCGCACCGCCACCCCGGTGGAGACGACCGCGACATCGGTGACGCCCGGCATGGCGCCGACCTCGTCGAGGTTGGCGACCTCGCCGACCCTGCCGTTGATGGTCGGCGGACGGCAGACCATGGTCGGCTTGGCGTTCGGTACGTCCAGGTCCATCGTGAACTTCTTGCGCCCGGTGACCGCGGCGAGCGCGTCGATCCGGTCGTGCGGCTTGCCGATCACGGTGAACCGCTCACGCGCCTTCAGCTCCACGGACATCCGCTGTGTCGCGGCGCTCGCGGCCTTCCCGGACAGCTCCCCGATGCCGATGCTCCGGCCCGCCGGGCCGGTGACGACCCCCGCCTCCAGGCTGAGGTCGGTGACGGCCGCCCCGAGTTCCCCCGCCGCCGCCTGCAGCAGCCGGGCCCGGGCCAGGGCGGCCGCGACCCGGATCGGCGTGTACGTCGAGACGGTCGTGTTCGATCCGCCGGTGAGCTGGTTGAACACGAGCTCCGGGCGGGCGTCGGCCAGCGTGACCCGGACCCGTTCCACCGGTACGTCCATCTCCTCGGCGATCAGCATCGCCGTCGACGTGGTGATGCCCTGCCCGACCTCGGCCCGCGGCAGGGCGAACGACACGGTGCCGTCCCCGTTCACCTCGACCGTGATCAGGTGCGCGGTCGGCAGGGCCGCCGCGGTCATCACGTCGTTGAGGTCGAGCAGTTCGGTGAGGTCCGGTGAGGGGATGCCCGCCGACGGGACGCCCGGTGCGGGGACGCCGGCCGCGGCGGCCCCCGGCGCCGGACCGAACTCGGCGGCGGTCACCAGGGTCGGAGCGGCCAGTACGTAACCGAGGAACCGGCGCCTCCCGAGGGCGGGCGCACCGGGCACGGGCTGACTCGTACGATCAGGACCGGTCATCTCCTCATCTTCCCCTCTCGTCACTCGATCCCGCCCGGGAGCGGCGGAAACCCGCGCCCCGGCGGCATCGGTCTGGCTTGGAACGGGCGGTTCGCGTCGGGGATTTCCAGCTGCTGTGGACCGCCGCCTCCACCGCACGGCGCGGCGGCCGAGGAGACGCGGCCGCACCGCACCCCTATGGCGTAACGGGCCGCATCCTCCGCCGGGGCGCGGCGTTGGTCGGGCTGTGACCAAGACGCAACGTGTATTCGCCGCCCTCGTCCTCGCCGCCGGCACCACCGCGCTGACCGCCCCCACGGCGGACGCGGTCGGCCTCCCCATCGGGCCGAAGGGGCCGTCCCTCCTCAGCCAGGCCGAAGATCTGATGATGAGCTCCATGCCCCCGGAGCGGCGCTCCGAGGTGCCGAGGGTGTCCCAGCAGCTCGGTGGGCTCAGCGGGCTGCACCGCCTCGGAGAACTCCAGCAGCTCGTCGCTCCGGTGGCGCCCGTGCTCGGTCTGGTGCCGGGACTCCGCTGACAAGGCACCCCGCTACTGTGGACGGACGGTCTCCCGGTGCTCCCGGGCGACCGTCCGTCTGTCGTACGAGCGGTCCCGGCCGGGAGGCCCGGACCACCGGAGGGGGTGGCCCCGTGCGGGTCAAGGATTTCGACCACGTGGTGCTCAACGTGGAGGACGTCGAGCGGTCCCTGGAGTTCTACTGCGGACCCCTCGGCCTGGAGCCGGTGCGGGTCGAGGAGTGGCGGGCCGGCAAGGTGCCGTTCCCGTCCGTACGGGTCAGCCCGACGATGATCATCGACTTGTTCAAGCGGCCCCGCGGCGAGTCCAACGTGGACCACATCTGTCTGGTGGTGGACCCCGTGGACTGGCAGGAGGTCATCGACTCCGGCCGGTTCGACGTCCTGGAGGGCCCGGTCAGCCGCTTCGGCGCCCGCGGCTCCGCCCAGTCCGTCTACGTGCGGGACCCCGACGGCAACACCGTCGAACTGCGCTGGTACCCGCAGGACGCACAGGACGCGCAGGACGCGCAGGACTGAGCCGGAGCGACCGGGCCCTCTCAGCCGATGGTGACGACACGCGCCCACGCCGGCGGCGTGGCCGGGACGTAGTCGGGGTTCCGCTCGCTCCTGGCGCGGGTGGGGCGGGGGAAGAGGCCGACGACCGTGCGACAGGGCGGTGGCGCGGACGGCCAGGGCGTCTGACCGTCCGTCAGGGCGACGATGACGTCCGGGCGCGGCCCGGAGCGGAGCGCCCGGGTGAAACCGGAGCGCAGGTCCGTGCCCCCGCCGCCGATCAGCTCCATGCTCTCGGCGCGGCAGAGCGGGACGGCGATCCGGGCCGCCGCGTCGCAGGAGATCACCGACACCAGGTCGCGCCGCCCGCCCACCGCCCGCGCGATGGCCGCCACCTCCAGCAGCGCGCTGCCCAGCTCCGCGTCGCTCACCGACCCCGAGGTGTCGATCACGACGCAGACCCGGGGCGGCGTACGGCGCAGACTGGGCAGCATCACCCCGGGAACACCGGCCGAGCGCCGGGACGGGCGCCGGTAGCTGTGGTTCTCGCCCGCGCCCGGCGCACCCACCGCCGAGCGGATCGCCGCCCCCAGCAACTGCCGCCACGGCTGTGGGGGGTGGAACGCCTCCTCCGCCCACCGGCGCCACCCCTCCGGCGCGCTGCCCGGCTTCCCCTTGATGCCCTCCGCGACCCGGAAGCGGACCGCGTCCCGCTGCTGCCTGGTCAGCCCGTGTGCCCCGTCGGGCCCCAGCTCCCAGGGGCGCTCCTGCCCGTCGGCACCACTGCCGCAGTCCAGCCAGGCGAGCTCCGCGACGAGCCCGGACATCGACGCCGTGCGCAGGTACTCCTCCATCAGCAGCCCGTCGGACAGCCGCAGCATGCTCGGGAGCACCACGCCGGCGGGCCTGGGCAGGCCATCGCCGTAGATGTCGTCGTTGATCTCGAAGTCCGCCGCGATGTTGCGCCGCAGCCTCTCACCCGGCCCGTACGCCTCGTGCTCGCGCGCGTACCGCTCGCCCCGCCCGTGGTGGTCCCGGAGCAGATGCGAGACCTCGTGCACCCAGACGCCCGCCAGCTCCTCCACCGGGGTGCGGGCCACGAAGGCGGGGGAGACGTAGCAGCGCCAGTGCGCGTCCACCCCCATCGTCGGCACCGACCGGTCCTCCACCACGTGCAGGGCGAAGAGCGCGTCGGCGAGGTAGGGGCGGACCTTCACCGCGTGCAGCCGGGCCGTGAGCAACTTCTCCATGTCCAGCGGGAGTACGGGCCCGCGGGCCGGCCCGCCGGAGCGGGGCGACGGCTGCGGCGCGGGTCGGGACATCGCAGGTGGCGCCGGACGTGGCGCCGGGTACGGGACCGGGCGCGGCACCGGGCGTGGACCCCGCAGTGGGCCCGGCCCGGGCCCCGGTCCCGTCACCGGGCGCTGAGCGGCGGGCCCCGTCATCGGCGCGCCCCCGCCGCGGTTCCGGCGCCGGCCGTCGCCGCGACGCGGCCCACCGACCGGTCCGCCCCCTGGGCGAGGCCGATCACCCCGGTCAGCCGCTCCACGGCCTGCGGCACCTCCCAGTCGTCGCGCCGCAGCGCCGCCAGCGTCGTCGCCGGAGCGACCAGCAGGTCCGGGGCGCCGGTCTCCAGCGCCCGGACGAGCACCGCCCACCCCGCCTCCCACCGCTCCCGCTCCGGCCGCGCCCCGACGGCGGCCACCACCGCCTCCAGCGTCGCCTGACGCAGGTCGCCCCGCTCCGGCAGCTCGGCGGTGGCCGGATCGGCCAGCAGCGACTCCGGGTCCGGCAGGTCCATCCGGTCCAGATGGGCGAGGAGTTCGAGCCCCGGCCCGTCGCCCACGGCTCCCCGCACCAGCAGCGCCAGCACCTCCCGGGAGGCGGAGGCCGCCGTACCGAAGGCCAGCAGTGTCAGCGCGGCCTCCCAACTGCGCGGCGACGGCCAGGCGCCACCGCGCCGTGTCTCGGTACTCGGCAGTCGGTGGATCAGCGTCGGCCGCGCCTTCAGGAAGCCGCAGACCGCGCGCCGGGCGAACGCCACCGCCTCCGGCAGCAGCTCCGGCACCAGCCGGGGCAGCTCCGCCCGCGGCCAGACCCCGCCGAGCCCGCGCACCACCACCTCCCGGTCGTGCACCCAGTACAGGTGCACGAACCGGTTGGCCAGCGGCGGGCTCAGCTCCCAGCCGTCCGCCGCGGACGCGCGCGGATTGGCGGCGGCCACGATCCTCACCCCTTCGGGCAGTTGCAGCTCACCGACCCTCCGCTCCAGGACGACCCGGAGCAGCGCGGCCTGCACGGCCGGGGTGGCGGTGGACAGCTCGTCGAGGAAGAGCAGACCCCGCCCGGCCCGTACGAGCTCCACCGCCCACTGCGGCGGCGCCATCGGCACGCCGCGTACCGCGGGGTCGTCGCCCACGATGGGCAGCCCGGAGAAGTCGGACGGCTCGTGGACGCTGGCGATCACGGTCGTGAGCGGCAGGTCGAGGGAGGCGGCGAGCTGCGTCAGCGCCGCGGTCTTGCCGATGCCCGGCTCACCCCAGAGCAGTACGGGGAGGTCGGCGGCGACGGCCAGCGTCAGTGCTTCGAGCTGCTCGTCGGGGCGCGGCTCGGTGGTGGTCGTCCGCAGGAGGGCGAGGAGGTCGTCGGCGACGGCGAGCTGGGCATCGGTCGCGGCGGCGCCGGTGGCCGGGGCGGGCAGGAGCGTACTCGTGGTCATGGGCATCACCTGGGTGGGAGAAGGGGACGGGACGGCCCGTCCCGGAGGTCGTGAAGGCATGCGGCGCTCAACACGCCGTACAGGGAAGGCGGAAAGGGGGCGGCCGTGGGCCGCCGGTCAGGAGATCAGGCCGGTACGGGGCCGGGTCCGGCTGCTCCGCTTGTGGCGCAGCACGGAAGGTGTCCGGCGGTCGAGCCGCGGGCGGTGGCCGGCCTGCGGATGGCCCGCGCCCGAGGAGTTCGCGGCCGCCAGCGCCGTACCGGAAGCGGGGTGTACGGGGACCAGCCCCGAGCGGAAGAGCCCGTGGTCGACGCGGCGGTCGGCGGCCGCCCGCAGTTCCTCCCGGAGCGGCCCGTCGCGCAGGACCGCACCGGGCCCGAGCAGGCCCTCGACCACGGCGAGCGCCCCGGCGACGTCACCGTGGCGCAGCCGCTCCCGCACCGCGGGCAGTGCCTCCGGATCGCGGTGCACCGTGTCGATCGCCCGCAGGCAGGGCAGCGGCGGCCCGCCGAGCGCCACCAGGAGCGCCTCGCGGCGCAGTTGGTCCGGGTCGTGGTCGACCGCCGTCAGCACGCCGTCGCGCAGCGCGATCCGGTGGATCTCGCCCCGGCACTCCACCCGGTGCGGATCACCGGGCTCGGACACCGGGCGGACGACCGAGGCGGAGCCGTACGGCGCCAGCGCCTCGGCGACGAGCGGATGCAGCCGCTCCGGCGCGATCAGCCCGGCCCGCAGCAACTCCAGGTCGGGCAGGGCCCGGACCGCGGCCTCCGGCAGCACCGGCAGCGCCGCGGCCTCGTGCGGCGGCAGCGCCTCCCGCAGCGACCGCACCGTCGGGGCATGGCCGTCGTCGGGGGCGACGAGCGCGAACACGGCGTGACTGCGCGCCCCCAGCCGCACGGTGAAGGCCCCGCGAGCGGGCCGGCCCTCGGCACGCAACAGCGACTCCGCCTCGGCGGCCCATCGTTCGGGGAACGGACCGCGGCCTGACGGCGGCTCGCCCGTACCGCACCGCCGCGCCAGTTCGCCGCTGCGTGCGGAGTCCCAGAGGTGCCGGTGCAGGTCCAGCCGGAAACGCCGGTCGGGGTGCGGGTGCGGGTGGGCATGCGGGTGGGCATGCGGCCCCTCCCACAGGGCGAGGGCCATCCGCTGTCCGGCGTCCGCCCAGGCCGGCGGTGTCCGCACCACCAACTGCGGCGACGGGCCGCCGGGAGTCCCGTAACGGGCCAGCGAGAGGGTGAGGCCGGGCCGGAGCCGCCCGTCGGGGGCTATCCGGGGCATGTGCCAGCGCAGCAGATCCGGCGCCAGTCGGCGCAGGTCAGCACGGAGGCGGTTGGCGAGTTCGGTGCCGTGGCGGTCGCGCACGGCGCGCAGATCGAGATCGACGTCGATCCGGGCGGCGGCGCAGGCCCCCGCCCAGTCACCGACCGCACGCCGTGCGGTCGCGGTCTCGATCATGGACGGTGGCACGGCGTACTCGCGCACGCGCTGCCACATCAGCAGGCGGGTCGGAATCCCGTTCGCGAAGTGAGGTGCCATCAGCACTCACCCTGAGCGAACGAGTCCCCCAATCCGTACGAGGAGAAGTAGTTCATCACCGGCATCGTAACCATGCCGTTGACGATCTGTCAGCCTCCTTTTCCTCTGGGCGCCCTGGCCGCACCCCTCTGCTCGCTCGCCCGGGGGCGGCCGGCCTCAGGTGGCCGCCCCCGCTGAACGACGCGGACCCCGCCGCGGGCGGGTGCCGTGAGGCGCGCCGCCGCGGAGGGGTCCGAGGTCCGGAGGGGTCCGGGGCCGGGATCAGACCGCCGGGTCCGGGGCCGGGTAGGTCGGGTACTCCACCCCGGAGACGTGCTGGACGACACGGATGACCTGGCAGGAGTAGCCGAACTCGTTGTCGTACCAGAGGTAGAGGATGGCGTTGTCGCCGTCGACCTTGGTGGCGCCGGCGTCGACGATCGAGGCGTGGCGCGAGCCGACGAAGTCCATGGAGACCGCGTCGGGGGCGGTGGTGAAGTCGATCTGGCGCTTGAGCGGCGAGTGCAGCGAGACGTCGCGGAGGTACTCGAGGACCTCGTCGCGGGTGGTCTCACGGCCCAGGCGCAGGCTCAGGATGGCGATCGAGACGTCCGGGACGGGAACGCGGATCGAGCTGCCGGTGATCGGCGCCTTGAGGTCGGGCAGCGCCTTGGCGACGGCGGAGGCGGCACCGGTCTCGGTGATCACCATGTTCAGCGGCGCCGAGCGGCCGCGGCGGTCGGCCTTGTGGTAGTTGTCCAGCAGGTTCTGGTCGTTCGTGAACGAGTGGACGGTCTCGACGTGACCGCGCAGGACGCCGTACTCGTCGTCCATCGCCTTCAGCGGCGGGACGATGGCGTTGGTGGTGCAGGAGGCGCAGGACAGGACCCGCTCGTCCGGCTTGATGGTGTCGTGGTTGACGCCGTGGACGATGTTCGGGACGTCGCCCTTGCCGGGGGCGGTCAGGACGACCTTGTCGATGCCGGGGCGCAGGTGCTTGGACAGGCCCTCGCGGTCGCGCCACTTGCCGGTGTTGTCGATGAGGATGGCGTCCTTGATGCCGTACGCGGTGTAGTCGACCTCGGACGGGTCGTTCGCGTAGATCACCTTGATCGCGTTGCCGTTGGCGACGATCGTGCTGGTCGCCTCGTCGACGGTGATGGTGCCCTGGAACTGGCCGTGGATCGAGTCGCGGCGCAGCAGCGAGGCGCGCTTGACCAGGTCCTGCTCCCCGCCGCCGCGCACGACGATGGCGCGCAGCCGCAGGCCGTTGCCGGAGCCGGCCTTCTCGATGAGGAGGCGGGCGACGAGGCGGCCGATGCGGCCGAACCCGTAGAGGACGACGTCGCGTCCCTCGCGGCGCTCGATCTTGTTGGCGCCGGTGGCACCGGCGACGGCCTCGGCGGTGAACTCCTCCACCGACAGGCCGCGGCCGTCCGTCTTGTACGTCGCGGCGAGCATGCCGATGTCGATCTGGGACGGACCCAGGTCGAGCGTGGTGAGGGCGCGCAGGAAGGGCATCGTCTCGGTGACGGAGAGTTCCTCACCGGCGATCTGCCGGGCGAATCGGTGGGTCTTGAGAATGCTGACCACCGACTTGTTCACCAAGGAGCGGCTGTGCAGCAGGACGGTGACGTCCCGCTCCCGGTGCAGCTTGCCGATCATCGGGATCATCGACTCCGCGATCTCCTCGCGGGTCTTCCAATTGGTGAACGAGTCGTCGTTGACAGTCACAGGTCCATCTTTCGAGCTAGGCGGCGCTCATATGCTAACCCCATGGTTTTTTGATCGTTCATGAGGGTGCCCCCATGGCCTCGCGGGCCTCGTCGGCCCCTGTGGTGCCGGTGCCGCGGCGGCTGAAAAACGCCGCGTCGCATGCGGTTCACATGGGCATGATCGGACCGCTCGCTACGGCGCGTGACGAGGGGGTTACGTGGGGTGGAAACGCCTGTTCGGCATGGGTAAGGGCCGCGGGGCCGGCGGTCGTGCCGGTCGTGACCGAAGCCCGTGTGAATGACGTCATCAGAAAGTTGGACGGTCAGACGGGGGCGCTGACGGCGCTCTCCGGCGCGGTGGCCACCGAGCACCAGCGGACCCGTGAAGCGATCCAGGACGCTGCCGCGAGCCTGCGCCGGGATGGCCTGGATGGCCGGGATAGCCGGGAGCTGGAGGCTTTGGACGGCCTGACGGGGGAGATCCGCGCCCTGCGGTGCGACGTCGTCGAGGGGTTGGGCCGCCTCGCCGACGCGCCGCGGCCGGTCCTCGAAGGCGGCGGCGACGGTGTCACCGGTGAGCACGACGACCACCAGGAGGGGACGATGGAACGCGACGAGGAACACGCCGAAGAGGCCGGCCCCAGTGGCGACGGGGGCCGGAACGGGGGCCGGAACGACACCCCCGGCAAGGACGCGGAGCTCAAGAACGTCATCGAAGCGGCCTACCGCGGCGAGCGCGTGCCTCCCGGCCCGGCGGCCGCCGGGCCCGGCGGCGACGGCGAGGCGCCGCCCGAGCAAGACGTCGTCCACGGCGTGCTGCTGATGAAGGCGGCCGGTGTGGCCCGGGCCCAGTTGGTCGTGCACCAGCACCACTGGGAGTTCCTCGCCGGGCTCGCCGCCCACCACCCCCACTTCCGTACGCCGCACCAGGTCGAAGACCTCGGCGGAGGCAGGCTGCGGGTCACGGTGTCGGGCATGTCCCTGATCGCCCTGCTCATCAAGGTATGGCACACCCGCGCCGACGCCGAGGTGCTCGGAGCCGAGTGGGCCGTGGCCGCCACCGTCTACGGCCGCATCGCGGACCGGCTCTCGGGTGTCGGCGGCCCGGGGGAGCCCATCACCGTCGTCCTCGACGACGGTGTCGCCCAGGCGTCCGAGGACACGGCCCCGCCCGACGCCGCGTAAGGCGGCAAGGGGCCGCCGCTCCTACGATGTCCGGAGGCGAGGGAGGGGACGGCACATGGGGACCGGATGGGACGCGCACGGGCGGGTGCAGCGCGCGCAGCGGTGGTCGGCCCGGGCGTCCCTCACCGCGGCGGCGCTCGCGGCGTTGATGCCGCTGCTGTACGCGGGCGTCGGCGGCGTCCTGCTCCTCCTGGTCGGCGTCGCCGGCCTGGCCGCCACGGCGGCCGCGCTGTGGTGGGCGCTGACCACACGCGGAGCGGTACGGGTGGCGGCCGCCGCGCTGGCGGCGGCGACACCCCTCGCCGTCATCGCCCTGTTCGCGGCCGCGGGCCTGCTGAGGGCCCTCGCGGTGTCCTTCGCCCTGTGGGGCGTGGCCGTGTGGACCGGCCGGTACGCGCTGCGGAGCACGGGCCTGCGTCCCGTACGGGCCAAGGAGCACCGCACGCCGCCGCCGCGCCGGGCCGTGCTGTTCATGAACCCGCTGTCCGGCGGCTCCAAGGTGGCGCGCTGCCGCCTCAAGGAGAAAGCCGAGCGGCTCGGCGCGCGCGTGGTGCTGCTCGACCCGGTGCGGCACCAGGACGTCGCGGAGCTCGCCCGGCGCGCGGTGGCGGACGGCGCGGACCTGCTGGGCGTCGCGGGCGGCGACGGCACCCAGGCGCTGGTGGCCGCCGTCGCCGCCGAGCACGACCTGCCGTTCCTGGTCATCTCCGCCGGGACCCGCAACCACTTCGCGATGGACCTCGGCCTCGACCGCGACGACCCCGCCGCCTGCCTGGACGCCCTCACGGACGGCGTGGAACTCCGGGTGGACCTCGGCTTCGCCGGCGGGCGCCCCTTCGTCAACAACGTCTCCTTCGGCGTCTACGGGGCCGTCGTGCAGAGCCCCGCCTACCGGGAGGACAAGGTCGGCACGGCGCTGGACATGCTGCCCGACCTGCTCACCCGGCAGAGCGGCCCCCGGCTGACCGCCCGCGCCGGCGGCACGGTGCTCACCGGCCCGCAAGCCGTGCTCGTCAGCAACAACCCGTACCGCAGGGACGAGCCGTTCGGCTTCGGCCGTCGTGAGCGGCTCGACTCCGGGGTCCTCGGCGTCCTCGGCATCCGCGTGGACGGCGCCGCCGCGGCCGCCGGGCTGCTGCTCGACCCCGAGGCCAACGGGCTCACGGTGCTCACGGCCCGCGAGGTCGTCGTCGACGCCGACAGCCCCACCCTCGAGGTCGGCATCGACGGTGAGGCGCTGGTCCTGCCCGCCCCCGTCCACTGCCGCGCCGCACCGGGCGCGCTGCGCGTCCGCGTACCGCGGCTGCGGCCCGGGGTCCCCGAGGCGCCCCCCGCGCTGGACTGGCGCCGGCTGCGCAAGCTGGCGGCGGCGGTGGGCCGTACGGCCGTGACCGGACGCCCCGGGGGGAGCTCCGGACGGCAAAGGTGAGAGGTGTCCCAAAGGTGTCCCAAAGGGCTGGCGTCTTACGGGCGTTGGGGTGATCATCCCGGGATGACCTCACAGACCATCACCGCGGCGGCGTCGGGTACCTGGACACTCGGCGACCTGGAGATCAACCGCATGGGCTTCGGCGCCATGCGCCTGCCGCAGACCGGCGAGGCGTTCGCGCCCGACGCCGCCCCGCGCGACCGCGACCAGGCCATAGCCGTCCTGCGCCGCGCCGTCGAACTCGGCGTGAACCACATCGACACCGCCGCGTTCTACTTCTCCCGGCTGCGCTCCGCCAACGAGCTGATCAACCGGGCGCTGGCCCCCTACCCGGACGACCTCGTCATCACCACCAAGGTCGGACCCCACCGCGACCCCTCGGGCGAGTGGTGGCACGCCGAACCCGGGCAGCTGCGCGGCCAGGTCGAGGAGAACCTGCGCCAGCTCGGTCGCGACCACCTCGACGTGGTCAACCTGCGCATGCTCGGGAACCGTTCGATCACCGACCGCTTCGGCGCCCTCGCCGAACTGCGGGACGCGGGGCTCATCCGCCACCTCGGCGTCTCCAACGTCACCCCCGAACAGCTCGCCGAGGCGCGGGCCATCGCGCCGGTGGTGTGCGTACAGAACCCGTACGGCATCGGCGTACGGCCCGAGCACGACGCGTTCGTGCGCGACTGCGGCGAGCAGGGGATCGCGTTCGTGCCGTTCTATTCGATCGCCGGTACCGGGCGCGACGCGGGGGCCGGTGGACCGGACGGCGACGAGGTGCTCGCCGTGGCGCGCGCCCACGGCGTGAGCGCGGCGCAGGTCCGGCTCGCCTGGACGCTGCACCGCGGGCCGCACGTGCTGGCCATCCCCGGTACGGGTGACCCGGAGCACCTCACCGCCAACGTGGCCGCCGGTGCGCTGCGCCTCTCCGAGGACGACCTGGCCCTCCTGGACCGCCTCCACCGGCGAGCGGCGTGAGCCGGCTGACGCGCGGGTGCGGGCGCCGGCGCGGCTGCGCGTAGGATCAGCCGGTTCCGCCGTATCCGCGCCCCCGCGCCCTCCCCCGAGGAGCAGCCCCCGGTGTCCTCCACCCTCACCTCCCACGCGCCGCTGCCGCCCGCGCTGGCCATGGAGCGGCTCTGGCACGTGGAGGACGGCATACGGCTCCCCGCGCTGGTGTGGCGTGCGGGAGACGGCTGGCGGATGGCCAGCAGTGCGGTGCTGGGCGGCGGCATCGGGGAGCGGGCGTGGGTCCTGAACGCCCAGGTGCCGCACGGCTACCGGCGTACCGACCCCGCCCGGCACCTGGCCGCGCTCGCCCACCGCGCCGGTGCCCGCGGTGCCGGGGTCGGGCTGATGACGGCCGCGGACGTCACGCGGTGCGCCCACGCCGCCGACGGCGGCGTCGAGGCGGCCGTCACCGTCGGCCTGGGCGTGTCGACCTGGGCCGCCTCGCCGGAGGACGGCGAGGCCGGCCCGCCGCCGGCCGGGACGATCAACATCGTGGTCGCCGTCCCGGCCGCCCTGACCGACGCCGCCCTCGTCAACGCGGTGGCCACCGCCACCGAGGCCAAGGTCCAGGCGCTGCTGGAAGCGGGGCACGACTGCTCGGGCACGCCCACCGACGCCGTGTGCGTCGCCGCCCGCGTCCCCCGCCCCGGCGAAGAGCCGCACGCCTTCGCCGGACCGCGCTCACCGTGGGGCGCGCGGCTCGCCCGCGCCGTCCACCGCGCCGTCCTGGCGGGGGCCGCGGCGGAGCCGGGCCGGCGTTAGCGGCAAGCCCCCCGGCACAGTCAGACCGACGCGACCTCGGCGGACTTCTCGGGCGCCTCGGGGGCCGGTTGTGCCGGGGCGGCCGCCCCCTTCTCCGCGCGCCGCAGCAGCGCCGCGGCCAGCAGGCCGCCCACCAGCACGGCCGCCGCCCCGACCAGCTGGCTGGTCACCAGGCCGGAGGCGAACGCGTCCGCGATCCGCTCCCGCTCGCCCGCCGAGTCCGCGGCGGCCAGCGCCGCCGGGAGCGAGGCGGCCGCCGGGACCGGAACCAGCGCGGCGAACCGGGAGTTGAGCACCGCGCCGAGGACGGCGACGCCGAGGCCGTTGCCGAACTCCGTGACTGTGCCCTCGATGCCCGCGCCGACACCCGCCTTCTCGCGTGGGATCGCGTTCAGGACCGCCACCGCCATCGCCGGGTTCGCCAGCGCGCACCCCGCCCCCATCAGGACCAGCCCGACGAGCATGCCGCCGTAGCCGAAGCCCTGGGAGTCGAGCACCGCGACGACCGCGAGGCCCGCCGCGAGCAGCCCCATGCCGAGGGCGACGGACCCCGGGATGCCCACGGCCCGGCTGGCGCGGGCCGCGACCCCGGTGAAGTTCAGCAGCACGACGGTCAGCGCGAACGGCGCCGTGCGCAGCCCCGCCTCCAGCGCGCCGTACCCGTGCACGAACTGCAGCTGCTGGGTCAGCAGGTACAGCGCGCCCCCGCTGCCGAAGGTGATCAGCAGCGCCCCGGCGATGGCGCCGGTGAAGGTGCGGTCGCGGAAGAAGCCGAGGTCCAGCATGGGATGGGCGACGCGGCGCTCCCACCGTACGAAGGCGGTCGCGGTGACGGCGACGAGGGCCGCGCCCACCAGCACCGGCCCCGAGGTCCAGCCGTGTTCGGGCCCGGTGATGACGACGTAGACGAGCGACGCCATGCCCACCGTGGACAGCAGCGCACCGGGCAGATCGGGGCGCGCCCCGCCCGGAGCGGTGCTCTCCGGTACGAGCACGGCGGCCGCGACCAGCCCGAGCGCCACCACCGGCAGGTTGACCAGGAAGAGGGCGCCCCACCAGAAGTGCGCGAGGACCACACCGCCGACCAGCGGCCCGGCGGCGAAGCCCAGGGCGTTGACGGCGGCCCAGATGCCGATGGCCCGTACGCGCTCCGGCTCCGGGAAGACCTGGAGCGCGACGGCGAGCGTGGTGGTCAGCAGCAGGGCGGCGCCGACGCCCATCCCGGCGCGGGCGGCGATCAACTGGCCGGTGGACTGGGCCAGTCCGGCCGCCAGCGAGCCCAGCCCGAACAGCGCGAGCCCGGTCATGAGCATGCGCTTGCGCCCGTAGCGGTCGGCCGCGCCGCCCGCCGTGAGCAGCAGGCCCGACTGGACCAGCGCGTAGGCGTTGATGACCCACTGGACATCGGCGGCGGAGGCGCCCAGGTCCCGGGTGAGGGTGGGCACGGCGACGTTGAGGATGGTGTTGTCGAGGATCACCACGAGCTGCGCCAGGCAGATGACGCCCAGAATGAGCCAGCGCCGGGGGTGCCCCTCGGATATGACGGGGTGCTGCGGGGACACGGACGGCATGCGGCTCCTTCACGAGAATAACTTAGGGGAGCCTAACCAATCCCCGTGGGGGTCCGCGGGCGGGGTGGCCGACGTGGTGTTCCGGAGAAAGCGCAGGTGGAGGGGGGCATCCGCGTTTCTCCCGGGTCCGGGGGGACGCTCTCACGGCACAGGCGTCGTTACGCGCCCCGGCTTTCTTCGTAATCGCCGACAGGTGGTGCCGACAGGTGGTTGCGGACCGTGGCCACGGACAGCGACAGCCGCTCGGCGATCTCCCGCGTGGGCGTGCCGTCGGCGGCCATGCCCAGGACCTGCACCTCCCGCCGGGTCAGCGGGTTCTCGCCCGCGTCGAGCGCGACCAGCGCGAACTCCGGGTCGATGAACCGCTGCCCCCGCCAGCTTGCGCACGCCGTGCACCAGGCGGTCCGCCGGGGCGTTCGTGCTGATGACACCGGCGGCGTGCAGGTCCAGCACGCGCCGCAGCCGCTCCGGCGTCGCCGAGGCCAATCATCAGCAGCGTTCGGCACTCCGGCAGCCGTGCGCAGAGCTCGCCGCACGAGGCGAGCCGCTCGCCCTCCTGGGAGTCGACGTCGATCACGGCCACGTCCGGGCGGCACGGCTGCGCCCGCGCGAGCACCTCGCCGTCCCCGCCGGCCTCGGCGACCACCTCGATGTCCTCCTCGCGAGACAGGAGCGCGGCGAGCGCCCCCCCGCACGAGGCGGGTGTTATCGACGAGAAGAACGCGTATCAATGTCGCTGCCACCCGACGCGGTCGTTGCCCTGGGCCACCCCCGCGAACGCCCCTCCGCCCGTTATCTCCGCGTTCCCCGCGGATTTCAGTGCGTGCCGGGCGGCGGCGGCGCAGGAGCCAGCGCCCACCGGATCGTCCTGGTCAGCGCATGCCCGCCGGGCCGTACGCAGGCCGCCTCCACCACCGGCAGGTACGGCAGCCGCAGCAGCCCGCGCGCCCAGCGCGGCAGCGTGGAGACGGCGTTCGCGGCGAGGACGGCGTACGGGGCGCGGGCGACGGCCGGCAGCGGCGGGCGCAGCAGGAGGAAGCGCGCCGCCTCGCGGGCCTCCGGCGTGGCGCGCAGCTCCGGGCGGTAGGAGGCCAGCCGCTCGGCGAGCCCGGCCAGATCGAGGGGCGGGTCGACCACGCCGAGCGCGGCCGCGACGCGTGCCGTGTCGGCGACGTAGGCGTCGCAGCCCTCGGCGTCCAGCGGGTGGGCGCCGTAGCGCTGGTGGGCACACAGGAAGCTGTCCACCTCGGCGACGTGCACCCACGCCAGCAGGTGCGGGTCGGCGGCGTGGTACGGCTCCCCGTCGGCGGTCACGCCCTT
The DNA here is from genome assembly GCF_040646655.1 of Streptomyces sp. NPDC045431. Classification (NCBI taxonomy): domain Bacteria; kingdom Bacillati; phylum Actinomycetota; class Actinomycetes; order Kitasatosporales; family Streptomycetaceae; genus Streptomyces; species Streptomyces sp. NPDC045431. Next base: position 21,404 of record NZ_JBEZAQ010000009.1, read on the forward strand.
CACCCGCTCGTGCACGGCGCGGACCCGGTCCACCGCCCGCTGGGCGTCGTCCGCGGCGCCGTACGTCGTCATCGCGAGGAAGGTACTGGTGCGCTGGAGGCGTCCCCAGGGGTCGCCGCGGTAGTCGGAATGGCCCGCCACGGCGGCCATGGCCAGCGGGTGCAGCGACTGCAGGAGCAGCGCGCGCAGTCCGCCGATGAACATCGCGGCGTCGCCGTGCACCTGGCGGATCGGCCGGTCCGCGGCGAACCAGCGGGGCCCCGGCGCGCCGTGGATACGCGCGCGGTTCGCCCGGCCACCCGGCCCCGCGACCCGGGTGAACAGCGTCGTGCCGAGCCGCTCCCGCAGCTCGGTGAGACCCGGCGCCGAGAGGTTCATCCGTCAAGTATCCGCCCGGGGCCCACCCCCTCGGCAAGAGCCATGCCGGTCGTGTTTCCTGTCCGGGGTCGCCCGTTCGGTGAGCGCGGTCCCGCCCGGGCCCCGCCCCCTGGGCGAACCCGTGCCGGTCACGTTCCCGCCCGGCCCCCGCCCCTTCGGCGGGAGCCGTGCCGGTCGAGGGCCCTCACCGCAGCGCGTGCACCCCCGCCGCGAACACCGGGGGAAGCCGGGACGCCACCGGTACGACCAGCCGGGCCGTGCCCGGCCGGCAGCTGAGCCGGACCAGCGCCTCCGTCAGCAGCCGGTGCCGCCGTGACAGCCGTCGCCAGGCCCCCTCGTACGCGCGCGGGCGGCCCGCCCGCAGACACGCCACCGCCGCCTCGGCCGACGCCAGCGCGAGCGCGACGCCCTCGCCGGTGAGCGCGTCCACGTACCCGGCCGCGTCACCCACGAGGAGCACCCGCCCGGCCACCCGGGCGCGCACCCGCTGCCGGAGCGGCCCGGCGCCGCGCACCGCGCTCGTCGGCGCCGCGCCCCGCAGCCGGCCGGCCACCTCGGGGAAGGCGTCCAGGTGCCGTTCGTACCCGCGTCGCACCGTGCTCAGCACCGCCACACCGACCAGGTCGTCGGCCACGGGCGTCACGTACGCCTCCCCGTACGGCGACCAGTGGACCTCCACGAAGTCCGACCAGGGCGCCACCCGGTAGTGCCGCCGCAGCCCGTAGCGCCGGGGCAGCCGGGGGCCCGGGAGCTCCAGGCCGAGGGCGCGTCGCACGGGGGAGTGGAGGCCGTCGGCGGCGACCAGCCAGCGCGCCCGCAGCCCCCCGGCGCTCACCCCGTCCGCGTCCTGCCGTACGTCGCCGACCCTGCCCTCCACGCACCGGACGCCCAGCTCGGCGGCCCGGCCCGCCAGCGCCGTGTGCAGGACGGTGCGGCGCACGCCGAGGCCCGTACCGTCCCGGAAGGCCGCCTGCGCGCGGTGGGGGCCGTCGACGTACCGGATGCCGCGCAGCTCCCGCCCCGCCGGGGCGAGGCCAAGCGCGCGCAGGGAGCGGACGCCGCCCGGCATGACGCCCTCGCCGCACGCCTTGTCCACCGGGCCCGGGCGCGGCTCCACCACGACGGCCTCCCAGCCGGCGAGCGCCGCGTGGATCGCCGCGGCGAGCCCGGCGGGCCCGCCGCCCGCCACCAGCAGGTCGATCACCGGGTGGCCTCCACGCACGGCGCCGCCCCGGGCGCCGCCCCCGGCGCCGACCTCAGTGCCGCCTCCTCGCACCGGACGCGTACCGACAGCAGCACGGCGTTGACCACCGTGAACACCACCGCCGTCAGCCACGCCCCGTGCACCAGCGGCAGCGCCAGGCCCTCGGCGACCACCGCCACGTAGTTCGGGTGGCGCAGCCACCGGTACGGGCCCCCGGACACCAGGGGCAGGCCGGGCACGACGAGGACCCGGGTGTTCCAGCGCGTTCCCAGCGTGCGCACGCACCACCAGCGCAGGGCCTGCGCCGCCGCGACGACGGCCACCATGGCCCAGCCGAGCACGGGCGTGAACGGCCGCCCGGCCGCCCACACCTCGGCGAGGCAGCCGGCCAGCAGCCCGGTGTGGAGCACCACCATCACCGGGTAGTGGCCCCGGCCGGACTCGACGCCGCCGCGCGCCAGGCTCCAGCGCGTGTGGCGTCGGGCGACCACGAGCTCCGCGACGCGCTCCAGACCGACGGCCAGCACCAGCACCGTGTACCAGACCATGTTCATCTCCCGACTCCGTCTCCCCGATTCACCAGCGCAGCAGGACCAGTTCGGTACAGAAGCCGGGCCCCATGGCGAGCAGCAGCCCGGGCGTGCCCGACGGCGGCCGCCCGGAGCCGGACGCCAACGTGTCGCGCAGGACGTGCAGCACCGAGGCGGACGACAGGTTGCCGACCTCGGCGAGCGTGCGCCGGCTCACGTCCAGGGCGCACCCCGGCAGGTCGAGCGCCTCCGCGACCGCGTCCAGGACCCGGGGCCCGCCGGCGTGGCACACCCACGCCGTCACGTCCTGCCGCCCCAGCCCCTGGTCCGCGAGGAAGTCGTCGACGTCCTCGGCGAGGCTCTTGCGCACGAGGTCGGGGACGGCCGGATCGAGGACGACGCGGAAACCGGAAGCGGTGACGTCCCAGCCCAGCAGCCGCTCCGTGTCCGGATACAGCCGGCTGCGGCTCGCCACCACGGTCGGGGCGGATCCGGCCGCCGGCTGCCGCCGGGCACCGCAGGCGACGACGGCACCGGCCCCGTCGCCGAACAGCGCGGTCGCGACCAGGTTGGCCGGTGACGCGTCCGCCCGCTGGAAGGTCAGGGAACACAACTCGACGGAGAGCAGCACGGCCACGTCGTGCGGGCGGCCCAGCAGGTAGTCGTGGACCCGGGCCAGCCCGGCCGCGCCCGCCACGCACCCCAGACCGAAGACCGGGATCCGCTTGACGTCCGGCCGCATGCCCAGGAGCCCGGCCAGCCGGGCGTCCACGGACGGCGCGGCGATCCCCGTGACGGACGTGAAGACCAGCAGGTCCACGTCGCGCGGCGACAGGCCGGCCTCGCGCAGCGCCCCCGTGACCGCCTCGGCACCGAGCTCGACGGCGGCCGCGATGAAGACGTCGTTGACCTGGCCGAAGTCGTCGAACCCGCCGTAGCGGTCCAGCGGCAGCACCGTGTGACGCGTGTTCACCCGCGCGCCACGGTGCAGCCGGTCGAGCGCGCGCCGGTCGGCACCGGCGGGCAGGCAGGTGCGGGCCACCATGTCGGTGATCTCGCGCTGGGTGTGCCGGTGCGGCGCCACGACTCCGTGGACGGCTGCGATCCGCGTCATCAGGGCTCCAGGTCGGGGTCGTCGTGCCCCCATGCCTGCCACCTTCCGGCGCGGTCGTACCGCCCGATCGCCCGCCCGGCGCCTACGATCCCCGCGTGGACGCCACCACCGACGCCGTACCCACCCGCCGCCGAGCCGTTCGCCCGGGCCTGCCGAGGGCCTGTCACCCGCTGCCCACGGCGGCCGTCACCCTGCTGGTCACGGCGCTGGCCGCCACGGCCGGGCACGACGCACGCGGCTGCCTCCTGGTGGCGGCCGCGGTGCTCGCGGGCCAGCTGTCGGTCGGCTGGTGCAACGACGCCGTCGACGCCCGGCGCGACCGCGCGGCCGGGCGGTACGCCAAGCCGGTGGTGTCCGGTGCGGTGAGCGTGACGGCCGTACGGGCCGCGGCCCTCGTGGCGCTGGCGCTCAGCGTGCCGCTCTCACTGGCCTGCGGCGCGCTCGCCGGAAGCGTCCACCTCGCCGGGGTCGCCGCCGCCTGGGCGTACAACCTGGGCGTGAAGGCGACGGTGCTGTCCTGGCTGCCGTACGCGATCGGGTTCTCCGCCCTGCCGTCCTTCGTCGCGCTGGCCCTGCCCGGCAGCCCGTGGCCCGCGTGGTGGGTGGTCGCCTGCGGCGCGCTGCTGGGTGTGGGCGCGCACCTGGCCAACGTGCTGCCCGACATCCCGTCGGACCTCGCGGTGGGCGTACGCGGCTGGCCCCAGCGCCTCGGCCCCGCCCGGGCGCGGGCGCTGATGCCGGTTCCGCTGGTGGCGGCGTCCGCCGTGGCGGCGCTGTCCGGAGGCGCCGGCCTCCCCGGCCTGCTCGCCCTGGCGGCGGCCGTCCTGGTCTCCGTCGCCGGCGCGGTCGCGGGGCGTCGGCGCGCCGAGGCGCCGTTCCGGGCGGCGATCGTGGTCGCGGCCGTCGACGTGGCGATGCTCGTGGGGCGGGGAGCCGGACTGACGTGACGGCCCGTCACATAGGATCCCGGGAATCATTCCGATCAGCCGGACCCGGGGGGACCATCCGTGTCACGTCACTCGCTCAGCCGCAGAAGACTGCTGGCCACCACCGCAGGCGCGGGCGCCGCGCTGGCGGCCGGCCCGGCGGCGGGCACCGCGTCGGCCGCCGACGCGCCGACGCCCAACCCGTACCAGCCGAAGCTCCCGCACCAGATCGAGGCCGAGACCCTCGTCGACTACCTGCGGCTGCGGCCCTGGAGCGACGGCGCCAACCGCTACAAGGCGGCGGGACGGTTCCCGGACGAGAACTCCGCTCTCACCTGGGGCGCGCCCGGCCACCCGGAGCAGTTCTCCGCGCTCGCCCAGTGCTCCTCGTTCCTCACCATGGTCCTGCAGCGCGCCTACGGCACCGGAACGGCGTACGACTGGGCCACCAGGGAGTACTTCGGCCAGTACTTCAAGACCGAGGCCGGGAAGTTCTACCCGACGGCCGAGAAGTTCCGCGAGGGCTTCGCGAACGCGGCGTCCATCCCGCACTTCACCGGCGTCACCAAGCCGGTGAACCTCCGGCCCGGAGACCTCGTCGCCTTCGACTACGACGCGGACGCCACCACCGAGCCGTACACGGGGCACATCGTCATGATCCGCGCCCGCAAGGGCACGCTGGCGTCCCCGGTCGACAGCCAGGTCGGCGACGGCGTCATCCCGTACGTCTTCGAGATCGTCGACTGCACCAGCGACCCGCACGGCAACCCGGCCGCCTCCGCGGGCGCCGAGGCGACCTACCGCGCCTTCCCCGACACCCGTATCGAGGAGGCGGCCGACGGCACGACGGGCTGGACGGAGCACGACGGCGTCGGCTACGGCCACATGGTCTTCTACGCGGACCCCACCACGAAGCTCTTCGCCGGCTACCGCTGGAGCGTCAACTCCTCGACCCCGCGCAAGGCGACCGACCGCCCGATCGCGGCGGCCCGCGTCCACCTGGGCTGAGCCGGCACACCACGCGGCCGGTACGGCGGGGTCGTACCGGCCGTCAACCGATCGGTTGACCGCCGGTCGAGCGCGATGGCCGATACCGCCGGCGGCCTCCGCGGACGAGTCTTGGGCCATGCCCATGATCGAGGTTCAGGACCTGCACAAGGCCTATGGCGACCGGAAGGCCGTCGACGGCGTCTCCTTCGCGGTCGAGGAGGGGGAGATCTTCGGGATCCTCGGCCCCAACGGCGCCGGGAAGACCACCACCGTCGAGTGCGTCGCGGGCCTGCGCGCCCCCGACACCGGAACCGTGCGGGTCGCGGGGCTCGACCCCGTCGCCCGCCACGAGCAGGTCACCCGGCTGCTCGGCGTCCAGCTCCAGCAGAGCGAGCTCCAGCCCAAGCTCACCGTCCGCGAGGCCCTCGGCCTGTACGCGTCCTTCTACGACCGCCCCGCCGACTGGCGCGTCCTGGTCGAACGGCTCGGCCTCGCAGATCAGTTGACGACGCGCTTCGGCAGGCTCTCCGGCGGACAGAAGCAGCGGCTGTTCGTCGCGCTCGCCCTCATCGGCAACCCGCGTGCCGTCATCCTCGACGAGCTCACCACCGGACTCGACCCGCACTCCCGGCGCGACACCTGGGCGCTGGTCGAGGACGTCCGGGCGCACGGCGTGACGGTCCTGCTCGTCACCCACTTCATGGAGGAGGCCCAGCGCCTCTGCGACCGGATCGCGGTCATCGACAGGGGCCGGGTCACCGCCCTCGACACCCCCGCCGGGCTCATCGACCGCAGCGCCGCCGCGCGGACCGTCTCCTTCGCCGCCGACACCCCCCTTGACCGCGCCGACCTGCTCGCCCTGCCGGGCGCGGCCGGCGTGGAGACCCGGGACGGCCGGACCGTCGTCACCGGCACCGACGCGACCGTCGACGCCTTCGTCCACCTCCTCGCCCGCCGCGCCGTGACCGCCCGCGGCCTGCGGATCTCCGAGGCCACCCTCGACGACGCCTACCTCGACCTCACGGGAGCCGACCAGTCATGAACGCCGCACCTGCACCTTCCCCTGCCCCCACCGCTGCGGCCCCCACCGCTGTCTCCGCCTCCGCCGCCCGGGCGGTCCTGCGCGCCGAGGTCCGCCTCTTCTCGCGCGAACCCGGCACCCTGTTCTGGGTGATGGCCGCGCCCACGGTGCTCCTCGTGGTCCTCGGCCTCATCCCCTCCTTCCGCGAGCCCTCCGCCGATCTCGGCGGTCGCCGGGTGATCGACCTCTACCTTCCCGTGGCCGTGCTCTTCGCCCTCATCATGGCCGGGATCCAGGCCATGCCGCCGGTCCTGGCCGGCTACCGGGAGCGCGGCATCCTGCGCCGGATGTCCACCACACCGGTCCGCCCGGCCGCCCTCCTCACCGCGCAGTTCGCCCTGCACGCCGCCGCCGTGCTGGTCTCCTGCCTCCTCGTCGTCGCGGCCGGGCGGCTCGTGTTCGACGTTCCCCTGCCGGGCGACATCCCCGGCTACGCCGTGGCGCTGCTGCTCGCCACGGCCGGCAGTCTCGCCCTCGGTGCGGCGGTCTGCGCGGTCTCCCGCACCCAGAAGGCCGCCACCGCGGTCGGCGCGGTCGTGGCCTTCCCGGCCATGTTCACCGCGGGCGTCTGGGTGCCGGTCCAGGTGATGCCCGGTACGCTGCGCGAGATCGTCGAGTGGACCCCGTACGGCGCCGCCTCCCGCGCGTTCGACGCGGCCGCGGGCGGTGCCTGGCCGGGGTGGGCGGTGTTCGGGGTGATGGCCCTGTGGGCGGTGGTCCCCGCCGGTGCGGCGGTCCGCTGGTTCCGCTGGGAGTGACGAGTCGGGGGGCGACGTGAGCACGAGCGTGAGCAGGGGCGGGACGACGCTCGAGGAGCGCTGGCAGCAGTTCTTCCGCTGGGGCCCGTACGGCCTCCTCACCGTCGCCACCCTCCTCGCCGCGGTCTGGGCCTCGGCCGAGGATGCGGCCATGGACGGGCCGGAGACGGCCGCCGCCGGCGCCCTGACCGGCGCCGCGCTCGCCCTCCAGCTCTGGTGGACCGCCCACCAGCGCGGGCTGCCCGCCGCCGTTCGCGTACCGGGGGAGGGCGGCGCATGCGCACGGCCCGTCCCGGTCACCCTCGTCCCGGGCGCTCCCAGCCCCGCCTCGACCGGCTACTTCCTCCTGCGCACCGCGCTCGCGTTCGCCCTCACCTGGCTCAACCCCTTCTTCGCCGTGTACGCCTCCGTCGGTTACTTCGACGCCGTCCACCTCCTGCCGGCCCGGCCCGCTCTGGCGCGGACCGGGCTGCTCGTCGTCGCCCTGACCATGGCCGGTTCCCAGTCCGGCGGGCTCCCGCCCGGATCCGCCCTCCAATGGATCGCCTTCGGCGGCCTGTTCGCCCTCAACGCCGGCCTCGCCATCGGCCTCGCCCACCTGGGCACCAAGGAGGCCGAGAAGGCCGCGGAGCGCGCCGCCACCATCGCCGAGCTCGCCCGTACCAACGCCCGCCTGGAGCAGGCCCTCGCCGAGAACGCCGTCCTGCAGGACCAACTCGTCCTTCAGGCCCGGGAAGCGGGTGTGGAGGACGAGCGGCGACGGCTCGCCGCCGAGATCCACGACACCATCGCCCAGGGCCTCACCGGGGTCATCGCCCAACTCCAGGCGGCCGACGCGCGCACCGACCCCGCACATGCCCGCGTGCACCTGCGCCGCGCGGCCGACCTCGCCCGGCACAGCCTCAGCGAGGCCCGCCGCTCCGTCCAGAACCTCAGCCCCGTCGCCCTGGAGCACGACACCCTTCCCGAGGCGCTGAAGAAGACCGTCACCGACTGGTCCGAACGCACCGGCATCACCGCCCGGTTCACCGTCACCGGCACCGAGGAACCCCTCCACGACGAGGTCGCGTCCACCCTCCTGCGGATCGCCCAGGAGGCTCTCGCCAACGCCGAACGGCACTCCGGCGCCTCCCGGGCCGGTGTCACCCTGTCGTACATGGGCGACGAGGTCACCCTGGACGTACGGGACGACGGAACCGGCTTCGACCCGGCCGCCGTCCCCTCCCGCAGCGGCACCGGCGGATTCGGCCTGGACGGGATGCGCGCCCGCGCCGAACGCCTCGCCGGCAGTCTCGTGTCGGAAACCGAACCCGGACAGGGCACCGCGATCAGCGCTCGCGTACCGTTGGCCCGCCATGAGTGAGATCACCCTCCTGATCGTCGATGACCACCCCGTCGTACGGGACGGCCTGCGCGGCATGTTCGACGCCGACCCCGACTTCCGGGTCCTCGGGGAGGCCGCCGACGGTGTGGAGGGCGTCGCGCTCGCCCAGCGCCTCGACCCGGACGTGATCCTGATGGACCTGCGCATGCCCGGCGGCAGCGGCGTCGAGGCCATCGCCGAGCTCACCCGGCGCGGCGCCCGCTCCCGGGTCCTCGTCCTCACCACGTACGACACCGACACCGACACGCTCCCCGCCATCGAGGCGGGCGCCACCGGCTACCTCCTCAAGGACGCCCCCCGCGAGGAGCTGTTCACCGCGGTCCGCGCCGCCGCCGAGGGCCGCACCGTGCTGTCCCCGGCCGTCGCGACCCGGCTCGTCACGCGCGTGCGCAACCCCGCCGCACCCGTCGACGCGTCCCTCTCCGCCCGGGAGCGGGAGGTCCTCGAACTCGTCGCGCAGGGCACCTCCAACCGCGGAATCGCCGTCGAGCTCTTCATCAGCGAAGCCACGGTGAAGACCCATCTGACGCACATCTACGGCAAGTTGGGCGTCAAGGACCGGGCCGCCGCGGTCGCCGCCGGATACGACCGGGGCATCCTGGGGCGCCGCCGAGGCGAGCCCGGAGCCGCCGAGCGGTGATCGCGGCGACCCCTGAGCGCTTTGTCCTGCGTGCGGAAGAAGTAGGGAATCCGCGTGCGAAAGGGGTTACGCGCCCGGACCAAGCCCGCTAACTTCCTTGAAATGCACCGGTCATGAGCCGACGGCCGGTGACCTTCGGCGCGACGGCGCGCGCCGGTGCTCCCCCGGCAGGCCCCTTCCCCGGCCTGCCGACCCCCACGGACACCCACGGGAGACTCTGTGCGCAGAAAACCGTTCCGGACGTTCGGTTCCTCAGGGTTACGGCAGGCCCCCGCCCTCCTCCTCACCGCGCTGCTCGCCGGCGCGTTCCTCGCCCCCGCCGGGCCGGCCACGGCGGCGCCACCCCCCGATGCGCCGGCGGCGGCCGCCGCAGCCGAGGAGTTCCAGCAGGTCACCCTCGCCAAGGGCGTCGCCGAAACGGGCGAACCCATGACCATGGCGGTGCTCCCCGACCGCTCGGTGCTGCACACCTCGCGCGACGGCACCCTCCGCCTCACCGACGCCGCGGGCACCACCAAGGTGTCGGGCAAGCTCGACGTCTACACCCACGACGAGGAGGGCCTCCAGGGCGTCGGCGTGGACCCCGCCTTCGCCGCCAACCGGTACGTCTACCTCTACTACGCGCCCAAGCTCACCACCCCGGCCGGTGACGCCCCGGCCGACGGCACCGCCGCCGACTTCGCCCCGTACGACGGCGTGAACCGGCTCTCCCGCTTCACCCTCAACACCGACGGCACTCTGAACAGCGCCAGCGAGAAGAAGATCCTCGACGTGCCCGCCAGCCGGGGCATCTGCTGCCACGTCGGCGGCGACATCGACTTCGACGCGCAGGGCAACCTGTACCTGTCGACCGGCGACGACTCCAACCCCTTCGCCTCCGACGGCTACACCCCGATCGACGAGCGCGCCTCACGCAACCCCGCGTACGACGCCCAGCGCTCCAGCGGCAACACCAACGACCTGCGCGGCAAGGTCCTGCGCATCAAGGTGGCCGCCGACGGCTCGTACACCATCCCGGCCGGCAACCTCTTCGCCCCCGGCACGGCGAAGACCCGCCCCGAGATCTACGCCATGGGCTTCCGCAACCCGTTCCGGATGAGCGTCGACAAGGCGACCGGCACCGTCTACCTCGGCGACTACGGACCGGACGCGGGCACCGCGAACCCCTCGCGCGGCCCCGCCGGACAGGTCGAGTTCAACCGCATCACCAAGGCCGGCAACTACGGCTGGCCCTACTGCGTCGGCAAGAACGCGGCCTACACCGACTACGACTTCGCCACCGGCACCTCCGGCGCGGCCTTCTCCTGCGCCGCCCCGAAGAACACCTCGCCCCGCAACACCGGCCTGACCGACCTGCCCCCCGCGCAGCCCGCGTGGATCCCGTACGACGGCGGCTCGGTCCCCGAGTTCGGCTCCGGCTCCGAGTCCCCCATGGGCGGCCCGGTCTACCGCTACGACGCCGCCTCCACCTCGCCCGTGAAGTTCCCGCAGAGCTACGACGGCAACTTCTTCGCCGGCGAGTTCGGCCGCAAGTGGATCAAGCGCATCGCCCAGACCGCCGACGGCACCGTCCAGTCCATCAACGCCTTCCCCTGGAGCGGCACCCAGGTGATGGACATGGCCTTCGGCCCCGACGGCGCCCTGTACGTCCTCGACTACGGCACCGGCTACTTCAACGGCGACGCGAACTCCGCGCTCTACCGCATCGAGCACATCACCGGAGGCCGCTCCCCGGTCGCCCAGGCCAAGGCCGACCGCACCTCCGGCAAGGCCCCGCTCACCGTGGCCTTCTCCTCGGCCGGCAGCTCCGATCCCGACGGCGACCCGCTCACCTACCGCTGGGCGTTCGGTGACGGTGCCACCTCGACCGCCGCGAACCCGTCCCACACGTACACGGCCAACGGCCAGTACACCGCCACCCTCACCGTCTCCGACTCCACGGGCCGCAGCGCGAGCGCCTCCGTCCAGGTGACCGTCGGCAACACGGCGCCCACCGTGAAGCTCGAACTGCCCGTGGACGGCCGGATCATCGACCCCGGGGCGGCGGTGCCCTTCAAGGTCACCGTGACCGACCCCGAGGACGGCACGATCGACTGCTCCAAGGTCAAGGTCACCTTCATCCTCGGCCACGACAGCCACGGCCACCCGCAGACCTCCGCGACCGGCTGCTCCGGCACCGTGCAGACCATCGCGGACGGCGAACACGACCCGAACGCCAACGTCTTCGGCGTCTGGGACGCCGAGTACACCGACAAGGGCGCGAACGGCCAGCCCGCCCTCACCAGCCACGACCAGCACATCAGCCAGCCCAGCCACCGCCAGGCCGAGCATTACGGTGCCTCCTCGGGCGTCCAGGTCGTCAGCCACGCCCCCGCCCACGGCGGCAAGACGGTCGGTTACATCGACAACGGCGACTGGATCTCCTTCACGCCGTACGCCCTCGACGACGCCGAGCGGTTCACCGCCCGCGTCTCCTCCGGCGGCGCGGGCGGCACCATCGAGGTGCGCGCCGGCTCACCCACCGGCACCCTGCTGGGCACGGTCACGGTGCCGGTCACCGGCGGCTGGGAGACCTTCCAGGAGGTCGGCACCCCGCTGACCAACCGGCCCGCCTCCACCACCACCCTCCACCTCGTCTTCAAGGGCGGCACGGGCGCGCTCTTCGACGTCGACGACTTCCACTTCACCACCCCCGGCACCGGTACCCGGACGGGTGAGGTGAAGGGCGTCAACGGCAAGTGCCTGGACGTGGCGGGTGGTTCGTCGGCAGACGGTACGCAGGTGCAGGTGTGGACCTGCACCGGTTCGACGGCGCAGAAGTGGACGGTGCCGGGTGACGGCTCGCTCCGGGCGCTCGGCAAGTGCCTGGACGTGAGCGGTGGCGGTACGGCGGACGGCACGAAGATCCAGCTGTGGACATGCAATGGCACCGGCGCCCAGAAGTGGCAGGCCCGTGCCGACGGGACGCTGCTCAACGCGCAGTCGGGCAAGTGCCTGGACGCCGAGGGAGCGACCTGGAACGACGGCACGAAGGTCCACCTGTGGACCTGCCACACCGGGGCCAACCAGAAGTGGACCCTGCCGTAACCGCCGTCCCTGAGAAGGAGGTGTCACACATGCGCAACACATTGACCAGGGTGGGCTGCTGGCTCGCCGGAGCCCTGCTGTGCACGGCCGCGGCACCCGCGCTCGTCGCGGCCCCCGCCGCCCTCCCCCGGGAAGCGGCCCCGGCCGCCCCCGTCCGGGAAGCGGTCGCCGCCGACCCCGCGTACAAGGTCCTCGTCTTCTCGAAGACGGCGGGCTTCCGCCACTCCTCCATCGACGAGGGCGTCACCGCCCTGCGCGAGCTCGGCGGCGCCCACAACTTCACGGTGGACGCGACCGAGGACGCCCAGGCGTTCACGACCGGCAACCTCGCCCAGTACAAGGCCGTCGTCTTCCTCTCCACCACCGGCGACGTCCTGAACGCCACGCAGCAGACCGCGTTCGAGGGGTACGTCCAGGGCGGGGGCGGCTACGTCGGCGTCCACGCGGCCGCCGACACCGAGTACGACTGGCCCTTCTACGCGGGCCTCGCCGGGGCGCTGTTCCACTCCCACCCGCACAACCAGACCGCCACCCTCAAGGTCGAGGACCGCGCCCACGACGCCACCGCCCACCTGGGCACGAGCTGGCAGCGGTTCGACGAGTGGTACAACTACCGCACCAACCCGCGGACCACCGCCCACGTCCTCGCCTCGCTCGACGAGTCGAGTTACACCGGCGGGAACATGGCCGGAGACCACCCGATCTCCTGGTGCAAGGACTACCAGGGCGGCCGCGCCTTCTACACCGGAGGCGGCCACACCGAGGCCTCCTACACCGAGCCGGCCTTCCGCCGGCACCTGCTCGGCGGCATCCGCTGGGCGGCGGGCATGACCGAGGCCGACTGCCGTCCCGAGTCCGGCTACACCGCGCTCTTCGACGGCTCGGGCACGACGGGCTGGCAGCAGGCGGGGCCCGGCTCCTTCGCCCTCGCCGACGGTACGCTCACCTCGCAGGGCGGCCTCGGCCTGCTGTGGTACTCCGGGAAGGAGTTCACCGGCGACTACTCCCTCAAGCTCGACTGGCGCATGACCGACGACGACAACTCCGGGGTCTTCGTCGGCTTCCCGGCGTCCGGCGACCCGTGGTCGGCCGTGAACAACGGCTACGAGATCCAGATCGACGCCACCGACACCCCCGACCGCACCACCGGCTCCGTCTACGGCTTCAAGTCGGCCGACACCGCCGTCCGCGACGCCGCGCTCAACCCGCCGGGGGAGTGGAACACGTACGAGATCCGCGTCACCGGTGAACGGCTGGAGGTCTTCCTCAACGGCCGCAAGATCAACGACTTCACCAACACCGACCCGGCCCGCAGCCTCCGCCAAGGCCACATCGGCCTGCAGAACCACGGCGACGGCGACCAGGTCTCGTTCCGCAACGTCCGGATCAAACCGACGGCCACCACACCTCCGCCCACCACCCGCACGGGTGAGGTGAAGGGCGTCAACGGCAAGTGCCTGGACGTGGCGGGGGGTTCGTCGGCGGACGGTACGCAGGTGCAGGTGTGGACCTGCACCGGTTCGACGGCGCAGAAGTGGACGGTGCCGACCGACGGCTCGCTCCGGGCGCTCGGCAAGTGCCTGGACGTGAGCGGTGGCGGTACGGCGGACGGCACGAAGATCCAGCTGTGGACGTGCAACGGTACCGGCGCCCAGAAGTGGCAGGCACAGGGCGACGGAACCGTACGCAACCCGCAGTCGGGCAAGTGCCTGGACGCCGAGGGAGCGACCTGGAACGACGGCACGAAGGTCCACCTGTGGACCTGCCACACCGGCCCCAACCAGAAGTGGACCCTGCCCTAGGAGCGGGACCGGCCCCGGGAGCCGTTCGACTCCCGGGGCCGCCTCGGGTAGCTGCTTACGTGTTCGAACCCGCTGGTACAGTCCTGGGGCTTCCTCCACCCCCGAGCGCCCACAGGAAGAACAGGACAACGTGAGCCAGGTCAGCACTCCCACGCAGCCGATCCCATGGGAGGCGCAGCCGCCGAGCGTCACCCCGGCCAAGGCCGCGGCAGCAGGGGGCCGTATATACGCGCTCGACGGACTGCGGCTGATCGCGGCGGTCGTCGTGATGCTCTTCCACTTCCTGGGAGTGGACGCGGCGCTCAAGGCCCACTGGGAGCAGTCCCCGAAGGTCTTCGCCCCCAACGCCTTCGGCGTGGCCGTGTACGGCCACTACGGCGTTCAGCTGTTCTTCCTCATCAGCGGCTTCGTCATCTGCATGTCGGCCTGGGGCCGTACTCCGCGCCAGTTCGTCAGCGCCCGCTTCGTACGGCTCTTCCCCGCCTACTGGGTCTCCGTCGTCGCCGTCGCGCTCCTGTGGCGCCTCCTGCCGGACGGCCAGCGGCGCGTGCCCAGTCTGAGCGAGTCGCTGGCCAACCTCACCATGATCCAGAAGGCTCTCGGCGCCCGGAACCTGGCCGGCGTGTACTGGACGCTGTGGGTGGAGCTCTGCTTCTACCTGCTGTTCCTCATCGTGGTGTGGAAGGGACTGACCTACGCCCGGGTCTCCTGGTTCGCCTGGCTCTGGCTGCTGGGCAGCACCCTCGTGCCGGGCAACAGCGATGTCGTTCCGCTGTACGAGATCTTCGCCTCCCCGGGGAACGCGCCGTTCTTCGTCGGCGGCATCGGCATGTACCTCCTGTACCGCTTCGGCCCCGACCTGCAGAGCGTCTGCCTGGTCGCGGCCAGCTGGCTGGTCGCCCAGTACGAGACCTACGTCAGCCTGCGGATCAAGGCCGCCGAGGCGAAAGCGGGCGCCTTCGTCGAGAATCCCTACATCGCCGTGGCCGTCATCACCGGCTGCTTCCTCATCGTCCTGGCCATCGCCCTGCACCTCCTCGACGGCGTCAAGTGGCGCTGGCTCGCCACCGCAGGAGCGCTCAGCTACCCGCTGTATCTCATCCACGCCGAGTTCGGCTGGGCCGTCATCCGCGTCCTCGACGACCGCATCGGCGTCTGGCCCACCGTGGTCGTCGCCTGCGTGTCCATGATGGTCGCGGCAGCGCTCCTCCACTGGTGTGCCGAGAAGCCCCTCGCCCGCCGGGTCCGTCGTGCCGTAGACCGCGTGGGCACGCGCCACGGCTGACGCGGCGGCCCCCCGGCGGTCACTTCCGGCAACAGCGCCGCCGAGCTCCATCCCCGCCCCCGCCGGGCGGCATAACCGGCGCCGACGTGGATAGGACCATATGGCCGACGTGACGGCCGTCGGCTTTCCTCGTCGGGAGGACTGCTGCCATGGGGCACGCCCCCTTGTTGTCGGACGACCCGCCCCTGTACCTGGAGCCGCGGCTGGCGCCCCTCGCGGCGGGGCTGCTGGAAGGGGGTGGGGCGTTTCTCCACGCGCTCGTCGACGCGCTCGGATCACCGCTCAACGTGGTGCTGCCCGACCAGATCGCCGAGAACGCCGAGCGCTTCCGCGACGTCTACCGGCACCACAGCCTCGGCGGGCGGATCTTCTTCGCCCACAAGACGAACCGGTCCAGCGCCCTGGTGCGGCGGCTCGCCGCGACCGGGCCCGGCGTGGGCGTCGACGTCGCCTCGCTCGGCGAGTTGCAGCACGCCCTCGGCGCCGGGTTCGGGCCCGACCGGATCGTGGCGACCGGGCCCAAGGACCCGGACTTCCTCTGGCTCGCCGTCCTCACGGGCGTCACCGTCAACGCCGACGGAGCCGAGGAGCTCGACCGGGCCGCCGCCCTGGTCCGTACGCACGGGTTACGCCGCGTCCGCGTGCTGCTGCGCCTGTCGGACTTCGCGACCGGCACCGGCGTCAGACGTCTGTCCCGCCGCAGCCGCTTCGGTACGCCCGCGGCCTCGCTGGACCGGCTGCTGGACACGGCCGAGCGTCACCGCGACCAACTGGAGCCCGTGGGCGTCGCGTACCACCTCGACACCACCAGCCCCGACGAGAAGGCCACCGCGCTCGCCGGCTGCCTGCACGCCATGGAGGAGTTGCACAAGCGGGGGTTCGGCCCGCGCGCCATCGACATCGGCGGCGGCTTCGGCGTCGGCTACCTCGCGCACGCCGACCAGTGGGAGCGGTACACCACGGCGCTCACCGACGCCGTCATGGGCCGTCGGCCGCCGCTCACCTGGGGCGGCCACGGCTACGGACTCCACGCAGAGAACGGCACCCTGCGCGGCTCGCTCGGCCTGTACCCGGCCCACCGCGAGGTCACCGGCGCCGCCTACCTCGACGAACTGCTCTCCCGCCCGGCCCCCGGCCTGGATCGCCCGCTCGGCACGCTGCTCCTGGAGAGCCTCCACGACCTGTACACCGAGCCCGGCAGGGCGCTGGCCGACCAGTGCGGGCTGTCGCTCGCCCGGGTGCTGGAGGTGCGCCGTACGGACGCGGGCGAGACCCTCGTACGCCTCGCGATGAACGCGGGCGACGTGAGCCTGGAGGACCACGGCGTCCTGATGGACCCCGTCCTGGTGCCCCGGGACCCCGCGCCCGCCGGTCCACCGGAACCCGTGGGCGTCCACCTCATGGGCAACCTCTGCCTGGAGGCGGACCTGATCACCCGAAGAACCGTTTTCCTGCCCCGGCTGCCGCGCCCCGGCGACCTGCTCGCCTTCGCCAACACCGCCGGCTACTGCATGGACTTCGGCGCCACCCGGGCGCAACGGCAGCCCGTGGCCCGCAAGGTCGCCGTCCACCGCGCCGACGACGGCTCCTGGCACTGGTGCCTCGACGAACAGTACTGGCCGCACACACCCCCTGGGGGACCACAGGCATGAGGTACGAGAGCATCACCGACGCCATCGGCGACACCCCGCTGGTCCGCATCGACCCGGCCGTGCACGGACTGCGCAGCATCGACCTCTACGCGAAGCTGGAGATGATGAACCCCTTCGGTTCGGTCAAGGACCGGGCCGCCTGGAACATGGTCCGCGACGGCCTCCCCGGGGCCCGGGAGCGCGGCGAGACGATCGTCGAACTCTCCAGCGGCAACACCGCCAAGGCGCTCGCCCTCATCGCGGGCATGCACGGCCTCGGGTTCAAGAGCGTCACCAACCGGATGCGCATACCCGAGATCAAGGACCTGCTCCTCCTGCTGGGCGCCGAGATCGAGGAGTTGCCCGGGCAGAGCGAGTGCCTCGACCCGACCGCCACCGACGACCCGCTCACCCTCTTCCACCAGCGGCTCGGCGCACCCGGCAGCGCCCACCTCCACACCGACCAGTACTTCAACACCCGCAACACCGAGGCGCACGCCCAGGGCACCGGCCCGGAGATCGTGGCCGACCTCGACGGCCGCGCCCCCGACTGGTTCATCGCCTGCGTGGGCACCGCCGGCTCCTCCTCGGGCGTGGCCCGGGCACTGCGGGCACACGCCCCGGGCGTCGGGATCGTGGGGCTCGTCGCCGAGAAGTCCGACTTCATCCCCGGCATCCGCACCATCGACGAGGTCCAGGAGGTCGGCCTGTTCGACCCGGCGACGTACGACACCCTCGACACGGTGGGCGCGGACGACGCCATCGACGGCATGCTGACGCTGGTCCGCCGCTGCGGCATCCTCGCCGGGCCCACCGGGGGTGCCGCCTACCACGGCGCCGTGCGCCACCTGCGGGCGCTCGACGCGGAGGGGGCCGGGGGCCGCCGCACGGCCGTCTTCATCGTCTGCGACCGTGTCGAGAGCTACCTCGGCTACGTCCGCAAGCGCCGGCCCGAGCTGTTCGGCCTGCCGCCGGCGAAGAACTCCGTGGCGACGCTCTCGGACGGCGAGGTGCGCTCGGCCACGGTCATCGACGTCGTCGACGCCCGCAAGTGGATCGCGGCGGAGAACCCCCTCGTGGTCGACCTGCGCGGCCCGTTCGCGTACGGAGCCCTCCACATCGACGGCTCCGTCAACATCGTCGACGAGCTCTTCGACGAACTGGTCCGCGGCGGCCTGCCGTTCAGCAAGAGCCGGCCCGTGCTGCTCGCCTGCCCCGTCGGGGAGAAGTCCGCCCGGTACGCGGCGCTGCTGACGCGCATGGGGCATCCGGACGTCCGGAGCCTCGCGGGCGGCATCATCGCGTGGCGTGACGCGGGCGCGCCCCTGGTGCGTGACTGACATGGCGCACGAGACGGGACACGACACCGAGGGCGACCTGAAGGAGCTGGCGGAGTGGCAGCGCCCGCTGCGCGCCCAGTTCCCCCAGATCGCGGCCCATCCCGAGTCGGCGTACCTGGACAGCGCGGCCACGGCCCAGAAGCCGCGGGCCGTCCTCGACGCCGCCCACACCTATCTGACCACCTCGAACGCGAACGCGGGCCGCGGTTCCTACCCGTGGGCCAACCACACCACCGCGCTGGTCGAGGGCGCCCGGGACCGGGTCAAGCGGTTCCTGGGCGACCCGGAGCCGGAGCGCTCGGCGGTGCACTTCACCAGCGGGGCCTCGGAGGGGCTGCGCACCGTCGCCCGCGACTGGCTGCCGGAGCTGCTCCGCGACGGTGACGAGATCGTGGTGCCGTTCGCCGACCACCAGGCCAACCTCGCGCCGTGGCGCGAGACGGAGCGGCTGCTCGCCCGGCAGGGCGTGCGGATACACCTGCGGGAGCTGCCGTACCAGGCGAGCTCGGGGGACTACGACCCCGAGGCGCTCGCCCGCGTGGTGGGCCCGCGCACCCGCTTCGTCGCGGCCACCCACGTGCACCACGTCTACGGCGCCGACATGAACGTCCACCGCGTTCGCGCGGTGGTCGGCCCCGACGTGCCGATCTGTCTGGACGCCGCCCAGAGCGTGGGCCACCTGCCCGTCTCGGTCGCCGAGCTCGACGTGGACTTCGTCGTCTTCTCCGGCCACAAGGCGCTGGCCCTGCCCGGCACGGGCGCGATCTGGACGCGCGGCCGGCGCGGTCCGGAGTTCCGGCCGGGCGGCTGGGAGGGCACCCCGAACACGGCCGGTGTCGTCAGCCTCACGGCGGCCCTCGACTGGCTGGAGGAGGCGGGCACGGACCGCATCGAACGGTGGACCGTGGCCCTGGCGGCCCGGCTGACCGACGGACTGGCCCGGATGGACGCCTACGAGGTGCTCGGCTGCCGCTCCAGCCTGGACGCCGCCTCCACGGTGCAGCGCCGCAGACACATCGTCACCTTCCGGCACCGCGGGATCGGCTCGCAGGACCTCGGCTTCATCCTCTACAGCCACGGCTTCATGGTGCGCTCCGACAGCCACTGCCAGGCGGGGACGGACCCGGAGGACGGCTCGGTGCGGATCAGCCTGCACGTGTACAACGCACCCGAGGAGATCGACGGGCTCCTCGCCACGCTCGCCAGTCTGCAATGATTTCCATGACCGTTTAGAGGTGTGGTGAGAAGGCAGGGGCGCGAGAGGACATGAGTGTCAGTACGGTGGCGGCCGCGCGATGGGTGGACCGCTGGGAGAGGCAGCAGCAGCGCTACGCGGTCGACCGCGAGGAGGCGTTCACCGTCATCGCCGACGTCGTCGAGGGCGTGACGGCGGAGCGGCGGGCGCCCTTCGTCCTCGACCTGGGCAGCGGGCCCGGCTCGCTGGCCGCGCGACTGGCCCGCCGCATGCCCCGCGCCCGGGTCGTGGCGGTCGACGCCGACCCGCGCCTGCTGGAGCTCGGCCGGGCCTACTACGGACCGGCCGTGCGGTACGTGGAGGCCGTCATCGGCGAGCCCGGCTGGCTCGACGCCGCCGGGACGGACGGGCCGGTGGACGCGGCCGTCTCCACGACGGCGCTGCACTACCTCAGCGAACGGACCCTGCGCCGGGTCTACCGCGACCTCGCCGGGCGGCTGCGCCCCGGCGGGGTCCTCGTCAACTGCGACCACATCTGTCCCGACTCCGCCAAGGTCGGCGAGCTGGCCCTGCACATCGGGCGGCGCCGGGCCGAGCGGGAACCGGCCGTCGCGGACGAGGACTGGGAGACCTGGTGGTCCGGGGTCGCCGCGGACCCGGAGCTGGCCGCCCTGTTCTCCGCCCACCGCCACCACCGGCACCCGCGCTGCGAGGGCAACGACCTGACCCTCTCCGGGCACCTCGCCCTGCTGCGCGAAGCGGGCTTCGAGGAGGCGGGAGCCGTCTGGCAGTTCGGCAACAACCACGTCCTCGTGGCCGTGCGCTGACCACGCGCCGTAGCGTCACGGCTCCTTCACGCAACCGCCCCGCCCCGCCGGTCGCGCGACCGGCGGAGCGGGGTCAGCATGGGAACGTGACATGGGCATCGTGGACGACGGTCCGGGTCTACGCCGGACGCGGTGGCGTGAGCACCGACACGGTCGGTGTCATCACCGGTGAACTCGACGTGCACACGACCTGGGTCGACGGCGAGGCGCGGGTGGCCGTGCAGCACAGCGGGGCCTCCGACTGGTTCCCGATGAGCGGCAGCCCCGTGCCGTGCTCGTCGGAGGAGGCCAGCCGCGTGCTGCACGACGCCGTCGTGGAAGCCGTACGGTCCGGCGGCGGGGCGACCGTCCCCCGTCAGTAGGCGCCCGTCAGTAGGCGCCGAAGACGTTGTCGATCGACCCGTACCGGTCGGCCGCGTAGTTGCAGGCCGCGGTGATGTTGGCGACCGGGTCGTACGGGTCGGTCGACGTGCCGGGCACGTGGTACGCCCGGAACGTCGGGTCGATGACCTGGAGCAGGCCCTTGGACGGGGTGCCCGCGGCGGCGTTGGAGTCCCAGTTGTTGATGGCCAGCGGGTTGCCCGAGGACTCGCGCATGATGTTGCGGTGAATCCCGTCGTACGAGCCGGGAATGCCGCGCTCGGCCATGATGGCGAGCGCTTCCTTGATCCAGCCGTCGAGGTTGTTCGCGTACGTCGCGGGCTTCGCGAGCGCCGGCCGCACGGTGGAGCGGCTGGCCCGCTCGGCGGCGGCGGGCGCGGCGGGCGCGGCCTTCGCCTTGGCCTTCGCGCCGATGGTGAGCTTCATGCCGGGGCGAATGAGCGACGGGTTGTCGCCGACCACCGACTTGTTGTCCTCGTACAGCTTCTTCCAGCCGCCGCTGACGCCACGGTCCGCCGCGATCTCGGAAAGGGTGTCACCCGCGACCACGGTATAGGTGGCGGGTTTCGCCGGGGCCTTTTCCACGGCCGCGGAAGGCACCGCGTTCGGCACCGCGTTCGGTGCCGCCTCGGCTGCGGTCGCGCCGAAGAGGGGAAGGGCGAGTGCGGCGCCGCCCGTGCCCGCGGCGGCGACACGGCGGGCGAGCGGATTGTTCTTGGGGCGGCGGTGCTTACCCTGTGCGGGCATGGCGGATTCCTCTCCGTCGCCTGCGAGGTGAGCTGTCGGGTTCGGGCTGGAGATGCCCGGCCGTATCCGCACGCGACCGCGTGCGCACATGACTTCACCCCAAGCCGTTCCGTATACACGGACCGGCGGCTTACCTGGTTCCCCCGCTCCTGCCGTACGTCGGTGGTGGGTGGGTGCGGTTTCCGGACGGCGGCAGGATTCGGCGGTCCGACCGGATTGCGGTGACGGTAAGCGAGAGCCTCGGGCCGGAACAAGTCGTGAAGAGCGCACGCGCGATTACGGAAATGCCATGAAGGGAGTTCTGCCGGAAAGTCAATTCCCTGTCCCAGCAGGGGAAATGCGGTGCGGAGGACGTGCACCCCGAATAACGGGAGGTGAGTCATGTCACGGCGCGAGCAAATCGCCCTCGGGGTCGCCTTATCGGAGAACCGAGGCGAGTCGGACGAACATGTGTGAAACCAGAGATGTTCGGGCGAAAGGTGCGTCTTGTGGGGCGGGGGAGCGGTGAGTGTCGTGCCGGTTACTCGCGAGGAACGTCCGACGTCAACTAAGGTGAGCGCCCCGATCGGCTCCACCTGCGGATCTCATGCGCAAGGCGGCTTCGCCATGCCGATCGAAGGAAAGTCCTCCAACCAGGACGCACATCTCAGTGCAGGGCGACGTGGTGTCGGCAACTCCGCCAGACGTCGGCTCCGTACGGGCCGGCGAGGCCTCGTCCTGACACATTCCGGGCTCCGAGGCGTCGGCTCCTCTCTCATTCACCTACCTCTCGTAAGGCAAGGCAGAGATGGCACGAGTCTCCCGACGGCACTCCGGGACGCAGACGCATCCCGTCGACGAACTGCTCCCCCTCCCGCAGCTCACGCTCTACGGCTTCCAGCACATCCTCGCGTTCTACGCGGCGGCCGTCATCGTCCCCGTACTCCTCGGCAACGCCCTCGGGCTCTCCGACGAGCAGCTGGTCCACCTGGTCAACGCGGACCTGCTCACCTGTGGCATCGCCACGATCATCCAGGCGCTCGGGGTCTGGCGGATCGGTGCGCGCCTGCCCCTGGTGCAGGGCGTGACCTTCACCGCCGTCTCCCCCATGGTCGCGATCGGCATAGGCGCGGGCGGTGGTACCGCCGGTCTGCTGGTCGTCTACGGCGCGGTCATCACGGCCGGCATCGCCACGTTCCTCTTCGCGCCGTTCGTCGGCCGGCTGGTGAAGTACTTCCCGCCCGTCGTCATCGGCACGATCCTCACCATCATCGGCATCACGCTGATCCCGGTGGGCCTCCAGAACGCCGCCGGCGGCTCCCACCTCATCGGCGACCCCGCGTACGGCTCCGGGAAGAACCTCGCCTACGCGCTCGGCACCCTGCTCCTGATCCTGGTCGTGGTCCGGCTCGGCAAGCCGTTCCTCGGCAGCCTCGCCGTGCTCATCGGGCTCGTCGTGGGGACGGCCGTCGCCTGGCTCCTGGGGGACGCACACTTCGACGCGGTGGCGGACGCCGACTGGTTCGGCGTCACCACGCCCTTCCACTACGGCATGCCGCAGTTCGAGCTGCTGCCCATCATCGCCATGGTCGTCGTCATGCTGATCACGATGGTGGAGACGACCGGCGACGTGTACGCCATCGGCGAGATCTCCCGGAAGAAGGTCGACAGCGACACCGTCACGCGCGCGCTGCGGGCCGACGGCGTCTCCACGATGCTGGGCGGAATATTCAACTCTTTCCCTTATGTGGCATTCGCGGAGAACATCGGACTCGTCCGCATGTCCAAGGTGGTGAGCCGCTTCGTGGTGGTGGCCGCCGGTGTCTTCATGATCCTGCTGGGGCTCCTGCCGAAGGCCGGCAGCCTGGTCGCCGCGATCCCGCACCCCGTGCTCGGCGGCGCGGCGATCTCGATGTTCGGCATGGTCGCGGCGGTCGGCATCCAGATCCTCGCCAAGGTGGACCTGCGCGAGGAGCGCAACGCCATCATCCTGGCGGTGAGCCTCGGCGCGGCGATGCTGCCCACGACGGTCAAGCCGTTCTTCGAGCGCATGCCGGACGACGTACGGGCGGTGCTGGACAGCGGCATTACGCTGGGTGGTCTCACCGCCCTCGTGCTGAACCTGTTCTTCAACGCGTTCACGCGGCGCAAGGCGATGGAGATCGACTGGGAGGACTACGAGGACGAGACCCCGCCCGCCGGGCCCACCCACCCCGCCGCCCAGTCGGCCCCCGGCGCCGGCGCGTGGCGCTGAGCCCTTCTCGCGACGGCGCGACAGCGCAGCGCGGCAGGACGACCGACGGCCCCCGGACATCCGGGGGCCGTCGGCCGTCCTGCGCCTCCTGCGCCTCCTGCGCCTCCTGCGCCTCCTGCGCCTCCTGCGCCTCCTGCGCCTCCTGCGCCTCAGAAGCCGCGCGGCGGCGGCTCGTCGCCCACCTCGCCGATCAGCTCCCAGAAGTGGTCCACGAGCCGGTGCAGGAACGCCGAGCGCTCCGCGGCGACCTCCTTCAGCCGGGAGTCGTCGTTGCGGGCCATCAGGTGGCCCATGTACCGCTCGGCGAACCCCGCGAACTCCGTGTGCATCGTGCGCAGGGCGTCGCCCACCGAGGTCTCGTCGACGACGACGATCTCCGCGACGGGCGTCACGTACGCCTTCCAGCGTCCCTCGATGGCCGTACGCAGCAGCCCGGCCAGCTCCTCGTCGCGGCCCATGATGCTCACCAGCCTGCGCAGGGACAGCCCCAGGGCCTCCACCAGAGCCCTGGTCTGCCGGATGTCGCCGTCCCAGCGGTGCGCCGCCTCCGCCGCCCGGTACGCGGCGGGGTCCATGCCGATCCGGTCCGCCAGCCGCTCCACGCTCAGCTGCCGGGCCAGCCGGTGTTCCGCCAGCGTGCGCGGCTCGATCCCCATGAGCGCGGTGGCGGGGCACCACAGCACGTCGGCGAGGGCGAAGAGGTGGGTTTCCGAGGGGAGATGGGAGCCCTGTTCCCAGGCGGCGATCAGGTCCGGGTGGACGGGAACACCGCACGCCGCCATGGACTGGGCCACCTGTGAGGTCGTCAGGCCCATCCGGGCTCGCGCCGCTCTGGCCTCTCGGGGGGAGAAGGGAGTGCTGTACACGAAGGACACCTAAGGGAGTGGATGAACATCCAGGAGCGGGCAGGCTAACAGATGCTCCAGTGGTAGGAAGCGTCAACTTCCCTTAGATCGCAAGGCGATATGGCTTTGTAGGCTTTCGTTCGATGGTCGAACGTTTCCGGTCGGTAGTCGGACGGCGACGGTGCGGGCGGTCTTGCCGCGAGGGGTCCGCCGGCTGGAAAGTACGGTCATGACGATGGTCGTACTGGTGGGGACCCTGGACACCAAAGGGCTGGAGTACGGATGGCTGCGCGAGCGGCTGCTACGGCGGGGCGTGGACGTCCTGGTCGTCGACACGGGGGTGGCCGGATCCCCGCGGATACCCGCCGACGTGGAGCGCGCCGAGGTGGCCCGGGCCGCCGGCGTGGACCTGGAGGCGCTCCGCGCCCGGGGCGACCGCGGCGCGGCCGTGACGGCGATGGCCAGGGGCGCCGAGGCGACCGTCCTGCGGCTCCACCGCGAGGGGCGGCTGCACGGCGTGCTGGCCATCGGCGGCAGCGGCGGCACCTCCATCGCCACCCGCGCGATGCGCGCCCTGCCGCTCGGGGTGCCGAAGGTGATGGTCTCCTCGATGGCGGCGGGCGACGTCTCGCCGTACGTCGGTTCCAGCGACATCACCATGATGTACAGCGTGGTCGACATCGCCGGGGTGAACCGGGTCTCGGCCCCGATCCTCGCGAACGCCGCCGACGCGGTCGCCGGCATGGCCGAGGGCTTCGCGGCGGCCTCCCGGGCGCTGGTCCCCGCCGAGTGGGGCGCGGACGGCGGCGCGCCGCTGGTCGCGGCGAGCATGGCGGGGGTGACCACCCCGGGCGTCGACGCGGCCCGCGAGCGGATGACGGACCTCGGCTACGAGGTCCTCGTGTTCCACGCCAGCGGCGCCGGTGGCCGCACCCTCGAAGCGCTGGCCGGGCAGCGGCTGTTCGCCGGCGTCCTGGACCTGACGGTCTGCGAGCTCGCCGACGACCTGTGCGGCGGCATCCTCACCGCCGGGCCGGACCGGCTCGCCGCCGCCGGGCGGGCCGGCGTGCCGCAGGTGGTGAGCCCGGGCGCGCTCGACATGGTGAAGTTCGGCCCCGTGGACACCGTCCCGGCGCGGATGCGCGACCGGCACGTCCACGTACACAACCCGTCCATCACGGTGGTGCGGACGACGGAGGAGGAGTGCGCCGAACTGGGCCGCCGCGTCGCGGTCAAACTGCGCGCCGCCACCGGCCCGACCGCCCTGTGCCTGCCGCTGCGCGGGCTGTCCACGCTGGGTGCGCCGGGCGGGCCGTACCACGACCCGGCCGCCGACAAGGCGCTCTTCGACGCCCTGCGGGACGGCGTGCGGGGCAGCGCGGTCGAGGTCGTCGAGGTGGACACGCACCTCAACGACCCGTCGTTCGGCCGCGCCGCCTCCGAGCTGCTGCACCGGATGATCGGCGGCCGGTGAACCTCAGACGAGGGTCTCCGACTTGGCGATGAGCAGGTCCATGAGCGAGAGCAGCGTCTCGCGCACGTCGCCCCGGCGCCGCGCGTCCAGCAGGAGGACGGGGGTGCCGGGGTCGCGCAGCCGCAGCGCCGCCTTGATCTCCTCGGCGGTGTACGGCTGTTCGCCGTGGAAGCAGTTCGCGCCGACCACGAAGGGCAGCCCGCGGCTCTCGAAGAAGTCGACGGCCGCGAAACTGCGCTCCAGGCGCCGGGTGTCGACGAGGACGACCGCGCCGAGCGCGCCGTTCAGCAGGTCGTCCCACATGAACCAGAAGCGCTCCTGGCCCGGCGTACCGAAGAGGTAGAGGACGACACCGGCGTCGGTGAGCGTGATCCGGCCGAAGTCCATCGCGACGGTCGTCACGGCCTTCGACTCGACGCCCGCGAGGTCGTCGACGCCGATCCCCGCGGCCGTCAGCCGCTCCTCGGTGCGCAGCGGCTCGATCTCGGAGACCGTCTCGACCAGGGTCGTCTTGCCCACGCCGAAGCCCCCGGCGATGAGGATCTTGACGGGGGCCGCTTCCGGGAACGAGTCCGGGGAGGAGGAGTCAGATACGGGCAAGGTTGTCCCTGATTCTCATGAGCAGGCGGGTGTTGGTGGTCTCGGACTCCTCCAGGGGCGGCCGGTGGTGGACCAGCCCGCGGTCCGCGAGTTCCCCGAGGAGCAGCGTCGTCGGAGTCAGGCGCATGTGCATCCGGGCGGCGATCTCCGCGACCGCCAGACCGTTCGGCGGCGGGCACATGGCCAAGACGGCCTGCCACTCCGTGGGCAGGCCGCTCCGCGCGTCCGCGGCGGCCGCCGCCGTGATGGTGGTGTCCATGGTCAGGGCGGTGTGCGGAGCGGCCGTACGGCCGTCGGTGAGGGCGTACAGCCGCGTCCGCCGGCGGCCCGCGTCCTGCGGCTCGTCCGTCATGACGATGTGGGCGCCTGGGTGCGTTCCGGTGTGCCCAGCCACTCCCCGAGCGCCTGCGCGGTACGCACCGCCTCACCGCCCAGCTCGCCCAGTCGCGCCTTGCGGGAGGTCACGACGATGAGCGTGCTGCCCTCGCCGCACCCGACGATGCACAGGTACCGGTCGTCCATCTCGACCAGCTGGCGGATGACCCGGCCGCCGTCGATCTCCCGGGAGATCGCCTTCATCGTGGCGGCGATGCCGGAGGACGCCGCGGCGACGCGCTCGGCCTGGGGCCGGTCCAGCAGGTAGGCGCTGAGTTTGATGCCGTCGTTGGAGAGGAGCACGGCGCCCTGGATGCCGGCGATCCGGCTCAGGTTGTTGTCCAGGACGCTGTAGATCATGTCGTTCGATGCCGTCGTCATGGCTGATCCCGTCGGAGCTCTTGTTCGACTTGCTGGGTTCCGTGTTCGTAGTCCGACCAGGCGTCGGCCACTTCCTCGGGGGTCGCCGTGTCGGGGGCGACCGTTGCTTCGGGTGCGCGCGGTTCGAGCAGCTGCCGCGCCATGTGCGTCTGGGGGACGCGCTCGGGCAGCGGCGGCCGCGCGCCGCCCTGCCGCGGTGCCGGCACGCTCTCCCGCGGCGGGTCCTCGGAGGCGCCCCGCGCCCGCACCGGAAGCCGGTCCTGTCTGCGGCGCACCGGCAGGCCGGCCTCGCCGACGTGCAGCACCAGCTCGGGCTTGCGCTCCTCGACGCGCTCCTCCGCGCGGCGCGGCTCGGGCCGCTGTGGCACGGGCACGGGCGCCGGCCGCCGTACGGGGCCGGGCTCGGGTTCGGTCGGGACGAGGTGCTCGGCCGGGATGATCACCACCGCCGACGTGCCGCCGTACACGGACCTGCGCAGGGTGACCCGGGCCCCGAGCTGGTCGGCGAGGTGCCCGACCACGAACAGGCCCAGCCGGTGGGCGTTCTCGGCGAGGACGGCGTACGGCGGCGCCGAGTGCAGGCGCCCGTTCATCTCCTCGTACGCCGCCGGCGTGACGCGCGGCCCCCGGTCCTCGATCTCGACCGACAGCCCGTCGGCGACGAGTTCGGCCCGGATGACGACCTTCGACCGCGGCGGGGAGAACCGGGTGGCGTTGTCCAGCAGCTCCGCCAGCAGGTGGCTGATCTGGCTGATCACCCGCGGTTCCACGCTGATCTCGTCCAGCGCCTGCCGCTCGATCCGCCGGAAGTCCTCGACCTCGGCGGCCGCCTCGCGCAGCAGGTCGGCGACGCGCATGGGCTCGGTGTGCGGGTCGGGGATCTCGCCGCCCGCCAGGATGAGCAGGTTCTCGATCTGCCGCCGCATGCCGACCGTCAGCTGGTCGGACCGCATCAGCTGGGCCAGTAGGGTCTCGTCGTGACCGAAGGTGTCCTGCAGCTCCTCGGTCAGGGTCAGCTGACGGCTGACCAGGTTCCCGGTGCGCGAGGCGATGCCCGAGGCGAACATGCCGAAGCCGTGGCGCTCCGCCGCGAGCTGCCGGTGCCCGTCCACGGAGACCTCGACGACCCGTGCGAACGCGTCGCTGATCCGCCCCACTTCGTCCTGGTCCCCGCTGATGCGGGGCAGGGCGTCGGCGTCGACCGGCCGGCCGCGCTGGAGCCGGGCCACGACGTCCGGCAGCGTCCGCTCGGCGACGGTCACGGTGCTCTCGTGCAGCCGCCTCAGGCGCCGCAGCACCGTACGGGTGGTGAAGGCGACACCGGCCGCGACCACCAGCAGCGCGCCCGAGCTGCCCGCGATCAGCCAGGCGACCTCGGTCTCCAGCTCGTCCGCCTTGGCGTTGGCGTGGGCGAGCAGCGCCCGTGAACGCTCGGCGTTCAGCGCGTTCAGTTCCGGGGCCCATTTCGCGTGCGCGGCCCGCCACCCGCTCACCTCGCGGGGCAGTTTCACGCCGAAGTCGAGGTCCTTGTGGTCGGACATGACCGCGTTCTCGATACGGCCCTTGGTCTGCCAGGCGTCCGAACCGACGAGCTGCGTGTAGAGCTCGTTCTCGTCGGGGGCCAGGTACGGCACGACCCAAGTGTCGTAAAGGTAGCGGTGGGCGCCGACGGCGTTGACGAAGTCGGAGAAGCGGGTGTTGCTCAACTCCCGGGAGGGGCCCGCCAGCGCGAGGAGCGTGTCCTGCCGCGCCATCATCTCCGACGCCGAGAACATGGTGACGACCACCCGGCTCTCCAGCGTCAGCTCGGCGTCCTCCGTGTGGCTGAACTCGTCCTGGTAGAAGCGGATCATCTGGCCGATCACGCCGCTGTAGTAGACGATCACGCTGTCGGCGGTGCCGCTGCGGATGTCGGTGCGTTCCCGGTAGGCGCCCAGGTCGTCCAGACCCTCCGTCACCTCCTGCAGCCGGCGTTGGGCCTGCTCGGAGCGCGCGCCCCCGTCCGCCGTGGCGGCCCGGCGGAACACCTCCGCCGCCCGGTCGGTGGCCGCCCGCTGCCGGCGCAGCTCGGCCTCCGCCGGGGAGGTGCCCGCCCACCGCTCGGCGGTCATCGCCCGCTCGGCCTGCATCTCGACCATCAGCTCGAACAGGGGGGTGCCGATCCGCTCACCGGCCGCCACGTCGGCGCGCAGATGGTGCGACTGGGCCAGCAGGCGGTCCGCGGTGATGGCGACCTGCGTGCCCATCGCCACGGTGGGCACCACCGCGAGGGCGATGAGGAGGGTGCGCAGGCGCACGGGGCGCCGCCGACGAGGCTTCGGCTGGGGGCGGGGACCTTCGGGTTCTATGGGAGACATCCGTCCTCGGAGCGGAGAAGGCGGGGACTGCCGGCAGCCGGGTGCGGCACAGCCCTGGGGAGGGGCTCGGGGACGGCCGGTCCGGCTTCGGTGGGGACGAGCGAGAAGGATGCCGATCATAACCAGCCAGGGAAAGAAATGGAGCCGTTGCCTCCAGGGATGGTTTCTGGTATGAGGCTCCGGCGGCGCGCCGCCACGCACCGGTCCCGGGCCCCTGTCGAGAACAGGTCGATCAGGAGATATCTTGATGTCGAGCAATGTTGCAGACGTGGAGCGGAGCACCCGGTGACTGACTCGACCATCATCTATACGCACACTGACGAGGCCCCGGCCCTGGCGACCTACTCGTTCCTGCCCGTGGTGCAGGCGTATGCCTCGACGGCCGGTGTCACCGTGGAGACGCGTGACATCTCCCTGGCGGGCCGGATCATCGCGGTCTTCCCGGAGCACCTGCAGGAGGGGCAGCGCATCGACGACGCCCTCGCCGAGCTGGGCGACCTGGCCAAGACCCCCGAGGCCAACATCATCAAGCTGCCGAACATCTCGGCGTCCATCCCGCAGCTGAAGGCCGCCATCGCCGAGCTGCGCGAGCAGGGCTACGCGCTCCCGGACTACCCGGACGACCCGAAGACCGACGAGGAGCGCGAGATCCGCGCCCGCTACGACAAGGTCAAGGGCAGCGCGGTCAACCCCGTCCTGCGCGAGGGCAACTCCGACCGCCGCGCCCCCGCGTCGGTCAAGAACTACGCGAAGAACCACCCGCACCGCATGGGCGCGTGGAGCCCCGAGTCGAAGACGAACGTCGCGACCATGGGCCAGAACGACTTCCGCTCCACCGAGAAGTCCACGGTCCTCGCCCAGGACGACACCCTGCGCATCGAGTTCGTCGGCGAGGACGGCACCACCACCGTCCTGCGCGAGTCGGTCCCCGTCCTCGCGGGCGAGGTCGTCGACGCGTCCGTCATGCGCGCCGCCGCGCTGCGCGAGTTCCTCTCGGCCCAGGTCGAGCGCGCCAAGGCCGAGGGTGTGCTGTTCTCCGTGCACCTGAAGGCCACGATGATGAAGGTCTCCGACCCGATCGTCTTCGGCCACGTCGTACGCGCCTTCTTCCCGAAGACGTTCGCGAAGTACGGCGAGGCGCTGGCCGCCGCCGGCCTCTCCCCGAACGACGGCCTCGGCGGCATCCTCAAGGGCCTGGAGGCCCTGCCGAACGGTGCCGAGATCAAGGCGTCCTTCGAGGCCGAGCTCGCCGAGGGCCCGGAGCTCGCGATGGTCGACTCCGACAAGGGCATCACCAACCTGCACGTGCCGTCCGACGTCATCGTCGACGCCTCCATGCCGGCCATGATCCGCACCTCCGGCCACATGTGGGGCCCGGACGGCCAGGAGCACGACACCCTCGCGGTCCTGCCCGACAGCAGCTACTCCGGCGTCTACCAGGCCGTGATCGACGACTGCCGCGCCCACGGCGCCTTCGACCCGTCGACCATGGGCTCCGTGCCGAACGTCGGCCTCATGGCGCAGAAGGCCGAGGAGTACGGCAGCCACGACAAGACCTTCGAGATCGCCGGCAACGGCACCGTCCGCCTCGTCGACCAGGCCGGCAACGTCGTCCTGGAGCAGCCCGTCTCGGCCGGCGACATCTTCCGCGCCTGCCAGACCAAGGACGCGCCGATCAAGGACTGGGTCAAGCTCGCCGTCACCCGCGCCCGCGCCACCGGCGACCCGGCGGTGTTCTGGCTCGACGAGACCCGCGCGCACGACGCCCAGCTGATCGCCAAGGTCAAGCAGTACCTCACGGAGCACGACACCGAGGGCCTGCAGATTGAGATCATGTCCCCGGTGGAGGCCACGAAGTTCTCCCTGGAGCGCATCCGCCGCGGCGAGAACACCATCTCCGTCACCGGCAACGTGCTCCGTGACTACCTCACGGACCTCTTCCCCATCCTGGAGCTGGGCACCAGCGCCAAGATGCTGTCGGTCGTCCCGCTGATGAACGGCGGCGGCCTGTTCGAGACGGGCGCCGGCGGCTCCGCGCCCAAGCACGTCCAGCAGCTGGTCAAGGAGAACTACCTGCGCTGGGACAGCCTGGGCGAGTTCCTCGCCCTCGCGGTCAGCTTCGAGCACCTCGCGAACACCACGGGCAACGCCCGCGCCAAGGTGCTCGCCGACACGCTCGACCGCGCGACCGGCACCTTCCTCAACGAGGACAAGTCGCCGTCCCGCCGCCTCGGCGGCATCGACAACCGCGGCAGCCACTTCTACCTGGCCCTGTACTGGGCCCAGGAGCTGGCGAAGCAGACCGACGACGCGGAGCTGGCGAAGGCGTTCGCCCCGCTCGCCCAGACGCTCACCGACAACGAGCAGAAGATCGTCGACGAGCTGATCGCGGTGCAGGGCAAGCCGGTCGAGATCGGTGGCTACTACCACCCGGACCCGGCCAAGTGCGCCGCCGTCATGCGCCCGTCGGAGACGTTCAACCAGGCGATCGCGACCCTGGGCTGACGTCCTCGGCGTCGCGGGCGACGCCCACGGCGTACCGCGTGTTCCGCCCCGGCCAGGCACTCCGCCCGGCCGGGGCGGACCCGTGCCTGCCCCCCGGGGGCGCTCAGGGACCGGACCGGATGGTCACGCGCGGGCCGGGCGGCGGACCCGCCACGACCACCAGGGCCGGGCGCAGCAGATGGTCGCCGACCGCGTACCCCGGCCGCAGGACGACGGTGCACGTGGGCAGGTCGAACCAGCCGCACGGGTGGTACGAGACGGCCTCGTGCACCACGGGGTCGAACGCGTCGCCCACCGCGCCCACGGGCCGCAGGCCCAGGGCGGTCAGCTCGGCCTCCAGCGCCCGCGTGACCCGCTGGAAGCCGCCGGTCACCTCGCCCTGGTCGGTGGCCGCGTCGAGGGCGTCGAGCACCGGCAGGAGGCGGATGAGGACGTTGGCCACCGCGATCTCGTGGACGGCCGCCCGGTCGCGGTGCACCCGCTTGCGGTAGTTGTCGTACTCGGCCTTCAGCCGCTGGAGGTCGGCCGTGCGTTCGCGCAGGGCCGCCTGGAGTTCGGCGTCCCGGAGCGCCGCGAGGCCCTCGGGAGGCCGGGACGCGGGAGCGCCGTCCCGGGGGGCGTCGGGCCGCCGGCCCGTGCCGGTGATCATCAGCGGCGGGCCGGGGCCGCGGGAGACGTCGGTCAGGCGGTTCACCCCGTGTCCCCCTTCGGCTTCTCGTCGTCGACGATCTCGGCGTCGACCACGTCGTCCGCACCGCCCTGGGCGGCGCCCGGAGCCTCACCGGCACCGGCGGCCCCGCCCGCGGCCTGGGCGTCGGCGTACATGGCCTGGCCGAGCTTCTGGGAGACGGCCGCGACCTTCTCGGTGGCGGCCCGGATGGCCGTGGCGTCCTCGCCCTTCAGCTTCTCCTTCAGTTCGGCGAGTGCGGACTCGACCTCGGTCTTCACCTCGCCCGGGACGTTGTCCTCGTTGTCCTTGAGGAACTTCTCGGTCTGGTAGACGAGCTGCTCGCCCTGGTTGCGGGTCTCGGCGGCCTCGCGGCGGCGGTGGTCCTCCTCCGCGTACTGCTCCGCCTCGCGCATCATGCGGTCGATGTCGTCCTTCGGCAGCGAGGAGCCGCCGGTGACGGTCATCTTCTGCTCCTTGCCCGTGCCCAGGTCCTTGGCGGTCACGTGCATGATGCCGTTGGCGTCGATGTCGAAGGAGACCTCGATCTGCGGGACGCCGCGCGGGGCCGGCGGCAGGCCCGTCAGCTCGAACATGCCGAGCTTCTTGTTGTACGCCGCGATCTCGCGCTCGCCCTGGTAGACCTGGATCTGCACCGACGGCTGGTTGTCCTCGGCCGTCGTGAAGATCTCCGACCGCTTGGTCGGGATCGTGGTGTTGCGCTCGATGAGCTTGGTCATGATGCCGCCCTTGGTCTCGATGCCGAGGGACAGCGGGGTGACGTCGAGCAGCAGGACGTCCTTGACCTCGCCCTTGAGGACACCGGCCTGGAGCGAGGCGCCGATGGCGACGACCTCGTCCGGGTTCACACCCTTGTGCGGGTCCTTCCCGGTCAGCTCCCTGACCAGCTCGGTCACCGCGGGCATGCGCGTCGAACCGCCCACCATGATCACGTGGTGGATGTCGGAGAGCCTGATGCCCGCGTCCTTGATCGCGTTGTGGAAGGGGGTCTTGCAGCGCTCCAGCAGGTCCGCGGTCAGCTGCTGGAACTGGGCGCGCGTGAGCTTCTCGTCCAGGTGCAGCGGGCCCTCGGCGGACGCCGTGATGTAGGGTAGGTTGATCGTCGTCTCGGTCGCGGCCGACAGCTCGATCTTGGCCTTCTCGGCGGCCTCACGGAGGCGCTGCAGGGCCATCTTGTCCTTGGACAGGTCGATGCCGTGACCGTTCTTGAACTGCTTGACCAGGTGGTCGACGACGCGCTGGTCCCAGTCGTCACCGCCGAGGTGCGTGTCGCCGTTGGTGGCCTTCACCTCCACCACGCCGTCGCCGATCTCCAGCAGCGACACGTCGAACGTGCCGCCCCCGAGGTCGAAGACGAGGATCGTCTGGTCCTCCTTGTCCAGGCCGTAGGCGAGCGCCGCGGCGGTCGGCTCGTTGATGATGCGCAGGACGTTCAGGCCCGCGATCGCGCCGGCCTCCTTGGTGGCGGTCCGCTGCGCGTCGTTGAAGTACGCCGGGACCGTGACGACCGCGTCCGACACGTCCTCGCCCAGGTACGCCTCCGCGTCCCGCTTCAGCTTCTGCAGGACGCGTGCGGAGATCTCCTGCGCGGTGTAGCGCTTGCCGTCGATGTCGCCGTGCTCCGGGAACCGCCAGTGCGCGTCGCCCACGTGGCGTTTGACCGAACGCGCGGTCCGGTCCACGTTGGTGACGGCCTGCCGCTTGGCCACCTCGCCGACCAGCACCTCGCCGTTCTTCGCGAAGGCGACCACCGACGGCGTGGTCCTCGCGCCCTCGGTGTTGGTGATGACGGTCGGCTCACCGGCTTCCAGAACGCTGACCACGGAGTTCGTCGTACCGAGGTCGATACCCACTGCACGTGCCATGGGGAGCGCACCTCCTCACGATCTGGATAAAACACCGCGAATGCCATGTCAAGGCCGGTCCGATCCGATGCGGCACCGGGCCCCTGATCATGGACCGCCGACGGGGGTGCATACTTCGCTGCGGCGCGACCCCTTACGACACATGAGGAGCAGCCATGGCCGAACAGCCCGCTGCGGAGAAGACGACCTTCAAGCCGGTCTTCGAGGTGGGGCCGTCCCATCGGGAGCAGGCGCGGGGCATCGAGGGCGCGTTCCAGCACGCCATCGCCCCGGCGACCGTGAACTTCGACTTCGGTGAGATCAGCCGGGCGGCGAGCGCCATCCCGAACGGCTCCACCGTGAAGATCATCCGCGGCTGGGGCCTCCAGGAGACCGCACCCGTCAGCGTCATGGTGCTCTCCCTCACCGAGGCCGTGCGCCAGGCGCTGGGGCAGCCGTTCGCCAACGAGAGCTTCTGGGCGAAGGTCGAGGAGGCGTTCACCGGCGCCTTCGTCGGCCTGGGGGAGCAGGAGGGCACGCACCTCTCCTTCTACGAGGAGGGCGAGGACCGCACGAGCTACTACTACAACGTGCTGTTCGCGCTCCAGGACGAGGAGACCGGCGACCACCTGTACGCCGTCGCCCTCTGCCTCAACGCGACGCTGGGGCTGGGCGGGGAGAAGCTGCGGGCGCTGAGCGTGGGCGACACCGCGCAGTGCCACCTGCGCGTCAACGCCATCGCCGTACGACAGCCCCTGGAGACCGCCGGTACCCCGGCCTGACCCCGTCCGGCCTCCGGCCCGCCCCCGGGAACCCCGGGGCGGGCCGGTCCCGCCCCGTGATCGCGTACGCGTCAACACGCGCTATGATCACGCCCGGCAAGGCTGTAGCGCAGAGGTCGTCGCGCCCACGCAGCGAGCAGGAGGACGTCGGTTCGAATCCGACCGGTCTTGCCACCCTTAGTCGTGTTAGTCGTGGAAGAACGTCGATGGCGTCGGTTCGTCCGGAGCGGCGGGCGGACGGCGATGCCGGTTCCGCCGGGCCCCGGGCTCCCGGCGCGGGACCGGTGGAGTGGTGATGACGCAGCCAACGCCCGTACGCTGCCCCGCGATCGAGCACCCGGACATTCCCCTCGCCGACCCGGCGGACCTGGAACCGCTGGTCGACCGGCTCCGCTCGGCGCGGCCCGTCGAGACCGACGAGACCTTCCCGCTCGGCACCGTACGCGCGGACGGCCGCGTCGACCTGTGCAAGCAGGGACTCGGACCGGCGGGCGCAGCCCGCCTGATGCCCGTCGCGGCCTCGTCCCCGCACGCCGCGCACATCCTGCTCGGCACCAACTCCATCGGGGACGACGGCGCCCGCACGGTCGCCGACGCGCTCGCGGACGGGTCCCACGGCCTGCACACGCTCTACCTCGGCTGCAACCGCATCGGCCCCCAGGGCGCCGCCGCGCTGGCCGACCGCCTGGCCGCGGACACGGGCGTCCGAGCCCTCTGGCTCAAGCGCAACCCGGTCGGCGACGACGGCGCCCGCGCACTCGCCGCCATGCTCCGACGCAACACCGCGCTGCGCACCCTCGACCTCGTCAACACCGGCCTCACCACCGGCGGCCTGCGCGCCCTGCTCGACGCCCTCACCGAGCGGCCCGGGCCCGTGGAGCGCCTCTTCCTCGGCGGCAACGGCCTGGCCGCCGACGCCGCGCCCCTCCTTGCCGCACTCATCCGCGACGCGGGCGTACGGGAGCTGTACCTGCCCGCCAACCACCTCGGCGACGAGGGCGCCGCCGTCCTCGCCGCGGCCGCCGCCGACGCCACCGGCCCCGTCCACCTGGGCCTCGGCGGCAACGGCATCGGCCCCGCCGGAGCGCGCGCCCTCGCCGACGCGCTCGGCTCCATCGAGTCCCTCGACCTCGGCCGCCCCCGCTCCGAGCGCAGCCTCGGCGCCCCCGCCAACGCCACCGGCGACGACGGCGTACGCGCCCTCGCCGCCGCCCTGCCGGGCAGCCCCCTGCGCCGTCTGGAGCTCGGCCACACGGGCCTGACCGGCCGGGGCGCCAAGACGCTGCTCGCCGCCGTACCCGACCACACCCCGCTGGAGTACGTCGGCCTGGGCCCCGGACTGCCGCGCAAGGTGAAGCGTTCCTTCGCCGCGCGCCTGCGGCCCGCCGCCCGCACCCACCCCGACCTGCGTGCGATAGGGAGCGTCTACCGGTGATCGCCCTCGCGGCCGACGAGGCGGCCTCCTGGCGGGGCATCCGCCGCTACGCCGTACCCCGGTGGATGATCGAGCGCGCCACCGAGCACCGCCTGGCCGGCGACTGGGCCGCCGCCTGCGCGACGGCCAACGTCCGCGTCGCCTTCGACCTCGCCGAGGCCGCCGCCGCGTACGGCGCCGACGTCGCCGCCGCCGTCGAGGAGGACCTGCGCCACCTCGCGCCGGACCTGCTGCGCTGGCACCTGCCCCGGCTGCTCGGCGGACGGACGACCCTCGAGGCGGGCCGGACCGTCCTCCTCTCCCGCCACGGAGACCCCCACCGCCCCGACGTACCGCACCTCCAGGTCACCACGCCCGCCATGGCGTACGGGCCGCAGCGGCTCACCCTGCGGCTGAGGCCCGCGCCCGACGCCGGCGCGGCTGTCATGGACTGGACGACCGCACGCCATCTGTGGGACGCGCGGTACGCCGGCGAGCTGCGCGAGCGGTGCGGCGGCGGCCCGGACCGGGCGCCGTTCCTCCACCCCGACGGCACGCCGCGCACCACCGCCGAGCTGTCCGCGACCGACCCCGGTGCCGACGACCCGGCCGCCCGCACCGAGTGGCTCGTCCTGCACTACACGGCGGGCGACCTGGAGGACGCCTTCGCCGCCGCGGGCATCGAGCTGGACCTGACCCCGCCGCCCACGAAGCACTACTGGTCCGCCATCGATCCGCTGGGCGCCCTGGCCGCCCTGCCGCTCAACCTGTCCCGGCTGAAGCCTGAGGCGCGCAGGCTCGCCGACGCGCTGGGCACCGACCGCCTCCAGATCGTCCACGGCTGGCGCAGCATGGTGGATCTGGAGATCGTCTCCGGCGGCGGCCTGCGCGTCAGCGTCACCGAGCGCACCTCGGGTCCCGGCGGGGGCATCCCGAAGCTGCCCGAGGCCCTGTGGCGCCTGCCCGCCGACATCGCCCTGCTGCGGGCCGGCGGCGTCGAACCCCGGCACCTGCACCCGCTGGTCGCCGCGTCCCTGCTGCCGGGCCTGCCCCCGGCGGAGGGCCCCGTCGGCCCGCCCGGCCCGACCGCCCCCGAGCCCGTACGGGTCCGGTGCCGCGGCGAATGGCACCAGGTGGTCTCCCGCGACAGGGAGCTGAGCATGCCGCACTCCGAGGAGGAGCGGCAGCGCGAACGCGCCCTGCGCGCCTTCGGCGGCGCCGTCGCGGGCTGCTTCGCCGCGCAGCAGGTGTGGACGTCCGGCGAGGGCCGCCTGCCCCGGGCCCTGCGCGCCCAGCGGCAGGAGTTGTTCCTGCGGGCCCAGCACGGCGACACCCCGGGCGTCCTGGAGCTCCTCGACGCGGGCGTCGACCCCAAGGTGCGCGACGGCGGCCGGCGCACGCTCCTGCACATGCTGCCGCACCTCGACCACGAGACGCTGCTGCCCCGGCTGCTGTCGGCGGGCGTCGACCTGGAGGCACGGGACCTGCTGGACCGCACGCCGCTGCTCACGGCCGTGGCCGAGCGCGGGTCGCGCGCCCTGGTGGAGGCGCTCGTCGACGCCGGGGCCCGCCTCGACGCCGTCGACAGCATGGAGTTGTCGGTGGAGCAGCTCCTCATGCAGTACCAGCGGACCGACCTGGCGTTCCTCAAGGAGCGGCTGGAGGAGGAGCACCCCGGCATCGGCGCCGACTGGTGGGAGGACTTCGAGGGCGAGGAGATCGAGGACTGGTGAGCACCACCGACCGCACCACCGACCGTGAGGCCGACCGCACCACCGACCGGGCGACTCACCGCGAGGCCGGCCGCGCCGCCACGGACCGCGCCCCGGGCGCCGACGGCGCGCCGCGCCGCCCCGCCGGCCGCGCCGCCGACCCCCTCGCCGCCGCCGACGCGCTCAACCGCAGGCTGCGCGCCACCCGCACCGAGCCCTCCGCCAACCCCCAACTGGAGGCGCTCGCCCTCGCCGTGACGGCCAACCAGCCCGTCCTCCTGTGGGGCGAGCCCGGTATCGGCAAGTCGGCCGGCCTGGAGCAGCTCGCCGCGGGCCTCGGGCTCCCGCTGGAGACCGTCATCGCCAGCGTCCACGAGCCGTCCGACTTCGCCGGCCTCCCCATCGTCGGCGACGACCCCGCCACCACCGGCGTCCCCATGGCCCCGCCCGACTGGGCCGTGCGGCTCGCGAAGGCCGGGCGCGGGCTGCTCTTCTTCGACGAGCTGTCCTCCGCGCCGCCCGCCGTGCAGGCCGCGCTCCTGCGCGTCGTCCTCGAACGCCGCGTCGGCAGCCTGGTCCTCCCCGAGTCGGTACGCATCGTCGCCGCCGCCAACCCGCCCTCCAGCGCCGCCGACGGCTGGCACCTCAGCCCGCCGCTCGCCAACCGCTTCGTCCACCTCCACTGGACGCACGACCCGCGCACCGTCGCCCGCGGCATGGCCGGTACGTGGCCGGCGATGACCGTCCCCGTCGTCGACCCCGCCAAGGCGCCGGGCGCGGTCGCGCGCGCCCGCGGTGCGATTTCCGGCTTCCTCACAGCCCGCCCGGGCCTCGCCCACCACATCCCCGGCGACGCCGACGCCCGGGGCCGGTCCTGGCCGTCGCCCCGCACCTGGGAGATGGCGCTGCGGCTGCTCGCCGCCGGGTACGCCACCGGCGCCGGGCGCGAGGCGGTGGCGGCGGCGCTCACCGGCGCGGTCGGCGACGGCGCGGGCATCGAGCTGCTGTCGTACCTGGAGCACCTCGACCTGCCCGACCCCGACCGGGTCCTCGCCGACCCGGACGCCTTCTCCCTGCCGGACCGCGGCGACCGGCAGCTCGCCTTCCTCATCGCGATCGTCTCCGCCATCCAGAGCGACCTCACCCGCGAGCGCTGGGAGGCCGGCTGGGCCGTGCTGGCGAAGGCGGTCGACGCGGGCGTGCCCGACGTGGCGGCCCGTGCCGCCGTGGACCTCGCGGCCCTGCGGGACACCGCCTGGCCCGTACCGCCCGGCATCGACGGGTTCCTGGACCTGCTCCAGCTGTCCGGCGCCCTGCCCGGCAGCGGCTGAGGGGGCACCTTGGACGCGCCGCACGCGGCCGCGCCGCGCCTGGACATGACGAAGCTGCTCGCCGCCCGCTACCGGGCCGCGAGCGACCGCCCCTACCTCGCCTCCGCGCTCTACGCGCTGACGGTGGTGCCCAGCCGCGACGTACCCACCATGGGCGTGGACCGGCACTGGCGGTGCTACGTGTCACCCTCCTTCGTGGAGGCGACGCCCGTCGCGGAACTCGCCGCCGTCTGGATCCACGAGGCGGCCCACCTGCTGCGCGACCACCACGGCCGGGCGGACCGGCTCCCCGCCGCCGACCAGCGCGACCACCACCGCGTCAACGTCGCCCAGGACTGCGAGATCAACGACGACCTCCTCGCCGACGGCCTCCCGCTCCCGGCCGGCCGCATGGAGCCCGGGCTCTTCGGCCTGCCGACGGGCAGGCTCTTCGAGGAGTACGTGACGACACTGCCGCCCGACGTCCGCACGCACGACTGCGGCTCCGGCGCCCACGGCAAGCCGCTGCCCTGGGAGCTGCCCGGCACCGACGGCAGCCCCGCGCGGCTCGGTGAGGCCGAGGCGCAGGCGCTGCGGCGGCACACCGCCGAGGCCATGCGCGCCCACCGGCGCAGCCGCGGCACCCTGCCCGCCGGCTGGCAGCGCTGGGCCGACGAGGTCCTGGAGCCCACCGTCGACTGGCGCCAGGCCCTGCGGGGAGCGGTGCGCGAAGCGGCCGCCTGGGCGGGCGGCGCCGTCGACTACACCTACCGCCGCCCCTCGCGCCGCACCCCCGCCCTGCGCGGGGTCGTCCTGCCGAGCCTGCGCCGCCCGCTGCCGCGCGTCGCCGTCGTCATCGACACCTCGGGCTCGATGGGCGACGACGACCTCGCCGCCGCGCTCGCGGAGATCACCGGCGTGCTGCGGGAGGTCGGCGTACGCGGCAACCGCGTCACCGTGCTCGCCTGCGACGCCGACGTCCACGCCGTCTCGCGGGTGACGTCCACCGACCAGATCGCCCTCGGCGGCGGTGGGGGCACCGACATGCGCGTCGGCATCGCGAGCGCGCTCGCCGCGCCCGACCGGCCGAACATCGTCGTCGTCCTCACCGACGGCTTCACCCCCTGGCCCGACGAGACGCCCTCCTGCCGCCTGATCGCCGCCCTCATCGGCGCGGACGCCCCCGAGCCGCCCGCCTGGGTGGAGACCGTACGCGTCCCCGGGGGCTGAACGGGACTGAACGGGGCTGAACCTCACACCTGTCCGGGGCCCAGGCCGCCCTGGAGGCGTTCCAGATCCGACGGTCGCACCTGGATGACCAGGACGGCGATCAGCGCGGCGACCACCGTGAACACCGCCGCCAGGATGAACGCCGCCGAGACGCCGGACGTCAGCACCTGGTCGGCCCACGGCGGCGGCAGCTCGTGCGTGCGCTGGAAACGCAGCCGCTCCGCAGGCGTCGCCTGGGCCAGGTACGCCGGGATCTGCCGGGTCGCCTCGTTGGAGCTGGCCGTGCCGAACATCGTCACCAGGATGGACAGACCGAGGGAACCGCCCACCTGCTGGGTGGCGTTGAGCAGCCCGGACGCCGCCCCCGACTCGTGGACGGGCACGTTCGACAGCGCCATCAGCGTCAGCGACACGAACTGCATCCCCATGCCCATGCCGAAGACGAGCATCGGCCCCAGGACGCTGCCCAGGTAGGTGGAGTGGACGTCGGTCAGCGTCAGCCAGGCCAGCCCCGCCGCGCACAGCAGTGCGCCGACCACCATGAACGGCTTCGGTCCGTACTTCGGCAGCAGCTGCGAGGCGACGCCCGCGCCGACCGCGATGATCGCGCTGATGGGAAGGAACGCCAGCCCGGCCGCCAGCGGGCTGAAGTCGAGGACGTTCTGCACGAAGAGCGTCAGGAAGAAGAACATGCCGAAGATGGCGGCGGCGAGGCTCAGCATGATCCCGTACGTGCCCGCCCGGTTGCGGTCGGCGAACATGTGCAGCGGCGTGATCGGTTGCCGCGACCGCCGCTCCACGAGGACGAAGACCACCAGGGCCACCACCGCGGCGGCGAACGACGCCACGGTCAGCCCGTCGCCCCAGCCGTCCTGAGCGGCGCGGATGAACCCGTACACCAGCAGCACCATGCCGAGCGTCGAGCTCAGCGCGCCCGTGACGTCGAAGTTGCCGGGATGGCGCTCGGACTCGCGGATCCAGCGCGGAGTGGCCAGGACGATGAGGAGCCCGATCGGCACGTTGACGAAGAACACCCAGCGCCAGTCGAGCCACGAGACGAGCATGCCGCCCGCCAGCAGGCCGATGGCGCCGCCGCCCGCCGACACCGCGGCGAAGACGCCGAAGGCCCGGTTGCGCTCCCGGCCTTCCTCGAACGTCGTACTGATCAGGGCGAGCGAAGTCGGCGAGGCGATGGCCCCGCCGACGCCCTGCAGCGCCCGCGCGGCCAGCAACTGGCCGCCGTTCTGGGCCAGTCCGCCCAGCAGCGAGGCGAGGACGAACAGCAGCACGCCGAAGACGAACACCCGCCGCCGGCCGAGGATGTCGCCCGCCCGGCCGCCGAGCAGCAGCAGGCCGCCGAAGGTCAGCGTGTAGGCGTTGACCACCCACGACAGGTTCGTCGTCGAGAACTCCAGCGAACGCTGGATGTGCGGCAGCGCGATGTTCACGATCGTGATGTCGAGCACCACCATCAGCTGGCACGACGCGATGACGAGGAGCGCCATGCCCTTGCCGCCGCCGCCACGCCGGCGGGTGGCGGCGGACTCGGTCCCTGAGGTCAGTGGCTTGCCGTTCACCCATTCGACGGTACGACCGGGGCGGGGGCGTCACCACTCGATCAAGGAGGTCCGGGGCCTCAGGGGCAGGCGCCGTCGGCGAGGCTGTACCAGCCGGTCGGGGACTCCTTCAGGGTGTGCGTGACGAAGGTGTTGTACAGGCCCATGTTCTGCTGCGAGCCCTTCGCGAAGGTGTAGCCGCCGTTCGTCGTGGCGCGACCGGCCTGGACGTGCTGGTAGTTGCTGCTCGTCCAGCACGATGCGGGCACCGGGTCCGGGCCGGGACCGGGGCCGGGGTCCGGCGGGGGCGTCCCGCCGTCCGTGCCCGTCAGGCCGAAGAACGCCGCGATCCAGTGGCTGGAGCAGATCGAGTCGAGGAAGTACGCGGCCGACGTCGAGCCGCACTCCCGCTCCCCGGTACCCGGATCGACGGGCGTGCCGTGGCCGATGCCCGGGACCCGGTTCACCTCGACGGCGACGGTCCCGCCGGCCGCCGCGTACTCCTCGTGGCGCGTCGCGTTGGGGCCGATCAGGGACGTACGGGTGGGGGTCTGTCCCAGCCCGTGCACGGCGGTCCACTGGTCGCGCAGCTCGTCCGCGTTGCGCGGCACGACCGTCGTGTCCCGGTCCCCGTGCCAGACCGCGACGCGCGGCCACGGCCCGGTCCACGCGGGGTGGGCGTCGCGCACGCGCTGCGCCCACTGGGCGGGCGACAGGTCCACACCCGGGTTCATGCAGGAGTACGCGGACGCCACGTCCCGGGCGCAGTCGTACGGCAGCCCCGCGACGACGGCCCCGGCGGCGAAGAGGTCCGGGTAGGCGGCGAGCAGGACGGACGTCATCGCGCCCCCGGCGGACAGCCCCGTGACGTACACCCGCTTCGGATCGGCGCCGTACGACGCGACGGCGTGCGCGACCATCTGACGGATCGACGCGGCTTCGCCCTGGCCGCGCCGGCTGTCCGAGGTCTGGAACCAGTTGAAGCACTTGTTGGCGTTGTTGGCCGACGACTGCTCCGCGAGGACGAGCAGGAACCCGGCACGGGCGGCGAGTTCGGGAAGCCCGGAGTGGTCCGCGTACGCCTGCGCGCTCTGCGTGCAGCCGTGCAGCGCCACCACCAGGGGTGGGGCGGCGGGCAGGGACGCGGGGCGGTGGACGTACATCGACAGCTGCCCGGGGTTGGTCCCGAAGCCGGTGACCGGGGTGAGCGGGACGGCTGCGGCGCGGGCGGCGGGGACCGGCCCGGTCAGTACCGCGGCGACCGACATGACCAGGACGGCCACGCCGGCCCACAGGCGCTGCGCCGCGCGCAGCGGAGCCTGAGGCGAGAGGGGTGGGTGGGATTCATGGGATCCGTGGGATTCGTGGGGGAGGGGGGTGTGCATGGCGGCTCCTCGATGGCATGCGATGCCCCGGGCGGCCCGCGCCGCGATCGGCCGCGGGCGGCCCGGGTGAGCGGAACCGTAAGTCGCCCTCGTACGACGGTGTATGGCACGGGCCCCCACAGTCCGGTGGCCGCATGCCGACCACCGGGGGATTGCGCCGGGTGCGGCGCGGCTGCTATGGCCGGTCGGCCCTCGACGCACGGCACAGGCAGGCGCCACCTGGGACGCCTGCCTGACGAGCGGCTGCGGCACTACACGAAGATGTACAGGGCCCACCGGGTGCCCTTGCGGATGCAGGTGTAGTCGTCACCAGCCATCGACGTGCCGGCGATGTGGCACGCGGTGCTGCTGGAGTAGTACCCGATGAACACCTGGTCTGCCGCGGCGGATGTCGCCTCTGTCCCAGAGGACGCCGCCGGCGCGGCCTGAGCGGTGGCGGCGGTGGCCGCGGTGGTCCCGAGTGCGAGTGCGGCGCCGAGCGCCACGGTTCCCAGGACGGTGCGAAGACGCATGATGACTCCTTGGTGGCTGAGGGTCCGGACGCTTTCGCCGGGCACCCGCCGTCGCCCGACGGCGCTCCAGAGCTTCCTGGCGTCGAGCGGCCGGGGACAAGACCGGTCAGGTGTCCTGGACGGACACGGAACTGTCCGGGCACGTCAACCCGCCTTCTGGACAGCGTCCAGGACACAGGCGGCCCCGCGCGGTGTCCGGACGGCTGCCTCGCCGGCGGCGGGTGCCGGCGTACGGAACGCGCCCCGATCCGCGGGCCGGGCGGCCACCGTGCCGGGGCGTGTTGTCAAGCGCTGTGGGCCCG
Source organism: Streptomyces sp. NPDC045431 (assembly GCF_040646655.1). Taxonomy (NCBI): domain Bacteria; kingdom Bacillati; phylum Actinomycetota; class Actinomycetes; order Kitasatosporales; family Streptomycetaceae; genus Streptomyces; species Streptomyces sp. NPDC045431. Next base: position 66,209 of record NZ_JBEZAQ010000009.1, read on the forward strand.
GCAAGGATGCTCGGCATGGGGAGCGAGGATGATGTGGATCCGGGCCAGGCACACGACGCCGCCGGGTTCGTCGAGCGGATGCGGTGGTTGAAGGAACGGTCGGGACTGACCTACCGGCAGTTGGAAGAACGGGCGGCCGAGCAGGGTGAGGTGCTCGCGCGCAGCACGCTGGCCTACACGCTGCGCACCGGCTCGTTACCGCGCGCGGAGACGCTGGCGGCGTTCCTGCGCGCCTGCGGAGAGGACCGGAGACTGCGTGCCTGGCTGGAGGCGCGCGACCGGATCGCCGCGGGCTCCCCTTCCGGCGGTGCGCCGGACGGGACGGACGGCGAGCAGGAGGCGGCCGCGGTAGGCGGTAGCGGTGGCGGTGGACCGGAGCTGCCTAAGAACGGTCAGGACGCGCGGCCTTGGGAGGGCGGCGTCCGGAAGGGAACCCGTTGGATGCGGGTTGCCGCGGCCGTGGGCGTGGCAGCGGCCCTGACGGCCATCGCCGGCGTCGCCGTCACCGCCTCTCCGCCCCAGTGGACCCCGCCGGTGGCCGAGCTCCCCCCGGAGCCGAAGGACACGCGCAAGAGCTGCCGGAACGGCACGTGCAGGGGGAAGGATCCGAAGGAATACCAGTGCCTCGAAAACGCTGAGACGACGGCCGGCGTTAAGACGGAGTACGGCATGGTCACCCTGTGGTACAGCGCTGTCTGCCAAGCGCTGTGGGCGGACCTCCTGCCCACCGAGGACGAACAGGTCCTCTCTGTGTATCTGAAATCAGATACCGGGGACGCTCTGTCGCTGAAGAGCAACGCATTGCTCGGGAACGCCATCGGCAGCAGGCACACGCCCATGCTGCCGTCCGAGTTCCGGCCCGAGCATGGTGAAGTGTGCGTCGGCTACCGCGCGTTGGAGGCATGCGCCGACAGTGACGGCGTCAGCAGGGTGAAGCCGTACCCGACACCGTCGCCGAAAGTGCCCTGAACCCGCGCGCCTGCGGGACCCAGCACCCGCCATCGCTGCCAATGCCGCTGCTCTCCCGGTCGAGTCGGGGGCACGCTCGCACCTTCCATGCACCCCGGCAGCCCTGTGCCATGGCTCTTACCCGGCTGAGCGCGCTGGCCGCGACGGCCGCCCTCGCCTCCGCCGACGGCCTGATCACCTGCGCCACTCCCGCCTCCGCCGCTGTCGCACCTACGCGGCGAGTACGGTGAGCGCGGCCGGCTCGCCGAGACGGGCGGCCGCGGTGCGCCAGGCTTCCGTGACCGCGTCGTGCGCCTGCGCCGTACGCGCGGCGCGGTCGCCCGTCAGCACGATCGGCGCCCCGACATGGACGTGCAGGGCGGGGCGCCGGACCGGCGCCGTGAGCACGCCCGCCAGCTGCTTGGCCCCGCTCCCCGACATGACCCGGCGCGCCCCGGCCTGCCCGACCGGCACGACGGGCGCGCCGGTGCGTTCGGCGAGCCGCGCCAACCCGCTGCGGAAGGCGGCCGGCGCGGCTTCCGCAGCGCCCGCGCGCGGCGGGATGCCGCCCTCGGGGTAGATGAGGACCACACGCCCCTCGTCCAGCGCGGCGGCGGCGAGGTCCAGTGCCCGCGCGGCCCGCCGGTCCCCGCGGTGCACCGGGATGTGGCCCTCACGGGCGAGCGCGCCGCCGAGGAACGGTACGCGCCACAGCCCGGCGGCCGCCATGACCACCGGCTCGGCCCCGAGCCGGCGCAGCGCGGCCAGCACGATGGCGGGGTCGGCGAGCGAGGTGTGGTTCGCCGCCACGATGCTCCCCGGCGCGATGGCGGCACCGGTGCCGCCATGAGTGCCGCGGCAGGCGCCGCCGCCGGCGCCCCCGTCCGCGTCGGACGACACGGACAGGCGTCCGGCCGTGGGCACCAGGGCGTGGGCGAGGCGGCTGAGCATGTGGTTCTCCCGGTCTCGACGATGGGACCCTCATCGTCGGCGAGCCGGGAGCGGCGGTCCTGAGCACGCGTACTCAGATTCCGCCGGGTACCTCGGGCCGTCAGGTGCGCGGCGTACGCAGGGTCGCGGGAGTGGGGCCTTCGGGTCGGACGGTGATGCCGTACGACGTCTTCGTGGGAACGGAGTCGAAGGCCACGGTATGGGCCGGAAGGAGGTGCTCGAGCAGCACGGTCGTCTCCCGCAGCGCGAACTGCGCACCGAGGCAGGCGCGGGGCCCGAGGCCGAAGGGGAGGTAGGAGCCCGGCCGGGTCGGCCGGCCGTCGGGTGTGGTGAAGCGCCGGGGGTCGAACCGCTCCGGGTCCGGCCACAGAGCGGGGTCCCGATGCGTGAGGTAGGGGCAGACCAGGAGGTCGGTGCCCGCCTCGACGGCGTAACCGGTCAGGGTGTCCGCCCGGGCCGCGTGGCGCGGCAGGATCCAGGCGGACGGGTAGAGCCGCAGCGTCTCGTGGATCAGGGCCTGGATCGCGCGGCGGCGTGGCGCCGACCCCTCCGCCCCGGCGGCGAGGGCCTGCTCGCGGTGGCCGGGGTGGCGGTCGAGCAGCAGGTAGAGCCAGGTCAGGGTGGTGGCGGTGGTCTCGTGCCCGGCCACGAGCAGGGTGACCAGCTCGTCGCGGACCAGTGCTTCCGTGTACTCCGGGTGCTCGCCGGCCGCGTCGAGCAGGACGCGCAGCAGGCCCGGCCCGTCCGGCCCGGAAACCCCGCGGCGGGCGGCCTCGATGGCGCACCCCGCGACCGCGTCGATCCGCGCGAGGTCGGCGGCGACGGCCTCCCGGGCGTCGGCGGCGTCGGAGGGCAGGGTCGGCAGGGCGGCGACCACGGCCGTCACCGAGGCCAGCCGGTCCTCGGTCTCGTCGTCGAGGGCGTACCCCGTGAGCGAGCGCCAGATCGAGTCGAGGGCGAAGCGGTGCATCTCCCGCCGGACGTCGAAGGTCCGGCCGGTACGGGCGTACTCCGCCCAGCGTTCGGCGGTCGTCCTGGCGGCGCCGGTGATGCGCTCCTCGTAGCGCCGCATGCCGGTGCCGGTGAACTGCGCGTGGAGCACGCGGCGCTGGCGCTTCCACGCCTCGCCGGTGGCGGAGAGCACCCCGTCGCCGACGAGGAGACGGGCGCGGTGGGAGCGCTTGACGTAAGCGTCCGGGTGGTGGGCGAGGACGTGCTGGACCGCCGCGGGCCCGGTGACGAGGACCGTGGGCGCCGGGCCGATGCGGAACGCCGCGACGCCACCGAGCCGCTCGCGCACGTCGGTCAGGAGGTCGACCAGTTCGCCCCCTCGGGAGCGCCACCGCTCCACCAGCTCCGGCTCGGCTTCGGGGACCGGTCGCCCGGCTCCGGGTGTGTCCGGGAGGGAGTCCGCACTGGCTTCGGTGGCCACAGTTCTTCCCCTGTTCGACGGCTCGGACCCGGCCCTCGGGCGCGGCGGCGCCGGGGACCGTACGGAACAGAGGTACCCCGGCGGCGGCTCGTCCTACGCCCTCAGCTGCGCAGCGCGGCGAGTTGGCGGTTGAGTTCGGCCAGGAACCGTACGACCACCCCCAGCTCCTCGTGGGTGAAGCGGCCGCGCGCCGCGTCCGTGCCCTGGGCGAGGGGCCGGAAGTAGTCCTGGGCGAGGCGCCTGCCCGCCTCGGCGTAGTGCAGGTGCACCACCCTGCGGTCGTCGGCGGCCCTCACGCGCCGCAGGTGGCCCGCCTTCTCCAGCCGGTCCAGGCACGCGGTCATGGCGCCGGAGGTGAGGTTGAGCTGCTTGCGCAGCCTGCCGGGCGTCATCGGCTCGGAGTCGCCGTCCCGGTCGCCGTCCAGGACCGCGATCAGCGCCTGGACATCCGTCAGGTGCAGCCCCTGCGCCTGCGCGAACTCCTGGGCGATGCGGTTGAACTCGCCGTTCATCTGGCGCAGCAGTACGGCGAACGCCTGCAGGCCGGTCGGATCGTCCGGAGGGAACGGGGAAGGAGGGGTGTCAGGACTGCGCATGCCTTCAGCATATGATCTCTTCATCATCAAGATAATCGACGGTTGAGATACTTTCTCAACCGGTTCTTCAGGCTGGGGTTCTCCTTCCGATGAGAAACACACCGCGCTGGTCCCGGTGGCTGGTCCCGCTCGTCCTCCTGATCGTCTGGCTGGGCGTGGGCGGCACCCTCGGCCCGTACGCGGGCAAGCTGGGCGAGGTGTCCACCAACGACCAGGCCGCGTTCCTGCCGCGCAGTGCCGAGTCCACCCGCGTACTGGAGGCGGGGAAGGCGTTCGACCGGACCGGGACGGTCCCCGCGATCGTCGTGTGGACGGCGGAGGGCGAACAGGTCGGCGCGGCGCAGCGGCAGGCCGCCGCCCGCGCGGTCGAGGTACTGACCGGCCGCCCCGGCGTCGGCGGGCGGCCCTCACCCCCGCTCGTCTCCGAGGACGGCGAGGCGATGCAGGCGGTCGTGCCGCTGGAACGGAACCTCGGCGACGAGCTGCCCGCCGTACTGGACCAGGTCCGCGAGGCGGCCGAGGCCGTTGCCGGCACCTCCGTGCACATCGCCGGGCCGGCCGCGAGCCAGGCCGACCTCTCCGACGCGTTCGCCGGCATCGACGGGCTGCTGCTCGGGGTGGCGCTCATCGCCGTGCTGCTGATCCTGCTGCTCGTCTACCGGAGCGTGCTGCTGCCCCTGGTGATCATCCTGGGGGCGGTGTTCGCGCTGGGACTCGCGTGCGCGGTGGTCTACGCGCTGGCGCAGCGCGACCTCGTACGGGTGGACGGGCAGGTGCAGGGCATCCTCTCCATCCTGGTCATCGGAGCCGCCACCGACTACGCCTTGCTGGTCACCGCGCGCTTCCGCGAGGAGCTCGCGGTACGGAAGGACCCCGTCGCCTCCGTACGGGCCGCCGTACGCCGCTCGTTCGGTGCCGTGGTCGCGAGCGCCGCCACCGTGGCGATGGGCCTGCTGGCCCTCCTGGCGAGCGACCTCACCAACAACCGCGCCCTGGGACCGGTCGGTGCCATCGGCATCGTGTGCGCGGTCCTGTCCGTGCTGACGTTCCTCCCCGCCGCGCTCGCCCTGCTGGGCCGCGCGGCCTTCTGGCCCTCCCGGCCCAAGCCGTCGGACGCCACGGTGGAGGGGCACGGCGTGTGGCGGCGCGTCGCCGCGCTGGTGGACCGCGCGCCACGTCGGGTGTGGGTCTCCACCGCCCTGGTCCTCACCTTCTTCGCGGCACTGTCACCCGGGCTGTCCTCCAAGGGCGTCCCCCTCGACGAGATCTTCGTCAACGACGCCCCGTCCGTGGCCGCCCAGCGGACCCTCGGCGAGCACTTCCCCGGCGGCTCCGGCAACCCCGCGGTGATCATCGCGCGCGCGGACCGCGCCGGGGAGGTCGTCGCCGCCGCGCGGGACACCGAGGGCGTGGCCGCCGTAACCACCCGCTCGGCGTCCGGCCGGCCGGACGGCCCGCCGCCGGTCGTCGACGGGCGCGTACGCATCGACGCCACGCTGGCGGACGCGGCGGACGGCGACGCCGCCAAGGACACGATCCACCGCCTGCGCGAGCGCGTCCACGCCGTGCCGGACGCGGACGCCCTGGTCGGCGGCTACACGGCGCAGCAGTACGACACGCAGCGGACGGCCGCCCGGGACCGGTCGGTCATCGTGCCCGTCGTCCTGGGCATCATCCTGCTCATCCTGGTGGCGCTCCTGCGCTCGCTGCTGGTTCCGGTGCTGCTGGTCGCGACGGTCGCGCTCAACTTCCTGGCGACCCTCGGCGTATCGGCGCTGGTCTTCGAGAACCTCCTCGGCTTCAGCGGCACGGACGCCTCGGTGCCGCTCTACGGCTTCGTGTTCCTGGTGGCGCTGGGCGTCGACTACAACATCTTCCTGATGTCACGCGTACGGGAGGAGGCGCTCGCCCACGGAACGCGGAAGGGCGTGCTGCGGGGCCTGACGACCACCGGCGGCGTCATCACCTCGGCGGGCGTCGTCCTCGCGGCCACCTTCGCCGCACTGATGGTCATCCCCCTGGCGTTCCTGGTGCAGATCGCCTTCATCGTCGCCTTCGGCGTCCTCCTCGACACCCTGGTCGTCCGGTCCCTCCTGGTGCCGGCGCTGGTGATCGACACCGGCCCGAGGGCGTGGTGGCCGAGCGCTCTGACCCGGAAGCGCTGAGGGCCGGCCGCGGCGCTCACCGACGGCCCGGCGCGCCCCACGGGCCGTCGGGCACCAGGGCGCGCAGCACGTCCGGCAGCTGCGGCGGCTCGACGGGATCCGACAACGCTCCCAGCTCGGGCCACGGGACCCAGGCGTGTGTGTCCAGGCTGGCCAGTTCGGCGGGGAGCAGACCGGACCGTGACAACGGGGGCCGCTCCTCGGCGAAACGGGCCACGAAGAAGAGCTCCGTGCCGGTGTGGTGCTTGCCGTTCCACCAGGTGTCGCGGTCGACCGGCACCGACCGGTCGAGGACGGCCGCCGGGTCGAGCCCGGTCTCCTCGGCCAGCTCGCGCCGCGCCGCCACGAGCGGCGTCTCACCGGGCTCGATCCCGCCACCGGGCGGCTCCCAGAGCCAGTTCCCGGAGTGCGGATCACGCCAGCGCATCAACAGCAGGCGGTGGGCGGCGTCCAGGCATATGACCCGGGTGGCGGGCCGGTGCGTCGTCTCCATCCGCCGACCCTACGCGGTGCGGCGGGCGTGCGAACGCCCGCCGCGGGGGCGGTGGTCGGCTCAGCGGGGGAGCACCGTCATGGGGACGCGGTCGGGGTGGGCCATGGCGGAGGCTGCTTCCCGGGGCGCGGGCGTTCCCGGTTCGGGACGCAGCTTCCAGCGGGGCAGGATCGTCGCCAGCGCGATAGTCGCCTCCGTCCAGGCGAAGGTGTCGCCGATGCACTTGCGGTTCCCGGAGCCGAACGGAACGAAGTCCTCGCGTCCCAGTGAGGCGCGGCGCTCCGGCGTCCACCGGTCGGGATCGAAGCGGTCAGGGTCCTCGTACAGCGCCGGGTCGCGGTGCAAGGCGTAGAGGCTGAACGCGATTTCGACCCCCGGAGGGACGGAGAAGTCACCTAGCTGGACCGACTCGGTGGTCCGTCGCATGAGCAAGGTAACGCCGTGCAGGCGGATGACCTCGTCCAGGACCCGCCGGATCGCGGTGAGCCGGGGCACGTCCTCGATGGTCACCGGCCGGTCCCCGACCACCTCGTTGATCTCGGCGACCAGCTGCTCCTCGACCTCCGGGTGGCCCGCCAGCTCATGGAACGCCCAGGACAGTGTGGAGGCGGTGGTCTCCGTGCCGGCGAAGAGGATGGTGACGAGCTCGTCCCGCACCTCCCTGTCGGTCAACGCCTCCCCGGTGTCCGCGTCCCGTGCGGCGAGCAACACCGAGAGCAGATCGGGCTGGTCGGTACCGCCTGCGCGGCGCGTGCTGGCGATCACGTCGTCGATGACCTGCCGCATGCTCGCCGATGCCGCGTCGAAGTCGCGGTTGGCGCGTACCGGCAGCCGGTCGAGGAACGTGGGTGACGCGGCACGTATCAGCATGTTCTTGAGAATGACGGGCAGGTTCCGGCGCACCGCCTCGACGGCGCGCCGCCCGATGTCCGTGGAGAACATGGTCGCCGCCAGTGTCTCGATGGCGAACTCGCCCATCACCTGCTCGACTGCGAGGCGCTGCCCCGGCGTCCACGACTCGGCGAGCGCCCGTGCACGGCTGCTCATGATCTCGGCGTAACCGGCGATGCGCTGATGGTGGAACATCGGCTGCATCAGGCGGCGGTGCCTGCGGTGGATCTCTCCACTCGCCGTCGCCAGACCGTCCCCGACGAGCGGGCGCACCCGGTCGTAAAGGCGTCCCTTCTCGAAACTGCGGGCCTGTTTGACGGTCACCTCGTGGACCATTCGTGCCGTCGTAGCGACGTACATGGGCATCGTGCCGAGGTCGACGCGGACGAGGTCGCCGCTCTCGCGCAGGGACTTGAGAAAGCCGAGTGGGTCTCGCCATAGTTTCAGTGCGTGCCCGAGGAGGGGTATCGCTCCCGGGGCGCGGGGAACCGACTGCAATCCGACTGACACGTGAGGAAGGTTCCTTTGCTCTAGGCGGCGCGTTGAGCGGGCCGGCGCGCCGTGCCCGAGGCGGGGGATGAGGGCGGAAGCGCCCACCACCAGGCGATTACGGGGATGTCCAGCGGTGCGCTGCCGGTGTCGGTGGGCCGGTCGCTGAAGGCCGACGGCATGTTCGCCGGGTCGTCCGGCGTGGTGTAGCGCACGGAGCTGATGCCCCAGTCCTGGGCGCCCCGGATGAAACTGGCCAGGCTCGCCAGGTACCGGCGCAGCTGCGGGCTCCCGTTCCGCGAGAGGTGCTCGGTGAGCCGCAGGAACAGGCACATCACCCGGTCCCGCTGCGCGATGGCGGTGGTCAGGGCGTCCTGCGCGGTGAGCTTCTCGTGGTGCTCCAGGACGCGCAGGACGTTGAGGTAGTAGCCCGAACCGGCCTTCTCCTTGTGGTACGAGAAGATGTCGTTGTCCCAGGTGATGATGAACGACGCCATCTCGGCGGCGGCGCGCACCGCCGTGTGGTCCCGTTCGTGGGGCTGGAGTTCGTAGCCGTACCCCATCTCCAGCATGGGCAGCACCACGGAGGTCGCTCCGTCGTACAGCCGCATGAGAGTGTAGTCGTTCAGGTCGGGCACGGTGCCCGCGCGGCGGTGGGACGCCTCCCAGACGACCGAGAAGAAGTACTCGCGCAGGGCGTCCACCCAGCGGGCCGCCTGCCCGGCGGTGCCGTACCGGTCGACGCGCATGCGCAGGTCGCGCAGGCCCGCGGCGAGGGGGTCGTCCGGGAGGACGGGGGCCTCGGGGTTCTGGGCGACTCGGAGCAACTGGTGCAGGAGTCCGGCGAGGTCGCCCGGTCGGTGGCCGAGCTCGCCCTCCTCGCAGTGTCCGTCGTCCACGCCGAAGAGCCACAGCACGAAGTCCGCGAGGAGGGACACCACTTCATCGCGGCCCTCGGGGAGGATGCGGGCGCAGAACGTGCCGATGTCCTGGCGTACGAGGCGCCCGCGCAGTTCCTCGGACCCGATGCGAAAAGTTTCCGCCCAGGCGGCCGTTTGTACGTCTATCTCCGCGTGGCGGGGATGTATCGCCGGTGGGATGGGGGAGTAGAGCGGCGGAACGATGAGCCCGGGGCCCACTACGGCCTCCCTCTTGTCAGGGGGTGACGCGTGAGGTCGGCGGTGTTGCCGCCACACGCGTCTCGTTCACCCCAGAGTGATCAACTGTGGCGCATCGTAGTGACCGGATTCCGATCCTCCAATAGGACAATCACCCAGGGAAACGGCGGCTCTTACGTGGTCATCGCCCTCGCTGGAAGATCGACTTCCACCACGGCACCCGCGCCGGACGCTCCAGTTCAGCCGTGGCGGGCACGGCGACCGGCACCGCTTCCGGAAGCGGGCCCGGCATGGTGGAGGCGAAGTCGGCGGGCTTCTTCCCGTTACCCTCCAACGCCTCTTGTGGTGGCGTGAACCGTACGGGCAGCGCCTCCAGGCGCTTGGAGAGCCATGCCGCGCGCGTCGTCAACTCCTCGTCGCCGACGGCCAGCTGAAGGTCCGGCAGTCTCGACAGCAGGGTGTCGATCCCGGTGTCCGCGATCGCCCGGCCGATGTCCTGCCCGGGGCACTCATGCGGACCGCTGCTGAAGGAGAGATGGGCGCGGTTGCCCTGCAGTGGTGCGGACAGGTCGGGCCGGATCTCGGGATCGACGTTGCCGGCCGCCACCCCGAGCAGCAGCATGTCACCGGCGCTGATCCGCTGTCCTCCGAGGAGCGTGTCACCGGTGGCCCAGCGGCCCGGGATCGCCGAAAGAGGGGGCGCGTCCCACAGGACCTGTTCCAGGGCGTCGGGCAGCGTCATATGGCCACCCGCGAGACTTGCCCGGAAGCGGCGGTCGGTGAGTACCAAGTGCAGCGTGTTGGCGATCAGGTTGACCGTGGTCTCGTTGGCGGCGACGAGTACGAGCCGCAGGTGTTCCAGCACCTCGTCGTCACTGAGTTCCGCGGCGTGGCTGATGAGCCGGCTCGGCAGGTCATGGCCCGGGTGGGCCTTCTTGCGCTCCGTCAGCGTCCGCAGCGTACGGACCAGGAAGTCGTTACTGGCGAGCGCCGTCTCACTGCCCTTCATCAGGTCCAGCGCCGAGTCGACCAGTCGTGGCCCGTACTCCTCCGGCATGCCGAGGAGCTGCGTCATCACCAGCATGGGCAGCTTCTCGGCGAAGTCGCCGATCAGATCGGCTTGTCCGGTCGCCGCGAAGGCGTCGACCAGTTGGTTCGTGTACCGGATCACGTACCGCCGGATGCCCCGGCGATCGAACTGCTCCAAACTGTCGGTGACGGCGGAACGTAGCCGCTCGTGCTCCGCTCCGTCCGCGAAGACGCAGATCGGCTGCCATTCGACCATGGGGCGCAAGGGGGAGTCCGGGGCGACCCTGCCTTCCTGGAACATGCGCCAGTGGCGTGAGTCCCGGGAGAACCGCGACGGCGAGCGCATCACCTCGAGGTTCTCCCGGTGCCCCAGCACCAGCCACGCCGGCAGGTCGCCATGGAGGAGCACCGGCGCCACCGGGCCGTGTTCCTTTCGGAGCGCTTCGTACAGGGCGCTCGGGTCGGACTCGGCGACCGGGCCGTACAGCCGGTGCGGTGCGCCCGCGCCACCCATGCCGTGCGCCGGGCAGCCCGGCGGCGGGGCCGGGAAGGAGCCGGTGGTGTCGGTGGTGTGGGGGTGCGGCGTGGTCATGACGCCTCCTGCGTCGTGGCGAGGGTCTGGAGGTAGCGCATCAGCGTCATCAGGACGTCCTTGGCGGAGCCGCGCTCGCGCGCGTCGCACGGCAGGATCGGCACCGAGTACGGCAGGTCCAGCGCCGTGCGCAGCTCCTCCACCGGGTACGTCGGCGCGTCCGGGAAGGAGTTGACGGCCACCACGAACGGCACCCCGCGCTCCTCCAGCCGCCCGATCACGTCGAAGCTGACCTCCAGGCGACGCGTGTCCACCAGCACCACCGCGCCCAGCGCGCCCTCGAACAGGCCGCGCCACAGGAACCAGAAGCGCTCCTGGCCCGGCGTACCGAACAGGTAGAGCACCAACTGGTCGTTGATGCTGATGCGGCCGAAGTCCATGGCGACCGTCGTCGACGTCTTGCCGTCGACCCCGGAGGTGTCGTCGACGCCGACCCCGGCCTGCGTCATCGTCTCCTCGGTCGTCAGCGGCCGGATCTCGCTCACCGAGCCGACCAGCGTCGTCTTGCCGACGCCGAAGCCGCCCACGATGACCACCTTCACGGCGGTGGTGGCCGTCGCGGGCAGCACGTCCTCGCTCCGCGGCCCGCGCGCCACCGGCGCGCCTGCCTGCTCAGAGCCGTACTGCTCAGAGCTTTTGAAGTCCATCGATCACTGCCTCAATCAACGCGCGGTCGGGGAGTCGGGCGGGTGGGACGGGGGCGCGGGCGACGACCCGGTTGTCGGCGATGAGGTCGCCGAGCAGGACGGTGACGACACTGACCGGGAGGCCCAGGTACGCGGAGATCTCGGCGACCGACAGCGGTGCCTGGCACAGCTGGACGATCGCCGCGTGCTCCGGCTGCATCCCGGGCCGCGCGCCGGACCTGGCCACGATCAGCGTGACCAGGTCGAGGGCCGCGGCGGCCGCGGAGGCTCCGCTGCGGCCGCCCGTGATCACGTACAGCCGCTCGGGGCTCGTCTCCTCCCAGTCCGCGCCGGTGGCGCCGCCTTTGCCGCCTCCGCCGCCCGCGTCGCTCACTCGGCGTCCCGGCGCGGCGGACTGCTCAGGTGCTCTCCGATCCGCAGTACGAGGTCGCGCATGCGCTGACCCATCAGCCCGGCGTCGACGCCCTCGTCGGCGAGCACGGCGAGGTACGCGCCGGTGCCCGCCGCCATCAGGTAGAAGAAGCCGCCGTTCATCTCGATGACCACCAGCCGCATCCGGCCGTCGCTGCCGGGGAGTTCGGTGGCGACCGCGCCGGCCAGCGACTGCAGGCCGGCGCAGGCGGCGGCGAGCCGGTCCGCCGTGTCGTCGTCCGTGCCGTACTGGGCCATGCGCAGACCGTCGGCGGAGAGTACGACCACGTGCCTGGTCTGCGGCACGCCTTCCGCGAGATCCTTGAGCATCCAGTCCATATTGGCCTGCTGCTTGATCATGGCTGAGTGTTCCCCTTGCTTGCGTCGGTGGGCTCCCCGGTCAGGCCGCTCTGGAACGCGGCCAGCCACATTCCGGGTTGCACCTGAGGTGAGGGCTCCTGGTCGGGAGCGGCGGTGGGCGTCGGCGGTGCCGACGCGGCGGGTGTGCCGGACGCGCCCGGTGCGGGCTTCTTGCGGCGCCGCTGCGGCAGCCCGTTCGGGGTGCGCGCGGTCACGGCCGGCGTGTGGTCGTCCGCGACGGGGCCGGTGGCGGCGGCACGCGCGGCGGAGGAGGCGGCGGTGGTGCTTCCGGCGGGAGTGGCGGCGGGGTCGGCGGCCGGCCCCGGCAGGGCGGGCGCCTCCGGCACCGTCGTCCGCGGGACGGACGAGGCGCCGATGCCGTGGGCGAGGCCGCTCGCGGAGGCGACGGTGGTGATCAGCTCCTGCGGCACGACCACGACGGCCCGGACACCGCCGTACGCGGACGGGCGCAGCGAGACCTGGAAGCCGTACGCCTGCGCCAGCCGGCCCACCACGGCGAGGCCGAGGCGCGGCGTCTCGCCGAGGTCGTTGAGGTCGATGCCCTGCTGGGCCTGGCGCAGCATGCGTTCGGCCCGCTTGCGGGCCTCCTCGCTCATGGAGACGCCGCCGTCCTCGATCTCCACGGCGATGCCGGACTGCACCTCCACGGCGGTCAGGTGGACCTTGGTCTGCGGCGGCGAGTAGCGCGTGGCGTTGTCGAGGAGCTCGGCGAGCGCGTGGATCAGCGGCTCGACGGCCGGGCCGGTGACGGCGACCTCGGTGACGGAGTGCAGCTCCACGCGCTGGTAGTCCAGGATCCGGGACATGGCGCCGCGCAGCACGCTGTACAGGGGCACGGCCCGGCTCCACTGGCGTCCGGGGCGGGCACCGCCGAGCACGGCGATGGAGTCGGCGAGCCGGCCGATCAGCGCGGTGCCGTGGTCGATGCGCAGCAGATCGCCGAAGACCTGGGGGTTGTTGCCGTGGCGGTCCTCCATCTGCCGGAGCTCCTGGGCCTGCTGGTGCACGATGGCCTGAACCCGTCGGGCGATGTTCACGAAGGCACGCTGTGCGGACTCGCGCAGGTCCTCCTCGGCGACGACCGCGTCCACGACGACGCGTACGACCGCGCGGTGTTCCTCGGGCGCGGTGAGCGAGGCGAGCACGTCCTCGGGGAACTCGCCCCGGCGCAGCCGCTCGACGGCGTCCGGCAGCAGGGTTCCGGCCAGGTGCGCGGTCTCGGCGTTCCGCCGGGCCAGGGCCGTGTCGCGGGCGGCGACGGAGCGCTCCAGCTGTTCGATCACCCGCCCGCGGCGGGCAGCCTCGGCGCCCATGGCGGCGAGCGCGAGGGCGGCGACGGCGCCGATGACGCCGACCGGTACGCGCGCCGGGGCGGAGACCAGAGCCACCGTGACACCTGCGGCGACGGCGGTCAGAGCGGCGGGCAGAAGCCACACGAAAGAGGCCGCGGACCGCGGGCTTCCACTTCCGGGCGACGATTCCTCACGGACCATCAGCACCCTCAAACCCATCGAACGAGAAAGATCATATGACGACGGGCGGGAGCATAGCCCCTGGAAGTCAAGGGGATTGACGGCGGGTCACGCCTTTGGCGCGATCTGTATGCGGCGGCCCGCCTCCACGTGCGGCCGGGGTCATAACCGGAGGAAACGACTCCGCCCCTATCCTCCGGACATGTCGAATCGGAGAGCGATACCGGACGGGCCTTCGGAGAGCGTCCTCGCGTCGGGCGGTACCACGGCCCGCTTCGACGGCGAGCGGCTGCTCGTCACGCGGGGCCGCACGACCTGGACACTGCCGGTGCGTGCGCTCGCCTCGGCCGAGCGCACGGTCGGCGGTGTCCTGCGTGTCACGATCAGCGGGCCGCCGGGCGCCGCGGGCCACGGGCTGGGGGCGGCCGTCGAGCTGCGCGCCCCAACGACCGCGCGGTCGAGGCGTTCCTGGGCCGACTGACGGCGGCGCTCCTCGCGAGCACGCCCGACCCCGACGGACGCGCGCTCGTGCGCACGGAGACCGAGCCGCCGAGGGAGCTCACCGGAAGGACCCTGGGGGCGCTGCACCTCTCCGCGGCCTCGGTGCTGTACGTGCTCCTGCTGTTCCTGCTCGGGGTCGTCAGCCCGCAGGACCGGCTCGGCGCCGCCCTCACCCTGACCGTGGGCGGACTTCTGGGGCCGATCGGCGCGATTCCGCTGTGGCGGGTGGGGCGTCGGGTGCGCTCGCTGTGGCTGCTGCGCAGGCGGGGGATCGGCGTGGTCGGGGAGGTGACCGGCACGGTGAGGATCTGGAGCAAAGGCCCCCATCTGTGGGTCTTCTCGAAGATGACGTTCCGCACCGTCCTGTGCGTCCTGCCGAACGTCCCGGGCCTCCAGGGGTGACACCTCCGACGGTTCGGGGCTGACACCCCCACGGTTCAGGCTTTCCTGAATTCAGGTTTCCGTGTACGTTTCTCGGCGTGCTGACCCTCGCCTCGGACATCGAGACCCTCGCCCGCTTCGGCCGCGCCCTCGCCGACCCCATCCGCTGCCGGCTGCTGCTCGCGCTGCGCGAAGCGCCCGCGCACCCCGCCGATCTCGCCGAGCGACTCGGCGTCTCCCGTACGCGCCTGTCGAACCACCTCGCCTGCCTGCGCGACTGCGGCCTCGTCGTCGCCGTCCCCGTCGGCCGCCGCAGCCGGTACGAGCTCGCCGACCCCCGGCTCGCCCGCGCCCTGGACGACCTGCGCGCCGCCGTGGTGGCCGTCGCGGCGGACGCGACGTGCCCGGACGCGGACGACAAGGGGTGCTGCTGATGGCGACCGCGACCGCGACCCTGACCGCCGACCGCCGTGACCGGCTGGCCCGGCGCATACGCCTGCTGGTGGCGGCCACCATCGCCTACAACGCCGTCGAGGCGGTCGTCGCCCTCACCGCCGGAACCGCGGCCTCCTCCACGGCCCTCATCGGCTTCGGGCTGGACTCGATCGTCGAGGTCTCCTCCGCCGCCGCCGTGGCCTGGCAGTTCTCCGCGCGGGACCACGCGGTGAGGGAGGCCCGGGAGCGCACGGCGCTGCGCGTCATCGCGGTCTCGTTCTTCGCCCTCGCCGCGTACGTCGCCGTCGACGCCGTCCGCGCCCTGAGCGGCACGGGCCACGCCGAGGAGTCGCTCCCGGGCATCGTCCTGGCGGCCGCCTCGCTGGCCGTCATGCCGTTCCTGTCCGCCGCCCAGCGGCGCACGGGACGGGAGCTGGGGTCCGCGTCGGCCGTCGCCGACTCCAAGCAGACCCTGCTGTGCACGTACTTGTCGGCCGTCCTGCTGGCGGGCCTCGCCGCCCACGCCCTGCTCGGCTGGTCGTGGGCGGACCCCGTCGCCGCGCTCGTCATCGCCGCGGTCGCGGTGAAGGAGGGCCGGGACGCCTGGCGCGGCGACGGCTGCTGCGCCCCGGCCGCCCCGCCTACCCCGCAAGCCGCGCAAGTCGCCGACGCGTGCGGCGGGTGCTGCACCCCCGTTCGAGACGGCTAACGCTCGTACGGCTCGAAGACGCCGAGCTGCTGCATCAGTCCGAGGTCGTCGATGTTCCACCAGCTCTCGGCGATCTTGCCCTCCTTGCAGCGGAAGGTCGCGTGGCCGGTGCCCGAGACGTCCCGGTTGGTGGGCTCCAGGCCCCGGTACTCGCCGATGTGGCGGCCCGTGTAGGACATCCGCATGCAGACCAGGTCGCCCTCCGCCACCAGACTCTCGATGGTGCAGGTGGGGGAGAACGCCGTCATGGTCTCCTGGTTCTCGGCCTTGGCCCGCTCGAGGTCGACGTCGTACGACGACAGCGACGGGTCGTGCTCCCGGTAGTCGGCGGTGCACAGCTCGTCCGCCGCGTTGATGTTGCCCCGGTTGATGACCTCCTCGACGAACCGCTGCACCACGATCTTGTTGAGCTGCTGGTCCCCGACGACATCGAGGTCCGTGAACGACGGCTCACCGTCGCAGAGCTCCATCAGCTGCTGGTAGATCCGGTTGGTCTCCGGCAGGTTCGAGTTCCTCATCGCCTCCTCGTACGAGGGGAATTCCACGATCTCGACGACGTGCGTGCCGTCGGAGCGGTCCCGGCCGACGATGGAATGGGTGGCCGTCCGCTTACCCTCCGTCGCCTGGATCCACTGGTCCATCAAGCCGCGTAGTTCATCGACCCTGTCCGTCTTGAGGTCGATGACCTGGACGAATGACATGGTCCCTCCTGCCGCTCGGGTCACTCGGGCACCTTCAGAATATGTCTGATATGCGGCAGATGTTCGGTCGAGGCGCCCGCCCGCCGGGAAACCGGACCCTCCACCCCGCTGAACGCGGCGGCTCCGCCGTCCGTACCCAGGGGCGGACGCGTCCCCCCGGTAGCCGGCCCGGCATCCGGAGTCCGAACCAGCCGCAGGAGCCACTGAGTTGACCCACAGGCGCATCACCAAGAGAAAAGCCGTCCTCGCAGGAGCCGCCGCCACCGGCGTCGTCGCCGCGGCGATCCTGCTGCCCAACGCCAACGCCTCCCAGGGCGGCTCGGGACCCGGATCCGGCTCCCAGGCGGTCATCCCGCAGAAGATGACCGCCGCCGCCGCGGCCGGCCTGGCGAAGAAGCTGGGCGCCCGGCTCGGGGACGCCTACGGCGGGGCGTACTACGACGCGGGGAAGCAGCAGCTCATCATCAACGTCGTCGGTGACGACAACGACATCGATGTCGAGGTGGCCCAGGCGGGCGCGGTCCCCCGCGAGGTGCGCAACAGCACCAGAACGCTGACGTCCGCCGCGCGCACGCTCACCCGCGAGGCGACCATCCCCGGCACCGCCTGGGCCGTCGACCCGCGCACCAACCAGGTCCTCGTCACGGCCGACCGCACCGTCACCGGCGACCGGTGGGACCGGCTGGAGACGGCCGTGAAATCGCTCGGCGACGGCGTCGCCCGCATCCAGAAGTCCAAGGGCGAGTTCAAGCCCTTCGCCGACGGCGGCGACGCCATCTTCGGCGGCGGCGCCCGCTGTTCGCTCGGCTTCAACGTCACCACGCAGCAGGGACAGCGCGGCTTCCTCACCGCCGGGCACTGCGGGGTCGCCGCCGAGCAGTGGACCGACGAGAACGGCGCGCAGCTCGGCACCGTCCAGGCCGCCACCTTCCCCGGCGAGGGCGACTTCGCCCTGGTCACGTACGACGACCCCGGCGCGGACGCCCCCGACGTCGTCGACGTCGGCGGCGGCCGCAAGGTGCCGATCCGGGGCGCGGCCGAGGCGGCGGTCGGCCAGGAGGTGTTCCGCATGGGCAGCACCACCGGCCTGAGGGACGGTCAGGTCACGGGCCTGAACGCCACGGTGAACTATCCGGAGGGCACGGTCACCGGCCTCATCCAGACCACCGTCTGCGCCGAACCGGGCGACAGCGGCGGCGCGCTGTTCACCCGCGACGGCGCCGCCGTCGGTCTCACCTCGGGCGGCAGCGGCAACTGCGACGTGGGCGGCGAGACGTTCTTCCAGCCCGTCACGACCGCGCTCGCCGCGGTCGGCGCCCGCCTGCCGTGAGACGCGGCGCCCGTGCCCGTACGGTCAGGGCGGTGACACCCGCAGCCGTACGGGCACGGCCGCCGCGGGCACCCGCGGCAGCCACAGCCCGCCCCGGCCCGGGGTGAGGGAGCCCAGCACAGTCGCGTGCCGGGCACCGGTGCACGCCGGTACGGTGCCGGGCAGCCCGTGGGCGGTCAGGAATCCGAGAACCGCGAAGGCGTACGCCTCCTTGGCCGCCGACGGCAGCCCCAGCGCGTCCGAGTCCCGCACCGGGACACCGCCGAGCGCCGTGCGCAGCCGGGCCATCAGGACCGGGTTGCGGGTGCCGCCGCCCGAGACGACGACCTCCGTCGCCCCCGCCGACCGCACCGCGTCCGCCACCGTACGGGCGGTCAGCTCGGTGACCGTGGCCAGCAGGTCGGGCGGGGAGAGGGAGCCCCGCCCGTCCCCGCCCAGGGCGGCCAGCAGGTACGGCAGGTGGAACAGCTCCTTGCCGGTCGTCTTGGGCGGCGGCGCCGCGTAGTACGGCTCCGCCAGCAGCCGGCGCAGCAGCTCCGCGTCGACGGCGCCCCGGGCCGCCAGGGCGCCGTCCTCGTCGTACCGCAGCCGGCCGCCCGTGACGTGGTGCGCGGCCGCGTCGATCAGGGCGTTGCCCGGGCCCGTGTCGAAGGCGAGGGGCGCGCCCGGCCCGGCGGCCACCGTGAGGTTGGCGATGCCGCCGAGGTTGAGCGCGACCGGCACGCCCGGGCGGCCGCGCAGCCACAGCACGTCCACGAGGCTCACCAGCGGCGCACCCTGCCCGCCGGCGGCGACGTCCCGGGTGCGCAGGCCCGAGACCACCGGGAGGCCGGTCGCCTCGGCGATCCAGGCCGGCTCGCCGAGCTGCAGCGTGCCGCACACCCGGCCCCCCTCGACCCAGTGGTGGACGGTCTGCCCGTGCGAGACGACCAGCTCCGCCCGGCCGCCGCACAGCTCGCGGCAGGCCCGTACGGCGAGGGAGGCGAACGCCTGCCCGATGCGCGTGTCCAGCGCGCACACGTCCTTCATGGTCGTGGCCGCCGGGGGCAGCGCGGCGGCCAGCGCGGCCCGCAGCCCCTCGTCGTACCCGGCGCTCACCATGCCGAGCGGGCGCAGGACGACGGCGTCCCCGTCGAGCGCCAGATCGGCGGCGGCCGCGTCGACCGCGTCGTACGACGTGCCCGACATCATCCCGATGACCCGCACGGCTCCACTCCCGTCGTCGGTCGCGTGTTGTTCGGCGTACCGGCCGTGCGTCAGTCGCGCAGGGCGCGGCGGTGGTCGTCGCCGCGCAGCCCGGCCAGGGCGAGCGCGCTCACGGCGCAGGTGGCGGCCACGTAGTACGCGGGGACGTCGATGTCGCCGGTCCGCTCGACCGCGTGGGTGACGAGGAGGCCCGCGCAGCCGGAGAACACCGCGTTGGAGAGCGCGTACGCCAGCCCCAGACCGGTGTAGCGGACGTGCGTGGGGAACATCTCGGCGAGCATCGCCGGGCCCGGGCCCGCCATCAGCCCGACCACCGCGCCCGCCGCCACCACCGCGAGGCCCTTGGCCGCCGTCGCGGTCGCGGGGTCCTGCAACAGGTCCAGCAGCGGGAAGGCGAGGAGCACGGCGAGGACGGCGCCGGCCACCATGACCGTCCGCCTGCCCACCCGGTCGCTGAGCGCCCCCGCCGGGAGGATCGTGGCCGCGAAGCCCAGATTGGCGAGGACGGTGGCGGTCAGCGCCTGCTGGAACGTGGCGTTCAGCGTGGTCTGGAGGTACGACGGCAGGACGACCAGGAAGGTGTAGCCGGCCGCCGACCAGCCCATGAGCCGGCCGACGCCCAGCGCGACGGCCCGGACCGCCTCGCGCGCGGGAGCGGCCGGCGGGGCCGCCTCGCCTCGGACGTGGCCCCGGAACGACGGGGTCTCCTCCAGCCGGAGCCGCAGCCACAGCGCCGCGAGACCCATCGGCAGCGTCAGCAGGAACGGCAGCCGCCAGCCCCAGGAGTGAAGCTGGCCGGACGACAGGACGGCCGCCAGCAGGGCGGCCACGCCCGCGCCCCCGAGCAGGCCGAGCGCCACCGTGAACGACTGCCACGCCCCGTACAGGCCCCTCCTGCCCGGCGGGGCGGACTCCGTCATCACGGAGACGGCCCCGCCGAACTCGCCTCCCGCGGACAGTCCTTGCACCACGCGCAGGAGCGTGAGCAGCCACGGCGCCGCCGCGCCCAGCGTCGCGTACGTCGGGAGCAGGCCGATCAGCGTGGTCGCGCCCGTCATCAGCAGCACGGCGAGGACGAGGGCGGGGCGCCGTCCGGCGCGGTCGCCGAGGCGGCCGAAGAGGGCCGCGCCGAGCGGGCGGAAGAAGAAGGCGAGGGCGAAGGACGCGTACGTCCTGACGAGCGCCTCGGCGCCGCCTCCGCCGCCCTCCCCGCCGACGCCGCCGGGGCCGGCCGCCTCCGGGCTGAAGAAGTGGGCGGCGATGATCGTGGCGAAGTAGCCGTAGATCCCGAACTCGTACCACTCGATGAAGTTGCCCACCGAGCCCGCCACCAGCGCCCGGCGGGAGCGCGGCGGCGCGGCTCCGGTGGGTGGTCCGGTCGCTGTGGTCGCCGGGCCGGGTGGGGGCTGCCTCTCCATGACTGTTCGTTACATCACCGCGGCGGACCGCTGTCAACGACGTTCACCGGGGCGGTGCGGCGAACCGGTCGAGCAGCGCGTCCAGCCCCGCCGCGAGCCCCTCCTCGCCCGCCCGCTCCGCCAGGGCGGGCGCCGCGGCGCGCAGGCGGGGCAGCTCGTCGGCGGGCATCCGGTGCAGCCCGAACCGGATCGCCGGCTCGGGCTCGTCGGGGCTGTCCACCACGGCGGTCAGCTCCACGAGGACGTACCCCACCGTCCAGGCCGTCACGGCGCGGTACGCCAGCGGCGCCCGGTCCTCCTCGATGCCCGAGCGGGCGAGGAGCGCCAGGACGTGCTCGTGGGCGCGCAGCACGGCGCGGGGGCGGCGCGACAGCGGGACCGCCAGCATGCGGGTGGCCAGCAGCGGGACGACCTGCGGGTGGCGCAGCGAGAGCCGGTGGAGGCCGAGTGCGGTGCGGTGCAGCTCGGCGCGCCAGTCGGCACCGTCGCGCCCGCGCCCCGGCGGCTCCAGCGGCCCCAGCGCATCCAGGAGCTCCGTGAAGAACGCCTCGACCAAGCCGTCGAGCAGGCCCTCCTTGCCGTCGGCGTACCGGTACAGGGCCATCGCCTCGACCCCCAGCTCGGCGGCGAGCCGCCGCATGCTGAGCGCGGACAGGCCCTCGCGGTCGACCAGCGCGAGGGCGGTGGCGAGAACGAGCTCCCTGCTCAGCCGCCCGCGACGGCGCCGCCCCGGTCCTGCCTGCTGGGGCATCCCACGCCTCCGGGGGTTCCCTTGACCCTCTCGACATACAGGAGCAAAGTGTCCATATACGTTGTAAATATAGCCCGTATGGGCGTATCGGGTTCTGTGGAGGCGAGAGAAGACCAGCGGCAGGTCACCGTGGAGACGATCACACGCCACAAGAAGGGGCTCACGCCCATCGGACCGAGCCGCCGTGTGCACCGCCTGATGGTCTGTTACGTCCTGTTCGTGATCCCGCTCACGATCGTGTACCTCCTGGTGCCCACCCGGCACACCAGCATGTGGGCGCTGATCGGCCTGTCCGGTGTCGCGGCGATCCTCATCGGGATCCGTATCCACCGCCCCGCCCAGCGGTGGCCGTGGCTGCTGCTCGCCGCCGCGAACCTCACCTTCATCGCCGGCGACACCACGTACAACCTCCTCGAGGCGGTGTACGGCCGGACGAACCCCTTCCCGTCACCGGCCGACGTCTTCTACCTCTCCACCTATCCGCTCTTCGCCGCGGGCGTCCTCGGCTTCATCCGCGCGCGGTGGCAGGGCCGCGACCTCGCCAGCCTGCTCGACGCGCTGATCCTCACGTCCGGGCTCGCCCTGTTGTCGTGGGTGCACCTGATCAACCCGCTCGCCCTCGCCGAGAGCGAGACCTGGGTGGAGCGCGCGGTGGCGATCGCGTACCCCCTCGGTGACGTGCTCGTCCTCGCCATGGTGGTCCGGCTGCTCACCCTCGGCGGCACCCGCGAGCGGTCCGTGCAGCTGCTCGCCCTCGGCACGGTCGGGATCCTCACCTCCGACGTGCTCTACGGGCTGCTCCAGCTCCAGGGCACCTGGCGGGTCGGCACCTTCATGGACCTGGGCTGGGTGGTCTTCTTCACCGCCTGGGGCCTCGCCGCCCTGCACCCGTCGATGGTGCGGCTGACCGAACGGGTGCCGCAGCCCGGGCCGGGCATCGCCAAGCGGCGCCTGGCGGTTCTCGCCGGGGCCTCCCTCATCGCGCCGGTCATGCTCCTCTCGGAAGCCCTGCTCGGCAGCGTGCGGGACGCCGCCATCATCGCCGTGTTCTCCGGCGTCATGTTCCTGCTGGTCATGGCCCGCCTGTGGGAGCTGGTCTCGGAGCACCGCAGGGCCGTCACCCGGGAGCGCAGCCTCCGCCTGGCCGCCGCCTCGCTCGTCGGTGCGGTCACCCCGCAGGACGTCGCCGAGTGCGTCGAAGGCGCCGCGGACGCGCTGTTCGGCGAGGGCGCACACCACCGGTCGGTCCTCCTCGTCGTGGACGCCGACGGCAACCTGCGGCCCGTGTCCACCCCGGAGCACGGGTGGGTGTGGGAGCTCGCCCCGGAGAGGGACCGGGCGCCGGGCCACGAGCCGGACCGGGCGCCGGGCCAGGGGCCCGACCGAGAGCCGGCCCCGGCGCCGGAGCCCCACACGCCTCAGGAGCCCCACCCGCCTCCGGAGCCCGTCCCCGGCCCGGGCCCGGACCCCACGCTCCTGCCCGGCCCGCCGCTCGACGACGACGCCCGTCACTACGACCACGACCACGACCACGACCAGGACCACGACCACCACCATGCCGGCGATCGGGCCGCCGAAGCGCCGGGCCCCGCCCCCGGCGGCCGCCGCGTCCCGGCCCCCCTCACCGGCGGTACCCGGCTCCTCGACACCGCCGAGCTCGGACTCGGCGCCGCCGCCGCGCTCGCCCCCTCCACCCGAGCGCTGCTCTGCCCACTCGCCCTCCAGGCGCCCGACTCCCTCGAACCGGCGATGGGCGCCCTGCTCGTCGCGGGCCCGGCCCGCGAGCTCGACCAGCTGTCCGTGTCCGTCGAGTCCCTCGCCTCGCAGGCCGCGCTCGCCCTCGAACGCGTCGGCTTCAGCGAGGAGATCAACCGCCGCAGGAGCGAGGCGTACTTCCGCACCCTCGTCCACAACGCCTCCGACGTCATCCTGATCCTCGACGACGACGGCACCGTCCGGTACGCCAGCCCCTCCGCCCAGGTCATGTTCGGCACGCTCGTCGGCGCCACCCCGCTGCTGCGGCTCGTCGACCCCCGGGACCGCGAACGCGCCCTGCGCATCCTCGCCCGCGTACGCGACGAGGACTCCAGGGACGCCCACGACGACTGGCGCGTCCTGCGCGCCGACGGCGAACGGCTCGACGTCGAGGTGCGCTGCAGCAACCTCCGCCACGAGCAGACCGTGCACGGCATCGTGCTGACCCTGCGCGACGTCACCGAGCAGCGCCAGCTGGAGCGGGAGCTCACCCACCGCGCCTTCCACGACTCGCTGACCGGCCTGCCCAACCGGGTCCTGCTGCTGGAGCGCATCGAGCGAGCCCTGCTGCGCGGCCGCCGCGACGCCAGCCTCACCTGCGTCCTCTTCGTCGACCTCGACGACTTCAAGGTCGTCAACGACATGATGGGCCACTCCGTCGGCGACGAACTCCTGGTCGCGGTCGCCCGCCGGCTCACCTCCGCGCTGCGGCTCAGCGACACCGCCGCCCGGCTCGGCGGCGACGAGTTCGCCGTCCTCATGGAGGGCGCCAAGGCCCCGGAGGACGCCGACCGGCTCGCCGCCCACATCGTCCAGACCCTCGGCGGGCCCTTCCGCCTCACCAGCGGCTCCACCAGCGTCTCGGCCTCCGTCGGCGTGGCCACCGCCGCGGACGGCGAGGAGGCCGAGGAGCTCCTCGGCCACGCCGACCTCGCGCTGTACGCCGCCAAGACCGCCGGCAAGCGCCAGTCGCGCCGCTACCGCCCCGACCTGCACGCCGGCATGGTGGAGCGCCACGAACTCCAGGAGGGCCTGGACCGGGCCATCACGGAGGAGGCGTTCACGCTGCGCTACCAGCCCATCCTGGAGCTGGTCAGCGGCGAGGTCACCGGCTTCGAGGCGCTGATCCGCTGGCCGCACAGCCACCGGGGGCTCGTCCCGCCCGACCAGTTCATCACCCTCGCCGAGGAAACCGGCCACATCACGGCGCTCGGCGCCTGGGTCCTCCAGCGGGCCGCCGGCGACATCGCCCGCTGGCAGCGGGCCCGGCCCCGGACCGACCCCCTCTACCTCAACGTCAACGTCTCCGCCCGCCAGTTCCTCGACCCGTCCTTCGTCGACGACGTACGCCGCGTCCTCGACACCTCCGGCCTGGCGCGCGGCTCCCTCGTCCTGGAGATCACCGAATCCGTCCTGATGCGCAGCGACGAGCACATCCGCACCGCCCTGCGCACCCTCAAGGAACTCGGCGTCTCCATCGCGATCGACGACTTCGGCACCGGCTTCTCCTCGCTCAGCTATCTGCGGGAGTTCCCCATCGACGTCCTGAAGGTCGACAAGTCCTTCATCGACGACATCGTCACCAACGGCCAGCAGGTCGCCCTCGTCGAAGGCATCGTCCGCATCGCCGACGTCCTCGGCCTCCAGGTCATCGCCGAGGGCATCGAGAACCCCGGCCAGCGCGACCTGCTCGCCGCCATGGGCTGCCGTCACGGCCAGGGCTACCTCTTCGCCCGGCCCATGGCGGCCGACGAGGCCGAGCGGTACCTCCTCGTGCCCCAGGACATGGGCGAGCAGCAGGGGCGCGAGGGGCTCGCCCGCGCCGGCCGCGGCCCGGTCGGCGCACAGCTCACCCGCTCCGCCATCCGCGCCGAGCAGCGCATCGGCGACCTCGGCCGTCTGCAGAAGACCAGCAGGATGTGCGACGCCGTCATCGACGAGGTCCACGGGCGCCGCATCCGCGTCGGCGACCACTGGCTCGTCGACTTCGCCTCCTGCAACTACCTCGGGTTCGACTTCGACCCCGAGATCATGGACGCCATCGCCCCCTTCGTACGCCGCTGGGGCACCCACCCCAGCTGGTCCCGGCTCATCGGCAACCCCCGCCTCTCCACCGACATCGAGGAGCGGCTCACCGGCCTCCTGCGCGCCCCGGACACCCTCCTCCTGCCGACCATCACCCTCATCCACGGCTCGGTGATCCCGGCGCTCGCGGACGGCGGACTGGTCTGCGTCGAGGCCCGCGCCCACCGCACCATGTACGACGGCTGCGTCGTCGCCCGCGGGCAGGGCGCCTCGGTACAGCGGTTCCACGCCGACCAGCCCGAGGAGCTCGACCGGCTGCTCGCCACCGCACCGTCCGGCGTACAGCGCCTCGTGTGCCTCGACGGCGTCAACAGCATGACCGGCAACCTCCCCGACCTGACCACCCTCGCCGGGGTCTGCCGTTCCCACGACGCCCTGCTGTACGTCGACGACGCCCACGGCTTCGGCATCATCGGCGAGCGCACCCCAGACGAGACGTCGCCCTACGGCTCCCTGGGCAACGGCATCGTCCGCCACCTCGGCGAGAGCTACGAGGGCATCATGATGGTGGCGGGCCTGTCGAAGGCGTACTCCTCGCTGCTGGCGTTCGTCACCGCCCCGCCCGACCTGAAGGCCCATCTGAAGGTCGCCGCCGGGCCCTACCTCTACTCCGGCCCCTCGCCCGTCGCCTCCCTCGCGACCGCGCTCGCGGGCCTCGACGTCAACGAGCGGCGCGGCGACGCCATCCGCGCCGACCTGTACCGCAAGACGCACCGCGTCCTCGACCACATCCGCGCCCTCGGCGTCGCCACGCCCAACACCCACGGCCTGCCCATCATCGAGGTCCCGCTCGCCGACAGCTGGGACCTCGACGCCGTCGGCGACTTCCTGTGGGAGCACGGCATCTACGTCACGCTCGCCGCCTATCCGCTCGTCCCGCGCAGCCAGGTCGGCTTCCGCGTCCAGCTGACCGCCCTCAACACCGACGAGCAGATCGACCAGCTCAACGCCACGCTCACCGAGCTCGCCGACCGCTTCCCGCTCAAGCAGGCAGGCGCCCACGCCCAGCCGGACGGCGTCCTGGGCGGGTGGCGGGCATGAGGCCGGCACCCGGGGAGGGCGCCCCTGGGGAGGGCGCCCCCGACCCGCGGTTCGACGACGGGCAGGTCCCTCACTACCGGGGGCCGGGACCGGGAGCCAGGCACAACCGCGAAGCGGACTGGGACCGGTGGCCCGTCGCCGCGTACCTCACCGAGAACTACCGGCGCATGCACAGCTCGGACGCGACGGTCCTGCGCCACCACTGCGCCTTCTACCGGCGGCTGCCGGCCGACGGCATCGGCCGCTCCCTGGAGTTCGGCGCCGGGCCCAACCTGTACCCGCTGATGCCGGCCGCCGCCGTCGTCCGCCTCATCGACGCGCTGGAGCCCGGCGCCGGCAACGTCGCCTACCTGGCCGGGCAGCTGGAGCACCCCGACGCGAGCTGGCAGACCTTCTACGCGCTGTGCCGCGCCCTCGACCCCAGGCTCCCCGCCACGCTCACCGAGGCCCTGTCCCGGGTGCGTATCCTGCACGCCGACGCGACGGCCGTGCCCGAGGGTGCGTACGACCTGGCGTCGATGAACTTCGTCGCCGAGAGCGTCACCGAGGACGCCGACGAGTTCGCCGAGCTGTGCGGCATGTTCATCCGCTCCGTACGGCCCGGCGGGCACCTCGTCGCCGCGTTCATGGAGAACATGCCGAGCTATCAGATCGGCGGCGGCCTCGTCTGGCCGGCCTTTCCCGTCGACACGGAGACCGTCCGGCACGTCTTCGCCCCGCACACCGCGCGGCTGGTGGTCACCCGGGTCGACAAGGACCCGACCCTGCCCGACTACGGGGACACGGGCATGGTGCTGCTCCAGGCGGTACGCGGACCCCGCGACCGGCTCAGCTGAGCAACTCCTCGCCGAGCAACTCCCCGTAGAGGCGCGCGTACTGGGCCCCGAACCGCTCCGGCGCGAAACGCTCCTCCATCGTCGCCCGGCCCTGCTCCGACAGCACCTGCCACCAGTGCGGGCGGTCCAGCAGCTGGCGCAGCAGATGGCCCGTGCGGCGCGCGTCGCCGATCGGCGCCCGCAGCACCGTGTCACCGAGCGCCGCGAACTCCGGATGGTCGCTCAGGATCACCGGACGGCCCGTGCTCAGCGCCTCCAGGACGGTCAGCGGGATGTCCGTCCTGTCGGTCGGCTCCCACGGCACGTGCAGCAGCACGTCCGCTGACGCCACCAGGGACCACATGTCGTCGACGTACCCGAGGACCTCCACGTCCCGCAGCCCCTCGCGCTCCGCCAGGGCGCGCACCTCGTCGTCCAGCACCCGCTGGTTCTCGCCGGGACGGGCGCGCAGCGCCAGCGTCAGCCGGAACCGCGCTCCGGCGCGGGCGGCCACCGCGGCCGCCCGTACGGCCTCCTCGGCGCCACCGCCCCGCCCGTGACATCCGGTCACCAGCACCTTCGGCGTCGGCCCCGTCGGGCGGGGCATCAGCGGCCACTGGTCCAGCCGCACCACCGGGGGGACGACCACCACCGGGCCGAAGCCGGCGGTGCTCAGCTGCCGCGCGGTCGCGGAGGACAGGGCCATCGTCCGGCCGAGCGGCCGTGCGCGGCGCAGCAGCCGTGCGTCGCGGACGCCGGTCACAGTGTGGAGCACCGGCCTTCCGGCGAGCAGCGGCGACCACAGCCGGGCGCACAGGGGATAGGCGTCGCCGATGGCCAGGACCACGTGCACCAGGTCGACGCGGCGCGCCAGTACGGCGGCGGCGACGGAGATCTGCAGGTGCTGGCGCAGCCGTGGAACGCCGTCGAGGGAGAGGACGGGCACCGCCCGCCCGGGCGGGACGCGGGGATCGCGCCGCGGCGCGCCGCGGCGCGGCCACCGGGCGAACCACGTGAACTCGACACCCGGCACGGACTCCCGGAGGGCGGCGGCCAGTTCGGTGTCCGCGTCGCTCCGCCCGTCGAGCGGCCCGCCGGTGAGCAGCAGGACGCGTGGTCTGCGGGCTCTAGCGTCCATGGCCGGGCTCCCTTCCCGGCAGGACGGCTGGGCCGTGGGACCACGCGCCGGTCTCTTCGACCCCGCCCGGCGCCGGAGGCGGCGGCGCTCTGGTGATCGGCGACGGGCGGGGCGGTTCGGTGCGTCGGCTAGCGACGAGGCCGGGGGCGCAGTGGCCCGAGGTGCAGTGGCCGGGGGTGGCGCGCCCGCCGTTCCCGGCCCGGCGGTGTGGGCGCCGGACCCGGAACGGCACGGCCGCGATACCGGGCCCCGCCCCCGCGCCGGTGCCGTCCAGCCCCGGAACGGACACCGGTACGGCGGCGGCGGGCCGCGGCACCGCTTCCCCGCCGGTGGCGCGGGCGGGCGACCGCATCCGCCCGGAGCCCCGCGGCCACCCGACCGCGACCGCGACCTCGGTCGCGTGGAACAGGAGCACGGCGGCGACCGCCAAGAACAGCACCGTGGCCGTCCCCGCCGGACGCGCGGCCACAGCGGCCACGGCGGCGGTGGCGGCGGTACCGTCCACCGTGCGGGCCCTGCGCGGCCGGGGGATGGAGACGACGGCCACGGTGGCCCCCCACTGGCTCCGTGTCCGTGCACGGCCCGGAAGGTCCCGGGCCGGAGGGAAAGCCGGGTTCAGCGTCGCGCGTGCGAGCGCCGCGCGAGCGCGGTCGGCAAAGCCGCCTGAGCTACTTGAGCTACTTGAGCTGCTTGAGCTGCTTGAGCTGCTTGGGCCGCCTGAGCCGCCTGAGTCGTCAGGATCGCCTGGGCCGTCGGAGTCGTCCGCCCGGCGACGGGAGCCCGCCGGGTGCGGGACCACACGGGCCCGGCGGCGGCGGGGCGCCGCACACGGCCGGCGTGCGGCGGCGCGGCGTGCGGTGGCGGCGAGGACCAGCCGGTCGGAGGCCCTACGGGCCGGGCACGGGGCACCGGGGCCCGTGGGGGACGCCGCGGAGGTACGGCTCCGGGTACCCGCGGTGGCAGGCCAGTCCGTCGCCCGCCGCAGCGGGTGCGGAGCGAACGGCGCCGGACGGTGGCCGACCGGGAACGAGGACACGATGGACCTCTTCCTGCGAGGTGCCTGCCAGGAAATGACCTGCTGAATATCCAGCTTTAGCACGCGCGTTTTGTCCGGTCAATCACGCAGCTGAAAGGGTCGGGAAAAAATATGGAGCCCGCCGGGAACATATCCGGTGCGTGTGGGAACCGTCCGATCTCCAGCCGCTCCACGGGCTGGCCGGCCAGCGCCGGCTGACCGAGGCGTCCGCGCCGTGGCTCTCCGGCTACGAGGGCTCCTGCCCGGCCCGCTTCGGCAACGCCGCCGTCGGCCGGCTCCAGTTGGACGTCTACGGCGAGGTCCTCAACACCGTGTACTCGGCGCTGCGCGCCGGAGTGCCGATCGACGCGCAGGTGTGGCACCTCGTGGCCTCGTTCATGGACCACCTGGAACGGCACTGGCAGGAGCCGGACGCCGGACTGTGGGAAGTACGCGGCTCGGCGGAGCGCTGGCGCGCCCTGCGCCAGGAGATCCGCAAGGACGTGCTGCGGCGGGGCTGGGACGACGAACAGGGCTCCTTCGTCCAGTACTACGGCTCGCGGCGGGTCGACGCGGCGTCACTCCTGCTGCCCCGGCTCGGCTTCCTGCCCCCCCCGACGACCAGCGGCTGCGGCGGACCCTGGAGGCGGCGCGCGCCCTGGAGCACCACGGCTTCCTGCGCCGGTACGCCGAGACGGACGGCCACGTGCACGAGGTGGACGGGCTGTGCGGCGGCGAGGGCGCCTTCCTCGCCTGCTCCCTCTGGTACGCCGACGCCCTCGCCCTGACGGGCCGTTGGGAGGAGAGCCGCGACGTCTTCGAGCGGGTCCTGGACGTACGCAACGACGTCGGCCTCCTCTCCGAGGAGTGGGATCCGGTGACCCGCCGCCAGCTCGGCAACACCCCGCAGGCGTACAGCCATGTCGCCCTGGTGAACACGGCGTTCGCCCTGTACGGCACCCGCTCCGCCGGCCGCGCGGGGAACGGGCACCGGAGCGCCCGCTCCCGCGCGACGGTGGCCTAGGGGGTGTCCCGGCGGCCGACTGGGCCGATGCCCCGGGCTCCCCGCCTCAGCCGCCGCCGGTCGGCGCGTCGGCGGCTCGCGGCCGGCGCAGCAGCGCCGAGGCGGCGAGCGCCGTCGCGAGCGCGGCGCAGGCCACCGCCGCGGCGCCGGCCCAGGCGTACGAGCCGCCGAGGCTGCCCTCCAGCAGGCTCAGGTGCCCGACGCCCGCCATGGCGTGCAGGGCGACGACTCCGATGCCGGTCGCGGCGGCAGCGGCCCAGACCCGGGCGGTGTCGCGCAGGGCGAGCCAGCCGCCCACGCCCAGGCAGAGCACGGTGACGGCGAAGGACAGCAGGCCTGCGCTGCCCCCGGACCGGAGGGCGACGAGGTCGGTGGGCAGGTGCAGGAGTCCGCAGACGAGCAGCACGACGGCCGCGGGCCAGCGCAGGCCCGAACGGAGAGTGGAACGCAGGGCGGCGGAGGCCGCGTCGTCGCCGCGCCGCGAGGTGGTACGGCGCTGGGCGGTGGGTACGGGCGCCGGTCCGCCGCCGGGTTCCGGGGCCCTGCCCCGGGCGGCGGCCGCGGCCGTTCCGGTTCCGTCGGGGGCGGGTGCGCCCTCGGCGCGCGGGGCGCCTTCGGCGTCCCGGGCGCTGAGCGGCCAGCCTCCACCGTCCTCCGTGCCGAGGATGTCCACCAGCTGGGCGACGTCCTCGATGGGCCGGCCGACGGCCGCGGCGCGCAGGGTCGTGCCCGCTTCGTCGAGGTTGTGCGGAGGCTCTCCCAGCATGGCGACCAGCTGCCGGACCTCCTCCAGGGGCCGGGCCACGGCGGCCGCGCGGAGCGCCTCGTCGCCGGGGCTGGCCACCTGCTGGGTGCGCTTGAGCAGGCTCACCAGCGCGGCGACCTCCTCCAGCGGCCGGTAGGTGGCCGCGGTCCAGAGCAGGGTGCGTATGGGCTCGTCGGTGCCGTCACCGGCCGGTTTCCCGGCCGGGGGCTCCTGCTCCCGGGCGGCGCGGTCCTGCGGCGGCTCGGGGGCCTCCCGGTAGGCGCGGTCCTCCGGCGGCGCAGCGGCCTCCGGCGCCGGAACGGCGGCCGGGGGTGGTGCGGCGGCCGGGGGCGGCGCGTCGGCCGGAGCCGCCGCCGTCTGGGGGGCCGGCGGGAACGCCGGGAGGGGCGGGCTCTCGGGGCCCGGCGCCGAGGAGGCCGGCGGCGGGGCGGCGGGTGAGACCGGAGGCGAGGTCAGCGGCGCGTCCGGGGGGCCTGCCGGCGGAGGCGTAGGGGGAGTTGTCGGATGGTCGGTGGTCATGGCGCGGCTCCATTCGCCGAACGTTCGGTGAGGCACACACCGTGTCGTTGCCTCATCTAAGGGGCATTCCGTCCCATTGCGCCATCCGGGAGTGGCAGAAGAGGGGCGGCGGCGGCGCCACTTGGGGAGGGCGAGGTGGTTGAAGCGCGCACATTCAGAGAGTGATGTAGTTGGCCTTTCAGTTGATTTGCAGCTTTTGTCCGTCTGCGGTCCACTAGAAGTGGAAGTCTGCATTCCTCCTGTGAAGGGGATGGTGGCATGTCAGCCATCGAGCCAGAAGTCCGGGACCTGACGGTTTTGGACGCCGACATCGAGTCCGAACTCAACCCGGTGGAAGCTGAGGGCTTCTACCGCGACACCTACGAATGCGCGGGGCTGGCCCTCCTCCAGGGCGAGGGCAAACTCCTGCTCGCGCCCCCGACTCCCCGGCCCAAGAAGGGCTGACGGAGGGGCTGAATGGAGCAGCCTGAAACACCCACCCGTCTGACGGGCGCGGTGAGGGAGCTCGCTTCGCGCGTGGTCTCCGCCCTCAACGGCGGAGACCACTTCGTGGTGGTCGGAGGTGTCGTCGACGCCACCGACGCGGAGGGGGCCGACCGGCTCGGACTCGCGGCGGTACGCGTCCTCGGCGCCGACACCGTCCTGCCGAGCGTCCTCCTGCGCACCGCGCCCGCCCCCGGCGACCTGACCGCCTTCGAGCAGGCCGTACGCGGCTTCCCTCCCGCGCCCGACGCCTCGCCCACCTCGCGGTGGAGTCACTGGGCCATGCGCCGCACCCTGGGACTGGACGGCGCCGAGCCGGACACCACCTGGCTGGACGTGGCCCCCTGGCAGGTCCTCACCCACCAGCTCGCCGTCCTCGCCGCGCTCGCCGTCCCCGGCACCGACTCGGGCGTGGCCCGCGCGGCCGCCCGCCGACCGGTGGACGTCGCACGCGGCTTCGTCCGCGCCGTACGCCGCCGCGACTGGCTCCAGGCGGCCGGAGCAGGCCGCTGGCTCAGCCTGCTCGACGGCGTCCCGGACACCCTGGCCCTGGACACGGGGCTGGAGTTCGTGGCCCTGATGGGCGGAACCGATCCGCGCGTCGCGCTCCAAGTGCGCGCCGCACGGCTGCTGCGTGCCGGAGCGCCGGTGTGACGGCGGCCGTCGGCCTCCGGGGGGTCGACCTCCGGGGCGTGGGCGAGGCGGCCCTCGGCTGGATCTCCGGCAACCGGGCGGACTTCCGGCTGGGCGACTCGGCGCTGGACCCCGGCGCCGACGTCAACCGCATCTGGAAACCGCTCGGCGAGCTGGCCCAGGTCTGCGTCTGCGTACGCCGGTACAGCCCGCCCGGTACCCCGCTCCACGACGCGGCCACCGACCTGCTCGCCTTCGCCTGGCGCGAGACCGGTGAGGGAGAACTCTTCCTCGACCTGCAGCGGCTGGAGCCGTGCGCCATGTACCCGCTGGAGATCTACGCCGCGTTCGCCTCCGCCGGCCTGCGGCACCCGGGGTACGAGGAGTTCGCCTCGGCCATCGCCCGCACCCGCGGCTGGCGTGCCACCGAACAGCACCCGACGCGGCTGCTGAGCGTCCTCAACTCCGAGCGGCGCACCGGGCTCCCGGACCACGAGGAGATGTCCGCGGCCCTCGGGCGCACGTGGCTGGGCGCCCTCCCGGAGCCCTGGCTCTTCGAGACGACCGCCGGATACGCCACCACCCACGTGGTCTTCCACCTCACCGACTGGGGGCGTGCGACCGACGGCGTACCGCCCTGGCTCGCCGACTACCTGGAGACCTGGCTCCCGCCGTGGCTCGACACCTGCCTGGACGACCGGCAGTGGGACCTGAGCTGCGAACTCCTCGCCGTGGCGGCAAGCCTGCCGCGACCACCGGAGCGCGCCGCGATCACGGCCGCGTGGGCCGAACTGGCGGGCGCGCAGGACGCGTCGGGCGCCCTGGTGGAAGTGGGCCCGACCCGCCACCGCCCCGCCCTGCCCCACGGCTTCGCGCACCGCTACCACTCGACCCTGATGGCGGCCTTCGCCGCGGCCCTGACCCTCGCGCGCCTCGCGGAGGACGGCGCCGGACCGGAGGGACCGTCATGACCAGCACGCGCCTCATCCACTCCGTCGGCGTGGGCGCCGTCGAATGGCTGTACGCCCACCGCGACGGGTTCCGGCTGGAGACGGAGACCGACCCGGAGGCCGGCGGGTTCATGGAGCGCTTCAAACCGATCGGCGAACTCGCCGTGATCGGCCGGGTGCTGTTCCGCGAGGGTGTCTCCGGCTCCCGCCAGACCGACCTCGTCCGCCGGCTGCTCGACCACGCGTGGCGCGTGGCCCTGGACGGCGGCCGGATGCTCGTGCGCGGACAGCGCGGCGAGCCGCAGTCGCCGGTCCCCTTCGAGGTCTACCTGCCGTTCCGGGAACTCGGCTACCGCCAGCCCGAGATGGAGGAGTGGGTCCGGCTCAACCACCGGCTCGGCAGCTGGACCGCCCGCGAGCTGCAGCCCGTCCGGCGCCTCGGCCTCTCCGCGTGCGAACGCCGCTTCGGACTGCTGCCGGGCATGGAGGAGGGCGAGGCCCTCGCCCGCACCTGGCTCGGCAACACCCCCGAACCGTGGACCGTCGAGGCGCGCACCGGGTACGACATCACCCACACCGTCTTCCACCTCACCGACTGGGGCGAGAGGCCCGACGGCCTGCCGCCGCGCATCGCCGCCTACCTCGACACCTGGCTGCCGGTCTGGCTGGACGACTGGCTGGACCTGCGCCGCTGGGACCTGCTCGGCGAACTGCTCGTCGTCGACGCCTGCCTGCCCAGCCCCACGCTGGACGCGGCCGCGTGGGAGGGGTTCGCCGCGGCCCAGCAGCCTGACGGGGCGATGCCGGCGGTGCGGGAGATGCCCGAGGGCGACCCCGACGACGTCTTCGACGTCGTCTACCACTCCACGCTGGTGGCGGCCTTCGCCTCCGTGCTGGCGACGTCCCGCGCCCTCGCCCGGATGGCCGACGCATGACGGCGGACACGGGGACGCTGCTCGACGACACGGGCGGCGGCGACGCGGGCGGTGAGACGGACGTGGCGGA
This sequence comes from Streptomyces sp. NPDC045431, assembly GCF_040646655.1. NCBI lineage: Bacteria > Bacillati > Actinomycetota > Actinomycetes > Kitasatosporales > Streptomycetaceae > Streptomyces > Streptomyces sp. NPDC045431. Next base: position 100,485 of record NZ_JBEZAQ010000009.1, read on the forward strand.
GCGGCTCGACGAGGCCGTACGCGCCGTGGACGCGCCCGACGTCGTCTTCGCCCTCTCCCGGGGCGGCCGCCGGGCCGTCCGCTGCGGCGGCACCGCCCCGCCCCCGCCGGTCCCGCGCGACCGGCTGCGGTACGAGCTCGGGTCGGCCTCCAAGACGTACACGGGGCTGCTGCTGGCCGAACTCGTCGGCACCGGGGTGGTCGGCGGCGGCGATCCGGCCGCCGCCCACCTGGACCCGGGCCGGACGCACGGACACCGGTCCGCCATCACGCTCACGCACCTGGTCACGCACACCTCCGGGCTGCCCGCGCTGCCCCGCGACTTCTACCGGCAGGCGTTGCCCCACTGGCACACGAACCCCTACGCCCACTACCCGCCCGAGCGCGTCGTGCGGGCCTTCCTGAGCCGCCGCCCCCCGCGCCACCGCCCCGGCACGCGCTGGCGCTACTCCAACTTCGGCGTCTCCGTCCTCGGCCACGCCCTCGCCGCGGCGACCGCCACCCCGTGGGAGGAGCTGCTGACCGCGCGGGTCATGAACCCCCTCGGCCTGACCGGCACCGCGCTGCACCCCGCCGGGGCCCCGGGCACCGACGCGACCGGGCACCGCGCCGACGGTGCGACACCGGTGCCCGGGCTGCGGACCGGCGGCTTCCAGCCCGCCGGAGCGGTCCGGGCCACCCCGCACGACCTGCTCACCTTCCTGGAGGCGCACCTGCGCCCCGAGGACACCCCGCTGGGCGACGCGCTGCGCGCGGTGGGCCGCCCGCTGCTGCGGCGCGGTGTCGGCCACCGGCACGTCCACACGCTGACCTGGTTCCGGCACCCCACCGACCACGGGCCGATGTACTTCCACGCCGGCGCGACCAGCGGCCAGCAGGCCTTCATCGGCTTCCGCCCCGACACCGGGACGGCGCTGGCCGCGCTCGCCACGCGTCGCATCCGCCTCCGGGACACGTTCGTGGCGACCGCGTACGGACTCCTGTACGGGACGCCATGATCACGCAATAGGTCACATGTTCGATTGCGGTCTAGGCTGGACACCATGGCACGGCAGCACATGCAGGGATCCCTCTTCGACCAGAGCGACGAGATCCGCCTCGGGCCGCTCGGCGGCGTACGGCGCACCGCCCTGACCGACGGGGCGTGGATCGACCTGCTCCCCGGCTGGCTGACCGGCGCCGACGCCCTCTTCGAGGAGCTCGCCGCCCACGTCCCCTGGCGGGCCGAACGGCGGCAGATGTACGACCACCAGGTCACGGTGCCGCGCCTGCTGGCCTTCTACGGCGCCGGCGACCCCCTGCCGCACCCCGTCCTGGAGGAGGCGCGCGCCACGCTCTCCGCGCACTACGCCGCCGAGCTGGGCGAGCCGTTCGCCACGGCGGGCCTGTGCTACTACCGCGACGGCCGCGACAGCGTCGCCTGGCACGGTGACCGGACCGGCCGCGGCGCGCGCCGGGACACCATGGTCGCGATCCTCTCGGTCGGCGAACCGCGCGACCTGGCGCTCCGGCCCCGGAGCGGCGGCGCCGCGTCGCTGCGCTTCCCCCTCGGCCACGGCGACCTCGTCGTGATGGGCGGATCGTGCCAGCGGACGTGGGAACACGCGATCCCGAAGACCACACGGGACGTGGGACCCAGGATCAGCATCCAGTTCCGGCCGCGGGGCGTGGGGTGAGCCGCTTCCGCGAGGGCCCGCCCCGCAGCCCGCCGGCCGACGCGTCAGGCGACCGGGCGGACCCGCTGGCTCAGGAGCTCGTAGCGCGCCCCCACGACGGCCAGCCGGCCCGCCGCCACCGCGTCGGCCAGATCGGGCTCCCCGGCGAGCCGGTCCCGTACGAGCCGCACCTGCGCGGTGATCGTCGCGTCGACGCGGGCCTGGCCGCTGTGGCTCCGGTCGATCGCCGGACGGATCTGCTCCGCGACGTACGCGATGTGCGCGGGCAGCTGCTCACCCGTCTCGTCCGCGCGCACCGCGGCCGTCACCGCGCCGCAGGACTGGTGCCCCAGCACCATCACCAGCGGGATGCCGAGCTCCAGGACGCCGTACGCGACGCTGCCGAGCACCGCCTCGTCCAGCACCTCACCGGCCGAACGGACCGTCATCAGGTCCCCGAGCCCCTGGTCGAAGACGAGCTCGGGCGGCACGCGCGAGTCGATGCAGCCGAGGACGAGGGCGAAGGGGTGCTGGCCCGACACGGCCGCCGTGCGGTCGGCCGCCGCCTCGTGCGGGTGCGTCTGGTGCCGGGTGCGCCAGCGCCGGTTGCCCCGCGTCAGCTCGCGCAGCGCGGCGGCGGGCGTCGAGGGCCTCACCGGGGCGCCCGCGGCGCCGGCCGGCCCGGCGAGGGCGAGGCCGAGGCCGGAGGCGGTGCCGAGCGCGGCGCCCCCGCCCAGCGCGCCGCGGAGCACTCCGCGCCGCGTCCACCGGTGTCGCGCGCCCCCGCTACGGGTCTCGTCCGCCGCTGTCGCGTCATCCTTCGATATCGAGGTCACGGCCGCACGGTAGGCCCGCCGTGGTGGCCCTTCGGGCCGTCTTTGACCACCGTTGGCCGGGAGTTGGGCGAATCCTGGACTCCGATGACCCCACGTGTCCGATCGGCGGCGAAAGGTCACCCATGGTCCCCGGGCCGGATGCGGTGTTACAAATGAGCGTGGTCAACGTTCGCGACCGATTCCGTGGAGCCTCGGTTCGGTCACTGGCCGACAGGCGTCCGCGGAGCGTCGCGGGGCAGGTATTCGTCCTGCAAGTGGCGCTGGTCGTGCTGCTGGTCCTGGGCGCGGTCCTGGCTCTCGTCCTCCAGTCGCGGGCCGACAGCGACCGCGAGGCCCGCAACCGATCCGTCGCCGTCGCGGAGTCCTTCGCCCACGCGCCCGGCATGCACCAGGCCCTCGCCGCGCCCGACCCCTCCGCCGTCCTGCAGCCGCTCACCGAAGCCGCCCGCGCACGCGCCGGGGTCGACTTCATCGTCGTCATGGACACCGACGGCATCCGCTACACCCACCCGCGGCCCGAGCGGATCGGCGAGCGCTTCGTCGGCACCATAGAGCCCTCCCTGGCCGGCCGCGTCCACACCGAGGACGTCTCCGGCCCCCTCGGCGACGAGGTCCAGGCCATCGTCCCCGTACGCGACGAGAACGGCCGCGTCATCGCCCTCGTCTCCGCCGGACTCCAGGTCAAGAACGTCACCGGGCTGGTCAACCGCCAGCTCCCCGTCATCCTCGCCACCAGCGCGGCGGGCCTCGCCCTCGCCACCGCCGGCACCGCCCTGGTCGCCGGACGGCTGCGCCGCCAGACCCACGGCCTCGGCCCCGCCGAGATGACCCGCGTCTACGAACACCACGACGCCGTGCTCCACGCCGTACGCGAAGGCGTCGTCATCGTCGGCGGCGACGGGCGCCTCCTCCTCGCCAACGACGAGGCCAGACGCCTCCTCCAGCTGCCGCCCGACGCCGAGGGCCGCCCCATCCCCGAGCTGCCGGGCCTCGACCCCGGCGTCGCCGAGCTCCTCGCCTCCGGCCGCGTCGCCACCGACGAGGTCGTCCTCGCCGCCGACCGGCTCCTCGCCGTCAACCAGCGGCCCACCGACCGCGACGGCGGCCCCGCCGGCACCGTCGCCACCATCCGCGACACCACCGAGCTCCGCGCCCTCAGCGGCCGCGCCGAGGGCGCCGCCCGGCGCCTCAACCTGCTGTACGACGCCGGGGTCGGCATCGGCACCACCCTCGACGTGGTCCGCACCGCCGAGGAGCTCGCCGAGGTCGCCGTCCCGCGCTTCGCCGACTTCGTCACCGTCGACCTCGCCGACGCGGTGCTGCGCGGCGAGGAGCCCACCGGCACCGGCGCCGACATGCGCCGCACCGCCGTCGCCGGTATCCGCGACGACCACCCCCTCTACCCGCGCGGCAAGATGATCGGCTTCCTGCCCTCCACCCCGCAGGCCCGCGGGTACGGCAGCGGCCGCGCCGAGCTGGTGCCCGACCTCGCCCGCGCCCCCGGCTGGCAGGCCCAGGACCCCGAGCGGGCCGGCCGCATCGTCGCGTACGGCATCCACTCGCTCATCGCCGTCCCCCTCAAGGCCAGGGGAGTGGTGCTGGGCGTGGCGAACTTCTGGCGCTCCGAGAAGCCCGAGCCGTTCGAGGACGAGGACCTCTCCATCGCCGAGGAGCTGGTCACCCGCGCCGCCGTCTGCATCGACAACGCCCGCCGCTACACCCGTGAACACGCCATGGCGGTCACCCTCCAGCGCAGCCTGCTGCCGCGAGCCCTGCCCGAGCAGAGCGCCCTGGAGGTCGCCCACCGCTACCTGCCCGCCCAGTCCGGCGTCGGCGGCGACTGGTTCGACGTCATCCCCCTGCCCGGCAGCCGCGTCGCGCTCGTCGTCGGCGACGTCGTCGGCCACGGCCTGCACGCCGCCGCCACCATGGGCCGGCTGCGCACCGCCGTGCACAACTTCTCCACCCTCGACCTGCCGCCCGACGAGATCCTCGGCCGCCTCGACGACCTCGTGGGCCGCATCGACCAGGACGACCGCGACCCCGTCGACGGTGAGCTGCCCTGCGGACCGCCCGACGCCGGAATGACCGGCGCCACCTGCCTGTACGCCGTGTACGACCCGGTCTCCCGCCGCTGCGTGATGGCCCGCGCCGGACACCCGCTGCCCGCCCTGGTCCACCCCAACGGCCTCGTGGAGTTCCCCGACCTCCCCGCCGGGCCGCCGCTGGGCCTCGGCGGCATCCCCTTCGAAACCGCCGAGCTCACCCTCGCCGAGGGCAGCCAGCTCGTCTTCTACACCGACGGCCTCATCGAGGACCGCACCCGCGACATCGACGTCGGCCTCGAACTGCTGCGCCAGGCCCTCGCCGTACCCGACCGGACACCCGACGACAGCTGCCGGGCCGTCTGCGACGCGCTGCTGCCCGCCCACCCCAAGGACGACGTGGCGCTGCTCATCGCCCGCACCCGCGCCCTCGGCCCCGACCAGGTCGCCGACTGGGACGTGCCCTTCCACCCGGGAGCCGTCGCCAAGATCCGCGCCGAGGCCGCCCGGCAGCTGGAGGAGTGGGGCCTGTCGGAGCTGGCGTTCACCACCGAGCTCATCCTCAGCGAGCTCATCACCAACGCCATCCGCTACGGTTCCCCGCCGGTCCACGTCCGCCTCCTCCGCGACCGCGGCCTCACCTGCGAGGTCTCCGACACCAGCAGCACCTCCCCGCACCTGCGGTACGCCGCCACCACCGACGAGGGCGGCCGCGGCCTCTTCCTCGTCGCCCAGCTCTCCGAGCGCTGGGGCACCCGCTACACCGGCCAGGGCAAGGTCATCTGGGCGGAGCAGCCGCCCCCCGACGCCAACCGCCCGGACACGGCCGCCGAGGGAGCGCTGCTCTTCGACCTCATGGACGTCGACCCCATCTGAACCCCGGGGCAACGCCCGTTGCCGCAACGGCAACACCGCTTGGTCCCCGCCGCCGCCCCGCTCCAGCATGAGCCGGCACACGAAACCGGCCGGACGCGTCCGGCGGACGAAAGGCGGGCCCATGACCACGACACCCCCGGCCGGACAACCCCCGCTGAGCGCGCGCGGACGGTGGACGGTGCTCGCCGTCTGCGCGCTGAGCATGTTCCTCGTCGGCCTCGACACCACCATCGTCAACGTCGGCCTCCCCGAAATCGGCCGGGGCCTGGGCGTCGGAACCCGCGGCCTGGAATGGGTCGTGGACTCCTACACCGTGGTGCTGGCCGCCCTCCTCATCGCCTCCGGCGCGCTCGCCGACCGCTTCGGCCGCCGTCGGGTCTTCCGGACCGGACTCGTCGTCTTCGGTGCCGCCTCCCTGGCCTGCGCGGTGGCCCCCTCGCTCGGTTTCCTCGTCGCGGCCCGGGCGCTGCAGGGGGTCGGCGCCTCCATGCTGAGCCCCGTGGCGCTGGCGATCGTGGTGAACGCGATGCCGGACCCCCGGGAGCGGGCCCGCGCGATCGGGGTGTGGGCGTCCGTCTTCGGACTCAGCATGGCGGCCGGCCCGGTCACCGGGGGAGCGCTCGTCGAGGCGCTCGGCTGGCGCTCGGTGTTCTGGATCAACGCCCCGGTCGTCGTCACCGCCCTCGTCCTGGTCGCCCTCTTCGTACCGGAGTCCCGCGGGCAGCGGGCCCGGCGGCTCGACCTGCCCGGCCAGGTCCTGCTCACCACGGTGCTGTGCGTCGCGGTCGGCGTCCTCATCGAAGGACCCCGCGTCGGCTGGACCTCGCCGTGGGCGCTCGCCGGTTACGCCGCGCTCGCGGCGGCGACGGCCGCGTTCATCCGGGTCGAACTCCGCAGCACCGAGCCCCTGATGGACCTCGCCCTCTTCCGGCGGCCGCGCTTCACCACGGCGGTGCTGGGCGCCGTGGCGGTGTTCGTCGCGCTCAACACGACCCTGCTGCTGACCACGCTCCACCTCCAGCACACCCGCGGCTGGACGCCGCTGGAGGCCGGGGCCGCGACCCTCCCCATGGCGCTCGGCGCCACCCTCTGCGCCCCGTGGTCCGGCGGCCTGGTGGCGCGGCGCGGACCACGCCGCCCGCTCGTCCTCGCGGGGGCGTTCACCGCGGCCGGCGGCCTGTGCATGGCGTACCCCGGCACGGACACCAGCGTCCCGCTGCTGCTCCTCGCCCACCTGCTCATCGGCGTCGGGTTCGGCTTCGCCAACGCGCCGCTCACCAACACCGCCGTCAGCGGGCTGCCTTCCTCGCGGGCCGGCGTGGCGGGGGCCGTCACCTCCACCGCCCGCCAGGTCGGCGCGGCGGTCGGTGTCGCCGCCGGGGGCGGGCTGGCCGCCGGCGCCGAACCCGGCGGCCTCGCCGACGCGTCGCGCCCGGGATGGCTGCTCGTCGCGGCCTGCGGAGCATTCCTCCTGCTCGTCGCGCGGGCCTCGGGGGAGGCCGCAGGCCCGGCCGGCCGGGGCGTCTATGCTCGGGCGTCGACCTCGGAGCACGCACACAAGGAGCCCCCATGGACGCCCGGCACTTCGACCGGATCAACGCCTTCGTCGAAGCGCGGCTGACGCCGCTCTTCGACCCCGAGACGGGCAGCGAGCACGGCTTCGGGATGGACGACACCTCCCGGGCCCTGCGCGCCCTGCGGAACACCGCGCTGGCCGCCGCGGCGGTGAAGGGCCTGGTGGAGCAGCGGGCCACGGCCGAACCGCAGCTGCGCGGCGTCATTGACCAGGCCCTGGAGCAGAACTGGGACGTCCTGCGGGGCATCGCCCGGCACTGGGAGGACCACCCGGACTTCGCCCGGGAGTTCAAGCTCGACTGGTGGTCACTGACCGAGACCCCGGCGGTCGGCGCCGAGACGAGGTAGGCCCCGTTACGCCGACACCGCCCGCAGCGCGCCCGGGCGGCGCCCGCTGAGGCCGTCCAGCGCCGCCGCGGTCGCGTCGTCCGCCGGCAGGTGCACGATCAGCCGCTGGTCGTCGTCGGCGGGCAGCTCCAGCGTCTCGTACGCCAGGCGCAGCGCCCCCGCCTCCGGGTGCTCCAGGCGGGTGACGCCCGTGGCCGCCGGGAGCCCGGGAAGCCTGCCGACCCGCTCGGTGAACTCCGCCCCGGCCGTCACGCCCAACTCGTCCGCGAGCGCGGCCACATGAGGGTCGGCCCGGAACGGCCCCTGCTTCAGCGCGGCGACCTGCTCGTCGGCGACCCGGTCCCAGTCGGGGAACGCCTCCCGCGCCCGCTCGTCGGCGAAGACGAACCGGGCCAGGTTCGGCGGGGCGCCGTCCAGCAGGCCGAGGGGTCCGGCGAGCGCCTCGTACCCCGCCGTCCAGGCCAGCAGGTCGCCGATCCGGTTCAGCAGCACCGCCGGGGCGGGCTCCAGCCGGTCCAGCAGCGCCCGTACGGTCGGCCGGACCGTGAGCACCGGTGGCGCCGAAGCGCCGCACATCGAGGTGGGGTCCGCGCCCTTGGTCAGGCGGTGCAGGTGTATCCGCTCGGCCGCCGTCAGCCGCAGCGCCTCCGCCAGCGCGGCCACCACCTGCGGCGACGGATGCCGGTCGCGGCCCTGCTCCAGACGCGTCACGTACTCCACGCTCACCCCGGCCAGCGTGGCCAGCTCCGCCCGGCGGAGCCCCGGCGTACGGCGGCGCGGCCCGGTGGGCAGACCCACCTCGGCGGGGGTGACGGCCTCGCGGCGCGTACGCAGGAACAGGCCCAGTTCGTTGTCGCTCACCCGGCCGAAGGTAGCAAGCGCCCCGGCCCGGAGGGTGGCCCTGTCCCTACCAGTCTCAGCCCGGCCTTCCTGGTGTCCGCCCGCCACGGCAGGTTGGGAGTCGTGACCGCACCGGTCATCCATCCCGACCCACCAGGAGAGCCTTCCCATGTCTTCGCAGCCCCTTCGCCTCGCGGTCCTCGTCGGCAGTGTCCGGGACGGCCGCTTCGGCCCCGTCGTCGCCCGCTGGTTCGCCGAACAGGCCGCGCTCCACAGCGGGTTCGAGGCCGACGTCATCGACCTCGCCGATGTCGAACTGCCGCTCGCGCTGCCGCCGGTGCCGCCCGCGATGGATCCCGACATGCCCCGCCCGGCCGGCATGGCGGACCTCACCCGCAGGCTGGCGGAGGCGGAGGCCGTGGTCGTCGTCACGCCCGACTACAACCGCAGCTTCCCCGCCTCCCTCAAGGCCGCCATCGACTGGCACTACACCGAATGGCAGGCCAAGCCGATCGGCTTCGTCGGCTACAGCGGAGCCAGCGGCGGCCTCCTCGCCATCGAGCAGCTGCGCCAGGTCTTCGGCGAACTGCACGCCCACACCGTCCGCGAGTACGTCAGCTTCCCCCGCTACTACCTCCTCTTCGACGAGGACGGCAACCTCAGGGACCCCGAGGAGCACGACGCCGCCGCGAAGGTGATGCTCGACCAGCTCCACTGGTGGGGCTCGGTCCTCCGCCACGCCCGCCGCGAGCACCCCTACACCGCCCGGTAACCGCCACCCCGCGACCGCCGCGCGCGGATACGTTGGACGGCGATGTTCACACCCCAGGGCCCCACCCTCCGCGAACTCGCCGTCCAGGCGCTGTCCTCCACCGAGCACGGCTACGACCTGCTCGCCCCGAAGTTCGACCAGACGCCGTTCCGCACCTCCGACCGGCTGCTCGACGCGGTCACCGACGCCCTGCGGCCCCTCGGGCGGTTCCGTACGGGCCTCGACGTCTGCTGCGGCACCGGCGCGGGCGTACGCGTCCTGCGCGAGGTCTGCGAGGAGCAGGTCACCGGCGTCGACTTCAGCGCCGGCATGCTCGCCCAGGCCCGCGCCGCCCACCCGGACACCCCCGGCGGACCCCGGCAGCGCTGGGTGCGCGCCGACGCCCGCGCCCTGCCGTTCCGGTCGGCGTTCGACCTCGCCGTGAGCTTCGGCGCCTTCGGCCACTTCCTGCCCCGCGAGCGCCCCGACCTCTTCCGCGAGGTGTACACCGCGCTGCGCCCCGGCGGCCTCTTCGCCTTCCCGGTCCCGGCGCCCCCACCGGTCGGCTCCCGGCCCTACCTCGCGCTGTGGGGCTTCGACCTGGCGATGCGGGTGCGCAACCTGCTGTGGCGGCCGCGCTTCGTCATGTACTACCGCACCTTCCGCCTCCCGGACGTCCTGCGCGACCTCGACCGGGCCGGCTTCACCACCGGCCTGACCGCGCTCCCCTCCCTCGGCACCCGCGCCGACGGGACGCCCCGCTGCCGACTGGTGGTCGCACGCCGGTAGGTTGGGTCCTCCACCCCGACCCGACCAGGAGAAACGTGCCCGCCGCCGTGCCCCGCCCCCGCCTGCTGTACGTCACCGACCTCGCCTACCAGGCCCGCGGCCGACGCTACTGCGACGAGGACGTCTTCCTGACCTCCCGGCTCCGCGAGAGCTTCGACCTCGCCCTGTGCCACCCGCGCGACGCCGCCGCCCTCATGGGCGCCTTCGACGCGGTCGTCGTCCGTAACAGCGGCCCCGTCCTCCACCACCAGGACGCGTACGACGCCTTCCGCGCCCGCGCGCTCGCCGAGGGCGTGCCCGTCTACAACCAGCTCACCGGCAAGGGCGACATGGCCGGCAAGCGGTACCTCCTCGACCTGACCGCCGCCGGATACCCCGTCATTCCCACCGCCGACCGCCCCGAAGACCTGCACCGCCTGCCCGAGGCGGACGCGTACGCGGTCAAGCCCCGGCTCGGCGCGGACTCCATCGGCCTGGAGTTCGTCCCCCGCGAACGGCTGCCCCACCTCGCCTACGGCGACATCCTCGTCCAGCCGCGCGTCGACTTCGCCTACGAGGTGTCGTTCTACTTCGTCGACCGCGCCTTCCAGTACGCCCTGTACGCGCCGCGCACCGACCGGCGCTGGGAGCTCGTCCCCTACCAGCCCACCGAAGCCGACCTGGCCTTCGCCCAGCGGTTCGTCGACTGGAACGCCATCGACCACGGCATCCAGCGCGTCGACGCCTGCCGCGCCCCCGACGGCGGCCTCCTCCTGGTCGAGCTGGAGGACCTCAATCCGTACCTCTCCCTCGACCTCGTCGGGGAGGAGACGCGCGACTCCTTCGTCACGGAGATGACGGCGTCCCTGCGCCGCCTCCTCGGCGCAACCTCGTCCGTCTGACCCCGCCTGAGGTTGCGCTTCCCGAATCCGTCCGGGCGAATGGAAACGGCACCGCGCGAAATCCCCTCTTGGGTGTCGCACCAGTAGTTTTTCGAGAGGCAGTGAACACAGCATGTCCGTCGGCGCAACGAGTGTCACCATCCCGGGCGACCCGGGCGACAGCCCGGGACCGGGCCGGGAGAAGGACGGAGGAAGACCGCCCCGGCCCTGGACCACGCTCTGGGCGACGGGCCTCGCGCTGCTGCCCCTCGGCCTGCTGGCCGTCGCCTCCTACCTCGGCCGCTACGTCCGCCCCAGCGCCGACGAGTGGTGCTTCCTGCCCGTCGTACGCGACGGGGGCGTCTGGGGCCTCGTCGAGAAGTTCTACGTCACCGACAACGGGCGCATCGCCAACGGCCTGCTCGTCGGGGTGTACGCCAAGGCCCCGGTCGCCGGCCACCAGTGGTACGCCGTGGTCAGCGGCGTCCTCATGCTGGTCCTGCTGTGGGCCGTCACCGTGTACGCGCTGCGCGCCACCGGCCGCACCGCGCCGCGCGGCGTGCCGCTGCTGGCCGCCTCGATGATCACGGCGGCCTTCCTCTTCGCCACGCCCAACACGTACAAGACCTTCTACTGGCCGGCCGCCTCCGTGTCGCACACGCTGGCTCCGGTGCTGGCCGCGGCGGCCGCCCTGCCGCTGCTGCGGTACGGCGCCGGGAGCCGCCGCAGCCGGATCACCGCGCTCGCCGTGGTGCTGGTGGCGGGCGTCTTCATGGGCACGCTCTCCGAGGAGGCGTCGGTCGTCGCCCTGGTGGTCCTCGCGGTGGCCGTGCTGTTCGCCCCGCTCCTGTTCGCCCAGCGGATCCGCCGCTACGTGCGCGTCTGGGCGCTGACCGGCATGGCGGGCGTCGCCATCGGCACGCTCCTGCTCGTGACCTCGCCCGGCTCGCGCAACCGCCGCCAGCGCTACGACGCCGAGACCGTCTCCATGCTCGCCCCCGAGTCGCTGATCGCCTCACTGCGCGCGTACGTCCGCATCCTGGAGACCATCCTGACGACCTGGGAGTACGTGGGCGTCGTCGCGGCCGGCGTGCTGCTGGGCCTGCTGGCCCGGCGCCGGGCGGGTCACCGGCCGGCCCTGATGCCGTGCCGCCCGCTGCTGCTGACCGCGCTCGGCGCGCTCACCTTCCTCGCCTGCGGCTACCTGTGCACCGTCATCACCTACCCCGCCTTCGGCGAGCGGGTGGTGCGCACCGAGCGGACCTGGAACGACTACCTGCTGGTGTACGTCCTGCTGCTGGCCGGTGCCGGCGCGCTGATCGGCCGCTCGCTGCGCCTGCGCGGTGGCGCGGGCGGCGACGGCGGCGAGGGCCCCCGGGGCCCGGGCCGCAACGGCCTGGTGATGGCGTTGGCCGCCGCCGTCTGCGCCGTCTCCGTTGCGGGGATGGCCGTGCCGCTGTACCACCTGGGCCACGACATGAAGGTGCGGGCGCAGAAGTGGGACCACCAGGACCGCTACCTGCGCGAGCAGGCCGCGAGCGGCGCCAGGACCGCCCCGTACACACCGCTGTCGGTCGGCAAGATGCTGGAGCCGTTCGGCGACCACGGGCGCAAGACCTGGCCCGCCAACTGCGTCGCCGACTACTACCACCTCGACAAGGTCACTTACGCGCCGCGGCTTCCGTGACCCCGGCCTCCGGCGGCGGCTGCGGCCCGGCCCGGCGCCCGGCCCGACGGGTCGCGGCCGCCCCGGAGGTGATGGCCCACCGGGCCAGTACGAAGGAGAGCGGGGTGACGGCGACCCCCGCCGCGAGCGCCGCGAGGTTCTCGTCCATGCCGAGCCGGCTCACGGCCAGGTGCAGCAGGACGCCGCTGCCCACGACGTTCGCCGCGCCGGAGAGCGGGTAGCGGGCGAACGCCCGCCAGGTGGGCCTCGTGCGCAGCGTGACGTACGAGTTGAGCAGGAACGAGCCGACGACGCTGACCGCGTACCCCACGACATGCGCCGCGAGGTAGGGCAGCCAGAGGTTCAGCGTGGCGTACACGGCGTAGTAGACGGCCGTGTTGGCCAGCCCGATCGCGGCGAAGGTGGCGAACTGGCGCAGGGCGGCGCCGCGCCCGCTCGGCGGGCGGCGCCGCCCCGGGTGGCCCGTGCTCCGCTTCACGTCTCCTGCCGGGCGCGGCCGGCGGTTTCCAGCGGGGCCGCGGCGCGCGCGGCGGCGGGCTCGTTCGTCTCCCGCACGACGTAGTGCGGTCGGCGCTTTGACTCGTGGTAGATCCGCCCCACGTACTCGCCGATGACGCCGAGCGTGGCGAGCTGGATGCCGCTGAGGGCCACGATGGCGGTGATGAGCGTCGCGTAACCGGGGGTGTCGACGCCGTCCAGGAGGACGTTGGCGATGATCCACAGCGCGTACGCGAACGCCGAGAGGAACAGCCACAGACCGGTGTGGATGGCCAGGCGCAGCGGGCGGCTGTTGAAGGAGAGCAGGCCGTCGATGCCGTAGTTGAGCAGGCGCCGGCCGCCCCACTTGGACTGGCCGGCGGCCCGCTCGACGTTCTGGTAGGTGAAGCTGACGGTGTCGAAGCCGATCCAGGAGAAGAGCCCCTTGGAGAAACGATTGCTCTCCGGCAGCGAGAGGATCGCCTCCACCGCGCGCCGCGACAGGAGGCGGAAGTCGCCCGCGCCGTCCGCGATCTCGACGTCCATGAAGCGGCGCACCAGGCGGTAGTAGGTGCGGCTGAACGCCTTGCGCACCGCGCCCTCGCCGGTGCGGTCGCGCTGCGCGATGACCTGGTCGTAGCCGTGCCGGTGCAGCTCCAGCATGCGGGGCACGAGCTCCGGCGGGTGCTGGAGGTCGGCGTCCATGAGGACGACGGCGTCGCCGCGCGACATGCGCATGCCGGCGAGCATCGCGGACTCCTTGCCGAAGTTGCGGCTGAAGGAGGTGTAGCGCACGCGGGGGTCCGTCGCCGCGAGCGCGCGCAGCCGGTCCAGGGTCTCGTCGCCGCTTCCGTCGTCGACGTAACACACCTCGAAGGTGGCGTCGGCGGGTTCGAGAGCCGCGGCCAGCGCGGTGTGGAAGGTGTCGATCACCTCACTCTCGTTGAAACACGGAACGACGATTGAAATATGGACCATTACCTACTCACTCCATGCACCAGTGTGCGGCCGGCGGGCCGCATGATCCGTGCCCACCGTTCAGGGAAGATGACAACCGGCTCGTCGTGGTTGCCTGGCCGTGCGGGCGACTTCGGCACGCGCCGGGTCCAGTGCATCGCGGCCGCGCCGCCCGGACAGCCCCACGCCGTCCACTCGGGTGAGGGCGGTGGAGGCGGCCCGGGCATGCCTCCGCCCCGCTCCCCGCGGGGCGGGGCGGCGGGGCGGAGGTCTTCCCTTGCTCAGGCCCGTTCAGGATTCCCTGCCCACCTCCTTGTTGATGGCGGCCGGCGAGTCGTAGTCCTTCTCCGGCAGCGATTTCAGCGCGTCCATGACCTCCCGGCTGGCCTTGTGCTTCTGCGCCGTGCCGACGATGTCCTTCTTCGACGCGGGGTAGTGCACGCCGCCGAGGGCCTTCTGCATTTCGATGGGGTTCACGTTCATGTGCGATGAATACCCGCCTAAAGGGGAAACATCACCGGAAAGCGGACAATCGCCTTGTGTGTCCACGCTGCGCGGATCCGTCACGGTTGCATCACAATGTCGGTTGAGGAGCGGACGGCGCGGGCACATCCAAGTGCGGGGATGGCGTCCCGGTCGCGGGACTGGCGCACCCGGCCTCGGGAGGTCGGCATCGGCATCCCTCCCTCTGTGTGCTGTGTGGCGTGGAAAGGCAGGTACGTTCATGCTGTTGGCGCATCCCGCGGTGCTTCAGGAGCTCGTCGCCCGTTACGAATCCCTGTGTGCCGCCGCTCAGGGGCTGTCGATCGCCCCCGACCTCAAACGCCGGCTCGACGACGTGACGTACACGCTCTGCGTGACGACCGGCACCCGGCAGCTCGACCAGGCGCTGGCCGCGGCCCGCGCCAGGCTCGCCGCCACGGCCGCAAGTGCCACGGCCGCAAGTACCTGACCGGCCGAATTAAGGCGGCCCCGGTCCAGGGGTTGACCGGGGCCGCCACGGGCATCCGAGGGGAGACGGAGTGCCCGGCGGGACACCGCGGGACCGGCGCGAGGAGGGAGCGTCGATCGAGGGTGTCCGGCCCAAGGCCCTGTCAGAGGCCTTGAGAGGGGTGTACCGGATGACCGACGTGCTCGGTCCCGGCCGTTCGAGCAGTAAATATATTTACCGTCGAGTAAGCAAGTGCATGAAAAATTTCATGCGAGCCGGTGGCGTGAAAACACCCCCGGCGATGCGTCCGTCGGACGTCGGCGGGGGTCAGTCGTCCAGGAAGAAACTGTGCTGTTCGGCGGCCTGTTCGTACCCTTCCAGCCGCAATTGCGTCCGCTCCGGATGCGCGTCCGCCATCGCCTGGAGCACGGACGCCGCCACCACCCCGGGCGCCGCGTACGAATCGAAGACGAGGCGTGATCCGGTCCCGGCCGTCAGCGTCACCTCCGCCTCGTCGACCAGCGGCCCCAGCGTCAGGTCCGTGATCAGCGCGATCCGCAGCCCCGTGCGGCGCGCCGCACGCATGGCGGCCAGCGTCTCCTTGGCGTGCCGCGGCATCGCGAACGCCAGCACCCAGGTGCCCCCCGCCTCCTTCGACTGCAGCAGCGCGTCATAGGCGACGCTGCCGCCCCGGGTCACCAGGCGTACGTCGGGGTGGATGCGCCGCGCCGCGTACGCGAAGTACTCCGCCAGCGACACCGAGATGCGCAGGCCCAGCACCGTCAGCGGTACAGACCCGGCCAGCTCCCGGCCGACGTCCAGGATCTGGCCCGGGTCCGCCACCGCACGGCGCAGCGCCTCCAGGTTCTCGATCTCCGCGTCGATGGCCGCCTGCAGCTCGTTGCGCCGGACCTCGTCGTCGGTGTCCGGCACCCCGGCGACCGCGCCCAGGGCGATGGGCTGCAGCGCCTCGCGCAGCGCCGGGAACCCGCTGTAGCCGAGGGAGGTGGCGAACCGGGTCACCGACGGCTGGCTGACCCCGACCCGCTCCGCGAGATCCGTGATCGACAGGAACGCGGCCTCGGTGAGGTGGTCGATCATGTACTGGGCGATGCGCCGCTGGGCGGGGGAGAGGCGGTGGCCGCCGAAGAGCGCCAGCACCCGGTCCGAGGGCGCCTGCCGCTCGTCCCGTTCCGGCCGCGCGTCCCGCCGGTCCGGCCCGGCCGGTTCCGCCGGCTCACCCGGCCCGGACGGCGTCGCCGACCCGCCCGGCTGGGCCGCCTCGGCCGGGCCCTGCCGGCCGCCGGTGGGTCGCCGCCCCGGCCTGATCGCGGCCGCCTGTGCGCGTGCCTGCTGCCCTGATGGCACCGGCGTGCCTCCTTCCAGTCCCGATCGTCCTCAACATACTTCACCTCCCTCGACGCCCTCCGGCCGCCGGAGCGCCCACCGATGTGCACGACCGGGCCCGGCGGGAGCATCCTGGGGGTGTCCCGTGTGTCCCCCGGTACGGCGCGGGGTCGCGGCGCCGCGACCCCGCGGGCCGGCTCCCGCTGAGAGGTGGGACGACGATGGCAGACGGCCCGCACGGCGAGCCTCGCTCACGGCTCCGGCCCGACGGGGAAGTCCCCGCCCCGCCGCCGGACGCCCCGCCCCGGCTGCGCGCCCCGGAGGTCGGCGGCCCGGCCCCGCGCTCCGCGCCCCGCCCGGCCGGCGCGGAGGCGCGGCCCGGCGCGGCACCGGCCGCCGGCGGCGCGCCCGCGGTGGGCGACGTGCAGGCGGGCGGAGCCGAGGACACCACCGGGAGCGGCCGGGCATCCGGCGGGCCGGGCGGCGGGCAGACGGCCTACGCGGGACGCGGCCGGGGCGCCGGGCCCCCGGCCACCGGGCGGCCCGTCGACGAGCTGTCCCTGGTCGCCGCGCAGGCCGCCGTCGGTGCCGTCGAGGCCGCCGGCGGGTACGTCGGCGCCGTCTATCTGCGCTCGCGGACGGCCGGACTGCTGCGGCTCGCGGTGCTGTGCGGGCTGCCGGGCCCGCTCTTCCGGCCCTGGTGGCGCATGCACGTGAACCGCCCCTTCCCCATCGCCGAGGCGTACCGCTCCTGCCGGACCGTCGCCCTCTCCGACGCCGAGGACGCCATGCGCCGCTTCCCGCAGCTGATGGCGGGGCTGCCGTTCCCCTTCGGGTCGCTGTACGCGCCCGTCGCCGTCGGCCGCGAGAAGTTCGGGGTGCTGGTGGTGCTGCGCGCCGCCACACCGGGCCGCCCCGTCGACGCGGCCGACCGCCACCGGACCGAAAGCGTCGCGCGGCGCCTCGGCGCCCGCCTCGCGGACCTCGCGCGGCGGGGCGCCGACGTCGCGTGGGACCACGAGCCCGTCTGCGTACAGCCGCCCGCGGACACGACGGCACCGGTGCGCGTCGGCCGGCTCGACTGGGACATCGGCAGCGGAGCCGTCACGGCCGACGCGGGGCTGCGCGCCCTCCTGGGCGGCGAGGGACCCGACGGCTTCCCCGGCACCATCGAGGCCCTGGCGGGACGGCTGTCGCCGGAGGACGCGTACGGACTGTGGGCGCTCGCGGCACAGACGGCAGGGACGGCACAGACGGCACAGACGGCGGAGAGGGGGGAGGCAGCGGAGACGGGGGAGGCGGGTGAGGCGGGGGAGACGGCACAGACGGCGAAGACAGCAGGGCCGGCACACACGGCAGAGAGGGGAGAGACGGCAGAGACGGGGGAGACGGCAGAGACGGGGAAGGCGGGTGAGACCAGGAACGCGGCGGAGACCAGGAACGCGAGGGACGCGGGGGAGCGGCAACGACCCGCGACCCGTGGCATCTGGCTGCGCGGAGCCGACGGGCGGCCCTGCCTCCTGGAGCTGTCCGCCCACGGCGGCCCGGCGGGCGGCCGCCGCCTCTCCGGCACCCTGGTCGACGCCGGCACCGGACCGCTCGTCGCCGCGGCGGCCGACCGGCTGCCCCGGGGCATGCTCGCCGTCGACCGGCTCGGCCGGGTCACGTACGCAAGCCGCACCGCCGAGACCCTGCTCGGGCTGGACCGCGGCCGGCTGGTCGGACGGGTCCTGTGGGAGGAGGTGGCGTGGCTGGGGCAGCCCGCGCACGAGGACCACTTCCGGGCCGCGCTCCTGTCGGACGAGCCCGTGCACTTCATGGCCCACCGTGCCCCGGACCGCTGGCTGGCGGTCTCCCTCCACCCCGGGCGCGACGGACTGACGATCACCCTCACCGCCGAGGAGCAGCCCGTGTACACACCGGGCTCCGTGACCGCGCCGGGCGCCGGTCTGGGCGCGGGCCTGGGCGGCGCGGGCGGGGCCCTGGGCGCCGGGCTCGGTTCGCCGGCCGACCGGGCGTCCGTCCTCTACCGCCCGGTCGCCCTCGCCATCGCGCTGACCGAGGCCGTCACCATCCGCCAGGTCTCCGCCGTGGTCACCGAGGAGCTGCTGCCCGCCTTCGGCGGCCGCCAGCTCGCGATCTACCTCCTGGGCGAGCGCCATCTCCACCTGGCCTGGGAGACGGGCTTCCCGCAGGGCTTCCTCGACCGGTTCGACGGCGTCGGCCTCGACGCACGGCTGCCCGGCGTGGAGACCCTCACCTCCGGGCGGCCCCTCTTCTTCGAGTCGATGCAGCGCCTGGCCCACGCCTACCCCGGCATCCCCCTCGACGCCCACGTCGGCGCCCGCGCCTTCCTGCCGCTGATCGCCTCCGGCCGCCCCATCGGCTCCTGCATCCTCGGGTTCGATCAGCCCCGCGGCTTCAGCCCCGAGGAGCGCACGGTCCTCACGGCGCTGGCGGGCCTCATCGCCCAGGCACTCAAGCGGGCCCAGCGCTACGACTCCGAGGCGGCCCTCGCCCGCGGCCTCCAGGGCGCCCTGCTGCCGCACCGCCTGCCGCGGCTGCGGAACGTCGAGATCACCGCCCGGTACCTGCCCGGCACCCAGGGCATGGAGGTCGGCGGCGACTGGTACGACGTGACCGAGACCGGCCGGAGCGTGGCCCTCGTGATCGGCGACGTCCAGGGCCACGGGGTCGCCGCCGCCGCGACCATGGGCCAGCTGCGCAGCGCCGTACGCGCCTTCGCGCTCAGCGGGCACGACCCGCAGGAGATCATGAGCGGCACCAACCGGCTCCTCATCGACCTCGACCCCGGCCAGTTCGCCACCTGCTGCTACGTCGACCTCGACCCGGATACCGGCACCGCCCGCGCCGTACGGGCCGGACACCCGCAGCCGCTGCTGCGCCACCCCGACGGCCGGGTCGAGGTCCTCGACCTGCCCGGCGGCGTCGTCCTCGGTGTCGCCCCGGACGCCACGTACCCGGTGACCGAACTGTGCCTGCCGCCGGGAGCGGTCCTCGCGCTGTTCACCGACGGGCTGGTGGAGCAGCCCGGAACCGACATCGACCTCGGCATCGAGCGTCTCTGCGGCGCCCTCGCGTCGGTCTCCACCGGCTCGCTGGCCGACGTGGCGGACCGGCTGGTCCGCGAGGCGACGACGGCCGCCGACCGCCCCGACGACATCGCCCTGCTGCTGGCCTCCCGCGCGTAGGCCTCTTCCGGCGCTCACTCCGCCGGGGGCAGGGGCGGCGCGGCCGGCCGGAGACGGGCCCACCAGGCGACGACGGCCGTCGGAGAGCCGGGCCGAGCCCCGTGTGGAGTGAGCGCGGTTGTGCGCTCCCCGGGGCCGGGCGAGCATGAGGAGACGACGAAGGCAGGTGCCATGAGCGCGGTGAACGCAGCCGAGGGTGCCGACTTCCGGGGCCCCCTCGACGTCACGAGAGCGGCGACCGCCGTCCTGGACGCCGACGGCACGGTCGTCGGCTGGAGCCCGGCGGCCCAGGCGCTGCTGGGCCACCCGGCCAAGGAAGCGGTGGGCCGCCCCATCGGCAATCTCGTCGTGGACCGCGCCGGGGCGTACCGGATGGCCGCGCGGCTGCCCGGCGCCTCCGAGGCACGCCGCCAGATCCTGCACATGCGCCACTACGACGGCCGCATCATCCGCGTCACCACCGCGACCCTCCCGCTGTTCCACACGACCGAGGGCCCGGGCGCCGACACCGGCCCCGCCCGGCTCCTCGCGCTGGCCGACGCCGACGAGACCGAGCACTGGGAGGCCCTCCAGTCGATGCTGCGCGGCCTCGCCACCCAGTCGCCCGTCGGCCTGGCCATCTACGACACCGACCTGAGGGTCGTCTGGACCAACCACGCCCTGTTCAAGGAGATGGGCACCGCCCAGTACGCGGGCCTGCGCCCCGACGACATGGTCGCCGACGGCGAGATCCTCTCCCTGGGCTACCCGCCCACGCTGGAGGAGACCATGCGGCGGGTCCTCGGCACCGGCGAGCCCGTCATCGAGCTCCATTACCGTGGCCGCCCGCCCGCCGACCCCCTCCACGACCACGTGTGGTCGTGCTCGTACTACCGCCTCCAGGACGCGACCGGCGCCACGCTCGGGGTGTGCGAGGAGACCGTCGACATCACCGACCGCTACCTCGCCCAGCAGCGCCTCGACCTGCTCGTACGGGCCGGAGGCCGCGTCGGCACCACCCTCGACATGGTCCACACGGCGCAGGAGCTGTCCGCGGTGACCGTCCCGCAGTTCGCCGACGCCGTCACCGTCGACCTCCTCGACGCCGTCCTCGAGGGCGACCACCCCAGCCCCGGCACCGCGCCCGCCCGGCGGGTCGTCCGCGTCTGGGGCGGCCCCGTCGACGGCACGCCCCCGCCCTCGCCGGGGGAACGCCACCCGGTCGACTACCCGCCCGACTCGCCCCAGGCGCGCTGCCTGGCCACCGGCCGCCCCGTCCTGGACACCCCGCCGGACGCGGACCCGGCCGCCTCCCGGCTCGTCGTACCGCTGCGCACCGAGGGCACCCCGCTCGGCGTCGTCACCTTCACCCGGGACCGCCACCCCGACCCGTTCGGCGCGGCCGACCTGCCGGTCGCCGACGAACTCGTCGCCCGCGCCGCCGTCTGCATCGACAACGCCCGCCGCTACACCCGCGAGCACACCGCCGCCCTCATGCTCCAGCGCAGCCTGCTGCCCCGCAGCCTGCCCCGGCTCACCGGAGTGGAGCTCGCCTACCGCTACCTGCCCGCCGACATCAAGGCGGGCGTCGGCGGCGACTGGTTCGACGTCATCTCCCTCTCCGGCAAGCGCGTCGGGCTCGTCGTCGGCGACGTCGTCGGCCACGGGCTGCGCGCCGCCGCCACCATGGGCCGGCTGCGCACCAGCGTCCGCGTCCTCGCCCAGCTGGACCTCCCGCCCGACGAGCTCCTCACCCGGCTGGACGACCTCATCACCCAGAGCGCCCACGAGCAGATGGCCGTCCCGCACGGCCGCGAGGAGGCGCCCGACGACGCCGCCCTCGGCGTCACCTGCCTGTACGCCGTCTACGACCCGGTCACCGGACGGTGCAGCATGGCCCGCGCCGGCCACCCGCTGCCCGCCCTCGTCGACCCCACCACCGGCACCGTCACCTACCCCGACCTGCCCGCCGGGCCGCCCCTCGGCCTCGGCGGCCTGCCCTTCGAGGGCGCGGAGTTCACCCTCCCCGAAGGGTCCCTCCTGGCCCTCTTCACCGACGGCCTCGTCCAGGGCCGCGAACGGGACCGCGACACCGAGCTCGGCGCCCTGCGCACCGTCCTCGCCGACCACCGCCGCCCCCTGGAGGACCTGTGCGACCGGGCCGTCGCCACGCTGCTGCCCGGCCCCGTCGACGACGACGCCGCCCTCCTCCTCGTACGCACCCACCTCCTCGACGCCCACCAGGTCGTCACCTGGGAGCTGTCCGACAGCCCCGAGATGGTGGGCCGCGCCCGCGCCCTGGCCACCGGCCAGCTCGGGGCCTGGGGCTACGACGGCGACGTCACCTTCACCACCGAGCTGGTCGTCAGCGAACTCGTCACCAACGCCATCCGGTACGCCGCCGGGCCCGTCCAGCTGCGCCTCATCCGCGACCGCACCCTCATCTGCGAGGTCTCCGACACCGGCCACACCTCGCCCCACCTGCGCCGGGCCGGCAGCGAGGACGAGGGCGGGCGCGGCCTCTTCCTCGTCGCCCAGATGAGCCAGCAGTGGGGCACCCGCTACACCGCCACGGGGAAGACGATCTGGGCCGAGCAGACGCTCCCGCCCTGACGCGGTGACGTTTGTGTCCGGTCGGCACCGGAAACCCGGGAGTCGTCCGCAACGTCGGGAGGAACGCCAGGAGGCACGTCATGGCAGCGTCCGATCAGATCAGCGCGGAACTGTGGGACGAGTTCCACACCGTCGTCAACATGACCTCGCGCGAGCTGCAGGAGTGGCTGAACGTCGCATCGGCCGGCGAGGAGACCGAAGTCGTGCCCGACCAGTCGGGGAAGGCCATGGGGCGGCGGGTCCTGGAGATCCTCGGCAAGCGGCGCACCGACCTCACCGAGGACGACGTCGAGGTCATGCGGCGGGTCTGCGAGATCGTCCGCTCCCAGCGCGGCCCGGACATGGAGCCCACGGCCGGCGGCGAGGGATGGCGCCACGGCCTGATGGACATCGGCCACGACCCGCTGAAGCCCGTGTAGGCCCCTGCCCGCGATCCGACCCCACCTCCCTCGGCCCCACCACCCCACCCCGTACCCCCTCGACCCCACAACCCCACACCGGCGCCCGCGGATCCTCCGGCGGCGTCCGAGGAGGTGCCCTTGCGTCTCCGCCACAGCAGGCCCACCGACCCCGGCTACACCCGCGTCCGCCACGGGCGCGGTTTCCGCTACCTCGACGCCCACGGCGCCCCGTTGCGCGACCCGGCCGAACTGGCCCGGATCAAGGCGCTCGTCATCCCGCCCGCCTGGCGGGACGTGTGGATCTGCGCCCGCCCCAACGGCCACCTCCAGGCCGTCGGCACCGACACCGCGGGCCGCCGCCAGTACCTGTACCACCCCCAGTTCCGTGCCGAGCAGGAGCAGGCCAAACACGACCACGTCCTCGACGTGGCCGAGGCCCTGCCCGCCGTACGCGAGGCCGTCGAGGGCCACCTGGGGGACCGCGGGCTCACCCGGCAGCGGGTCCTCGCCACCGCCGTCCGCCTGCTCGACCTCGGCTTCTTCCGCATCGGCAGCGACCGCTACGTCGAACTCAACAGCAGCTACGGCCTGACCACCCTGCTGCGCGAGCACTCCCGCTGCCAGAGCGGCGCCGTCGTCTTCACCTACCCCGGCAAACACGGCCGCGAGCTCATCCAGACCGTCGCCGACCCCGCCACCTGCCGCAGCCTCACCGCCCTGATGCGGCGACGCGGCGGCGGCGACCGGCTCTTCGCCTACTGGGAACGCCCCGCCTGGCGCGAGGTGACCGGCGCCGACGTCAACGCCTACCTGAGGGAACTGGCCGGGCTGGAGATCACCGCCAAGGACTTCCGCACCTGGCACGCCACCGTCATGGCCGCCATCGCGCTCGCCGTCTCCCAGCCCGTCGCCCGCAGCGAGACCGCCCGCCGCCGCGCCATCGCCCGCGCGGCGCGTGAGGTCTCCGCGTACCTGGGCAACACCCCCGCCGTCTGCCGCGCCTCCTACATCAACCCGCGCGTGATCGAGTTGTACGAGGAGGGGGTCACGGTCGCGGCGGCGCTGCCGCACCTCGGCGACGAGACCACGTACGGCATCCCCGCCACCCAGGGCCCCGCCGAGCGGGCCGTCCTGCGGATGCTGCGGACCGGGCAGGCGCCGCCGGCCTGATCACGGCCGGGGCGGCTCGGCGCCGGGCCGGCTCACGGCCAGGACGGCCCACCAAGGCTCACGGCGGGAGCGGTTCAGCGCCGGGCCGGCTCACGGCCAGGACGGCTCCTTGCGTGGCACCACCACCAGCTCGGACACGGCACTCGTCTCCGGCACCGACAGCGCGTACAGCACCGTGTCCGCCACGATGTCCGGGCTCTGGAGCAGCGACACGTCCGCGTCCGGGAAGCGCTCCAGGATGAACTGCGTCTCCATGCCGCCCGCGATGATCCCCGTGACCCCGATGCCCGGGCAGTCCCGCTGGGCCTCCTTGAACAGGGTGTGCGTGAACGCCCGCAGCCCCGTCTTCGCCGCCGAGTACGGGCCCGCCTCCGTCCAGGTGCGGTTCGACGCCGTCGACAGGATGTTGACGATGTGGCCGCCGCCCCGGGCGACCATGCGACGGTAGGTCTCCAGGCACAGGTACATCGGGCCCAGCAGGTTGGTGGTCACCACCCGGGTCACCTCCTCGGCCGTCAGGTGCTCGATCGGCTTGGAGACGTCCACGGCGGCGTTGTTCACCAGCACGTCCACCCGCCCACCGTCCGCCTCCAGCTCCGTGAACACCTCCGCGACCGCCCGCGCGTCGCGTACGTCCAGCTCCACGAACCGGGCGGCGTCCCCCAGCTCCTCGCACAGCTCGCGGGCCTGCTCCTTGCGGACGTCCGCGATCAGGACGGACGCGCCCGCTCCCGCCAGCTTCCGGGTGATCGCGGCACCGAGCCCCCGCGCGCCGCCGGTCACCAGCGCCTGCTTGCCCCGAAGGTCGACCCTGCCCATGTCCGTGCCTCCTCCTGCCGAGTCCTGCTCCTCCCACTGTGGCCTGTGCCACTACGCTCGGCATGCCGGACGGTCACTGTGAGCAAGCACACCAGAAGTGCCGTAAGCCCAGGTCAGCGCGCACATCACCGGTCGATGACGTCCCACGGCGCACCGGAGGGCCCTCTCGTCCCACTGGCACTTCTGCCACCATGGTCGACGCTGTGGAACCGCCTCCGACGAGGTGCGCAGCAGCAGACAGATCCGGTGGACCGGCCGTGCAGAGCAGCACGCGTCGTTCTCTTCCGCCGATTCCGCCATCCGAGTCCACCGGCTCGTCACCGAGTAGCCCTCCTGTGCCTTCTTCCTCCGCGTCTTCTTCCTCCACGCCTTCGGCCGCCCCTGCCGACCGTTCCCCCTGGCGTTCGCTCACGTACCGCAGCATGCGCTGGTGGTCCGTGGCGAATTTCGTCTCGAACGCCGGTACGTGGATGCAGCTCACCGTCCAGAACCTGCTGGTCCTCCAGATCACCGGCTCCGCCGCCGCGACGGGCCTCTCCCTCTCCGTCCAGGCCGCGCCCGGCCTGCTCATGAGCCTCGCGGGCGGCGCCGCCGTCGACCGCTGGCCCCGGAAGCTGACCGCCGCCGTCAGCCAGGGCCTGCTGGGCGCGGTCGCGTTCGTGACGGCGTTCCTCGTCGCGTTCGACCAGCTCAACGTGGGCGTCCTGATGGCGCTGGCCGCCGTGACCGGCCTCATCGCCACCGTCGACGGCCCCGCGTGCTCCCTGCTCGGCAACGACCTCGTCCGCCCGGAGGACGTCCCCTCGGCGATCGGCGTCGGCTCCCTCGTCCACAACGCGGGCCGCCTCGCGGGCGCGGGCCTCGCGGGCCTCGCCGTCGGCGTCTTCGGCACGGCCGCCGCGTACGCCGCGAACGGCGTGTCCTTCCTCTTCGTCGCCGCGGTCATCCCCTTCCTGCGGCCGGTCAAGGCCACGCCCGCCGCCGCGGCGCCGGCCGTCCGCGAGCCGCGCGACGACATGACGGCACGCGAGGGCCTCGCCTTCTTCGCGCGCCGCCCGCGGCTGGTCGCCCTCGCCGGCATCAGCGGCATCAGCGCGATCTTCGGCCGCAACTACGGGCTCACCCTCGCCGTCCTGGTCACCGGCCCGCTCGCCGGCGGAGCCGGGGCCTTCGGCACGGTCTCCACGGTCCTGGCCGTCGGTGGCATCGTCGGCGCGGTCCTCGGTGCGCGGCTGCGCAAGCCGTCGGTCCGCCTCGTCGGCCTCATGGCCACGGCGGGCGCCCTCCTCCAGGTCCTGGCCGGGCTCTCGCCCTCCCTCGCCGTCCTCCTGGTGCTCGTCCTGCCGATGGCCGTCGTCGAGTCGATCTCCGACACGGCCGGTACGACCGTCCTCCAGACCGACCCGCCCGCCCACATGCGGGGCCGCGTGCTCGGCGTCTGGAACAGCATCCGCACCGTGTGGTCCCTCCTCGCCCCGCCGGCCCTCGGCCTCCTCATGGAGCTCGCGGGCGCCCGCGGCGCCCTGGTGACGGGCGGCCTCCTCATCACGGCGGCCATCGCCGCGGGCCACTTCCTGCACCGCCGCCGCACACCCACGCCGGTACTGGTCCACACGGAGACCCTCACGTCCCGCCCGGCCCTGGGCACGGCGGCGTAGCGACGCGCGTCCGCGGCCGCCGAGGCGACCGACCTCGCGTCCGCGACCTGGTTGCGGCCCGATCGATTGCGGCTCCGACCCGGCGGGCGGGGTACGTGCGGCGGCCCCGCAGCCTGGAGCACCAGGAGGCACGGAGCGTTTCCCAGGCCGACCCGCGTCGTTGAGCCGCTCGCTCGGCGACGGTCAGCTTCTCCCGCACGTACACCAGGTGCGGTTGCCGGCAGCGCGGCCACGGCTCGTCGGCGGGCCACAGCGGCGCCCCGCCCACCGAGCTCTCGTACGGGCCGGGGCTTCCGGTAAAGGGCCTGAGGAGGGTCCCGGGGCGTACGTACGACGCCAAAGAGGGGAACCGGTTCAGAAGTTCGGCGACGGTGACGGTCGGTGCGGTCATCCAAGCACGCTAGGCCTGTCCCGCGGATCAGGGTCGCAGGGGCCGCCAAGATCCGCCGGACAGGGCCTGGGTCCGGTCCGGGCGGTCATGGCTCCCGGTCGGCGGAGCGTTGGGCGACCGTGATGCTGGCGAGGGTGCGCTGGAGCCGACGGGCTGCCTCTTCGGCTTCCGTGTACTGCTGGAGGGTCGGCGGGATGGCACCAAAGGTGGAGCCGTCGTCGGCAGGCAGGGCGCGCCAGTGCAGGACGGGCGTGAACGCCGTGGCAGCTGCGCCGATGAACCAGGCCAGGCGTCCGTGGACGTGGGCGAGGGCGATGGCAAGGGCGGCGAGCGCTTCCCGCAGGCGTTCCAGCCGGTCCACCGCGGGAAGGCCCTCTTGGAACTGCGAAGTGCCGATGGCTGCGTCCAGGTCGGCGGCGGCCTTCGCGGCGATGTGCTGGTCAGCGAGGGAAACGACCCACGCTCCGTCGCGGATCAGCCGTTCGGCTTCCTCCGCCAGGTCCTCAATAGCCGTCCGCATGTCCACGCCCCGCACCCTATTTCATCAGCGAGATGGGCGGCCAACGCGACTGGACGGTGGCTCGCGCCGACGGCGCGGAGCAGGGGAGTCGCCCCTGCGGAGCCGACCGGCGGCCTTCCGTCCGAGACGAGATCGCCGCGTCCCTCGCGGACGTACGACGCGGTGAAGCAGTTGGCATTCGGGTGATCTCTTCCCACAGCAGAACCGTTTTCTTGCGGAGGTCCGGCAGCCGGATGGGGAAACGTAATCCGGTCAGCAGTCCAGCAGGGACGGCCGTCGGCGGCGCGGCATCCTCGTCTGGCTCGGCGGCCGCTTCGTACAGATCATCCGATCGTTGGTCTGGTTGTGTCGTTGATTGACGCGCACTGGCACGGATTGAGCCGCCCTCAGCCGGGAAGCGGGCGGTGAACTCCTCCCACGCCAAGATCCGCGCCGTCGGAGAGCAGGCCAACGCCACCCTGAAGAGTCGGCGGCTCCTGCGCAAACTCCGTTGCAGCGCCCCCACATCAGCGACATCGTCAAGGCCGTCCTGGCCCTGCACCCCGCCACGGCAGCCTGAGATCGCTGTGGCCGGAGGCATGGACAAGGACAGCGCCACCATCAACGACAGTAAGGGGGACCGCTCACCGTGACAGACATCAGAGTGACCTACGACAAGACCGTCAACGCAGCGTACGTGTACCTCACCGAACCGCAGGCTCGCGTGACGTCCGCGCGCATGTATCCCTGCGATCCCGTGGACGTCGACGGCATGATCAACCTCGACTTCGACGAGCAGGGCCGCCTCATCGGCCTCGAGGTGTTGGCGGCCAGTTCGAAGCTGCCCGAGTACCTGCTCCAGTCCGCGGAGCGACTTGACACCGAAGGTGCATGATCAGCCGAGCACCGCGCTCGCGGCGAACAGGTTGGAGAGGCTCCGTGTCTCACGTGGTGAGTTCGACAGGTTTCTCGACCATGAGCGGTGCCTGTCCTGGCACGACCATCCGGGGCTGATCACGCCCGAGAAATGATTGTGCCGCTGCAGTGGCGTCAGCCGATCATGTGGGTATGACCGATCAGCTGGCGATCAGTACCTTGACTTTGCAGCACAGCATCCCGGACGACTGGGCGGCGGACCCTTGGGCCGAGGTGCGCCCCCTGATCGACGGCGTAGACGTCCTGAAGGGAGTCCACCCGGAAGGGTTGGCGCTCAGTTGCCGACACTGGACAGGTCCTGCCGAGAGCTGGCCGCTGGCGGTCACGCAGGAGCCGCGCAGGGTCATGATCACCGAGCCAACCTGCACCGCTGGTTGCTGCGGCGCCCTGTACGTCACCATGCGCCACGAGGGCGATCAGGTGATCTGGGATGCCTGGGAGAACACCGGCAACGTCACTGCCGTGCCCGCGGACATCTACTTCGATGCTGCCCAGTACGAAGCCGAACTCGCGCGGGCCGCAGCGGACCGCAGATGGGAAGAGCCGGTGGACACCGCCGCCCGGCTGCTCCGGCAGACCCTTGCGGACAGCGGCTGGTTCGAGCGGTGGGGCTGCGTCCTCACGGATGTCTGGCCACGACGCGAGGAGCCCGACGTCCCCGAGGAACTCACCAGCCCCGAGGGGGTCGATGTCGTGTTCCATCAGGTCCAGGCAGCGGGGGTGCGTACACGTTCCTACCAGTACGAGCTGCTCACCACCCGCGACCAGCCCGTGGAGGAGCAAGTGCGGCGGCTCGCGGCCCGCATTCTGGAGGACGATCCGCGGAAGACCGCTGAGCTTCGATAGCGCTGAGGACCAGGTGCAGGAACGCCCGAGCTGAGAGAGGCCTTAGAACTCCTAACGAAATGAGTGGCGCAGAACGCTAGGGTCAGGTGGTCACGAGTCAGAGCGGTTCATGTCGACGGTCAGGTACTTCCCACCTGCTCGACGGCTTGAGCGTCACGCAATTGCCCAGGCGGAGCCTGTCGACGAGGGCCGCCCGCTCAGAAAGCGTGTGGGGCAACCCCCACGAGTTTGAATCTACCCTCCGCAGCTACCGGCGCTCGGATCACGGGCCGTGCGCTGGAGGCGCCGTGCGGCGCGGTGCTGCTGGTGCGGGGCTGTCGGCCGACGCCCGCTGTGGTGCATCGCCGGCTGCGGGGCTGATCCCGGGCTCCGGGCCCTCGCCCTCGGCTCTCTCGCCGGACCGCACCGCTGTCGCTGTCCAGGCGGCGCAGTACAGCAGCAGCCTGGCCATGAAGTTGATCCACAACACAACGGCGACCGGCACGGCGAAAGCGCCGTACATGCTCTTCCCTGCGACACCCTGCAGATAGCCGGTCAGCAGCCACTTGAGCAGTTCGAAGCCGACCGCACCGATCAGGCCGGCCACCACGACCGCGCGCCGACCGGGATGCACCCGCGCCAGCCGGGTAAGCAGGTAGACCAGCAGCAGGAAATCGACGAGCAGGGCGATGGCCAGACCCGCGAAGAACAGCAGCGCCCGTCCCGCCCCGCCCTCGATCCCGACCTCGTCGGCGGCCCAGCCAACGGCAATGTTCGCGAACACCGAACTGCCGATCGCGACCAGCCCGACCACGCCGAGACCGACCAGCACCACGGCGTCCTTGATCTTCAGCAGGATGGGATTCCCCGGGTCCTGCTCCTTCTCCCACACCGCGCGCAGACACCCGCGCAGGGCGCCGACCCAGTTGATCCCGATCACGAGCAGCAGCACGCCCGCGATGAGCCCGACGGCTCCGGCGTTCGCGACGAGGCGCTCCAAGTCCAGCAGGTCCGAAAGGCCCGGCGCCTGGTCAGCGATCTTGTCCTGGAGTTTCCCGAGCTGCTCCTCGCTCAGCAGCTTGGCACCGATCGCCGCGCCCACAGTGATCAGCGGAAAGAGGGCGACGAAACTCGTGAAGGTAATCGCGGCGGCAAGCCGCGCCCAGTGGACCGTGACCAGCCGCTCGAACGCCCGCCACACGTGCGTACGCCTCAGCCGTGCGATGCCAGGCAGCCTCGTCAGCCATTCCATGAAGAACACCCACTCCCACCGTACTCACGGCGAGAGCAGAGGGCATCCAGCAGTGAAGCCCCATCGCATGCTGTAGCGGGGCGGGTGCGCTGCGCGTGCGGTGGTCAGCGGGCGCATAGCCCTTTCGCATCAGGATCTTGCCGGACCTGAATGTGGATCTTCCAGTGGCTCATGGATGACGACTCGCGACGGCCGACCAGCTCTCGCACTCGCTCGGCAGAGCGTGCAGTCGCCGCCAGCAGATGAGTGCGCTTCCGAGGCTGAGGAATGCTTCGTGGATGTCGGCGCGTATCTCCCAGCGGATCCGCAGGTGGCGGAACCAGCGCAGGTGGGCGAACGTGCCTTCTACGACCCGGCGTTGGGTGCCCAGGCCGGAGCCGTGCTCGGTGCCGCGGCGGGCGATCAGTGGCTCACGCCGAGGTCCCAGACGAGGCGGCGGGTACTTGTCGTGGTCGTAGCCACGGTCGCCCAGCACCACGTCCGGGCGGCACCGGGGCCGGCCACGCTTGCCGCGCACGGGCGGCACCGCCCGGAGGACCGGGATCAGCTGGGTGACGTCGTTGCGGTTGCCACAGGTCAGGGGCGCGGCAAGCGGGATGCCGGTGGCGTCGGTGATCAGGTGATGCTTGCTGCCCGTTCTGCCCCGGACAGCAGCCGTGCCCCGGGGATCTCGTGTGCGATCGCCTCGCCGTTGCCGACCGGGAAGAACCGGTTGCGGCGGCCGTGGACGACCAGCGTGGGAACCTCGATCGTGGGCAGGCGTTCGCGCCAGCGGGGCGCGCAGTCGAGCCTGGCGAACACCATGCCCAGCTGGTTGGCCATGTGGACCGGGGGTGCGCCGCCGGGCGTGCGGTCCCAGACGCGTGCGGCGAGCGCGCGTGCGGCGGCGGGGTCGTCGCCGAGGATCCCCGCGCCGGCGGCGGCGAACTCGGCGACCGCCTCGCGGTCGGTCCAGTCGGGCGTCGGACGGGCGAACAGCCGGCGCATCGTCGCCTGGTCGTGGTCGGGGAGGTCGCCGTCGGGTGGGCCGGGCGCAACCGCGCGGGTGCCGACCAGGGTGAGCGCCGAGAAGGCGCCCGGATGGTCGAGCGCGGCCACCTGGGCGACCATCCCGCCGACGCCGATCCCCGCGAGGTGCGCGGGCCGTCCGCCGAGCGCGTCGGCGAGGGCGGCCGCGTCGGCGGCGAGGTCACGCAGGGTGTAGCCGGGCGCCTCCGGGTTCGTCGTGGTCGACTCCCCGCTGTCCCGCAGGTCGTAGCGCACCACACGACGTCCGCCGGCGGCGAGGCGCTCGCACAACGCGTCGGGCCAGGAGAGCATCGTCGTCCCGCCCGCGAGCAGGACGAGTGGCGCGTCGTCGCCGCCGAACGACTCGACGCCCAAGGCGGTGTCATGGACGTGGACAGTGGTCATCGGATCACGCTCCGATGCCGGCGGTGAGGCGAGTCATGTCAGGGCAGCCCCGATCCGCCGCCCGAACTCATCGCTCCGAGGCGGTGCATCAAGGCGTGCGAGAGCGAGCAGCGGCAGGGCGGGCGATACAGTGCGCGTCGTGGACATACCCGACTGGCTCCTGTGGACCCTCGTTGGCCTGGCCGTCCTGCAGGCGCTCGCCCTCGTGCCCATCGTCCGCCGGATGGGCGGCACCGACCCCGCGGTGCGCTCCACGGCGCGTTTCGACCTGCTGGAGACCGTCGGCAGCCTGCTCCTCTTCGGCGGCCTCCTGCTGAGCGCCGTGGTCACGGAATCCTGGTTCTGGCTCGTCCCCGTCGGCTTCGTGCTCGTGACCGCCGTCTACGCCGTGAAGGGCGTCCACAAGCTCCGCGCTCGCCGTCGCCCCACGGTCTGACGCGTGCGGGGGCGGGGCCCCGGGCGGGCCCGGCCCCCGCACGCCCGTCACCGGCCCGGGGGCCGGATCGGCGTCGCCGCTTCGGCCGCGCGGCGGGCCAGCAGCGTCGTCGAGCGGCCGTCGAGGTACGGCAGGACCACCGCCTGGCCGCCCCAGGTGCGGAGGGTGTCCGCTTCCGGGAGGTCCTCGGCGGAGTAGTCGCCGCCCTTGACCCAGACGTCCGGGCGGAGCCGGCTCAGCAGCTCGACGGGGGTGTCGCCGTCGAAGACCGCGACCGCGTCGACGCTGCCGAGCCCGGCCAGGACGCGGACGCGGTCCGCGAGGGGGTTCAGCGGGCGGCCGGGGCCCTTCAGGCGGGCGACGGACTCGTCGGAGTTGACACACACGATGAGGCAGTCGCCGATCCCGCGCGCGCTCTCCAGCAGCCCGACGTGCCCCGCGTGGAGCAGGTCGAAGCAGCCGCCGGTGGCGACGACCGTGCCGCCCTGCGCGCGGACGCGCTCGGCCAGCGTGAAGGCGTCGGTCTCGGGCAGCTCGCGGGCGTGGGCGGGCGGCGGCGTACGCCACAGGGCGGGGTTGCCCGCGCCGCCCGCCGCGACGAACGCCGCCGCCTCGGCGACCGCCTGCTGGATGGCCTCCTCCGGCAGGGCCCCGTCGGCGAGCGCCGCGGCCGTCGCGGCGGCGAAGCAGTCGCCCGCGCCGCACGCGTCGCCCTCCGCGCGGTACGGCGCCGGGACCAGCATCGGCGTACCGGCGCCCGGCCGGGTCAGCAGGACGCCGCGCTCGCCGAGGGTCACGGCGACCGTGGCCACGCGCCAGTGCTCGGCGAGCTCGGCGCCGCGCTCGGCGTAGGCGCGCAGGGAGTCGCCGTCGCCGCGGCACAGGGCGCGGGTCTCGGCGGCGTTCGGCGTGACGATGCGGGAGCCGGGCACCGGTGCGTCGCCCTTGAGGTGCGGGTCCCAGACCACCGGCACCTTGGGGGCGACGGCGGCGAGGTGCTCGCGTACCGCGCTCGCGGTGTGGCGCCCGTAGTCCGCGACGAGTACGGCCTGCGCGTCGGCGAGGGTCTGGCGCACGGCGCCGTCGGGTTCGCCGGGATCGCCGCCGCCGCGGTCGATGCGTACGAGGGGCCGGCCACTGGCGAGCACCCGCGTCTTGACGGGCAGCGTGCCGTTCAGCGGCAGCTCCACGACGCGGACGCGGCCGCGCAGGGAGCGGCGTACGGCTTCGCTGGCGGGGTCGTCGCCGAGCGCGGTCACCAGCACCACGTCACGGCCGCCCCGGGTGGCGAGCGCCGCCGCGAGGCCCGCGCCACCCGGGCGGCGCTGGTCTCCGGTGACGTCCACGACCGGCGCCGGGGCGTCCGGCGCGAGCCGGCTGGCGACGCCTTCGATGTCCTCGTCGAGGAGTACGTCGCCGACGACGACGAGGGGCTTGCGTCCGGTCAGTCCGGTCATGACATCCTCCGATGGGCCGCGACGGGCGCCGCCGCGCCCGCCGCCCGCGAGGGCCGCCCGGCGGCCTCGGCCACCGGTGCGACCGCCGCGTCGAAGCACTCGCACAGCAGGTGCACGGCGAGCAGATGGGCCTCCTGGACGGTCGCCGTGGAGTCGGCGTCGACGCTGAGCGCCTCGTCGGCCGCCTCGGCGAGCGGGTTGGGCCCGGGCCCGGTCAGGGCCCACACCCGCAGCCCGGCCGCCCGGCCGGTGACGGCCGCCGCGATCAGGTTGGCGCTGCGGCCGGAGGTGGAGAGCAGGACCAGGACGTCTCCGGGCCGGCCGTGGGCCGCGACCTGGCGGGCGTACACCTGGTCGAAGCCGTAGTCGTTGCCGATCGCGGTGACGCTGGAGGTCTCGGCGTGCAGGGAGATCGCCGAATAGGCGGGGCGCTCCTGCTGGTAGCGGCCGACCAGTTCGGCGGTGAGGTGCTGGGCCTGCGCGGCGCTGCCGCCGTTGCCCGCGGCGAGCAGCCGGCCGCCCACGGGCAGCACGGCGGCGAGTTCGCCGCCCCACTGAACGATCCGGTCCAGGTTCTGCCGGCGGAAGCGGCCGAGCGCGTCCTGCAGCGACTGGCAGTGGCGCCGCGCGGCCTCGAGTGCGAGAGAAGCGAGGGGATTCGTCGGATCTGTCATGGGCTTTCGGGCGTACCGCGTCCGGGCGGACGGCGGCCGGTCCCGCACCTCCTTCGAAGGGTCACGAGCGGGCAAGGGACTCAGGCCACCTCCGTCACCGCGTTCCGCGCGGCGAGCACCGCGCCGTACACCGCCTCCGTGGCCGTCGCGACGCGCGCCCAGCCGTACCGGCTCAGCACCCGCCGCCGTCCCGCCTCGCCGCACGCGGCGCGCCGCTCGGGGTCGGCGAGCAGGTCGGCGACCGCGGCGGCCAGCGCCTCGGGATCGCGGGGCGGGACGAGCCGGCCGGTCACCGGGTCGGCCACGGTGTCGAGCTGGCCGCCCACGGCGCTGGCCACGACGGGCCGGCCGCAGGCCATGGCCTCCAGCGGCACGATGCCGAACGGCTCGTAGTCCGCCGGGCACAGCACCACGTCGGCGCTGCGCAGCAGCGGCGGTACGTCCTCGCTGCCCACGCCGCCGGTGAAGCGGACGCGGTCGGCGACGCCGACGGCCCGGGCCAGCTCACGCAGCCGGCGTACCTCCGGGTCCTGGTCGATCAGGTGCGGAGCCGGGCCGCCGACGATGACGAGCTCCGCGTCGGGCAGCCGGCCGAGCGCCTCGACCGAGACGGCGGCGCCCTTGCGGGGCACCAGCCGGCCCAGCTGGAGCAGCCGGTACCGCACGGCCGGGTTCCGCTCGGCGACCGGCCCATCGGGCCGGAACTGGTCGGTGTCGACGCCGCACGGCACGACCGCGACCTTGTCCGGGGGGATGAGCATCCGCGCCAGTTCGAGGACCTCGTCGTGGCAGGTGGCGATCACCCGGTCGGAGCCCATGCCGACCTCGCGCTCGCACGCGACGCGCTGCGGCGGGCTGGTGTCGGCGTCCCTCTGGTGCCGCCGCTTCACCGTGCCGAGCGCGTGGTACGTGTGCAGCAGCGGCACCCGCAGCCCGCGGACCGCCTGGAGGGAGGCGACGCCCGACATCCAGAAGTGCGAGTGCACCACATCGGGCGGCCGGCCCCGCCACTCGCGGGCCATGTAACGGCCGAACGCGGGCATGTGGGGCGGCAGTTCGTCCTTGGGGATCGGCTCCGGGGGGCCGGCGGGAACATGGTGCACCTCCACACCGGGGCGCAGCGGCACCCGGTCGGGCAGATCGGCGGCGTCGCGCCGCGTGAAGACGGTGACACGGTGGCCGCGGTCCGCCAGGGCGCCCGCCAGGCGCGCGACGTGCACGTTCTGGCCGCCCGCGTCGACGCCGCCGAGCGCGGCGAGGGGACTGGCGTGCTCGGAGACGAGCGCGATGGAGAGCTCGTGAGCGCCGTTGTCGTCGTCCAGTGAGGTCGTCGATGTCGATGTCATGAGCGCACCTCCGTCATCACGCGCGTCATCACGCGCTCCCAGTCGTCCAGGAAGCGCTTGAGTCCGTACCGTTCGAGCGCCGCCTGCCGCGCCCGCGCCCCGTCCTCGGCCGCCGCCTCCGGGTCGTGCAGATAGCGGCGGGCCGCCTCCGCCAGCACCTCGGGCCGGGTGGAGAGCGTCCCGGCGCCGGCCGGCACGGCCTCGATGGCCTCGGTGGTGGCCAGGGCCACCACCGGCATGCCCAGGTGCATGGCCTCCAGCAGCGACAGCCCCAGCGACGTCCAGCGCACCGGGTGCAGGTACAGCCGGCGCTCGGCCATCGCCGCGTGCAGCTCGCGCTGCGGCAGGTCGGCGGTGCGGCACCGCTCCTCGGGCAGGCCCAGGTGGGCCGCGAGCCCCTCGGTGCGCATGCCGAAGACGTCCAGCGGCGCCGCCTCGGACAGCGCCGGCAGCAGGTCCGTACCGGTGTAACGGCCGCGCCGCACCGGTTCGTTGACGACGACGGCGGCCCGCGGGACCCGGCCGGTGTACAGGTGGCCGGGGTCGACGATCCCGTGCTCGATCACCTCGGTGCGGGTCGAGCCGTTGTCCCAGAACAGCCGGTTGAAGTGGGTGACGTGGACCAGCGTCAGGTCGTCGCGGTCGGCGAAGGGGTGCCGGGTCTCCGGCACGTTCCCGTCCGGCGCGTTGTGCTCCAGGTAGACGGCCGGTACGTCACGCCCCGGCCGCCGCCCGCCGAGCCACCGCTCGGCGAGGGCGGGTTCGTGGGGCCGCTGGAGGACCACCAGGTCGACCGGCGTCTCGCGCAGCTCCTCGGGCGTGACCTCCCGTACGGAGTCGGGCCAGGAGAAGGTGCGCGCCCGGCCGAGCCCGTCCGCGTCGCGGCCGGGGGTCACGGGGACCAGGTAGGTGTGGGGCCCCTGGACGAACGCCGTCGTCCAGGAACCGTGCACGTGCCACAGCAGGATGTTCATGCCGTCCCTCCTGCCGTCACCGGGACGGACGCCGGGAGGCGTCGTCGGAGAAGAAGGCGCCGCGCCGGACCGCGTACGGCCCGATGGCGAGCAGGTCTACGGGGGAGGAGCCGAAGCACTCCAGCGCGTCGCGCGGGTCGTCGACCATCGGCCGCCCGGCCGTGTTGAGGCTCGTGTTGACCACCACCGGCAGCCCGGTGAGCCGCTCGAACTCGCTCAGCATCCGCGCCACCAGCGGCTCGGCCTGCCGGTCCACGGTCTGGATCCGCGCCGTGCCGTCCACGTGCACCACCGCCGGGATGCGGTCGCGCCACTCGGGCGCCACGTCGTGCACGAAGAGCATGTACGGGCTCGGCAGGACGCCGTCGAAGATCCCGGCGGCCCGGTCGGCGAGCACCATCGGCGCCACCGGCCGGAACTGCTCACGCCCCTTGACGTCGTTGAGCCGCTCCAGGTTGCCCGCGTGCCCCGGGTGCGCCAGCAGCGACCGGTGGCCCAGCGCCCGCGGCCCGTACTCCGAACGCCCCTGGAACCAGGCGACGATCTGGTTGTCCGCCAGCGCCTCCGCCACGGTCTGCGCGATGTCCGCCGGCCGGTCGAACGGCACCGCGGCCGTCTTCAGCCAGGCGCCCAGCTCCGCGTCCGACCACTCCCGCCCCAGGTCGGCGCCGGGCATCGGCGCGGGGTCGTCCCCGCCGCCCGCGGCCAGCAGCAGTGCGCCGCCCAGCGCGGTGCCCGCGTCACCGGCCGCCGGCTGCACCCACACCCGGTCGAAGGGGCCCTCGCGGGCTATGCGGGAGTTGGCCACGCAGTTGAGGGCCACGCCCCCGGCGAGCGTCAGCACCCGGTCGTGGGTCTGGCCGTGCAGCCAGCGCACCAGGTCCAGCAGCGTCTCCTCCAGCACGGCCTGCGCGCTGGCGGCGATATCCGCGTGGTCCTGCGTCCACGCCTCGTCGGGCCGGCGGCGCGGGCACAGCTCCGCCCACGGCACCCCGGTCGCGTGGAACCCGCCGTCGCCGGTGGGGTACACGTACCGGCGCAGCTCGGGCAGCATCCGGGGCCTGCCGTGGGAGGCGAGCGCCATCACCTTGAACTCGTCGGAGGAGCGCAGGAACCCGAGGTGCTCGGTGAGCTCCTCGTACACCAGGCCCAGCGAGTGCGGCAGGTCCTGCGCGTACAGCGCCTCCAGCCGGTCGTGGACGCGGCGCGCCGCGAGGTGCGAGGCCCGTTCGCCGCGGCCGTCGAGGACCAGCACCGACGACATGTCGGCGCCCTCGGCGGCGAACGCGCCGGAGGCGGCGTGCGCCATGTGGTGCGGCACGAACCGCACGGCGGCCGGGTCCAGGCCCGGCAGCGCGGCCTTCAGGAAGCCGGGCGCCTCACGGGCGTAGGTGATCCGCAGGTGGTCCCACGGGTCGTCCAGTCCCATCTCGGCGGTCGGGCGGGCGAGTTCGGGGTCGAAGGAGTACGCGACGGCGTCCAGGTCCTTCGGGCGCAGCCCGGCCCGCTCCAGACACCAGGCGGCGGCCTTCTCGGGCAGTTCCCACGCGGAGAACGGCACCGGGCGCTTGCCGTGCTTGCGCCGGGAGAACCGCTCCTCCTCGGCGGCGGCGACGGTCCGTCCGTCGATGACCAGCGCGGCGGCGGGATCGTGGAAGAGTGCGTTGATTCCGAGAATGCGCATGGCGTCCCAGGCCTTTCGGCGAGTCGGGGTGCGATTCGGGGGTGCGAATCGGGGGTGGGGTGGGGCGTTCGCGTTCGCGTGGGGCCCGCGGCCGGTCAGGCGCGGGTGACCTCCTGGGCGCGGAACCAGTCGATGGTGCGCCGCAGCCCCTCCTCGGCGCCGACGCGCGGCTCCCACTGCAGCTTGTCGCGGGCGAGCGTGATGTCCGGGCAGCGCACCGCCGGGTCGTCCGTCGGCCGCTCGATGAACCGGATCTCCGATGCCGAACCGGCCAATTCGATGACGAGCCTGGCCAGTTCCAGCATGGTGATCTCGTCCGGGTTGCCGATGTTCACCGGCCCCCGCAGCCCGTGGGCGGCCGCCGCGAGGATGCCGCGCACGGTGTCGTCGACGTAGCACAGGGACCGGGTCTGGCGGCCGTCGCCGGTGACGGTGAGCGGCTCCCCGGCCAGCGCCTGCCGTACGAAGGTGGGCACGGCCCGCCCGTCGTGGCCGCGCATCCCCGGGCCGTAGGTGTTGAACAGCCGCACGATGCCGGTGTCCGTGCCGAGCGCCTCCGCGTGGGCGGTGGTCAGCGCCTCGGAGAACCGCTTGGCCTCGTCGTACACGCTGCGCGGCCCCACCGGGTTCACGTTGCCCCAGTACCGCTCGTTCTGCGGGTGCTGCTGCGGATCGCCGTACACCTCCGACGTGGAGGCGAAGAGGAACCGGGCGCCGGCGCGGTGGGCGAGGGCCAGCGCGTGGCGGGTGCCGAGGCTGCCGGCCTCCAGCGTGTGCAGCGGAAGGCGCAGGTAGTCGGCGGGGGACGCCGGGGAGGCGAAGTGGAGCACCAGGTCGGGGTCGCGCGGGACGGTGAACGGCTCGGCGACGTTCGCCTCCACCACGGTGAAGCCGGGGCGGCCGCGCAGCTCGGCTATGTTCTCCGGCCGCCCGGTGCTGAAGTCGTCGACGCAGGTGACGGCCGTGCCCGAGTCCAGCAGGGCGGCGCACAGGTGCGAGCCGACGAAGCCGGCGCCGCCGGTGACGACGGCGTGCTCCCAGCTGCGGGCGAAAGCGCTGCGTGAGGAAGCGGTGTTCATTCGATCTCCTCCGTGCGTGCGGACCGAGGACGACGACGTACCGGTCCCCCCTGCGTCTGCGACCAGGCTCGGCCGAACGGGGGCGCGCGGCGCGGTGGTATAGGCCGTCCGAGTGGTTCACGGAGCGTGAAAACGCTGCCCTCACGCCGCTGAACAGCGTGCTGACCAGCGGGTTTCGGAACTCCTCAGGGCGCGACGGTCTCGGTGGTCAGCAGCTCCGCCAGGGCGGGCAGACCGCCCTCGGCGAGCACCCGCCGCTGCTGGTCCGCCGGGGTGCCCTGCTGCAGCAGCCGGTGCACGAGCGCGGCCACCTCGCGGGTGTCACCGGCCTCGGCCAGCGCGGGCGCCAGCGTGTCCAGCAGCCGGGCGAGGACGTCGCCCGCCCTGCGGGCCGTGCCCTCGGGGTCGACCAGCAGCCCGCTCAGCCCGTGCCGCGCCGCGTGCCAGTTCGCCGCCTGGAGCAGCTCGGGCGCGATCTCCGGCACCGGCTCGCCCGCCTTCTCGTCCCGGATGGCCGTGGCGATCAGGGCGCGTACGAGACCGGCGAACATCACCGCCGAGTCCACCCGCAGCTGCACGTCCGCGCAGCGGACCTCGACCGTCGGGTACTTGTCGGACAGCCGGGCCTGCCAGTAGAGCTGGCCGGTGTCGGTGATGACCCCGGAGTCCAGCAGGGCGCGCACCCGCCGCTCGTGGTCGGCGAGGTCGGCGAAGCGGGGCGGCGGCCCGCCCACCTGCCAGCGGCCGAAGATCACGGTGCGCCAGCTGGCGAACCCGGTGTCCCGCCCGTCCCACAGGGGGGAGTTGGCCGACATGGCCACCAGCACCGGCAGCCACACCCGGATCCGGTTCAGGACGGCCACGCCCATCTCCCGGTCGGGCACCGCCGCGTGCACGTGCATGCCGTTGACCAGCTGTTCGGCGACGAGCTGCGGCGCCTGGGAGCGCATCGCGAGGTAACGGGCCTTCTCGGTCACCGGGACCGGCGCCGTCTCGCGGAAGGGCGCGGTGCCGCAGGCCGCGATCCGGCAGCCGTTCTTCTCCGCCGCCGAACCGAGCGCGTGCCGCAGCCGCAGCAGATGGCCGCCCACCTCCTCCAGGTCCGTACAGACCGGGGTGGCGACCTCCACCTGCGCCTGGAGCAGCTCCGACTGCACCTCCTGGTCGTCCAGGATCGGCTCCAGGCCGGCCGCCGCCCGCACCTGCTCCGCGCGGGGCACCGGCAGGCAGGTGACCGGGTCGACCAGCAGGTACTCCTCCTCGACCCCAATGGTGATCATGGAGGGCCGGGTACCCGCCTCCTCAGCCGACATAACGCCGCGCCGTCGACTCGCGCTGGGCCTCGCTCAGCGCCCCCAGCCGCGCCTCCACCGGCGGCGGCACCACCCGCCGCTCCCGCAGCACCCACGGCAGCCCCGCCAGCGCCAGGCCGAACGCCCGCAGCGACGCCCGGTCGCGCGGCACGGTCCGGGCCAGGTCCAGCGTCCTGCGCAGCGCGGGCCGCACCGGGCGCCGCAGCCAGCAGAACCAGAGCGTGTTGCGCAGCCCGTGCACGCGCCGCAGCGTCGCGTCACGGGCGTGCGACGGAGCGTGGTGCACCGTCAGGTCGGACACGTACGCGAGCCACCAGCCACGCGTGGCGAGGTCCGTGGCGAGCAGCTCCTCCTCGCCGCCCAGCCACAGCCGCTCGTGGAACCCGCCCGCCTCCAGGAACGCGTCGCGGCGCAGCACGGTCGCCGCCGCCAGGAACGAGCCCAGCGCCGGCCCGGGCAGCCAGTCCGGCCCCCGCACCGGCGAGTCCCGCAGCTCGGCCACGATCGGGTCCTCCCGGCCGTCCGGCGCGACCAGGATCCGCGCGGTGACCGCCACCAGCCGCTCGTGCCGGTCCAGCAGGTCGGCGGCGCGGCCCAGCGATCCCGGCTCCCACCACGAGTCGTCGTCGCAGAAGGCGATGTACGGCGTACGGGCCCGGCGCACCGCGAGGTTGCGGCCGACGGCGCCGAGGTTGCGGCCGGGGGTCAGCAGCGTGACGTCCGGGTGGAGGCGCCGGACCGCCTCGGCGGTGCCGTCCGTGGAGGCGTTGTCGGTGACGATGACCGGCGGGTTCTCCGGCAGCCGCGCCAGCTTGCCGAGGGTGCGCAGCAGCTCCTCGCGCCGGTTGTGGGTGATGACGACGACGGTCGTGCGGGCATCGCTCACGCCACGGCTCCTTCCCGTTCCAGGCGGCGGGCCGCCGCCTCCACGGCCGCCGGCAGCGGCCTGCGGGCCCGCAGCGCCGCCGGGAGCCGCTCCAGCAGCTCCCGCAGCGCCGCCCGGGCCTGCGGGTCGCGCCGGGCGTCGGCGGCCAGGTCGCGGGTGTGCCGCAGGGCCACCGGCAGCGGGCGGCGCAGCCACGCGGTCAGCACGGCGTTGCGCAGCTGCCGCGCCGGGCGTCCGGTCCGTACGCCGCCGGTCGGCATGTGCACGGCAATCACGTCGGGGCAGTGGCACACACCCCAGCCGCGCGCCGCCAGGTCGTAGGCGAGGCAGGTCTCCTCGCCGCCGAAGAACAGGACCGGGTGGTAGCCGCCCGCCTCCAGGTACGCCGTGCGCCGGGCCACCGCCGCGCAGGCCAGGAAGCCCAGCACCTGCGGGCCGGGCAGATCGGGGGCCCGGCCGAGCGGGGACGCGGCCAGCATGCCGTTGAGCGGGTCCGGGCCGCCGTCCGGCCCCACCGTGATCCGGGCCGCGACCAGCCCGAGCCGGGGGTGCTCGTCGAGCAGGTCGGCGGCGCGGGTGAGGGCGCCCGGCTCCCACCACGAGTCGTCGTCGCTGAACGCCACGTACGGCGTCCGCGCGTGCCGTACGCCCAGCGTGCGGCCGACCGCGCCGAGGTTGCGGCCGGGGGTCAGCAGCGTGACGTCCGGGTACAGCCGCCGGACCGCCTCGGGGGTGCCGTCCGCGGAGGCGTGGTCGACCACGATCACCGGCGGATGCTCGGGCAGCGCCGCCAGCCGTTCCAGGGTGCGCAGCAGCTGCTCCCGACGGTCACGGGTGATCACGACGACGCTGATACGGGTCACGGGCGGGACACCTCCGGATGGTCGGAGAGGGCCTTGAGGACGTCGGCCGGACGGATGAGCAACAGCTGCGGGTCCGGCTCGCGCCCATGGGGATCGCCGGGCGGACCCGGGTGCCACAGCGCCACGTGCCGCGTACCCTCGGGCGGACCCCACAATCCAGGCGATACCGGGCCGAAAAGGGTGACGGAGGGTGTCCCGTACGCCACCGCCAGATGCGCGATGCCGGTGTCCCCGCTCACCACGGCGCGCGCCCCCGCGACCAGCGCCGCGAGCCGCCCGTACGGCAGCCCGCCCCGGAACACCTCCAGGCCGGGGACGGCGATCCGGTCCAGCAGCGCGTCCTCGCCCGGGCCGCCCGTGAGGGCCACCCGGTGCCCCCGGTCCAGCAAGGCGCGGACCACCGCCGCATAGCGGTCCGGGGGCCAGCGGCGGGCAGGGGAGTCGGCGCCCGGGTGGACGACAACCGCGCCCGGGGCGGGGGAGCGGCCCGGTGGCGGCGGGAGAAGCAGGTCGCCGGGGTCGGCGGGGATGCCGTACCACTGCAGCAGGCGGCACCAGCGGGTGCGTTCGTGCTCGTCGGCGGTCCACTCCGGGCCCGCGATCTCCGGCGTGCCCGGATGGGCGAACGCCAGCAGCCGCCCCGGGCGCAGCCTGTGCAGCAGCAGATGACTGGACGGGCCCTTGCCGTGCAGGTCCACGGCCACCTCGGGCGGCGGGCCCGGCCACTCCAGGCGTACCGGCACCGCGCGGCCCGGCGCGGAGGCGGGCAGCAGCGAGTCCACCGCCCCCGTCGCGGCGGCGACCTCCGCGAGCTGCGCCGGGGCGGCCAGCACCGTCTCGTGCCCCGGGAACGCGCGCCGCAGCGCCCGCAGCGCGGGCACACCCGTCAGCAGGTCGCCCAGCCCGAGCGCCCGCAGCACGAGCACCCGGGGCGCCGGGCGGCTCACCCGTCCGCCTCCAGCAGCTTCTCCACGGCGGCGACCACGTCCTCCGCGGTGACCTCGTTCAGACACGGATGGCCCGGCACCGGGCACTCCCGCGCCCTGCTGTCCGCGCACGGCGCCCGCTGGTCGCCCAGCAGCACGTGCGGCACCCCGTACGGGCCCCACCGCTCCGCGGGCACCACCGGCGAGAACAGCGACACCACCGGCGTACCGACGGCCGCCGCCAGATGCGCCGGCCCGGTGTTGCCCGTCACCACCGCCCCAGCGCCCGCCAGCACCGCCGCGAGCTCCGGCGGCCGTGTCCGGCCGCCCACGTCCAGCCCGTGCCTCCCCGCCACCAGCGCGGTCAGCTCCCGCTCGTCGGGCCCGCCGGTGACCACCACCCGGTGACCGGCGGCCGCCAGCAGCCGTACCGCCTGCGCGCAGCGGGCCGGGCTCCACCGGCGGGCCGCGACGCTCGCGCCCGGATGGACCACCACGTACGGCCCCGGCCCGGTCAGCTCGGGCGCGCCGCCCGCCGCGTGGCGGACCCGCAGCCGCCCGTCGTCGCCCGGGGGGCGGGGGAAACCGGCCGCCTCGGCCAGGTCCAGGGCCGCCTCCGCCTCATGGGCGTGCGGCGCCCGCCGATGGCGCACGTCCAGCAGCGAGCCGGGGAAGTCCACGCTGTCGGCCGCGAGGTGCCGTACGCCCGCCATCCGCAGCAGCAGTGCGGCCGGCAGCGGGCTCTGGTGGTACGAGGTGAGGATCAGCGCCCGGTCCACGCGGGCCGCGGCGATCCGGTTCACCAGCCGGTCGACGTCCGCCCGGTCCACGGGCGGCGGCGTGAAGCCCACCCAGGGCGCGTCCCAGACCAGCACCTCGTCCACGCCCGGCAGCATCCGCGCGGCCGGTGCGCCGCGCGGCCCGCACAGCATCGCCACCCGGTCGGCGCCGTGCGCGACCGCGCGCACGGCGGGCCCGGCGAGGACGACGTCCCCGAAGCTGTCCAGCCGGACGACGAGAGCCCTCATGACGGCCTCCTCAGGTGGTTCCCCAGCACGTACCGCACCGCGCTCAGCAGGTCCGGGCAGACGCACGGCGCGGCCGCCACCTCCTCGGGCAGCGTCCGCGCCGTCGGCACCAGCACCCCCGCCGCCCCGGCCGCCCGCGCGGCGCCCATGTCCGCGCCGATGTCGCCGATCACCACGCAGTCGGCGGCCCGGACGCCCAGCCGCCGCGCCGCCTCGACCACCAGACCCGGCGCCGGCTTGCGGCAGCCGCAGCCGTCCTCGGGCGCGTGCGGGCAGTGCACCCAGGCGTCCAGCGGCCCGAGCAGCGCGTCGATCCGGGCGTTGACGTCCCGTACGGCCGCCTCGGTCAGCAGGCCGCGCCCGATGCCGGACTGGTTGGACACCACCCCGACCGGCACGCCCCGGTCACGCAGCATCCGCAGCGCCTC
Organism: Streptomyces sp. NPDC045431; assembly: GCF_040646655.1. NCBI lineage: Bacteria > Bacillati > Actinomycetota > Actinomycetes > Kitasatosporales > Streptomycetaceae > Streptomyces > Streptomyces sp. NPDC045431. Next base: position 144,720 of record NZ_JBEZAQ010000009.1, read on the forward strand.
CCGGGCGCCCGGCATGGGCCGCACGCGCTCCGGATCGCCGTTGTAGGGCACGTCCACCACCAGCGTGTCGTCGCGGTCGAACAGCACGGCGGCCGGGAGCGGCCCCGGGCGGTTCACAGGGTGCCGTCCCAGCCCCCGGCCCCCCGGTGGCGCACCGCGCCGCTCAGCCGGTGCCAGGTCGCGACCGCCGGGATCACCGCGCTGGTCACGGTCATCGTCAGGATCTCGTCGGCCGTGCGCGGTCCCGGCGCGATCCGCGCCCGCGCGAACTCCGCCGTGCCCAGCAGCCAGCCCGCCGCCGTCAGCGCGGCGGCGCGCCGCCGCCCGGCCGCCGCCAGCACGAGCGCGCCGAGCCCGGCGGCCGTGACCGCCGCATGGCGCCGGATCCGCCCGCGCGGCGCCGAGGCCCGCTCCCACCAGCCGGGCCCGTGCAGCCGCGCCATCAGCGCGTCGTCGGCGTTGCCCCGCTGCACCCGCACCGACACCCACCGGTCGGCGGGCCGCACCGGGTGTTCGGTGCGCCGCTCGCCGCGCCGGATCAGCCAGCCCGCGTCGAGGATTCGCAGCGCCAGGTCCGCGTCCTCGCGGAAGGCGCGCGGGAAGCGCTCGTCGAAACCGCCGACGGCCTTGAGCGCCTCCGTGCGGTACGCCATGTCGGCGGTCGCCCACAGCGCGTCGCGCAGGCCCGCCGTGTTGCGCTCCCAGTCGGTGGGGCGGCGGCCCGCGGGCAGCGGCACCTCCAGCACGCCCTGGACGCCACCGGTGTCGGGGGAGGCCTCCGCCAGGTCGCGGGCCAGTTGCTCGCGCCAGTACGCGCTCACCCGTACGTCGTCGTCGAGGAGGACCGTCCACGGCTCGTCCACCACGCGGATCCCGGTGTTGCGGGCGGCGGCCGGGCCGCGCCCGCCGCTGCGCAGCACGATCGCGCGGTCCGCGAGCGGGCCCAGGGCGCCGAGCGGCAGCTCGTCGCCGCCCGGCGCGGGGCGGTCGTCGACGAGCACGACCTGGCTCGGCTCGGGGCCCGCGCTCGCGGCGAGCGCGGCGAGGCAGTCGGCGAGGCAGGGCCGCCCGATGGTGGGGACGACCACGGCGTACGAGGCGAGCGGGGGAATCATGCGTCTGCGCCTCCAGTTCCGGGTGATCGGTTCCGTAGCGACGTACGGAATGCCCACCTTCCCTCACTTTATGCACATACAGGGCGGGTCGCAGGGGCTCGGCCGGCCTGCTCCGGCTCACTCGCCCAGCTCGCCCAGGTGCCGCCCCGGTTCACTCGCCCCGGCTCACGCGCCCAGGTGCCGCTCCAGCCAGTCGCCCGCCGCCCGGCGGAACAGCCGCCGGCTGTCCGCCCGCCGGAACTCGTGGCCCTCGTCGCGCAGCGTCAGCAGCTCCGCCGTCAGCCCCCGCTCGCGCGCCGCCCGCACGAACTGCTCCGACTCGCCCGGCGGTACGTTCGTGTCGTGCTCCCCGTGCACGGCCAGCACCGGCACCCGCAGCGCGTCGATCCGGCTCATCGGGGACAGCGCCCGCAGCAGCTCGCGGTCCCGTTCCGGATGGCCGTACTTGTGCGCGGCCGACTCCGCGAGCCACGGCTCGGTCCCGGCGAAGAACGTGGTGAGGTCCGACATGCCGCACACCGCGATCCCCGTACGGAACAGCTCCGGATGCCACACCAGCGAGGCGAACGTGAGGTAGCCCCCGTACGAGTGGCCCATCACGGCCAGCCGCCGCGGGTCGGCGCGCCCGCTGAGCACCGCGTGCGCCGCGCAGGCGGCGACGTCCTCGATCGCGGCGAACCGCCCCGTGCCGAGATCGGCGTCCACGAAGGACCGCCCGTAGCCCGAGGAGCCGCGCACGTCGGGCGCGAAGACGTCCAGGCCCCGGCCCAGCAACTCGTGGTACAGCGGTTCGAACACCGGCCGCTCCTGCTCCTCCGGCCCGCCGTGCAGATGGAGCACGCACGGCGCCGGGTCGGTGTCGGCGCGCCCGGGCGCCCGGTAGTACCAGCCGCCGAGCTCCAGCCCGTCGCGCGCCGTCAGACGCACCGGCACCGGCCGCACGGGCGGCCGCCCCGCCGGTACGGCGTCCTCGTCCCGCGACGACCACGGCGTGCGCGCGGGCGCCCCGCCGTCGGCCGCCCACCACACGCCGGGCCGCCGCTGCGACCCCGACAGGGCGAGCACCATCCCGGCCGGGCCGCCGCGCGCGACGCGCGTGACGACCTCGTGCGGCAGCCCGACGCGCCGGGCCGGCAGGCCCGACTCCACGTCCAGCAGCTCCAGTTCGCTCGCGCCCCGCACGTTCCACACCAGCGCGGCCGTACGGCCGTCCCCGAGGAACGCCAGCAGTTCCAGGTCGCTCCGCTCACGCTCCGCGACGACCGCGACGTCCTTCAACTCCCCGCGCTCGTCCAGCCCGACGGCGAGCAGCGCCGCGAACTCCCGCTCGTGGTCGCTGCGCAGCCACACCGTGCGCCCGTCCGCCGAGAAGCGGCCGATCCACGGGTCGGCGTCCGCGACCCGCAGCACACAGCCCGTCCCCAGGTCGTCGGTGCGCAGCACCACCGCCTCGCGGCGTACGCGCGGACCCCGCCGCAGCAGCGCGAGCCGCCCGTCCGGACTCAGGTCGCACACCCGCAGCGTGGCCGCGCCGGTCTCGGTGGCCAGCAGCGCGGCCGCGCCCGGCTCGTCCGGGTCCACCAGGTAGGCCGACAGCCGGTCGCGGGTGCCGCGCCGGTGCCCCACGTCACCGCGCCCGGCGCCGCCCAGCAGCGTGGCATGCCCGTCCCGCTCCGCCCACCCGGCGGGCAGGCCCGCCAGGCCCGGCTCCGGGTCGCGGTACGCGGACGGCGGCTCGGCGACCGTCACCGCGACGGCCGAGCCGTCCCGCGCCCAGCACCCGAGGTAGGCCGAACTGCCCGCGTCGGCGCCCGCGACGACCCGGCGGTCGCTGCCGTCCGGGCGCACGCACAGCACCCGGCTGTGCTCGCCGCCGCCCGGGTTGACGGTGTACGCGATCCAGCGGCCGTCCGGCGACCAGGCCACCTCCGTCACGGGCTCCGGATCCGCGTCCAGCAGGCGGACCTCGGCGCCCCCGGCACCGCCCAGGGCCGCGGTCGCCGGTCCGGTCCACAGCTGCGGCACGCCGCCGCGGTCGCAGAGGAACGCCACCCGCTCGCCGGTCGGGTCCGCCGACGGGTACCAGCACCCGTGGGACACCACGGGCTGCGGCGTGTCCAGCGGCCCCGCCGCCCCGGCCAGCGCGACCGGCACCGGGCCGGGGGCCGCGGCCGCCGAGCCGAGGGTCAGCGGATGCCGTGCGTCTGCAGCCATAGCTCCAGCAGGGCCACCTGCCACAGGGTGTTCGCGCCCCGGTGCGTACGGTGGCCGTCGGGGTCGGCGAGCAGCTCCGCCACGTACTCCTCCCGGAAGATCCCGCGCGCCCGCGCCTCGGGGGCGGTGAGCGCCTGCCGGACCCGCTCGTACACCGGGCCCGCCATGTGCATGATGGCCGGAACCGGGAAGTACCCCTTCGGCCGGTCGATCACCTCATGGGGCAGCAGCGCGCGGCCCGCGTCCTTGAGGACGCCCTTGCCGCCGTGGGCGAGCTTCAGCTCCGGCGGGCAGGCCGCGGCGAGCTCGACCAGCTCGTGGTCGAGGAACGGCACCCGGGCCTCCAGGCCCCAGTCCATCGTCATGTTGTCCAGCCGCTTGACCGGGTCGTCGACCATCATCACGTGCGTGTCGAGGCGCAGGGCCGCGTCCAGCGCCGTCTCGGCGCCCGGCTCCGCCATGTGCTCGTACACGAAACGGCGCGAGGTGTCGTGCGCGGGCAGCAGATCGGGCCGCAGCATCCGGGCGAGATCGCCGTGCGGCCGGTCGAAGTACACCTCGGCGTACGTCTCCGGCTCCTGCTCGCGCGGGACCGCGGCCATCGCCGGGTACCAGCGGTAGCCGGCGAACACCTCGTCCGCGCCCTGCCCGCACTGGACGACGCTGACCTCCTTCGACACCTGCTCCGACAGCAGGTGGAAGGCGACCACGTCATGGCTCAGCTGCGGCTCGCTCATCGCGGCGACCGCGTTGTCCAGCGCCGTCGACACCCGGTCGGACGGCACCATCAGCTGGTGGTGCTCGGTGGCGAAGCGCCGTGCGATCAGGTCCGAGTACGCGAACTCGTCGCCGTCCTCCCCGCCCTCCGACTCGAAGCCGACGCTGAACGTCGCCAGGTCCCGCTGCCCCTCCTCGGCCAGCAGCGCCACGATCAGCGAGGAGTCCAGGCCGCCGGAGAGCAGCACCCCGACCGGCACGTCGGCGACCATCCGCCGCCGCACCGCCGTGCGCAGCGCGTCCAGCACCGCGTCCCGCCAGTCGGTGGCGTCCATGCCCGCGTGCTCCGGGCGACGGGTGTAGGACGGCTGCCAGTAGCAGTGGTCGCGGTAGGTGCCGTCCGGCTCCACCACCCGCACCGTGGCCGCGGGCAGCTTGCGCACCCCGTTGAGCACGGTACGCGGGGCCGCCACCGTGGCCGACCAGCTGAGGTACTGGTGCAGGGCGACCGGGTCGAGCGAGGTGTCGACGCCGCCGCCCGCGAGCAGGGCGGGCAGCGTGGAGGCGAACCGCAGTCGGCCGGTCCCGTACGACAGGTACACGGGCTTGATGCCGAGCCGGTCGCGGGCCAGCACCACGCGGCCCGTGTCGTTCTCCACGATCACGAAGACGAACATCCCGACGAAGTGGTCCACGCAGCGCGTGCCCCACTGGTGGTACGCCTTCAGCACCACCTCGGTGTCCGACGTGGAGAAGAACCGGTGCCCCAGGCCCCGCAGCTCCTCCCGCAGCTCGCGGTAGTTGTAGATGCACCCGTTGAACACGCCGGTCAGCCGGGCCTCCCTGTCGGACATCGGCTGCGCGCCGTGCTCCGACAGGTCGATGATCTTCAGCCTCCGGTGGCCCAGCGCCACGGGGCCCTGCGACCACATCCCGCGGCCGTCGGGCCCCCGCGCGGCCAGCCGGTCGGTCATGCGCTCGACGGCGGCCAGGTCGGGCCGCCCGTCGTCGAACCGGATCTCACCACTCAGCCCGCACATACGGCACCCCCCGCGCCGCCGGCCGTATCCGGTATGGCCGTATCCGGTATCTCGTCCATCCCATCCATCTCGTCTGTCACGGTTTACTCCTCAAGAACGGTTCCCCCCGGGTTCCCCGTTGATCGCGGAGCAATCCCCGCCGCCCGCCGCCCGGCCATCCGCACCGCAGGCCCCATGGCCAGCCCCGCCCCGAGGAACAGCACCCCGAGGACCAGCCACCCGATCACGCCCCCGCCGATGACCAGCGTCGTCAGCAGCACCGGCCCCACCATCCGCGCCACCGGCATCCCCATACCGAAGAACCCCTGGTACTGGCCCTGCCGCCCGGCCGGCGCGAGGTCGAAGGAGATCTGCCACGCGCCCGCGGACTGCCGCATCTCGCCCCACACCAGCAGCACCGCCCCCGCCACCAGCACCACCAGCGACGCCCACGCCGCGATGCCCCCGGCGAGCGCGAACACCGCGCACGCGGCGAGCATCAGCGCACCGCCGGAACGCACCGCCCGCACCGCCCCGGACAGCCCCGTCACCCCGGCGGCCGTACGCACCTGGAAGAGCATCACCGCGCCCGTGTTGAGCACCAGCAGCGCCGACACCACCCAGCCGGGCGCGGCCGTGTGCTCCGCGACCCACAGCGGGAGGGCCAGGCTGATCAGCGGCATCCGCAGCAGCATGACCGTGTTGAGGACGGTGACCAGCGCGTACGGGCGGTCCCGGAACACCGTCGCCGACCGCGCCCCGGAGGCCTCGCCCACCACCGCCCCACCGGCGGGGACCCGCGGCAACCGCCCCAGCAGCACCGCGCACCCCGCGAAGGCCAGCGCGTCGAGGGCCAGGACGGAGAGGTACGCGGCCGGCGTGTCCAGGTGCAGCGCGACCGCGCCGATCCCCGCCCCCACCGCGATCCCGGCGTTGCCCGCGGCCTGCAGCCGCGCCAGCACCCCGGTCCGCGCGCCGGGCTCCACCAGCCCCGCCAGCAGCGACTGCCGCGCCGCCGCGAGCCCGCACTGCGCGACCGCGTACGCCACGACGACCAGCAGGAACGCCGCGTAGGACCGTACGAACAGCAGGCCCGCGACCGACGCGGAGGTCGCCGCCGCCAGGGCCACGGCCGCACCGCGCGGCCCGCGCCGGTCCGCGAGGTGCCCGAGCGGCACGCCCGCGACCGCGCCGACCGCCCAGGCGAGGGTCAGCCCCAGTCCGATCCGGCCGGGCGTGAGCCCCACGACCCGGGAGAAGTAGAGCGCGGAGGAGACGTAGAAGGCGCCGTCACCGACGGAGTTGACCAGCTGTGCGACCGCCAGTCCGCGGGGCGCGGAGCGCCGCGGGCGCGGCAGGGGGCCGGGGAGGGCAGGGGACGGGGATGCTGTGGGCAGGGACTCCGTGGGCAGGGACTCCGTGGGCAGGGACATGGGGCTCCTCGGTCGGAGGCATCGGCGGGAACCCCCTCAACCTAGGCGCCCGAGCGGCCCACTCCCTGGTCCATTCAGGGCCGTCGCGACTGGGCCATTGCGCGCCCCGCGGCCGGCCTCGGATGCGCGTGACGGCGGCCGCCCCGGGTAGGAATGACGGCGGAGGCCGACATCATGACCGCGCAGCCGAGGCTGATCCCGCGCGTCCACCGCCGCGAGCCCGGCGGACCGGACGACGAGCCCGATCTCGTACGCCAGTACCTCTCGCAGATCGCCGCGACCCCGCTCCTCACCGCCGGGGAGGAAGTGGAGCTGGCCAAGCGCATCGAGGCCGGTGTCTACGCCGACGAGCTCCTCCACGAGGCGGACACCGCCGCCGCGTCGGGCCGGCGCCGCGCCCTGCCGCCGCGGCGCAGGCGCGACCTGGAGGCCGTGGCCCGGGACGGGCGGCAGGCCAAGGACCACATGGTCCGCGCCAACCTGCGGCTCGTGGTCGCGGTGGCCAAGCGGCACAGCCGGCGAGGGCTGTCCTTCCTCGACGTCGTCCAGGAGGGCAACCTCGGGCTGATCCGGGCGGTCGAGAAGTTCGACTACACCAAGGGCTACAAGTTCTCCACCTACGCCACCTGGTGGATCCGCCAGGCGATCGAACGCGGACTGGCGCAGCACGCCCGCACCGTACGCCTGCCCGTCCACGTGGTGGAGGACCTCTCCAAACTCGGCCGCGCCGAACGCGCCCTCCAACCGCGCCTCGGCCGCGAACCGACCGTCGCCGAGGTGGCCGCCGCGACCGGCTTCCCGCCGGCGAAGGTCAGCCGGCTGCGCCGCGTCGGCCGTGACGCGATCAGCCTGGACACCCCGGTCGGCGAGGAGGGCGAGACGGTCGTCGGCGACCTCATCGAGGACACCGAGGTCCTCCAGGCGCCGCACGTCGCCGAGTACCGCGCACTGGCCGAACAGCTCCGCGCCGCGATCGGCACCCTGCCGCCCCGCGAGGCGATGATCCTCACCCTCCGCTACGGCCTCCACGACGGAGAGCCGCACACCCGCAAACAGGTCGCCGAGCACATCGGCCTCAGCACCGAGCGCGTGCGCCAGCTCGAACGCCACGCACTGGCGCGGCTGCGCGCCCCCGAGGGGGAAACACCCCTGCTGGCCTGGACGGACAGCACCTAACATCGCGGTCCATGGGGACGTACATCGACGGATTGATCGAGGCCCGCACGGCGGGCGGGGCGTGGAAGTTCGAGGTCAGTCTGCTCGACTTCGACCTCTGGAAGGCACGGGAGGCCCGTGAGTGCCTGTTCGGCTACGGCGGGGCCCTCGGAGTGGACCGGCCGCTGTTCGACCAGCGGGGATGGCCGGAGGACTCCTGCGACGAGGTGCCGAAGGAGTGCGACGAGCTCAACCACGGCCACTCGTACGCCACCTGGGCCGAGATCGCGGCGGTCGACTGGGACGCGCCGCTCTGCGACCGCCCCGACGGGGACCGTGTGGGGGTGTGGCTGCCGGGGCCGGACGGCGAGCTCGTCCTGGACCACCTGGTCTGGGCGCCGGTCGAGGTGCTCGACGCGGCGGAGGAGCTCTTCGGCGAGGACCTGGACCTGTACGAATGGCCGCCGGGCGGCGAGGTCCATCTGAGCGGCGCCGTGTACCGCCCGGTGATCTACACGGCCCGCATGATCGTGCCGCCGGACGGCCGTTGGGCCCCGGTGTGGGCGTCGATGCGCGCGCTGGCCGCCGAGTACGGCGACGAGAACGTCCGCCTGGTGGTCTGGTTCGGCTGAGCGAGCCGGAGCCCGGCCGGGGCTCGGGCCCGCGCCGGAGCCGGAGCCCCCGCCCGGCCGGGGCTCGGGCCCCGGCGGTTGCCGGGTCAGGCCCCCCGCCCCCGTACCGGATGCGGCGCTCAGGCCGAGTCCCGGCGCACCAGCTCCGTCGGGAGGATCACGGCCGCCGGGTCCTCGCCGCCGATCCGGGCGAGCAGCATCCGGACCATCTCGCCGCTGATCCGCTCCCAGGGCTGCCGCACCGTGGTGAGGGCCGGTCGCGTGGCCAGGGCCGCAGGGGAGTCGTCGAACCCGCCGACGGCCACGTCCTCCGGCACCCGCCGCCCGGCGCGGCCCAGCGCGTCCAGGACGCCCTGGGCCATCAGGTCCGACGCCACGAACACCGCGTCCACATCCGGCGCCCGCTCCAGCAGCAGCTCGGCCGCCGTCTCACCGCTCGCCCGGCTGTAGTCGCCCGCCACGACGAGCGACTCGTCGGCGGGCAGCCCGCATTCGGCGAGCACGTCGCGGTAGCCGGCGAGCCGCTCGACACCGCCGGGCGTGTCCGGCGGGCCCGTGACCGTGGCGATGCGCCGGCGCCCGGACGCGTACAGGTAGCGCACCATCGACCGGGCGCCGTCGCGGTCGTCGGCCGCGACGTAGCTGATCCGCGCGCTCTGCCCGAGCGGCTTGCCGCAGGCGACGACGGGGACGCCCGCGGCGTCGAGCTCGCTGCCCACCGGGTCGCCGGAGTGGCTGGAGACGAGCAGGACCCCGTCGACGTGTCCGGCGCGGATGTAGCGCAGGTTGCGGCGTCGTTCGGCCTCCGTGCCCGCGATCATCAGCAGCAGCGGGATGTCCTGCGCGGCGAGCGCCTGGGTGCACGCGCGCAGCAGGACGTTGAAGTTCGGGTCCTCGAAGAACCGCTCCTGCGGCTCGGTCAGGAGGAAGGCCACCGAGTCGGAACGGCCGGTGATCAGCGAGCGGGCGTGCCGGTTGACGACGTAACCCGTCCTGCGGATCGCGGCGTTGACGGCCGCCTGCGCCGAAGGACTCACGTAGTGGCCGCCGTTGAGCACGCGCGAGACCGTCCCGCGCGAGACACCCGCCTCGCGCGCCACGTCGTGGATCGTCACCGAACGCCGCTTGCCGTCCGTCCTACCGCGGTTCATGTATCGCGTCTCCTCTTCCCCTGCCGCTTCAGGACTTTACGGCGCCGGAGAGCAGGTCGAGGCTCCAGAACCGCTGGATGACGAGGAAGAGGGCGATGAGCGGGACGATCGCCAGCAGCGCGCCGGTGATCACCAGCGTGTAGAGGGCGGGGGTGCTGGAGCCCTGGGCGAGCAGCGTGAACAGCCCGACCGTCATGGGGAACTTGGTGTCGTCGCCCAGCATGATGTACGGCAGCAGGAAGTTGTTCCAGATCGCCACGAACTGGAAGAGGAAGATCGTCACCAGGCCCGGCGACATCATCGGGACCGCGATCCGCAGGAAGATCCGCCCCTCCCCGGCACCGTCCATCCGGCCCGCCTCGATCAGCTCCGCGGGGACGGCGGCCCGGGCGTAGACACGCCCGAGGTAGACCCCGTACGGCGAGAGGATCAGCGGGAGCAGCACGGAGAGGTACGTGTCCGTCATGTCGGCCCGCGCCATCAGCAGGTACTGCGGGATGGCGAGGATCACCGGCGGCACCAGCACGCCCGCCAGGATGGTGTGGAACACCGCCTCCCGGCCCCGGAAGCGGTACACGGCGAGCGCGTAGCCGGCGCACGCCGAGACCGCGGTGGACAGGGCCGCGCCCACGCCGGCGTAGAGGAGGGAGTTGGCCATCCACCGCCAGTAGACGCCCTCGCGGTAGGCGTTCAGGTCCGCGAGGTTGCCGGCGAAGCCGGTGCCGGGCAGCAGGCTGAAGGTGGAGAACAGCTCCGTGCCCGACTTGGTGGCGGCGACCACCACCCAGGCGACGGGCAGCAGGCAGTACAGCGCGCCCAGCAGCAGGGCGGCGGTCGGCAGCAGGGCGAACCGGCGCTGCGGGCGGGGAAGGCCCTGAGTGCCCTGGGCGAGCGTGCTCATCGGGTGTCTCCTTGTGCGGTACGGGAGTTGCCGAGCCGCAGCAGGGCGAAGGAGAGGGCGAAGGTGGCGAGGGAGAGGACCACGGCCGTGGCCGAGGCCGCGTACACGTTCCCGTTCACGAACGCGTCGCTGTACACCTTCATCAGCGGGCTCCAGGTGGTGGAGATGCCGTTCGTCAGCGGCTTGAGGGTGGTCGGCTCGCTGAAGACCTGGAGGGTGGCGATGACCGAGAAGAAGAAGGTCAGAACCAACGACGGCGCCACCATCGGGATCTTGACGCGCAGGGCGATCTGCAGGGGCGAGGCGCCGTCCAGCTTCGCCGCCTCGTACACCTCGGCCGGGATGGCCCGCAGCGAGGTGTAGATCACGATCATGTTGAAGCCGGTGCCGCCCCAGACCGCGATGTTGGCGAGCGCGAGGAAGAGCGGCCCGCCGTCGAGGAGGTCCGGCCGGGGCAGCCCCACCCGGTCGAGGGCGTAGTGGAAGGGGCTGACCTCGGGCAGGTAGAGGAAGCCCCACAGCAGCGCCGCGATGACGCCCGGGATCGCGTACGGCAGGAAGATCGCGAGCCGGGAGAAGGAGCGGGCGCGCACCCGCTCGCCGTCCAGGAGCAGGGCGAACAGCAGCGCCAGCCCGAGCATGACGGGCACGACGATCGCGCCGTACCCGAGGACCCGCAGCGCGCCGTGGCCGAGCTCGCCGTCGGTGAGGGCGGCGGCGTAGTTCTCCAGCCCCGCCCACACCTCCCGGCGGGCGCCCTTGCCCAGGCCCAGGCCGCTGATCTCGACCTTGTGGAGGCTGAGCCAGAGGGCGTAGCCGATGGGGAGGGCGAAGAAGAGGAGGAAGAGGACGGCGGCGGGGGCGAGGAAGCCGTACGGGGCGGCCTTGACCCCGTACGCTCCCGAGCGCCCGCTCCCGCGCGCCGTACGGTCCTTCACCCGTGTGCTCACGCTCACGCTCACGGAGCGACCTCGAAGCCCTGCTTCCTCAGGTCCGCCACGGTGGCGTCCTGCATGCCGGTGAGCGCCGTGTCGAAGCCGGACTTCGCCTTGGCGGCCTTGCCGAACCGGTCCTTGAAGGCGGCGTACGCGACGTTGACGTTCGGGCCCCAGGCGGCGGGGGCGGTGGTCGCGGCGATCTCGGCGGCGCGGGTGTAGAAGTCCGGCTGGTTGGCGAAGAAGTCCGGGGCCTTGGCGAGCGCGCCGCTGGTCTGGGCGGCGGTGGCGGCCGGGTAGACGCCGCTCTCCTTCACCAGGGCGGCGAGTGCCTCCGGGTCCGTGTTCAGCCAGGTGGCGAACCGGGCGGCCGCCGCCTTGTGCTTCGAGTCGGTGGTGACGGCCGTGGTCGATCCGCCCCAGCTGCCGGTGACGCGTTCGCCCGCGTTCCACTGGGGGAGCGGGGCCATGGCCCACGTGCTCTTGGTGTCGGGGGCGGCGGTGGTCAGGGTGCCCGGTGCCCAGACGGCGCTGACCCAGGCGAGCTGCTTGCCGGTGTTGAGGGCCTTGTTCCAGGCGGGGGTGTACATGGGCTGGTTGTCGATCGCGCCCTCGGCGACCAGGTCGCCCCAGAAGTCGGCGACCTTGCGGGTGGCGGGGTCGTCGATGGCGACCTTCCACTTGTCGCCCTCGACGGTCCACCACTTCGCGCCGGCCTGCTGGGCGAGACCGGCGAAGAGGCCGGAGTCGTTGGCGGAGAAGGTGGTGAGCGCCTTGTCCGGCGCCTTCTCCTTCAGGGCGCGGGCGGTCCGGGCGAACTCGTCCCAGGTGGCCGGGACGGTGAGCCCGTACTCCTCGAAGAGGTCGGCGCGGTAGTAGAACATCATCGGCCCCGAGTCCTGGGGCACCGCGTAGACGGCGTCCGTGCCGAGCGTCGTCTGCTGCCAGACGCCCGGGGCGAACTTCTCCTTCACCCCGCGGACTTCCTTCGAGATGTCGGCGAGGGCGTCGTTGCTGACCAGCGTCGGCAGCGCCTGGTACTCGGCCTGGACGAGGTCGGGAGCCTCACCCGCCTTCGACGCGGTGATGATCTTGGTGACCAGGTCGTCCCCCGACGCCTGCTTGTGCACGGTGACCTCGATGTCGGGGTGCTTCGCGTTCCAGAGCGCCGCCACCTTGTCCATGCCGGGCGCCCAGGCCCAGTAACTGAGCGAGACGGGGCCGGACTCGGTGGCGGCGTCCTCGCCGGACGACCCCGATCCGCAGGCGGTGAGTGCGGTCGCGCCGAGGGCGACGGCCGTGGCGGTGGCCGCGAGGCGGCGGCGCAGTGGCGTGTGCGACATGGGGGAGTTCTCCCTGACCGAAGGGGCCTGGCGCTCGGGTGCGCCGACCGGCCATGCATCTGTGAGCGTTCACAGTAGAGAAACGTTCCGGACACTTGTCAATGGTTGATCTCGTGCGGTTATGTTGCCCTGTCGCGGCGATACGGGTGTGTGCACGTTCCCACATCGCCTCAGTTCCCTTGCGGCCCCGGCCACGTGAGACACCATCAGGAGAGACCCATGCCGGCCCCCACCGTCCCCAGCCCGCACCGGCTCGCCTTCGGCGGGGACTACAACCCCGAGCAGTGGCCGGAGAGCGTCTGGCAGGAGGACGTCCGGCTGATGCGCGAGGCCGGTGTCACCCTCGTCAGCGTCGGCGTCTTCTCCTGGGCGCTGCTGGAACCGTCACCCGGCTCGTACGCGTTCGGCTGGCTCGACCGGATCCTGGACCTGCTGCACGACCACGGCATCCGCGTCGACCTCGGTACGCCCACGGCCGCCCCGCCGGCCTGGTTCTACCGGGCCCATCCCGACGCGCTGCCCGTCACCCGCGAGGGGGCGCGGTACACCTTCGGCTCCCGCGCGGCGATCTGCCACAGCAACACCGCCTACCGCGCGGCGTCGTCACGGGTCACCACCGAGCTCGCCCGCCGCTACGGCGGCCACCCGGCACTCGCCCTCTGGCACGTCCACAACGAGTACGGCGTGCCCGTATCCGCCTGCTACTGCGACGGCTGCGCCGCACACTTCCGCCGCTGGCTCCAGGACCGCTACACCTCCGTGGAGACCGTGAACGAGGCCTGGGGCACCGCCTTCTGGAGCCAGCGCTACGCCTCCTTCGACGAGATCGACCCGCCCCGGCTCACCCCCACCGTCGGCAACCCCGCCCAGCAGCTCGACTACCGCCGCTTCGCCGACGCCACCATGCGGGAGAACTTCGTCCGCGAACGGGACATCCTGCACGACCTCGCCCCCGGCATCCCGGTCACCACCAACTTCATGACGGCGCCGAGCCAGTGCGACTCCGTCGACTACTGGGCCTGGGGCCGCGAGGTCGACCTCGTCACCAACGACCACTACCTGATCACCGACGGCCGCCGCACCCACGTCAACCTCGCCATGGCCGCCGACCTCACCCGCTCCGTCGCGGGCGGCGCCCCCTGGCTGCTGCTGGAGCACTCCCCGTCCGGCGTCAACTGGCAGCCCCACAACCCCGCGAAGCGCCCCGGCGAGATGGCCCGCAACGCCCTCGCCCACGTGGCCCGCGGCTCTGAGGGCGCCATGTTCTTCCAGTGGCGCCAGTCCCGGCGCGGTGCCGAGAAGTTCCACTCCGCGATGCTGCCGCACGCGGGCACCGACTCCCGCGTCTGGCGCGAAGTGGTCCGCCTCGGCGCCGACATCGACTCCCTCGCCCCGCTGCGCGGCACGCGCACCGTCGCCGACGCGGCCATGGTCTGGGACTGGCAGTCGTGGTGGGCCCAGAGCCTGGAGTGGCGCCCCAGCCAAGACCTCGACGCACGCGAGCGTGCGGACGGCTTCTACGAGTCCCTCTACGACCGGCACCTCACCGTCGACTTCGCCCACCCCGAGGCCGACCTGTCCGCCTACCCGCTGGTCGTCGTCCCCGCGCTCTACCTCGCCACCGAGGCCGCGGGCCGCAACCTGCGCGCGTACGTCGAGAACGGCGGCACCCTCGTCGTCTCCTGCTTCTCCGGCATCGTCGACGAACACGACGCCGTGCACCCCGGCCCCTACCCGGGCGCGCTGCGCGACGTGCTCGGCCTGACGGTCGAGGAATGGTCGCCGCTGCTCCCCGGCGAGACGGTCCGCCTGGCCGGCCCCGGCGGGGCCGAATCGACCGGTGACGTCTGGACCGAGTTCGTCGTGCCGCGCGGCGCCGAGACCGTCTGGTCGTACGCCGACGGCCCCGCCGCGGGAGGCCCCGCCGTCACCCGCCACCGCCTGGGCCGCGGCACCGCCTGGTACGTCTCCACCCGCCTCGACGCCAAGGCGCTGGGCCCCGTCCTCGACGCGGCCTGCGCGGACGCCGGCATCGAGCCCCGTACCGGCCTGCCCACCGACGTGGAGGTGGTGCGCCGCTCCGGCGAGAGCGGCGAGTACCTCTTCGCGATCAACCACACCGACCACGACGCCAAGGTGCCGCTGGAGCGCTCCGGCACCGAGCTGCTGGGCGGCGAGCGCGCCGCCGGCCGGCTCACGGTCGAGGCCGGCGGGGTGAGGGTGGTGCGGCTGGACGCGGAGTGAGGCACCACCCCCACCGCACGGGACCACCCACACCGTCGAAAGGGACAGCGACGATGCACCCCACCCCACTACGCACCACCCGCACCCCACGGAGAGCCGCGGCGGCCGCGGCGCTCGGCGCCGCCCTGCTGCTCACCGGTCTTCCCGGCGGGCAGGCCGCCGCGGCGACCACCCTCACCAACGCCGGCTTCGAGGCCGGTACGTCGGGCTGGTCCACCTACTCGGCCGGGGGCCAGGGCTCGGCGTCGTTCGCCGAGGCGGGCGGACGCAGCGGGAGCAGCCGCCTCACGCACTGGTCGCCGTCCGCGTACAAGGTGGAGACGTACCAGTACCTGTCCGGGCTGACCAACGGCAGCTACACCCTCAGCGCCTGGGTCCGCTCCAGCGGCGGCCAGAACGCCGCGTACCTGGCCCTGCGCAACTGCGGTTCGGCGGAGCAGCGCACCGATCTGCCGCCGACGCCCAACGGGACGTGGATACGCTTGGTCACCTCGGTCAAGGTGACCGGCGGCCAGTGCACCGTCAGCGTCAACTCCGACGCCAAGGCGGGCAACTGGCTCAACGTCGACGACCTGGCCTTCACCCCGGGCTCGACCGGGCTCGCCGTCCGGGGCGTCGACGTGTCGATGCTGAAGAAGAGCGAGGACCACGGCGGTGTCTACCGCACGAGTACGGGCACCGCCGACGACGCCCTCACCATCCTCAGGTCGGCGGGCGCGGACTACGGACGCCTGAAGGTGTGGGTGAACCCGGCCGACGGCTACAACAGCAAGGCGCGCGTCCTCGGGATGGCGCAGCGGATCAAGGCCCAGGGCATGAAGCTGCTGGTCGACTTCCACTACTCCGACACCTGGGCCGACCCCGGCGCCCAGACCAAGCCCGCGGCCTGGTCCTCGCACGCGTACAGCCGGTTGACGACGGACGTGTACGACCACACCTACGACGTGTTGAACGCCCTCAAGGCGCAGGGCACCCCCGCGGA
This sequence comes from Streptomyces sp. NPDC045431, assembly GCF_040646655.1. Taxonomy (NCBI): domain Bacteria; kingdom Bacillati; phylum Actinomycetota; class Actinomycetes; order Kitasatosporales; family Streptomycetaceae; genus Streptomyces; species Streptomyces sp. NPDC045431. Next base: position 160,561 of record NZ_JBEZAQ010000009.1, read on the forward strand.
CATGGTGCAGATCGGCAACGAGATCAACGGCGGCCTACTCTGGCCCGAGGGCTCCACGGACGACTGGCGGCAGACGGCGGGACTGCTCAAGTCCGGGATCTCCGCGGCCAAGGCCGTCTCCCCGTCCACGAAGATCGCCCTCCACCTCGCCCACGGCGGCGACAACGACCTCTACCGCTGGTGGTTCGACAACGCCACCGCGCAGGGCGTGCCCTTCGACGTCATCGCCCTGTCCTTCTACGGCTACTGGCACGGCGCCCTGTCGGACCTCCAGGCCAACCTGGACGACATCTCCGCCCGTTACGGCAAGCCGGTCCTGGTCGCGGAGACCGCGTACCCCTTCCGCCTGGACGGCGAGGACGCCCACGAGAACATCATCGACCTCCCCGGCGAACTGGTCCCCGGCTACCCGGCGACCCCGGCCGGGCAGGCGGCGTGGCTGCGCGACGTCATGAACGTCGTCGAGGCGGTACCCAACGGCCGCGGCCTGGGCGTCGTCTACTGGGACCCCACCTGGACCGCGGTCCCGGGCAACGGCTGGGACCCGGCCGACCCGGCGTCCGGCAACGCCTGGGAGAACCAGGCGCTGTTCGACTACGCCGACCGGCTGCTCCCGGCGGCGGCCTGGCTGCGCCACCGCTGAAGTCGGGTGGCCGCGGGCTTCACGCCCCGCGGCCGCCTGCCCTTCCTCCTCTTACGGCCCGCTCCTACAGCCCGCCCCTACAGCCCGAAGACCTCCGGCCGGTCCGCCAACTTGCGGAAGCGTTCCCGGGGATCGGCGAGGAGCCTGCGCTCGCGGAGGTCCATCAGGCCGCCCACTCCCGTGATCTCCGCGGCCACCGTGCCGTCCGCCTTCCGGATCTCCTGTTCGATGCGGAACGTCTTCCCCTCGCCCCACGCGAAGGCGCAGGTGACCTCCACCTCGTCCCCCGCCCGCAGCTCGCGGCGGTAGCGCACGGTCACCTCCAGGGCCACCGGCCCCACGCCCTGCTCCAGCAGGTCGCTCTGGCGGATGCCCGCCTCCTGCAGCATCGACCAGCGGGCGTGCTCCGCGTACTGCAGATAGACGGCCTGGTTCAGGTGCCCCTGCGTATCGGTCTCGTAGCCCCGCACGACCACCGGCACCGAAAAGGTCTCTGTCACCGCCCGAACTCCTCTCCCCGACGGCACACGAGCAGCGCCGACTCACCTGCGTAACGCGCCGGGGGTGTCTGACCATCCCGGGCGTGATGACGTCAGCCCTCGCTGCGGGGTGCCGTCGCGACCTCCAGCTGATGGTCCGCCCAGACGTAGGTCTCCGGCAGCAGGTCGGTGATGAGAACGGTGCGGATGCGGTCGCCCGCGCCGACGATGACCTTGAGGGCGGGGAAGTAGTCGAGCAGCACCTGGCGGCACCGGCCGCACGGAGGGACCACCCCTCGGTCCCGGTCGCCCACCGCGACGATCGTGTCCAGTTCGTAGGCGCCCTGGGCGGCGGCCGCGCCGATGAGGACCAGCTCGGCGCAGGGGCCTCCCGTGAAGTGGTAGGCGTTCACCGCGGTGACGATCCGGCCGTCCCGGGCGCGGGCCGCCGCCGCCATGGTGTGGTTGTCGCCCCGGCAGCGCGTACGGGCGACGTCGGCCGCGGCCTGGATGAGCTCGTGGTCGACGTAGTGTGGCTGGCTGTTCATCTTCTCCGCTCTCGTCGGGTGCGTCAGGTGACGGTGACGCGGGTGACGAGGTACCGCAAGCGAATATCCGCGCCTGGGACCGTCCGCGGGGGACCGGCTCCCCCGGGGCTCAGGAGTTGAGCGTCGGCACCCGCGTCAGCCCGCCTCCTCCCGTGCCCCCGTCACCGCGCCCAGCAAGCCCGGGAAGGCTTCCTCCACCTCGGTGCGGCGCAGGGCGTTCATCCGGGAGGTGCCGACGTAGTACTGGCGGATCAGGCCCGCCTCGCGGAGGACCTTGAAGTGGTGGGTGGCGGTGGACTTGCTGACCGGCATGTCGAAGGCGCCGCAGGCGATGTCCTCATCGGCGATGGCCAGTTGGCTGACGACGCTCCGGCGTACCGGGTCGACGAGGGCCTCCAGGACCTGCTGGAGGGTCACCTCGGACAGCTGGGGGTGGGGCGGCGTGCGTTCCATGGGGACATGGTACGACCGCCATCAAAGTTTGACGGTGGTCGAACTTGTATGGCACGGTGAACCGCGTTTCCGAGAGGGAGGACGGTTCCATGGCAAGGACTGTGCGGTTCCACGAGCTCGGCGGGCCCGAGGTGTTGCGGATCGAGGACCTGGAGACGGGCGAGCCGGGACCCGGGGAGGTGCGGATCCGGGTGGAGGCCATCGGGCTCAACAGGGCCGAGGGGCTGTTCCGCAGCGGTCGCTACATCGAGCCGGTCAAGCAGCTGCCCGCCAGGATCGGCTACGAGGCCGCGGGGATCATCGAGGCGGTAGGGCCGGAGGTGGCCGGTTTCGCGGAGGGGCAGGCCGTCAGCGTCGTACCGAGCTTCTCGCAGAACGACTACGGCGTGTACGCGGAGAGTGCCATCGTCCCGGCGGCCGCGCTCATGCCCCGCCCCGACGGGACGGACCCGGTGGCCGGCGCCGCGGTGTGGATGCCGTACCTCACCGCCTACGGCGCGATGGCCGAGGTGGGCCGGGTACGGGCCGGAGACGTGGTGGTGATCAACGCGGCCTCCAGCAGCGTCGGCCTCGCCGCCATCCAGACGGCCAACCGCCTGGGTGCCACGCCCGTCGCCGTCACCCGCGGCCGCGCCAAGCGGCAGCGGCTGCTCGACGAGGGCGCGGCCGACGTCATCGTCTCGGACGAGGAGGACGTCGCGGGGCGCGTGCTGGCGCTGACCGGCGGCAAGGGCGCCGAGTACGTCTTCGACGCCGTCGCCGGTCCCGGAGTCGTGGAGCTGGCCCGGGCCGTCGCCGCCGACGGGACGCTGTTCCTGTGGGGCGAGCAGAGCGGGCAGCCGACGCCGTACCCCGGGTTCGACCTCGGCATGCCCGCGTTGAACATGCGTACGTACTCGATGCTGGAGATCACCAGGGGCCCGCAGCGGATGCGCCGCGCCACGGCGTTCATCACCTCGGGCCTGCGCACCGGCTTCCTGCGCCCGGTGGTGGACCGCCTCTTCCCGCTGGAGGAGATCGTGCAGGCGCACGCGTACATGGAGTCCAACGTCCAGTTCGGCAAGATCGTCGTCACCGTGGGGACGTGACACACCGCTCGCACCGCGACGGGCCGCGGGCCGCACCCGGACGTCTCCGGGTGCGGCCCGCGGCCCGGTCTCTCACGCCGGGTCCTCGCCCTTCGCCTCGCGTCCGACCTCCTCCGTCTCGGCGGTGCGCTCGCCCTCCGCCTGCGAGGGCGTCGAGCGGGCCACGTCGGGGTGTTCGTCGACGCCCGGCTCCCGCTCGCCTTCCGCCTGGGAGGGCGTCGGGTAGTCCCACGCATCACTCATGGCTCGCCTCCGGGGAATCGTCCCGCGCCCGCGCTGCCGGGGCGGGAGCCGACGAGTACCCGCCGGCCGCCGGTGATACCGCCTGCGGCAGCTTGAGGAAGAGGGTCATCACGGCGCTCGCCAGGTAGAGCAGGGCGAAGATCCACATCACCCCCTGCACGCCGAGCGGCCCGAGGAAGATCCCCACCAGCGCCGGGCCCAGGAAGGTGCTGGCGCCCGCGCCCAGGTTGAGCGCCGACATCGCCTGGCCCTTGTGGGCCGGGTCGAGCGACGGCATGAGGGCCGAGAGCGGTACGTAGCCGGCGAGGGTCGCGCCGAAGAGGCCGACCAGCACCATCGCGAGGGCGTAGTGATCGCCTGCCGAGACCGTGCCGTAGTAGAGCAGGAGCGTGGTCACCGCGCAGCCGACGCCGCCGCACCAGGCGACGGTGCGCTGCCAGCCGATGCGGTCGCCGACCACCCCGAAGATCAGGTTGAAGAAGATGTTGGTGGCGAACATCGCCGACAGCAGCTGAAGCCACTCGGTGAGCGAGAAGCCCAGCGTGTCGGTGAAGAACACCGGCAGGAAGACCAGGAACCCGAACTGCGGTGCCGTGTTGATCGCCCGCACCACCGCGCCCGTGCCGATCCGCGGGTTGCGCCAGACGATGGCGAGCGAGCCGAGCAGCGTGGCGACCGGGCGCTCCCCGGCGGGTGCCAGGCGGCGGGCGCCCGTGGGCTCGCGCACCAGCAGCAGCGCGATCAGACCACCCGCCAGCACCAGGCCCAGCGAGAGCCACAGCGTTCCGTACGCGCCGATCGCGGGCACCGCGAAGCTGGCGACCAGCGAGCCCAGCGTCGGCAGGCCGCCCGTGAAGGCGAACCAGAACCAGCCCACCGCCGAGCCGAGGCGCCGCTGCGGCGTCACCGCCGTGACCCACACCAGGAAGCCGTACGCGAAGAGCGGGTAGCCGAAGCCCCGCAGGCCGTAAGCGGCCAGCAGGAGGCCGAAGTCGGCGGCCGGGACCGCGAAGACGAGGAACACCACCTGGAACGCCGCCCAGACGGCCAGGCCGAGCATCATGACGCGGCGCGGGCCCCACAGGTCGGACAGCGCGCCGGAGAACCAGGCCGCGACGCTCGCGGTCACGCCGTAGACGGTGAACAGCACCGCCACCCGCTCCTTGGACATTCCCTCGTCCAGGAGGTACGGCGCCAGATATCCGGATTCGACTCCGTCGCCGATCATGAAAATGAGAACACCGAGGAATCCCCATGCGAGAGGCCGGGGAATGCCGATCCTGTCCAGCCAATGCCTCGGGGGTGATTCCTCGGCGGGGGAGGACGAGGGATCCAGAACGACGGCCACGAGAAACCACCTTTTCCACGGGGGACGGGGGAGGGGGGTGGGTGCCTAAGGCGTCACGATGAAACGGCCGCACGGGAGGGCGGTCAATGCGCGGGGAGAAAACCTCGCCGTACGCGGACGCCGTGGCGTGAAATCGAGGGACACGCGCCCGGGCCCCGCCGCGCGAGGCGGCGGTTCTCCCAGCTCAGCGCGGTGGTCGGGGCAAGGTCGGCGCAGGGGCCCGCGTGAAGCCGATGTGATGTTCACGTGACCGTGTGACCACGTGACCGTGTGACCGCGTGACCGCGTGACCGCGTGACGAGGTGACCTCGTGGCGCACGGCCGGGGCGGCTCAGCCCGGAGGGACTCAGCCCGGCGTGCCCGACGCGTCGACCGTGCGGACGTCGACGCCTATCTCCCGCAGCCGCCGCACCTCGCCCGCCGGCGCCGCGTCGTCCACCAGCACCAGGTCGAAGTCGGCGAGCGGCGCCAGCGCGTACAGTCCCTGGTTGGCGAACTTCGTGTGGTCGACCAGCAGCACCCGCCGTGCCGCCGACGCCATCATCGCCCGCTTGACCTGCACCGTCTCCGGTGACATGTGGTAGCAGCGGCCCCCGGTCACGGCCGTGGTGGACATGAACAGCACATCCGCGCGGAACGACTCCACGCTCTGCGCCGTGTGCAGCCCCATGAACGCGTCATACGCCGGGAAGTACGTGCCGCCCAGCGCGATCAGCGACACCCCGGGCTCCCGCGCCAGCGCCGAGATCGCCGGCAGCGAGTTGGTGATGACCGTCAGCGGCGTGTGGCCCGACATCTGCTGCGCCAGGCTCAGGCAGGTGGTGGAGTCGTCCAGCATCACGATCTGCCCGGGCGCGAGCAGCCCGGCCGCCGCCCGCGCCAGCCGGTGCTTGGTCCCCGCCATCGTCGTCATGCGCTCGCTGACGCTGCCGTGGAACTGCGTGGACGGCAGGCAGCTCGCCCCGCCCCGCACCTTCCGCAGCCAGCCCTGCGACTGGAGCGCGTCCAGGTCGCGGTGCACGGTCATCACGCTCACGTCGAACTCCTCCGCCAGGTCCGCGGTGCGGACGAACCCCTTGGCGGTCACCAGATCGCGCAGCCGGCGCCGCCGCTCCTCCTGGGCGTCCATACGGGTCACGGCGTCCGGCTCCTTTCCGGTTCACTCCACCGGCGCGCCGGGAAGGGTGGGGGATGGGTGGGGTGAGGGATGAGAATCTCACGTGAAGTTAACACGACCGGAGTGCGGCGCCGCCCGGCCGACGGGAACGCCGTCGCAAACGCCCCCGCGTTTTCACACGGCGGCCCCGGCCGGTCACGGGAGGTTTTCCCAGCCGATTGACGCACCGCCCGACGGCACGTTTCCCTGACGTCCGCAAGTGCGAAGGGGCAGGTATTCCATGTCGGTTCTCACCATCGACGTCGGCACGTCGGTCATCAAATCGGTCGTGTTCGACGACCAGGGACAGGAAAGAGCGCTTTCCCGTATAGGGACCGAAGTGCTGCGCCCCCTTCCCGGCTGGGCGGAACAGGACATGGACGCCGTCTGGAACGCGGTCGTCTACACCGTCCGCAGCGCCCTCTCCCAGCTCGGCCCCGGCCACGACCCGGTATGGCTGGTGTCCTTCACCGCCCAGGGCGACGGCTGCTGGCTCGTCGACGCCGACGGCCGCCCCACCGGCCCCGCCGTCCTCTGGTCCGACGGCCGTGCGGGCGACCTCCTCACCCGCTGGGCCGCCGACGGCGTCCTGGAGGAGGCCTACCGCCGCAACGGCTCCCTCACCTGCAGCGGCATGCCCAACGCCGTGATCAGCTGGCTCGCCGCCCACGACCCGGACCGCCTGGCGCGCTCCCGTACGGCCCTGACGGCGGCCGGCTGGCTCTTCCTCAAGCTCACCGGTGTCACCGCGATCGACGAGTCCGACGCGTCGGCACCCTTCCTCGACCACGCCACCGGCGCCTACGACCCGGCCGTCCTCGACCTGTTCGGCTTCGCGGAGCACGCCCGGCTGCTGCCCCGGGTGCTCGGCGAGCACGAACGCATCGCCGAGATCACCCACCGCACCGCGGGCGAGCTGGGCCTGCCCGCCGGACTGCCCGTCGTCATGGCCCCGTACGACATCGCCTCCACCGCGCGCGGCGCGGGCGTCGTCGACCCCGGGCAGGCGTGCGCCATCCTCGGCACCACCCTCTGCACGGAGATCGTCACCCGCGAGGTCGACACCTCCGGCGAGCCCTGCGGCATCAACATCGCCTACCGCGGCCGCGAACGCCTCCTGCGCGCCTTCCCCACCCTCTCCGGCACCGAGGTCCTCGACTGGGCCTCCCGCCTCCTCGCCGTCGACGGGCCCGCCGCCCTCGGGAAGCTCGCGTTCGGCACCCCGCCCGCGCCCGGCGGCCCGGCCTTCCTGCCGTACCTCTCGCCCGCCGGGGAGCGCGCCCCCTTCCTCGACCCGCACGCGCGCGGCACCTTCTGGGGCCTGTCCCTCGACCACACACCCGCGCACCTCGCCCGGGCCGTCTTCGAGGGCCTGTCCCTCGTCGTCCGCGACTGCCTGCGCGCCTCCCGGACCGACGTCCACGAACTGCGCCTGTGCGGCGGAGGCTCCGCCAGCGACGCGTGGTGCCGGCTCATCGCCGACGTCACCGGCGTCCCCACCGCCCGCAGCGCCGACACCGAGCTCGGCGCCAAGGGCGCGTTCCTCACCGGGCTGGTCCTCAGCGGCGCCGAGCCCGGCATGCGCGCAGCCGCCGAGAAGTACGTCCGCATGCGCGCCGGCTGGGAGCCCGACCCCGGGCGCGCCGCGCACTACGACGAGCTGTACGAGGCGTTCCTGACCTGGCGCGCCGCCGCCCGCTCCCTCGGCTGGGCACCTGTTCCCGCCACCGCACGGAAAGCGCCCCATGTCTGACGCCCTCGCCACCGCACGGAAAGCGCCCCATGTCTGACGCCCTCACCGCCGACGCCGTCCACCTCGGCCTGGACCTCGGCACCCAGTCCGCCCGCGCGGTCGCCGTCGACGGCACCGGAAGGCTCCTCGCCGCCGCGTCCCGCCCCCTGACCGGCCACCGCGACGGGCCCCGCCACGAGCAGGACCCCGAGCAGTGGTGGTCCGCCCTCGCCGCCGCCTGCCGCGAGGCGCTGGCCGGCATCGACCCGGCGCGCGTCCGGGGCCTGGCCGTCGACGCCACCTCCGGCACCGTCCTCCTCGCCGACGAGCGGGGCACACCCCTCACACCCGGCCTGATGTACGACGACGGGCGCGCCCGCGCGTACACCGCACGCGTCAACAAGGCGGGCGCCGCGGTGTGGGAGGCGCTCGGCTACCGCACCATGCAGCCGTCCTGGGCCCTGCCCAAACTGCTCTGGCTTCTGGACGACACCGACTTCCCCGGCGCCCGGCTGCTCCACCAGGCCGACCTGATCACCTGGCGGCTCGCCGGCCGGCAGCTGCCGAGCGACGCCAGCCATGCCCTCAAGACCGGCTACCACCTCGTCGACGACCGCTGGCCCGACGAGGAGCTGGGCGCGCTCGGAGTCCCGCCCGGCCTCCTCCCCGACGTCGTACGGCCCGGCACCGTCATCGGCACCGTCTGCGCCGACGCCGCCACGGCGACCTCCATCCCCGCCGGAACGCCCATCGTCGCGGGCATGACCGACGGCTGCGCCGCCCAGATCGGCGCCGGAGCCCTCACTCCCGGCGCCTGGAACTCCGTCCTCGGCACCACCCTCGTCCTCAAGGGCGCGAGCCCCCACCTCGTACGCGACCCCGGGGGAGTGGTCTACTGCCACCGCGGTCCAGGGTCGACGTGGCTGCCCGGCGGCGCGTCCAGCAGCGGCGCGGGCGCCCTCGCGCACCGGTTCCCGGGAGCGGACCTGGAGGCCCTCACCGCCCGGGCCGCCGCCACCGGCTCCACCGCCGTCGCCTACCCCCTCACCGGCGCGGCCGGCGAACGCTTCCCCTTCCGCGCGCCCGACGCCACCCCCTTCGTGCTGGGCGACCCGGCCGGCGACGCGGAGGAGTTCCACGCCCTCCTCCTCGGCGTCGCCTGCGTCGAACGCCTCTGCTTCGACTACCTCGACCACCTCGGCGCCCCCGTCGACGGCCCGCTCACCCTCACCGGCGGCGGCGCCCGCAACCGCTACTGGTCGCAGCTGCGCGCCGACGTCCTCGGCCGTACGGTCGCCCTCCCCGAACACGCCGAGAGCGCCACCGGCATGGCGGTCCTCGCCGCGACCGCCTCGGGCGCCACGCTGGAACAGGCCGCGGCCGCCATGGTGCGCGTCCGCGAGCAGCTGACCCCCGACCCGTCCCGTACGGCCCGGCTGGCCCCCGTCTACCTCGGTTTCGTCGACGAACTGACCCGACGGGGCCGACTGGATCCGTCCATGGCGGCGCACGCCCGCAGAAAGGCCGAGCAGTGACCGACTTCATCCTCGTACGCCACGGCGAGACGGAATGGCACGCGGAGAACCGCTACGCCGGCCGCACCGACGTGCCGCTCACCGAACTCGGCCACAAGCAGGCCGCCACGCTCGCCGCCTGGGCCGCCGGGCAGCGGCTCGACGCCGTGCTCTGCTCCCCCCTCTCGCGCGCCCGCCTCACCGCCGAACCCGCCGCCACCGCCGTCGGCCTCACCCCGCGCGTCGACGAGCGGCTGTACGAGGTCGACTTCGGGCGCGGCGACGGGCTGACGCGCGCCGAGATGGCCGAGGAGTTCCCGGACGCGCTCGCCGCCTTCCTCGCCGACCCCGTCGCCCACCACCTGCCGGGCGGCGAGGACCCCGCGGCGGCGGCCGACCGGGCGATCGCCTGCCTGGAGGAGGCCGCCCGCGAACTCCCCGACGGGCGCGTCCTCGTCGTCGCCCACTCCACCCTCGTACGCCTCGTGCTGTGCAAGCTCCTCGGCATCCCCCTCGCCCGCTACCGCCAGGTCTTCCCGGCCCTGGAGAACGGCGCCCTGACCGAACTGCGGCTGCCGCCCGGCGGACAGGCGTCCCTGCTGCGTCTCAACGCACCCGCCGCCCTCGGCACCACCCACTGAACCCCCTCTGGAGCACCACCGTGACCACCACCGTCCTCGCCGCCGGCGACCACTTCGTCCTGCCCCGCCTGCTGACCGAGGAACTGCGCGCCGCCACCCCGGCCGCCGACCTGGACGTACGCGAGCTCGGGCTGCCGTGGCCGCACACCCCCTTCGGCACGGTCGCCGAAGTCGACGAGGCGTCCGGCACCGAGGACGAGCTGATCGAGGCGCTGCGCGGCGTACGGATCTGCCTGACCCAGATGGCCCCGCTCACCGAGCGGATCCTCAAGGCCTGCCCCGACCTGGAGCTGTTCTGCGTCAGCCGCGGAGGCCCCGTCAACGCCAACCTGGAGGCCGCCACCCGCCACGGCGTCGCCGTCTGCTACGCCCCCGGCCGCAACGCCGTCGCCACCGCCGAGCACACCCTCGCCCTGATCCTCGCCGCCGCCCGCGGCATCGGCGACGTCCACACCGACCTCAGGCACGGCACCTGGCGCGGCGACTACTACGACTACGACCGCTGCGGTATCGAGATCGACGGCGCGGTCGTCGGACTGGTCGGCTTCGGCGCGATCGGCTCGCGCGTGGCCCGCGTCCTGGTCGCCATGGGCGCGAAGGTCCTCGTCCACGACCCGTACGTCACGCCCGAGGCGGTGGACGGCATCGCCGACCTCGTGCCCCTCGACGAGCTGCTCGGCCGCTCCCGGATCGTCTCGCTCCACGCCCGGGTGACCGAGGAGACCCGCGGCATGATCGGGCGCGAGCAGATCGCGGCCATGCGCCCCGGCTCCGTCCTCGTCAACTGCGCGCGCGGCGCCCTTGTCGACTACGACGCCGTCTGCGACGCCCTCGACGCCGGCCACCTCGCGGGCGCGGGCTTCGACGTCTTCCCCGTCGAACCGGTCCCGGCCGGCGCCCGGCTGCTGTCCACACCGGGCGTCGTCCTGACCCCCCACATCGCCGGTGGCAGCCGCGAGGTCGCCCACAAGGCGGCCCGCATCGTCGCGGCCGAAGCCGCCCGCTTCCTGCGCGGCGAAACCCTCGCCCACTGCGCCAACCCGGAGGTGCTGCGGCGCCGCTAGGGGGTGTCGGCGCCCCGTGTCACATTCCGCCGGGCCGTCTCGTCGTACTGGCAGCGGGACCGGGACGGAAGCAGGCAGCGGCGATGTGCACGTCTGCGCGCGGGCCGCCTTCCGTCCCGGAGGACACCGCCCAACCGAAGGAGTACGCGATGACCACCCACGACACGACCACCCACGAGTCCGAGATCCGGGCGCTCCTGGCGCAGCGCGCCGACGCCCAGCAGACGAAGGACATCGAGCGGCTCATGTCGTTCTACGCCCCCGACGCCGTCTACTACGACGTCGTCCCCCCGCTGCGGTTCACGGGCACCGACGAGATCCGCCGCAACTTCCAGCGCTGGTTCGACGGATACGTCGGCCCCATCAGCCTGGAAACGCACGACCTCACCCTCGCGGCCGGCGGGGACACCGCGTTCGCGCACATGCTCCACCTGGACTCGGGGGAGCGGAAGGGCGGGCTCCAGGCGTCGATCTGGGTACGGGAGAGCGTCTGCCTCCAGCGGACCGACGGCAGGTGGTCGATCACACACGAGCACGTCTCGATCCCGATCGACCCGGCGACCATGACGGTCTGGCTCCCGTCCGACCGCGACCAGCTCGCCTGACACAGTGAGGAGCATCCACCATGGTCACCACCGGTTCGGCGCCCACCGCCGTCGCCGTGCGTCGGGGGAGAGGACGGAGTCCGCGCAGACGGGTGACGCTCATGAGGTTCGCCACGGCGACGCTCGCCGTGTCGGCCGCGGTCGGTGCGTGGGCCGTTGACAGTGCGAACGCCGGAACCCCGGAGAAGGCGCGTGTCGAGGTCCTCGAAGTCACGGTGCGGAACGACCAGTACACGGCTGTCGACCTCGGCCCCACGGGGCCGAGCCTGGGCGACATGGACGTCTACTCCGGCACCGCCGTCAAGGACGGGCACGCCATCGGACGCGGCGGCGGAACCTGTCAGGTCATACAGATCGAGGGCGACACACAGACGTCGCAGTGCCTCATCACGATGGAGGTCGCGCGGGGGTCGGTGACGATGCAGTCGTTGTGGACGAAGGGCGTGGGCTCCCTCGACATGGCCATCACCGGCGGAACGGGCGAGTACAGCAACGCCCGGGGCATCGCTCGCTTCTGGGACATCGCGACACCGAACGAGCGGGCGCGCCTCGAGATCCGACGCTGAGAGCACGACCTCACGCACGAGCCTCCAGGGGTGCCTCGGTGTCCTCGCTCCCCTCCTGATGTGGGCGCGACACGCTGAGACACCCCCTAGACTCGCCGCCCCGCCTTCGGACGACGGCCTCGCCGCCGCCGCCGCCCGCGCCGCCGGCCCGGTCCGGCCGCGGCGGGCGGCTCCGACAGGTAGCGCTGCCCCGCCGCCTTGAGCCGGTCGGGCACGGCCTTGACGGCCGCTCCGAGGACCCGGCTCTTCACCGAGCCCGCGACGACCCGGTTCCGGCCGCGCATCAGCGCCTCGAAGGCGTCCTGGGCGACCCGCGCCGGGTCGTCCTTGTGCCGGAGGCGGCCCAGGCGGGTGTCGTCCATGCCCGCGCGGTGGAAGAAGTCCGTCTCCGTGGCCCCCGGCATCAGCGAGGTGACGGTCACCCCCGTGTCCTTGAGCTCCTCGCGCAGCGCCTGCGCGAAGGACTGGAGGAACGACTTGGAGGCGCTGTAGACGGACTGGAACGGCCCCGGCGCCATCGAGACCACCGAGGAGGTGATCAGCAACCGGCCCTCGTCCTCGTCGACCATGGCGCGCAGCAGCCGGTGCGCGAGGTGCACCGTCCCGCTGATGTTGACGTCGATCACCCGGGCGTGGTCCGCCAGGTCGGTGTCGGTGAACGCCCCGCCCGTGCCGACGCCCGCGTTCAGCGCCGCGGCGGCGACCGGGCGGCGGGTGGCGAGCACCGCGGCGTGCAGCTGCTCGACGCCGTCGTAGGTGGCGAGGTCCGCCCGTACCGCCGTGACGTCGGCGCCGCGGCCCCGCAGCTCGTCGGCGACGGTGCGCACCGCCGCGTCCTCGGCGCAGAGCACCAGGTCGAAGCCGTGTGCGGCGAACGTGCGGGCCAGCTCGCGGCCGATGCCGCTGGAGGCGCCGGTCACCACGGCCAGAGGTCTCACGGTGTCCATGACCGCCGGGGTACCCGCCCGCCCGGCGTGCAGGCCCGTTTCGCTGGATTGATCATGGGGTACACGCGTCGCGCCACGACACCCCGGAGGTGACCCATGAGCGAGCTCGGTCAGTCGACGAACGGGACCGTCACCACGCAGGTCCCCGCCAGATTGGACCGGCTGCCGTGGTCCCGGTGGCACTGGATGATCGTGATCGGCCTGGGCACCGTCTGGATCCTCGACGGCCTCGAGGTCACCATCGTGGGCAGCATGGCCAGCCGCCTCTCCGAGGAGGGCAGCGGCCTCGCCATCAGCAGCGCCCAGGTCACCGGTGTCGCCGCCGCCCTGTACGTCGCCGGCGCCTGCTCCGGCGCGCTGTTCTTCGGCTGGCTGACCGACCGCTTCGGCCGCAAGAAGCTCTTCCTGATCACCCTCGCCGTCTACCTGGCCGCGACGGCGCTGACCGCGCTGTCGTACTCGTCCTGGTGGTTCTTCCTCTTCCGCTTCCTCACCGGCTTCGGCATCGGCGGGGAGTACGCGGCCATCAACTCCGCCATCGACGAGCTGATCCCCAGCAAGTACCGCGGCCGGGTGGACCTGATCATCAACGGCAGCTTCTGGCTCGGCGCCATGGGCGGCGCCCTGCTCTCCGTCGTGTTCCTGGACACCGCCCTCTTCCCGAAGGACCTCGGCTGGCGGATCTCCTTCGGCCTCGGCGTCGTGCTCGGCCTGGTCATCCTGCTGGTACGCCGGCACGTGCCGGAATCACCCCGCTGGATGTTCATCCACGGCCGCGCCGAGGGCGCCGAACAGCTCGTCTCCGACGTCGAGCGCGAGATCGAGCGCGAGAAGGGCACGCCGCTGCCCGAGCCCGCCGGCGCGATCACCATCAAGCAGCGGCACAGCGTCGGCTTCGTGCAAATCGCCCGGACCCTCCTCCGGACCTATCCCCGGCGGGCGGTGCTGGGCCTGGCGCTCTTCATCGGGCAGGCGTTCCTCTACAACGCCATCACCTTCGGCTTCGGCGCCATCCTGGTGACCTTCTACGACGTGCCGAGCGGCTCCACCGGCTACTTCTTCGCGGTCATCGCCGCCGGGAACTTCCTCGGACCGCTGCTGCTCGGGCACCTCTTCGACACCTGGGGGCGCCGCCCCATGATCGCCGGTACGTACCTGATCTCGGGCATCCTGCTCTACGCCACCGCCTGGCTGTTCGGTGACGGCCGACTCACGGCGACGACCCTGACGGCCTGCTGGTGCGTGGTCCTCTTCTTCGCCTCGGCGGGCGCGAGCTCGGCGTACCTCACCGTGAGCGAGATCTTCCCGATGGAGACGCGCGCCATGGCCATCGCCTTCTTCTACGCCATCGGCACCGCCGCCGGCGGGATCTCGGGGCCGCTGATCTTCGCGGGCCTCACGGAGAGCGGCGTTCCGGCCGACACCGTGCTGGCCTTCTGCATCGGCGCCACCGTGATGGTCCTGGGCGGTCTGGTGGCCCTCTTCCTGGCCGTCCCGGCGGAGCGCAGGTCGCTGGAGGACATCGCGACGCCGCTCTCGGCGCAGGCGGCGGCCACCGCGACGGCCGCCCCGGGGCGTACGGCTCCGCAGTCGGCGCTGTGAGGACCGGGACGGCGGAAGTCCTGCCGGAGGCCGATTGGCATCCTTCCGCAGGAATGGTTTATCGTTCATGCAGTCGGTTGTGAAGACGCCTTCACAACCGCCCCCTTGACTGCCCCGGCTGGTTCCCCCGTCCAGCCGGGGCTCTCTTTTGCCCGCTTCGGCTCTGCCCCGCTTCAGTCGCCGCTCGCCGGGAACCCGTCCTGGGAACGACCGACCCCGAGCCGAGGACGGTAGACAGCGATGACCGAGTACGAACGCTCCCGCACCATGCCCGCGCTGCCCGAGCACGTCTTCGACCAGGCGGCCAACATCGACCAGATGGACACCTGGCTCCCGGCCGAGCTGCACGTGCACGCCCAGGACCTGCCTGCCGTCACCGTCCACGAGGACCGCACCGACGAGGACACGGCCGCCCTGCTGCGCGCCGAGCGGGACCAGATGCGGCTCGAATGGGGCACCCGGGAACAGGGCAGCTACACCGGCTGGCTCCAGGTCGCCGGCATCGACACCGGCACCAGCGAGGTGACCGTGCACCTGTCCTTCTTCGACGAGAGCCACGACCCGGGCGACAAGGCCGTCTCCGACGCCCTCGACCGCAGCCTGGAGCGGCTGGAGCAGCAGGTCCGGCTGCGCGTCGACAACGCCGCCGGCTGACCGCCCGTGGCCCCGCGCGCCAAGCGGTACGCGGTCGCCGCCTCGGGCCGGTGGACAGACGAGGACGGCGGCCGCCGCCGACTGCCCGCGGGCGAGGTCCACGCCTGGGAACCGGGCCTCAACCAGACGGTCTGCGGCCTCTCCCTCAGCCGCTCCGAACTGGCCCGCTTCCCCCACGTCACCTGGACCGACACCTTCCCGGAGTCGGGCGGCGCCGCCGACCGCGTCCAGCGGCTCTGCCCGCGCTGCGCCTCCGTCGCCGGCCGCCGCGGCCCCGACGCCCGCCCGCGCTGGCAGCGCACCAACCCGCGGCCCTGAGCACGGGCGCGTGCCCCGGGCGGTCCCGTTTCCTGGCCGGGCGCGCGGGCACCCGCGACTACATGGATCACTCGAAGGCACCCGTACTCGACGCCCTGCGGGCGTACCACGCCGAGAACCAGACCCCCTTCACCCCGCCCGGGCACAAACAGGGGCGCGGGGCCGATCCGCGCGTGCGGGCGGTGCTCGGCGACGCCGTGTTCCTCTCCGACGTCCTGGCCACCAGCGGCCTCGACGACCGCATGTCGTCGAAGGGCATCGTCGAGCACGCCCAGGAGCTGATGGCCGACGCGGTGGGCGCGGAGCACACCTTCTTCTCCACCTGCGGCAGCTCGCTGTCGATCAAGGCGGCGATGCTGTCGGTCGCGGGCCCGCACGAGAAGCTGCTCGTGGGGCGCGACGCGCACAAGTCGGTGGTCTCCGGCCTGGTCCTGGCCGGCATCGTGCCCATCTGGGTCGACCCCCAGTGGGACGCCGAACGGCATCTGGCGCACCCCCCGTCCGCCGACGCCTTCCGCGCCGCGTTCGCCGAGCACCCCGACGCGCGCGGCGCGCTGGTGACGACGCCGACGCCGTACGGCACCTGCTCCGACCTGCCGGGTATCGCGCGCGTCTGCCACGAGCACGGCGTGCCCCTCATCGTCGACGAGGCGTGGGGCGCCCATCTGCCCTTCCACCCCGACCTGCCGACCTGGGCCATGGACGCCGGGGCGGACGTCTGCGTCACCTCCGTCCACAAGATGGGCTCCGGACTGGAACAGAGCTCGGTCTTCCACCTCCAGGGCGACCTCATCAAGCCCGAGGTCCTCAAGAACCGCGAGGACCTCCTCGGCACCACCAGCCCCTCGGTACTCGTCTATGCGGCCCTCGACGGCTGGCGCCGCCAGATGGTCGAACACGGCCACGCCCTCTACGACGACGCGCTCGCCCTCGCCAAGTCCGTACGGGCGCGGATCGCCGACATCGACGGCCTGCACGTGCACGGCCGCGACGACTTCTGCGGGCCCGGCCGCGCCTCCGACATGGACCCGCTCCAGGTCATCGTCGACATCACCGCCCTCGGTACGACCGGCTACCGCGTCGCCGACCGGCTGCGCGAGAAGCACCACATCAACCTGCACCTCTCCGACCACCGCCGCAGCAGCGCCCAGCTCACCCACGCGGACGACGAGGCGAGCGCGGACGCCCTCATCACCGCCCTGGCGGAAGCGGCCGCCCACGCCGACGAGATGCGCCCCGCCCCCGAGATCGAGGTGCCCGACCCGGCCGAGCTGCGGCTGGAGCAGGTGATGCTGCCGCGGGACGCGTTCTTCGGCCGGACCGAGCAGGTTCCGTGGGAGAAGGCCGTCGGCCGGGTCACCGCCGAGATGCTCACCCCGTACCCGCCCGGCATCCCGGCGGCCCTGCCCGGCGAACGCCTCAACGCCGAGGTCCTGCGCTACCTGCGCAGCGGCGTCGACGCGGGCATGGTCGTGCCCGACGCGGCGGACACGGAGGTCAAGAGCATCCGGGTGTCCATCGAGGACTGAGGACGCCGAGGACGCCGACGAAGCCCACGGCACCCGGGCCGGACCACCGGCGGCGGACCGGACCACCGGCGGCGGCCCCGCGTCACAGCCCGGCGGCGGCCTTGTCCCGCAGGCAGGCCCACGCCCGCTCCCTCACCTCCGCGCGCAGCAGGACGTCCGCCGCCGTACAGGCGAGCGCCTCGGCGGCCGCGAGCATGGCCCGCCGCGCACGCGGGGAAGCGGCCGCGGCCGCGAACCGCGGGGTGTGGTCCGCGCCGTCCTCCGGGTCCATGATCGAGACCCAGGGATGGATCGCCGGTACCCGGTTGCTGACGTTGCCGATGTCGGACGAGCCGAGGTAGATGCCCGGCACCGGCTCCGAGAGCCGCAGCCCCGCCCGCTCGATGTGGTCCGCGAACCGGCCGGACAGCACGTCGTTGTCGCGGAAGTGCTCGTATCCCTCGCCCACCCGCTCCACGTCCACCGTCGTACGGGTGGCGAGGGCGATGCCCTGCGCGCAGGAGCGCAGCTCCGCCTCCAGCTCCTCCCGGGCCGCCGTGGTGCCGCCGCGCAGCCCGAAGAGGCCCTCGGCGTACTCCGGGACGATGTTCGTGGCGCGGCCGCCGTCCGAGACGATGCCCTGGACGTGGGAGCCGGGCGGCAGCCTCCTGCTCAGCACCGGCAGGGTGTTGAACAGTTGGATGAGGGCGCCGAGCGCGTCGATGCCCTCCGTCGGGTTGCCCGTGGGGTGCGCGGCGCGGCCGTGGAAGCCGACCCGCAGCTGCGCGCTCGCCGTCAGCGGGGCCCACGTCCAGTCGTACACGCCCGGATGCACCATCAGCGCGGCGTCCACCTCGTCGAAGAGCCCGGCCTCCACCTCGACGACCTTGCCGCCGCCGTGTTCCTCGGCCGGCGTGCCGACGGCCAGCAACGAGCCCTCGACCCGGCCGAGCGCCGCCCCCGCGGCGAGCGCCGCGCCCAGACCGGCCGCGGCGATCAGGTTGTGGCCGCACGCGTGGCCGAGGCCGGGCAGCGCGTCGTACTCCAGCAGCAGCGCCACGCGGGGCTTCCCGCCGCCACCGGTCCGGCCGGCGAACGCCGTCGGCAGGCCGGCGACGCCCCGCTCCACCTCGAACCCGGCGGCCTCCAGCTCACCGGAGAGCAGCCGCGCCGCCCGGTGCTCCTCGAAGGCGGTCTCCGGGTCGCGGTGCAGCGCGAGGGCGACCTCCCACAACCGGTCGGCGCGCGCGGCGACCTCCTGGCGGACGCGGGCGTACACGGGCTCGAGGGCGTCGGACACGTCGGGGCCTCCTCGGGACGGCGGTCGGGCGGGCCGGCGCTCTCGCACGGCCTGGCGGACGTGTTCCACGCCTCCGCCACCCGATGCCCCCGGAGCCGTACGCGTCGGGTCAGAACGCGTACCGCACGCGCAGCCAGGGCGCGTGGGTGCCGATCAGCGCCGTGAGGCGCGCGACCGACTCACGCTTGACCTCGTTGCGGTAGCGGACGTTGCGGGCGCCGTTCTGCGAGCGCTTGGCCTGCTGCAGGGCGGGCTGCCACAGGACGTCCTCGGCGCGCGGGTGCCAGGTCCGGTTCACCTCGTGCAGCTCGCGGTTGTGGGTGAGCATGATGACCTCGGCCGCCGCCTGCGCCTTGACGGCGGGAGGCAGGACGTCGTCCATGTGGCGCAGCAGCTCGGCCCAGTCGGCTTCCCAGCCGGGCCGGACCACGACGGGGGAGAGGTTGAAGTGCACCTCGTACCCGGCGGCGAGGAAGTCGCCCGCCGCCGCGATCCGGTCCGCCACCGGGCTCGTACGGATGTCCAGGAGCCGCGAGTCGGCGGGTGGCATGACGGAGAAGCGGATACGGGTGGCGCCCCGCGGGTCGAGGCCGAGGAGCTCGGGGTTGACGTACTTGGTGGCGAAGGACGCCTTGGCGGTGGTCCGGCGCCGGAAGGCGTGGACGAGTGCGGCGGTGCCGTCGCCGATCAGCGCGTCCACCGAGCAGTCGCCGTTCTCGCCGATGTCGTACACCCACCGGTCGGGGTCGCACTGGTTGGGCTCCGGCTTGGGCCCCAGTCCGTCGATGTGGCGGTCCAGGGCCCCGATGATCTCCTCCACGTTGGTGAAGAGGGTGATCGGGTTGGCGTAGCCCTTCCGCCGGGGCACGTAGCAGTACGCGCAGGCCATGGCGCACCCGTTGGAGGCGCCGGGGGCGATCCAGTCGGCGGAGCGGCCGTTCGGGCGGACGTCGAACGACTTGCGGACGCCCAGCACGAGCGTCTGCCGCTTCACGCGCACCCAGCGGTCCGCGTTGCCCTCGTTGCCGTGCAGGTGCGGGATGTTCCAGTGAGAGCCCACCTCGATGAGGCGCGCGCCGGGGAAGCGGCTGATGATGGCGCGTCCGCGCGGGGACAGCGCGGCGGCCGGCTCGGCGTGGATCTCGGTCACGTCGAGGAGCTCGTGACCTCCCGGTTCCGGCCGGGGCTCCGGCTCCTCGGTGGTGCCCAGCAGCTCCTGGAGGCCGAAGAGGGCGTCCGGGCCATCGGGCGGCGGGGGTGGGGGCGGGCGGTGCATAGGTTCTCCACGGGGCGGCGGCACTCCCTCCAGCGTGCCACCCCCCTCTGACAGCGGCCGCGCCGAAGGCCCTCCGCCGCGGTCCCCGGGGCCTCCGCCGCCCCGCCGGCCCCGGGCCCTACGCCTCCACCCGGGGGCGGCGCTCCGCGCGGCGGCTGCGCAGCCGGCGGCCCAGGGCGAGGAACCGCGGGTGCCGCTCGCCCAGCTCGGCCGAGCGGCGGTCCAGCTCCTCCATGAGGCGCTCACTGCGCTTGTCGAGGTCCAGCTCGTCGAGGATGCGGTCGATCTCGGCGAGCAGCGCCCCGTGCAGCTGCCACTGCCGGGGGTGTTCCTGTACGTCCTCCAGGAGCATGTCGGCGACCCGGTCGCGGGTGGCCCGGCTCGCGGCGAGCGCCTCGGTCAGCTGCTCCTCGGCGCGCTCGGCGTTGGCCGCCACCTGGGTGGTGATCAGCCGGGCGAAGCTCTCGATGGCGTCGGCCATCTGCCCGAACAGCTCCTTGAGCCCGTCGGCCACGTCCGGTGGGAACAGCGACTCCTCGGTGCGGAACTTCGCCAGGTCGGTCAGGCTCCGGGTCAGCACCCGCAGCACCACGGCGCAGATCTCCAGCGTGTCCAGGCCGGTACGCAGCACGATCCGCGACAGCAGCCCCTCCCGCACCCGCGGGTTGTACATGAGGCTCTCCTCCGCCTGCCGCAGCGAGGCGTCGACCTCCACGATGTCGTGGTCCAGCCGCCGGGCCTCGTGCAGCCGGGCCGCCGCGTGCGCGAACGGGATGTGCCCCGCGCCGATCTCGTCGCCCATGGTCCGGAACATCCGGCCCATCCCGCGCGCCAGGCCGTCGATGGAGGCCCCGGCGCTCTGCACCCACACGGGCGGCGCGAACAGCAGGTTGAACAGCAGGCCGACCCCGGCGCCGATCAGCGTCTCCAGCACCCGGTGCCAGGCCATGGAGGCGATCTGCGACACACCGAGGACCAGCATGGCGCTGATCGCCACCTCCGGTACGAACTCGTCCACCCGTACCAGTCGTCCGATGATCAGCGAGGTGAAGATCGTCAGGCCGAGGCTCCACCAGGTCAGTCCGACCAGCGCCGAGAAGCCGATGGCGATGAGGACGCCGACCACGACCGAGTTCACCCGCCGGATGCCGGTGGTCAGGGTCGAGTAGAGCGTGACCTGCACGACCAGCAGCGCCGTGAGCGGCGCTGTCAGGGGAGAGGGCTGGTCGGGCAGGACGGCCAGTGCGACGACGAACGAGATGACGGCCGCGGCGGTCGAGCGAATGG
Organism: Streptomyces sp. NPDC045431; assembly: GCF_040646655.1. NCBI lineage: Bacteria > Bacillati > Actinomycetota > Actinomycetes > Kitasatosporales > Streptomycetaceae > Streptomyces > Streptomyces sp. NPDC045431. Next base: position 181,533 of record NZ_JBEZAQ010000009.1, read on the forward strand.
TCTGAGCTGCGACAGGTTCGGTCGTCCGCCGCACCAGTTTGATCACAGGAGCTGATACTTCTGGCATTTCATTCCCCTGCCCGATCATCAGTCACTCAGTACACACGCGTCCCGGTAACCGCCCGGACGCCCGTGTTTGCCGCCCGGGTGACGTGGTACCGCCAAAGCCCTGACCACCGTCACCTGGCCACCGCCGAGTGACCACCGTCGAGTGACCACCGTCAAGGAGGAGCGATGCACTCACCCGCCCGCGATCGCGCCCACACCCCCGTCGCCGTCGTCACCGGGTCCGACTCGGGCATCGGCCGCGCCACCGCCGTGCGGCTCGCCGCCGAGGGCATGGACATCGGCATCACCTGGCACACCGACGAGGAGGGCGCCCGGCGGACCGCCGAGGAGGTACGGGCACACGGGCGCCGGGCCGCCGTCACCCACATGGACCTGACCAAGCTGCCGGACGCCGCGGGCGCGGTCGACCGGCTCGCCGAGGAGCTCGGCCGCATCGACGTCCTGGTCAACAACGCCGGCACCGGCACGGCCACGCCCTTCCTGGACATGGCGTACGAGACCGTACGCGGCGTCCTCGACGTCGACCTGATCGGGCCGTTCCTCTGCGGCCAGATCGCCGCACGCCGCATGATCGGCCAGGGCGGCGGCGGCCGGATCGTCAACGTCACCTCGGTGCACGAGCACCAGCCGCGGGTCGGCGCCGCGCCCTACTGCGCGGCCAAGGGCGGCCTCGGGCTGCTCACCCAGGTGATGGCGCTGGAGCTGGCCGAGCACGGCATCACCGTGAACGCGGTCGCGCCGGGCGAGATCGCCACGCCCATGACGGGCCAGGAGGACGAGGACGTGACACGGAAGTCCCGGCCGGGCGTACCGCTGGGCCGGCCGGGCGACGCGCGCGAGGTCGCCTCGGTCATCGCGTTCCTCGCGGGGGAGGAGTCCTCGTACGTCACCGGAGCGTCCTGGGTCGTGGACGGCGGGATGCTCCGGATGGGCCCGCAGGCCGGCTCCCACCTGGAGAGCGACGCCTGGCGCCGCCCCTGAGCCCCGCGCCGCCTCTGAGCCCTGAGCTCCGAGCCCTGAGCGCGGCGCACGACGAGGGCCCGCCCGGAACAGCCGGGCGGGCCCTGCGCCGTGCGCCGTCAGCGGGTCAGCGCGTCACCACATGCCGCTCGTCCGGCACGCAGTGCGTCATCGTCAGGCCCTCGACGTCCCGGGGCGGGTTCTCCCCGAGGTTCGCCAGCCGCTTGCGGTCCTCCTCGGTGAGGTCCTGGCTCGCGAGCGGTTCGAGGTGGGCGACGTCCTGCGGGCTGATGCCCAGGCCCTCGCCGACCCGGAGCCCGAGGTCGTTCTCGACCAGCAGGAAGTGCCAGACCATCCGCTCCTGCACGGGGCGGTCGCACTGCTTCAGCGCGTTGACGAAGTTGTGCACCAGGTCGTCGCGCTCCCACTGCTCCATCAGCAGGTACCGCTGCCCGGCCTGCAGGTAGTCGTTGGTGCGCGGGATCCGCTTGCGGGTGAGCCGGCCCCGGATCTCCGGGCCCTGCTCGTCGTGCGTGGGGTACCGCCCCTCCCGCAGCCCGCCCCTGATCGACGGCTCGTAGTTGACGTCGGGGTTCTCGCCGTGGCCGTCCTGGCGGTACGTCATGAAGCCGTCGCGCTGGTTGGTGCGCACGTCGGCGTTCTTGGCCTGGTTGACCGGGAGCTGGAGGTAGTTCGGGCCGACCCGGTAGCGCTGGGTGTCGCTGTACGAGAAGGTCCGGCCGACCAGCATCTTGTCGTCGGAGAAGTCCAGCCCGTCCACGAGGACGCCGGTGCCGAAGGAGATCTGCTCGTTCTCGGCGAAGAAGTTCTCCGGCATCCGGTTGAGCACCATCTTGCCGACCGGCTTGGGCGGGAAGTCCTGCTCCGGCCAGGTCTTGGTGTCGTCCAGCGGGTCGAAGTCCAGCTCCGGGTGGTCGTGGTCCTCCATCATCTGGACCAGCAGCTCCCACTCGGGGTAGTCGCCGCGCCCGACCGCGTCGTACAGGTCCTTGGTGGCGTGCCCGAGGTTCTCGGCCTGGACGTTGGCCGCGTCCTCCTCGGTCATGCTGCGCACGCCCTGCTTGGGCATCCAGTGGTACTTGACCAGGACCGTGTTGCCCTCCTCGTTGACCCACTTGTACGTGTTGACGCCGAAGCCCTGCATGTGGCGGTAGTCGGCGGGGATGCCCCGGGGGCTGAAGAGGTTCACCAGCATGTGCATGGACTCCGGGGTCTGCGACATGAAGTCGAAGATCCGGCGCGGCTGCTGCTGGAAGGTGACCGGGTCGGGCTTGAGCGAGTGGATCACGTCCGGGAACTTGATCGCGTCCCGGATGAAGAACACGCCCAGGTTGTTGCCGACCAGGTCCCAGTTGCCGTCCTCGGTGTAGAACTTCACCGCGAACCCGCGCGGGTCACGGGCGGCCTCCGAGGAGTCGCGGCCGCCGATCACCGTCGAGAAGCGGACGGCCAGGTCGGTGCGCTTGCCGCGCTCCTGGAAGATCTTGGCGCGGGTGTAGCGGCTGATCGGTTCGTCGCCCCAGGCGCCGTACGCCTCGAAGTAGCCGTACGCGGTGACGCCGCGGGCGTGGACGACACGCTCGGGGATGCGTTCCCGGTCGAAGTGGCTGATCTTCTCCAGGAACTGGTAGTTCTCCAGCGTCGCCGGGCCGCGGGCGCCGACGGTGCGCTGGTTCTGGTTGTCGTAGACCGGGTGCCCCTGGCGGTTGGTGAGCACCTTCCGGTCGTCGCCGGGCGCGGGACCCCGGCTCGATACGTCCGTCACGATCCTCGGCTCCTTTTGATGCCATCTCTACGGTTTGGTCCGATGTGTCGCAGTATCCTCCGTTACCCCCGCTTCGTGGAGGACTAACGCGAGCGCTGCGCCACTGCCGCGACTACCGCACCGCCCCAGCCCGCTCCCGCGTCCGCGTGCCCTCCCCGTCCCTGGACGCCGTGTGCACCGGCAGGTGGTAGATGGCGAAGGCCCGGCCGATCACCGGCTGGGCGACGTTGCGCACCCGGATCCCCTCGCTGGTCATGCCGTGTTCGACGCCCATGTGCGCGTGACCGTGTACGGCCAGGTCCGCGCCCGCCTCGTCCACCGCCTCGGCGAGCAGGTAGCTGCCCAGGAACGGGTAGATCTCCAGCGGTTCGCCCGCCAGCGTGTCCGGCACGGGGGAGTAGTGCGTCAGGGCGATCCGCACCGCGCAACCGGCCTCGTCCAGGGTCTCCAGCGACCCCCGCAGGGCGTCCGCGCAGCGCCGGGTGTAGCGGATGAACGACTTCATCTCCGGCTCGCCGAACTCACCTCCGCTGCGCCCGGCGAAACCGCCGCAGAACCCCTTGGTCCCGGCGACGCCGACCCGTACCCCGTCGATGGAGAGCACGGTGCCCTGGCCCTCCAGCACCGTCACACCGGCGGCGTCCAGCGCCGCCGTCACCTCCGTCTCCTGATCGCTCTGGTAGTCGTGGTTGCCCAGGACCGCCACGACCGGCACACCGAGACCGGCCACCTCCCCGGCGACCACCTCCGCCTCCTCGACGGTCCCGTGCCGCGTCAGGTCCCCCGCCAGCAGCAGGAGGTCCGCGCACTCGCTGAGCGTCTCGAAGGCGGGTCGCAGCGTTCCGGCGCTGTCCGGCGCCAGATGGATGTCGCCGACGGCTGCTACTCGGATCACGACAGCTCCTCGGAGTGGTCGGGCGGGTTCGCGGAGGCCACGACCAGGTCTTCGCGCAGCGGGAGCCCGGCCAGTTCCTCCTCGGCGATCCGCAGGATCTCGGTGCGGCATGCGGTGCTGGAGACGGTGCCCCACAGCATCACGCTCGTGCCCCGCTGCTCGATGCGTACGCCCAGCTCGGCGATGTCCTCGCTGGCCAGCCGGTCCCGCAAGTGGGCGATGCGGTACTCGGCGGTGTCGGCCGCGCTCATGACGGTCCCTCCCGTCGTTCGGTGACCGGTTCGATCACGTTCAGGCGCTCCAGCAGGAACAGGAACGCCTCGGGCATCGCGGACCCCCGGCTCTCGCGCCGCAGCAGCTCCCAGTCGATCTTCTCCCGCAGCGTCCGGGTGATCGGCAGGACGGCCCCGAAGTCGCAGTGGTGCTCGGAGAAGGCCGCCAGCAGGCTGCCCACGAGGTCCGTCGGCGCGAGCACCGGCATCCGCACCGAGTCGACCGGCAGGACGTCCGCGCGCTCCAGCAGGTCGGGCGTCACCGGGTGCCGGGCCAGCTCGAAGATCAGGTCGATGTTCTCGCCGTGGGCCGTCGCCTTGATCAGCCAGTCCTCCGGCGGCTTGCGCACCGGGATCCCGGCGCCCTCCAGCACCCGGGCCACCTCCTCCGCGTCCTCGCGCAGGATCGCGAAGTCGGTGTCGTGCTGGAGGTTGCCCGGCACGCCGTGCGCGTACGCCGCGACGCTGCCCGCCAGCGCGAACCGGAGCCCGGCGCCCTTGAGCAGCCCCGCCACCTGTTTGGTGGCCTCCAGGATGGCCTGCATCCTGTCCCGTGGCAGCCAGGCTTCCCCGGCCGCCCCTCCGCCACCCATGGCGACGTCCAACGGCACGGCGGTGGGGTCGCCCTCCACCGCTCTGCCCCCGGCCAGCCGCAGCCCGGCCGGTTCCTCCGGCCCCTCGGGCCGGGTGGCGTCGTGCGAATGATGTGTCACGGTGCTCCGTCCTCCCCTCCTCGGCTGCAGGAGGGGGTTCGGGTACCCGCAATCCGCGAAACGACCCCCCGTCCGAGGGGATCATTGGAAGGACACACCCGAATGGTGTCGTACGCGCCGCTGCTGATCGTCGGCTACCTCGTGGCGACGGTCGGCGCGCTGCTGCCGGCGCGGGACATGCTCCTACGGCTGCTCGGCGCGGTCGTCGCGGCGGGCGCGATGGTGTGCCTCCTGCTGTGGCGGCTGGAGTCCGTCTCCACCTGGTGCGCCTTCGCCGCCGTCGCGTCGGCGCTCCTGCTGGTCCGGGCGCTCCGTACCGACGCCGTCCCAACCTCCTAGGACCTCTCCTCGGGGCCGGGGGCCGCGGCCGGGTCCAGGATGCGGGTGAGGAAGTGGCGGGTGCGTTCATGGCGCGGATCGCCGACCACCTGCGCGGCCGGGCCCTCCTCGACGATCACGCCGCCGTCCATGAACACCACCCGGTCGGCGACCTCTCGGGCGAAGCTCATCTCGTGCGTGACGACCATCATCGTCATGCCCTCCGCCGCCAGCATTCGCATGACCGACAGCACGTCGCCCACCAGCTCCGGGTCGAGCGCCGACGTCGGCTCGTCGAAGAGCATCACCTCCGGGCCCATCGCCAGCGCCCGGGCGATCGCCACCCGCTGCTGCTGCCCGCCGGACAGCTGCGCCGGATAGGCGTCCGCCTTGTCGGCGAGGCCGACGCGCGCCAGGTTCTCGCGGGCGACCTTCGCCGCGTGCTCCTTGCCGCGTCCCAGCACCCGCCGCTGCGGCAGCGTCAGGTTCTCGGTCACCGTGACGTGCGGGAAGAGGTTGAACTGCTGGAACACCATGCCGATCCGGCGGCGTACGGCGTCGATGTCGACGTCCAGGTCCGTGACCTCCGTACCGCCGACGAACACCGTGCCCCTGGTCGGCTCCTCCAGCAGGTTCACGCAGCGCAGCAGCGTCGACTTGCCGGAGCCGGACGGCCCGATGACGCACACCACCTCACCGGTGGCCACGTCCAGGTCGATGCCGCGCAGCACCTCGTTGGCACCGAAGGACTTGTACAGCCCCCGGATCTCGATCTCGTTCTCTGGCATCGGCGTCGTCCCTCACTTCGCCCTGGCGGCACGGGCCTCGAGGCGCCGGGCCAGGAAGCTCAGCGGAATCGTCACCAGCAGGTAGCACAGCCCGGCGACGAGGATGGGCGTGGAGTTGGCGGTCTGGCTGGCCAGGTCGCGCCCGAACTTGGTCAGCTCCCGCTCCTGCAGCGTCACCCCGAGGAACAGCACCAGCGAGGAGTCCTTGAACAGCAGCACCAGCTGGTTGGTCAGCGGGGGGATGATGATCCGGTACGCCTGCGGGAGGATCACCGACACCATGGCGCGGGCGTGCGAGAAGCCCAGGGAGCGCGCCGCCTCCATCTGGCCCTTCGGCACGGCCTGGATGCCCGCCCGGATCGTTTCCGCCATGTACGCCGCGGCCACCAGCCCGAGGCCGAGGGCGACGTTGCCGTACGTACCGCCGGGGATCTCCGTACCGGGGAACGCCAGCGGTACGGCGACCCCCACGAAGATGAAGATCAGCAGGGCGGGCAGGCCCCGGAAGATCTCGATGTAGACGCCCGCGGCCCACCGGTACGGCGCCACCGACGACAGCCGCATCAGGGCGATGAGCAGGCCCAGGACGAGACCGAAGACGAACCCGGAGACGGTGTACACCACCGTGTTGCGCAGCGCCGTGGTGATGATGTCGGGGAAGAGCCGGGTGGCCAGGTCCGCCTGCGCGAACTGGTTCTGCAGGCGGTCCCAGTCCGCCAGGACGCCGAGCAGGACGAGGGCGGCGACGAAGACCGCGTACTGCACCCCCTGCGAGATCCGCCGCCGCTGGCGCCGCGTCAGGCGTGAGGTCACGAGACGCCCTTGGGCATCGGGCCGATCCACTCCTCGTACACCTTCTTGTACGTGCCGTCGGCCTTGGCGTCGGTGATCGCCTTGTCGATCGCGGCGCGGAGCTTGTCGTTGCCCTTCTTCACCGAGAAGCCGTACTGCTCACCGGTCTCGATGTTCTGCCCGAGCGCGAACGCGTCGGCGGTGGCCTTCTCCTTCAGCCAGCCCTGCACGACCGGGTAGTCGATGACGACCGCGTCGACCTGACCGGTGCGCAGCCCGTTGAGGACGGCGTCGGAGCTCTCGAACGCCACCGGGTCGAAGCCCTGGCTCGTGGCGTAGCTCTCGCCGGTGGTCTCCGCCTGCGCGCCCAGCTTCAGCTTCTTCGCCTTGACGTCCGCGAGGGTGGTGGCGCCGCTCTTCTTGCTCGCCAGGAGGGCCTGCGTGGCGTCGAAGTAGGGGACGGAGAAGTCGACGTTCTTCTTGCGCTCGTCGGTGATCGTCATGCCGGCGGCGGCGAGGTCGCACTTGCCGGAGTTGAGGAACGCGCCCGTCTTGAAGTTCTCGAACGGCGTGTCGAGGATCTTCTGTTCGACCTTGAGGTTCTTCGCCACGAGGTCGACCAGCGCCACGTCGAAGCCGACGATCTCGCCGTTCCGCTCGAACTGGAAGGGCGGGTACGGAAGATGGGTGCAGACGGTGAGCTTGCCCTTCTCGACGACGGGCACTCCGCCCGCGGCCTCACCGGGTCCCTCGTCGCCGTTGCCGCACCCGGCGACCAGCACCAGGCCGGCCACGGTGGCGCAGGCGGTGAGGACGGTACGGGGACGAGGGGCGCGCTTGCCGACGGTTGTCCTGAGCACGGTTGACCTCCATGACCGGGGAGCGGCGGACGGTACCGGGTGAGGCGACCGCCGACCATGATCGTATGCCACCCCGGCCGGGACGTCGCGGCGTTTGCGTACGCCTGTGCGGTCGCCGGTCCGGTCGCTGACCCGGCCGCTGACCCGGCCGCTGACCCGGCCGCCGGTCCGGCCGCCGGTCCCGACGCCGGCGGGGACGCCGTACGGAGCCCGGGGCCCAGGGCGTCACGGGCGGCCTGTCCCGGGGCCCCCGGGCCGGGACCGGGGCCGCATGGGGGCCGGCGCCTCATGCCGCCGGGACGCCGGGCGGCGGAGCTTGAAGGGGCGACATTCCGAACCCCACGCGATGAGTGAGCCCCCCATGATGCGCACCACTTCCGCAGCGTCCTTCGACCGCGCCATGCTCACCGGCAACGTCCACTACCCCGTCCTCGTACGGAGCGGTGACACCGGCCGCGACGAGCTCACCCGGCGCGCCGCCGGACTCGCACCGGACGCGTTCTGGCTCGTCTCGCGTGCGGGTCTGCCCGAGGCGCACACCGCCTGGGCGGAGCGCCTGCTCGGCCCGGTCGCCCCCGTGCGGCGGCTGACGGCGCCGGACACCCCCGACGCCCCCGGCAGCCCCGACGCGTCCTGGGCCGTGCGCCCCGCGCCCGGCTCCGTGGTCGTCGCGCTCGGCGGCACCGGCGTCCTCGACGCCGCGGCCCGCCTGGCCGTCCGCGCCGCCGACACCGCCCGGGGCGACCCCACCGGGCGCGGACCGCGGCTGATCCTCCTGCCTACCACCCCCCGGGCCATGACCGACACGGCCTTCACCCTGGAGCGCCCCGGCGCCCCGGGCACGGCGCCCGCGCTGGTCTGGGCCCAGCTGGACCTGCTGACCACCCTTCCACCCAGCGCGCTGCGCTCCGGCCTGGCCGCCCTCGTCAGGAACGTCCTGGCGGTCAGCCCGGCGTTCTACGACTCGGTCGGCGCCCTGCTCAGGCCGGACCTGACCGGTTACGACGCGCTGCCGCTGGCACGCGCCGTCGCCCTGAGTGCCGAGATCCGCGCCACGCTCATGTGCTACGACCCGCGCGAACAGGGCCCGGCCACGGCGTTCCGCTACGGCCGCACCGTCGCCGACGCCCTGCTGTCGCTGCGGACCGGGCTGGGCCACGGCGACGCCCTCGCGCTGGGCATGCTCGCCGCCGCCCGGATCGCCGTCCTCGCCGGGCTGCTCGGCCCGGCCGCCGAGCGGGCCCACCACGAGCTGCTGGACCGCTGGGGAGCCCCCCGGGAGCTGCCCGCCCCGCTCACCGCCGCCGACGTGGCGACCGCGCTGCGACGCGGCCCCACGGCGGGCCCCGTGCCCCTCCCGCACACCCACACCCACACCCACACCCACGGCCTGTTCACCACCGACGGCCCCGCCCCCGGCTGGACCGTCGCCACCGCCAAGCCGGTCACCTACCGCGTGCGCTTCGCGCCGGACGTGTTCGCGCCGGACAACCCGGCGCTCGCGACCGCCGGAGCCGCCGACGGAGCGCTGGCCCCCTCCCGGCGGCTGCTGGTCGTCAAGTAGCGCGTCGACATGCTCTACGGCGACGCGATCCGCGCCTACTGCGACGCCCGCGGCCACGACGCGTACGAGATCCACGTCCTGCCGGCCCACGAGCGGCTGAAGACCATGGAGTCGGTGTACTCCGTGGTGGAGGCCATGGACCGGTTCGGCGTGACACCAGCCCCATGCGCCCGGGGCGGGGAGCGAACCAGACTCGTGAGCGTCGGACCACACACCACGAGCGATACGAGGAGTTCCCCATGGCCCGCACCCGAGCCCGCACCGTGGCCGCGGCAGTGGCCGCCGCCACCGCGGCAGCCGCAGCCGTCCACAGCTGGGTGAAGCACCAGCAGGACCAGCCCCGTCAGCGGTACTGGCAGCGCTTCGGCGCCAGAGGCTCGAACAAGACCTGCTGGCCGAAGCGCTGACCCCGAGCGCCGCCCCGGGCGCCGTCCTCGAGCGCCGCCTCAGGCGCCATCCCGGGCGCTGACCCCGAGCGCCGACCACACGGGCCTGGCATCGCCGGGCCCGTTCCCCCGTACGTCGGTGACTTCTCTCCCCGGGCCGTACCCCACGGCCGCCCGCGCCTGTAGATTCACGCCGCAGAAGTGGTGTTGGCGTGGAGGTAACGGCTGTGTTGATGGTGGGCAAGATCCTGCGGTTCGACGAGGTCCGCGGTTACGGGTTCATCGTCCCCAGGGAAGGGGGCGAAGACGTGTTCATGCACGCGAACGACCTGGTGGACGACAAGTACCTGTACCGAGCGGGGCGCGAGGTGGAGTTCTACCTGGAGATGGGCGACAAGGGCCCCAAGGCCTCGGAGATCCGCCTCGTCGACCAGCCCGCGCGCCGCCCCGCGGTGCCCGCGCCCGCGCCCGCGCCGGGAGACGACCCGGACGACGACACGCTGGACGTGCTCACCACGGCGGAGTTCCAGGCCGAGCTGACCGAGGCGCTCATCGACGCGGACGGCACCCTGACCGCCGCCCAGCTCAAGCGCGTCCGCGCCAGCGTCACCGACCTGGCCCGCTCCTACGGCTGGCTCGACGCCTGACCCCCGCCGCCCCCCGCCCCGCGCAGGTCGTTCAGCGTTCCTCGTCCGGGTAACCCCACTCGATGACGCCCTTCGCCGCCGGGGCGGCCTCGGTCACGGCGAACGCGAACGAGCTCTCGAACTCCGGCTGCCAGCGGCCGAAACGGGTGATGCTGAGCGGGAACCGCGTCTCGCCCGACACGAAGTGGACACCGTCGTCGCAGGCCGTGCCGTAGCTGATCTGGTCCTCGATGCCCTCGTCGCGCAGCAGCTCGCCGATCGATGCGGCGACCGCCTCGGCCTGTGCAGCGTCCGTGAGCTGAGAGACGGTGAAGTGGATGTTGATGTTGACCGACATGCCCGCAGGCTACCTCCCGCCGTCGACGGGGCAGGCCCCGCCCACGGGCGACGGCAGGAGGCCGAGGGCGGTCTCGTGGAACCATCGGTCAGTCCCGGTCCGGAGGCGGCGCGGGGGCACGCAGCGCCGAGGCCAGCCGCAGCAGACGGGTCTCGTTCCCCCGCAGGCCCGCGCGGGCGAGGGCCTCGTCCGCCTCCGCCAGCGACGACGCCAGGTACACCCCGGCCATCGGCGCGAGCTCCGGGTCGCCGAGCACCGCCTGCGCCGCCTCCACGAGTCGTAGGTACGCCTGGGCCGCCGCGCGCTCACGCATGCCGAAGGTGGTCGTGGTCATCTCTCGCTCCTCGTCGACCGGTTGGGAGTTCCACTCTCCCGCACGGCACTGACAATCAGCGTGCGCGGACGTACCGCTCCAGCCGCTCCAGGAACTCCCGCTGCGCCGACACCAGCCGGGGCGCCGCCTCCTCGGGCGTGCACCACGCGACGCGGTCCACCTCCGGGAACTCCCGTGCCACGCCCGAGCCGCGCGGCCACTCCATGGTGAACGTGCCGGGCACCACCGCCTCCGGGTCGAGGTCGCCCTCCACCGCCCACACCGTGACCACCTTGCCGCCCGCCTGCCGCACCTCGCCCAGCGGCACCGCGTCCCCGTCCGGCACCGGCAGCCCCAGCTCCTCCACGAACTCCCGGCGCGCCGCCGCCTCGGGCGACTCGTCCGCCGCGTACTCGCCCTTCGGCACCGACCAGGCCCCGGCATCGCGCGAGGCCCACAGGGGCCCGCCCATATGGGCGATGAGTACCTCCAGGCGCCCGCCGGAGGTGCGGAACAGCAGCAGACCCGCGCTTCGCTTCACCGTCATACCGAAACGCTACCGTCGGTCCTACAGCTCGAACGGAGGACCGATGCCAGCAGAGCCCAGCTCACCCGACCAGCCGGACTTCCCCGCGTACGAGGCCGCCCGTGCCGCCTCCGTCCCCGGGCTCGACGAGCGCGTCACCCACTGCCGCGCCTGCCCCCGCCTGGTCGCCTGGCGCGAGCAGATCGCCCGCGAGGGCCGCCGCGCCTACGCGCGCTGGGACTACTGGGCCCGCCCCGTTCCCGGCTTCGGCCCCGACGACGCCGCACTGCTCGTCGTCGGCCTCGCCCCCGCCGCCCACGGCGGCAACCGTACCGGCCGCATGTTCACCGGCGACCGCTCCGGTGACGTCCTGTACGCCGCGCTGCACGGCCTCGGACTCGCCAGCCAGGCCGAGGCGACCCACCGCGACGACGGGTTGCGCCTGTACGGGGTGCGCGTCACCGCCCCCGTCCACTGCGCCCCGCCCGCCAACAAGCCGACACCCGGCGAGCGCGACACCTGCCGCTCCTGGCTCGCCGGCGAACTGCGGCTGCTGCGCCCCACCGTCCGCGCGCTCGTCGTCCTCGGCGCCTTCGGCTGGCAGGCGGTCCTGCCCGCGCTCTCCGCCGCCGGCTGGGTGGTGCCCCGCCCCCGCCCGGCCTTCGCCCACGGCGCGCACCTCACCCTGCCCGCCGCCGGGGGAGGGGAGGACCTGGAGCTCTTCGGCTGCTACCACGTCAGCCAGCGCAACACCTTCACCGGCCGCCTCACGACCGACATGCTGACCGACGTCCTCAGTCGCGCCGCCCGCGCGGCGGGACTGCGACCGTGACCCGGACCGGTCCGCCGTCCGGATCGACCCGGCCCGTCCAGCCGCCCGCCAGCATCACCGAGCGTGACGGCGCGACCGGGCACCACACCCGCTGCCGGTGCAGCACCGCACCGTCCTGATGTACCGTCACCACCGGCAGCACCAGACGCTCGCGCGTACGCAGCAGGAGACCGCCGGCCACCGGCCCGTCGATCCGGTTCGGCACCACCCAGCGCAGCGGCGCGTCCACCACGACGGGAACCGGCCGACCCGGCCAGGGAGCACGCCCGGCCAGGTGGGCCAGGACCGCCCCCGCCACCGCCCGGCCCTCCGCGGCCGCCCTCCCGGCACCCTCCACGGCGTGCAGCAGGTCGCCCACCGCGAACACGCCGGCCTCCGACGTACGGAACGCGCCGTCCACCGCCGGGCCCCGTGTGCCGGGGTCGAGCACGAGGCCGCCGTACCGCGCGAGTTCGTGCTCCGGGATCCAGTCGCCGCTGAAGACCACGGTGTCGCACGCCAGGGTCGCCGTCCGCCCGTCGCGGTGGCGCAGCCGCACGCCCGACAGGCGCCCACGGCCCAGCAGTTCGGTCACCGTCGTCTCGCCGAGCACCGGGACGCGCCCGGTCCCCGGACCGAAGGCCGCCGGCATGCCCCGCGGCTCCTCCGTGACCAGCGCGGCGACCTCCACACCCGCCCGTCGCAGGGCCCGTACCACGTGGCGGGTCACCGGCTCCTCGGCCCCGACGACCAGCGCGCGCCGGCCCCCACCGCACCCGGACGCCGTCCGCAGCACCTCACCCGCCGTCAGCACCCCGGCCGGCCGGGTCCCCGGCACCAGCCGCGCGGCGCGCGGCCGTTCCCGGGCGCCGGTCGCGAGCACCACCGCCCGCGCGGTGATCCGCTCCAAGCCGCCCGGACCCGTCGTGTCGAGGGTGCGCGGTCCCGCCCACCCGGTGGCGGTGACGCCCGTGCGCAGCACCGCGGCCCCCGGTCGCCTCAGGTCAGCGCGGGCCTCGCGCTCCAGCACCTCGACCGTGCCCGCACCCGCCGCGGCCAGCCGGGCGGCCGCGGCGCGCCCCGCCGGTCCCGCCCCGACCACCAGCACGTCGACCGTACGCGTACGACGGCTCATGGCCGGGCCTCCTCGAACAGCGCGCGCACCGCCGCCCCGCACACGGAGCCCTGGCACCGCCCGGCCCGCGCCCGCGTCCGGCGCCGCAGCCCGTCCAGCGAGGCGGGCGGGATCACAGCGGCCAGCGCGTCGCGGATCTCGCCGCGCGTCACGCGCTCGCAGGGGCAGACGATCGTCCCGTACGCGGGGTCCGCCGCGATCAGTTCGGCGTCGAGGTACGGCCGGGGGAACGCCTCGCCCACGTTCGGCATCCGCACCTTCGGCAGCTCGCGCGCGGTCCCGGTCTCCAGCCCCGCCTCCCTCAGCAGCCCCACCACGTGCGCGCCGATCGCCAGGGACGCGGTCAGCCCGGTCGAGCGGATACCGCCGACCGTCACGTACCGCTGCTCGGCGTGGCACGCGATCCGGTAGTCGCCCTCCTCGGTGGCGGCGCGCAGCCCCGCGTAGACCGCCGTGACCTCCTCGTCCAGCAGCTCCGGCAGGATCCGGCGGCCGTGCTCGCGCAGGAACGCCAGCCCCTCGGCCGTCGTGCCCGTCGCGCCCTTGTCGTCCAGGTCCTCGGCGGTCGGCCCGAGCAGCACCTTGCCGTGCACGGTGGGGGAGACCAGCACGCCCTTGCCGAGCGCGGTGGGCACCGGCAGCAGGATGTGCTGGACCAGCCCGCGCGCGAACGCGTCGAAGACGATGAGCTGCCCGCGCCGCGGCCGTACGGTGAAGTCGCGGTGCCCCAGGTGCCGGTCCAGCTCGTCGGCGTACAGCCCGGCGGCGTTGACCAGGTGGCGGGCCCGCAGCACGCCCCGCCCGGTCGCCACCTCGTGCCACCCGTGGCCCGCGCGGGCCGGGCGGACCGCCTCCACCCTGCACCCCAGGTGCAGATCGACGCCGGCGCGTACGGCCTGGGTGGCGTACGCCAGCGTCGTCGTCCACGGGCAGATGACGCTCTCGTCCGGCACGTGGAGCGCGCCGAGCGCGCCGGGGCCCAGACGCGGCTCGCGGGCATACAGCTCGGCGGCGCCGACGATCCGCGCCCGGTGGTAGCCGTTCCGCTCCGCCTTCGCCGCGAGCGCGGGCAGCGCGGCGCGCTGCTCCTCGTCCCAGGCGACGAGCAGCGCGCCGAGCCGCTCCACCGGGATGCCGGTCTCGGCGGCGTACGCGGCGAGCCGCCGGTGCCCGTCCCGGACGAGCCGCGCCTCCAGCGACCCCGGTACGGCGTCGAAACCGGTGTGCAGGATGGCGGTGTTCGCCTTCGAGGTGCCCTCGCCGACATCGGCGGCGGCCTCCACGACCGCCGTACGCAGCGGAAAGCGGGCCAGCTCGCGGGCGACCGCGCAGCCCACCACCCCCGCGCCGACGACGATCACGTCGTACGGCTCCGACGGCACCGGCCCACCCCGGGTCACGCTCCCGGTGCCGGTCATCGGGGGCCGTCCACGAGCGCCGCCACCGCAGCCCGGAAGGCGCCCATCCGCTCGGCGGCCTCACTCGCCGGGACGCGCGGCTCGTAGACGGCGGACGGCTTCCACTCCGGCAACGCCCCCTCCACGGAGAGCGAGGGGTCCAGGCCCAGCCGCGCCAGCACGGCGGCGCCGAGCGCGGTGGCGTCGGGCAACGCCGAGACCTCGACGGGGCGTTGCAGCAGGTCCGCCTGCGTCTGCATGAGCAGAGCCGACCGGGTCAGCCCACCGTCGACCCGCAGCACGTCCAGCGGCGCGCCCAACTCGGCGCCCGTCGCGGCCGCCAGCTCCACCACCTGCGCCGCGATGCCCTCGCAGAGCGCCCGCACCAGGTGCCCGGCCGTCGTGTCCAGTCCGAGCCCGGTCACCGACCCGCGCGCGTCGTCCCGCCACCACGGCGCCGCGAGCCCCGCGAGCGCCGGTACGAAGGTGACGCCACCCGTGTCCGGCACGGAGGAGCCCACCGGGTCGAGGTCGGCCGCGCCGCCGATGACCCCGAGGTCGGTGAGCCAGCGCACCGCCGAGGCGGCCGCGTACACCTGCCCGTCCAGGCAGTAGGAGGTCCGCCCGCGCAGCCGCCAGGCCACGCAGGAGACCAGACCCGAGCCGCCGCGCCGGGGCCGGTCGCCGGTCTGCGCGAGCAGGAACGCCCCGGTGCCGTACGTGCACTTCGCCGCGCCGGGGGCCGTCGCGCCCTGGGCGAGGAGCGCCGCCTGCTGGTCGACGAGCAGGCCGGTCACCGGCACGTCCGAGCCCCCGGCACCGCCAAAGCCGCCGAAGAGCGACGTGGTGCCCACCGGCCCCGCCGCGTCCACGATGGCGGGCAGCCGCTCGTCGGCCAGGCCGTAGACCTCCAGCGCGTACGGCGACCAGTCGACGGTGTCCAGGTCGAGGAGCTGGGTGCGGCCTGCCGTGGCCGCGTCGGTGACGAACGCGCCACCGCCCGTGAGCCGGTGCGTCAGCCAGGCGTCGCTGGTGGTCACCACGCCCTCGCACGTGAGCCGGCGGCGTATCCAGGCCATCTTCGGCGCGGCGAAGTACGGGTCGAGCGGCAGCCCGGTCGCCGCGCGCAGCGCGTCGCCGTGCGGCGCGAGCTCCGCGCAGACGTCCCGCGCCCGCTTGTCGTGCCAGACGATCGCGTCGGTGAGCGGCTCGCCCGTCCTGGGGTCCCAGGCCAGGACGGTCTCGCCCTGGTTGGCGAGACCCATCGCCGCGACCGGCTCGCCGGCGTCGGCCAGCGCCGCGCGCCCGGCGGTGACGACCGAGGCGAGCAGCTCGTGCGGATCGACCTCGGCCCGTCCGCCCGGCAGCCGCCGGGGCCGCACCGGGGCCGTGCCGGAGCCGATCACGCCCCGCTCGGGGCAGACCACCAGCGCCTTGGTGCCCGAGGTGCCCTGGTCGACGGCGAGTACGGGGCCCGTCATCGCCCCTCCTCTCCGGTCGTCACGTGCGCCCTTGCGGGGCCGGTAACAGGCATCGGGCTCCTCCGACTTCTGGCTGACTGCTCGGTGACTTCTCGCCAAGTTCCTTGTTTGGCCGAATGGTTACGACCTTTGTCAAAAGTGGATCGCAATCGTCCAGCACACTCTATAGTGATCGCCGATCAACGCCGCGTAATCGGCTGCCAGTTCGCTCGTCCGTTCCGTGTTCCATCTGCCACCCCCCGCTCAGAGGATCCATGACCAGCACAGCCCCACCGGCCGCTCGTCCGGCCTGTCCGCCCTCGGGGACGAGGTGATGCCCGGCCACGACTTCCGGCCGGTGTACCACCCCGCGGGACACGACACCGCCTTGCGCGCGGTGGTACAGGACCTCCGGACCGGGCGCTGGCTCTCCATGGCCCAGCTCCTCGCCGACACCACCGACTGGTCGCTGTGGACCCAGCGCACCCAGGTGCTCGCGGCCGTCGCCGCGGGCTCCGACGTCGTCCAGGCCTGGCGGGCGGAGGACCCGTACAGCGTCGCCGCCACCGTGATGCACGCCCGGGTCGCGGCCGAGCGCGCCGTACGCGCCCACCGCGAGCGGCACCCGCGCACCCAGGAACTCTGGCAGCTCGCCTGGCAGGCGTGCCACACCGCCGCCCGGGTCTCCCCGGCGGACCCCGTGCCCTGGGTGTGCCTGCTGGCGCTCGCCGTACTGGACGAGGGCCAGCGCATGGAGGAGCACCGCCTGCGCCCGCCCGGCCCGATGCTGCCGCCCGGCCCGTGGGGCCTGCTCGCGGAGGCCGACAAGCGCGACCCGCACAACCGCGAGGCGTACCACCGGATGCTCCAGTTCCTCTACGCCCGGCGCCCCGAGCCCACGTCCGGGTCGCTGTCCGAGGCCGTGAACTTCGTCCAGTGGGCGGCCGGTTCCGCCCCGCCCGGCTCGGCCCTGCACGTCCTGCCGCTGTACGTACGGGTCGAGCGCTACCGCCGCGAGCGCGGCCAGGAGAAGGCGCTCGACCTGCACTGGGTCGCCGAGGACGCCACCCGCGACGCGCTGCGCGCCCTGCTCGCCTGGTTCGACCACGCCGTCCCCGCCACCGCGTCGCTGCTCGACCTCAACCACCTGGCGCACGCCCTGTGGGGGGCGCTCCGGTTCACCGAGGCCGCCCCCGTCTTCGAGGCGCTCGGTCCGTACTACACGCCGCAGCCGTGGGCGTACCGCACGGACGACCCGGGTGACCGGGCACTCGCCGAGGAGGTGTTCCGGCGCGCCCGCACCCGCTGCCTCGGCGCGGCCCGCGACGGCTGAAGCGGCTCCGGCGACGGCCGGACCGGCGCCCGCGACGGCCGAAACGGCACCCCGCGACGGCCGAAACGGCACCCCGCGACGGGTGAACCGCCCTTCCAGGACGGCCGGACCGCTTTCCGCGGCGGCCCCACCGCTTCCCGCGGCGGCCGAAGACCGCACGACGCCCGGCCCCTACCGCCACCCCTGACGTCCCCCCTGTCACCACCACTCGGAGGTACCGCCATGTCCCGCACCCTGTGGGCCCGCCCGGAGCGGCAGGCCCCGCCCCTGGACGACGAGCAGCGGCTCAGAGAACTCGGCTACCAGCCGGTCCTGGCCCGCCGCATGGGCAGCTTCGGCAACTTCGCCATCAGCTTCTCCGTCATCTCCATCCTCTCCGGCTGCATGACCCTGTACGGCTTCGGCCTCGGCACCGGCGGCCCGGCCGTGATGCTCTGGGGCTGGGCGGGCGTCGGCCTGTTCGTGCTGTGCGTCGGCATGGCGCTCGCCGAGGTCACCAGTGCGTACCCCACCTCGGGCGCGCTGTACTACATGGCCGACCGGCTCGGCGGCCGCCGCTGGGGCTGGTACACCGGCTGGCTCAACCTGCTCGGGCTCCTCGGGGCGATAGCCGGCATCGACTACGGCGCCGCGCTCTTCACCGGCGCGTTCCTGAACCTCCAGTTCGGTTTCGTGCCCACCGCCGGCTCCACCTTCCTGATCTTCCTCTGCATCCTGCTGCTGCACGCCGTGCTGAACCTCTTCGGCGTCCGCCTCGTCAGCGTCCTCAACTCCATCAGCGTCTGGTGGCACCTGACCGGCGTCGCCGTCATCGTCGGCGCGCTCGCGCTCGTGCCCGACCGCCACCAGTCGGCCGAGTTCGTCTTCACCGAGTTCGTCAACGACACCGGCTGGGCCAACCCCTTCTACGTGGCGGCCATCGGCCTGCTCCTCGCCCAGTACACCTTCTCCGGCTACGACGCCTCGGCCCACCTCTCCGAGGAGACCTCCAACGCGTCCGTCTCCGCCGCCAAGGGCATCGTCCGGGCCATCTGGGTCTCCTGGATCGCCGGTTTCGCCCTGCTCGCCGGGCTGACCTTCGCCATCCAGGACTACGCGGGCACGCAGAACAGCGCGACCGGCGTACCGCCCGCGCAGATCCTCATCGACGCGCTGGGCACCGCCGGCGCCACGGCCCTGCTCCTGGTGGTCATCGTGGCGCAGCTTTTCTGCGGCAACGCCGAGGTCGCCGCCGCCAGCCGCATGGTGTTCGCCTTCAGCCGGGACAACGCCCTGCCGGGCTCCGCCCTCTGGCGCAAGGTCAGCAGCCGTACCCAGACCCCGGCCAACGCGGTGTGGCTCTCGGTCGCGGTCGCGGCCGTGCTCGCCGTCCCCTCGCTGTACTCGGCGACCGCCTACGGCGCCGTCACCGCCATCAACGTCATCGGCATCACCCCCGCCTACGCCATCCCGATCTACCTGCGGCTGCGCGCGGGGGACCGCTTCCAGGCCGGGCCCTGGTCGCTGGGCCGCTGGTCCAAGCCCATCGGCTGGACGGCCGTCGTCTGGGTCGCCGTCGTCACCGTGCTCTTCTGCCTGCCCCAGAAGGCACCGGTGACCATCGACTCGATGAACTACGCCGTGATCGCGCTCGCCGTGGTGCTGATCCTGGCGAGCGTGTGGTGGTACGTCGCCCGCCGCTCGTACGGCACGCCCGCGCCGTACGGCAACGCCCGCGAACAGGCGGAGATCGCCGAGGGCATCGTCTGACGCCCTCCGTGCCCGTGGCTCAGCTGGTGAACTCGTACGTCCAGGAGGCGGACTCCGGCGCGAAGCGGATGTCCGTCACCTCCAGCACGTGCCCGTGCTGGTCGCTCACCTCGCGGTGCACGGCCAGGCACGCGGAGGCGCCCGGGTCGTGGTCGACGCCGATGGACTCGCGCCGCGTCAGCCGCAGTCCGGCCCGGTGCATCCAGTGGTACAGCAGCCGCAGGTCCGGCCGGCCGGGCCGGGCCTGCGGGCGCCGGTAGCGGGCCAGTTCGGGCACCTCGGCCAGCGCGTACCGGGAGAACCGGGTCACGGCCCGCTGCCGCACGGGCGCGGAGCCCCCGCCGGAGCCGCCGAGGCCACCGGAGCCACCGGAGCCGCCGAGGCCACCGGCCGACCCCGCCCCCGGCAGCCGGTGGCGGTGGACCAGCGTCGGCTCGCCGGGCAGCAGCCCCAGCCGCTCGGCGAGCTCCGGCGGCGCGGGCTCCCAGGCGAGGTCCACCTCGGCGAGCGCGTCCGGGGCGCCGGGTCCGCACGGGAACTGCAGCAGGCCGGGCGCGAGGACCGGCTTGGGCGCCTGCGGGGCGCCTCCGGTGGCGGCGAAGGTGCCGCGCCGTTCGGTGACGACGAGTCGTTCGTCGCGCAGCAGCCGCAGGGCGCTGCGTACGGTCTGCCGGTTCACCTGGAAGCGCTGCACCAGGGAGCGCTCGGACGGCAGTCGGGAGCCCGGCGCTATCCGCCGGTGCACGAGCTCGTCGCGCAGCGCGGCGGCGACCTGGAGGTAGAGCGGGAGTGCGGGGGCCTGAGGCTCAGCCATGTTCAACCCTCAATTTCCTTCGCTCAGCGTAGCCGAGCGTGCTGTTTGGGTGAGGAATCCTTATCATTGGTCTAAACCTTCTCGGAAGGGGGGTCCGGTCTTTCCCTCGCACTCTGGCCGAAAACGGATTCACCGGCGACGCGCCCGGGTACCCGGGCCGCACCCCGCAGGAGAGCCGGTGAAGGGACACGCACGATGAGGGCCGTGACATGGCAGGGCAAGCGCGACGTCCGGGTGGAGACGGTGCCGGATCCGAGGATCGAACGGCCGACGGACGCGGTCATCAAGGTGACCTCCACCGGACTGTGCGGCTCGGACCTGCACCTGTACGAGGTGCTCACGCCGTTCATGACCCCCGGTGACATCCTCGGGCACGAGCCGATGGGTATCGTCGAGGAGGTCGGCGCCGAGGTGCCGGACCTCAAGCCCGGCGACCGGGTGGTCGTCCCCTTCCAGATCGCCTGCGGCCACTGCTGGATGTGCGGCTCGGGCCTGCCGACCCAGTGCGAGACCACCCAGGTGCGGGAGGAGGGCATGGGCGCCGCCCTGTTCGGCTACTCGCGGCTGTACGGCTCCGTGCCCGGCGGTCAGGCCGAGTACCTCCGGGTGCCGCAGGCGCAGTTCGGCCCCATCAAGGTCCCCGAGGGCCCACCCGACGACCGCTTCCTCTACCTCTCCGACGTCCTGCCGACCGCCTGGCAGGCGGTCCGGTACGCCGACATCCCGCCGGGCGGCTCCGTGGCCGTCCTCGGCCTCGGCCCCATCGGCGACATGTGCTGCCGCATCGCCCTCCACCAGGGTGCCGCCCAGGTCATCGGCGTGGATCTGGTGTGGGACCGCCTCCAGCGCGCGAAGGCGCGCGGCGTCGAGGTGTTCGACCTGACCGGCCACGACAGCCAGGACGAGCTGGTGGACGCGGTCAAGGCCCACACCCGGGGCCGCGGCCCCGACGCCGTCATCGACGCCGTCGGCACCGAGGCCCACGGCAGCCCCCTGGCCCGCACCCAGCAGCAGGCCGCCGGGCTGCTGCCCAAGTCCTGGGCGGCCAGGCTGCACCAGAAGGCCGGTGCGGACCGGCTCGCCGCCCTCTACCTCGCCATCGACCTGGTACGGCGTGGCGGCACGATCTCCCTCAGCGGCGTCTACGGCGGCGCCGCCGACCCGCTGCCGATGATGACGCTGTTCGACAAGCAGATCCAACTGCGCATGGGCCAGGCCAACGTCCGCCGCTGGGTGGACGACATCCTGCCCCTGCTCACCGACGAGGACCCGCTCGGCGTGGACGGCTTCGCCACCCACCACCTCCCGCTGGCCGACGCCCCGCACGCGTACCGGATGTTCCAGCACAAGGACGACGGCGCGGTGAAGGTCGTCATGCGCCCCTGACCCCGGGTCAGCCCCCCGTGGACTCCCGCCACATCTGCGGTTCGGTGGGCGCCTCGCGGACCGGCCCGAGCAGCACCGCCCGCGCGATCCGCGGCGCGAACAGCGCGGTCGGCGGCTCCACCAGTGACAGGACCGAGCGGAAGGCCGCGCCCACCTCCGGGTCGCCCACCGCCCGCGCCTGGACCCGACGGAGGTACCAGGCGACGGCCCGGTCGGCGGCCCGCGCCCGCGCCGCGTCGCCCTGCGCGCCCGGCATGTTCCGGTCCGCGCCCGCCGAGACGTCCCAGGCCTGCCGGGAGGCGTCGAACAGCGCCCGCTGCACCCGCCGGGTCGTCGGCGTACGCCGCGGGTCGGCGAGCGCGTCGCGCAGCGCCACCGCGGAGAGCGCGGCGACGGACATGCCCTGCCCGTAGATCGGGTTGAAGGTGCACAGCGCGTCACCGGTGGCGAGGAACCCGGCCGGGCGGCGGCCCGGACGGTCGTAGCGCCGCCGTACGTTGGCCGTGCGGCGGAAACCGTGGACCGGCCCGTCGGGCTCGGCCTTGGCCAGCCACTCGCTCACCAGGGGGTGCGGCAAGCGGGCCGCGTACGCCACGAACTCCTCGCCGTCCGTGGGCGGTTCGTCGCCGCGCAGGCCGGAGAGCGTCACCAGATGGCGGCCGTCCTCGAGGGGCAGCACCACGGCGCCGCGCGTCTGCTGCGGGTGGGGGACGATGTACTGGCCCAGCCCGTCCGTGCCGTCGCCCGCCGAGCCGGCGCGGTACAGCCGGGTCGCGTACGCGAGGCCCGTGTCCAGCGTCTCCTCGTGCGGCGGCTCGGCGCCGAGCGCCGACAGCCACGCGGCCGCGCGCGAGCCGCGCCCGGACGCGTCCACGACCAGGTCCGCCGCGAGCGACCGTGCGTCCCGCCCGGCACCCTCGCGCGCACCCGTGTTCCCGTCCTTGCCCGCGCCGGCCCCCGCGCCGGTGCTGGTTTCCGCGCCGGCCCCCGCGCCGCGCTCGCGCAGCAGTACGCCCCGCACGCGCGCGGCGTCGCCGATCAGCCCGACGGCCTCCGTGCCCTCGACGGCCCGGATCCTGGGGTCGGCCAGCACCCGTCGGCGCACCACGTGCTCCAGGTGCGGGCGGGAGCCGGTGAGCAGGTACGCCGTCGCGGGCGTGCGGCGGTACCAGCGCCCGCCCTGCCACTGCACGAGGTCGTCGGGCATGCCGACCCGGGGCGCCCCCTGGGCGCGCAGCTCGTCCACCACGCCGGGCAACAGCGTGTCCAGGGCCCGCTGGCCGCTCTCCAGCAGGACGTGGATGTGCCGGCCCTGCGGCACGCCCGCACGTGGCTGCGGCCCCTCGGGGAAGCGGTCCCGCTCGATGACGGTCACACGCTCCGCGTGTTCCGCGAGCACCCGGGCCGCGAGCAGTCCGGCGAGGCTCCCGCCGATGACCACCGCGTGCCGCACGCCGTGCGCCGTCTCCAACTGGTCGGTCATGCCCGCCCCTTCGGGTCGTCCGCCTAGGACTGCCCAGTATCCACGGCGGATTGGGGCAGATCACGCGCGCCGAGCCGAAGGTGCTCGATGTGGTACACGGCCTCGTCCAGGAGCTGGGCCACGTGGTTGTCGTAGAGGCTGTACTCGATCCGGCGTCCCTGGCGGACTCCGGTGACCAGCCCCAGCGCCCGCAGCAGGCGCAACTGGTGCGAGACGGCGGACTGCTCCATGGCGACCGACTCGGCGAGCTCGGTCACCCCGCAGGGGCCCTGGCGGAGCCGCGTGAGGATCATCAGCCGGGACGGCGTGGCGAGGGCCTGGAGCGTGGCGGCGATGGTGGCCGCGGACTCCGCGTCGAGGCGGGCTGCGGGGGTCGTCTCACCATGCACTCCGTGTCCCATGCAGGTCATCGTAACCGCGTGTTTGCTCGTACAGATGAAGACCTCTTCATGTATTCGGGTATGGTGAGGGCGTTCGCGCCGTCCCCTTCCTCTGGAGAGGTGTGCCCCCGATGGCTTCCCCGGTGCTCGACACCGCCCGGTCCGCTTCCCGGTCCGCGGCCCCGTCCGCCGCCACCGCACCCCCCGCCCGCCGGACCCGGCTCTTCGCCCTGCCCGAAGTCCGCTGGGCGGCCCTGTCCGCCGTCGCCTTCCTGGCGGCGTTCCCGCTCGACCTGGCCGGCGCGCCGGCGTGGGCCTGGGGGCCGCTCTACGCCCTCTGCTACGCCGCCGGCGGCTGGGAGCCGGGCTGGGCCGGGCTTCAGGCACTGCGCGAGAAGTCCCTCGACGTCGACCTGCTCATGGTCGTCGCGGCCATCGGAGCCGCCGCGATCGGCCAGTTCCTCGACGGCGGCCTCCTCATCGTCATCTTCGCCGTCTCCGGCGCACTGGAGGCCCTCGCGACCCGGCGCACCGCCGACTCGGTGCGCGGCCTGCTCGACCTCGCCCCCGCCAAGGCCGTACGGCTCACGGACACCGGCGAGGAGCCGGTCGACGTGGCCGACCTGCGGGTCGGCGACCTCGTCCTCGTACGGCCGGGGGAGCGGTTGCCCGCCGACGGCACGGTCCTCGACGGCGCGAGCGACGTCGACCAGGCGACCATCACCGGCGAACCGCTGCCCGTCACCAAGGCCCCCGGCGACGAGGTCTTCGCGGGCACCCTCAACGGCACCGGCGCGCTGCGTGTCCGCGTCGACAAGGACGCCTCCGCATCCGTCATCGCCCGGATCGTCGCCATGGTCGAGGAGGCCAGCGCGACGAAGGCCCCCACCCAGCTGTTCATCGAGAAGATCGAACAGCGCTACTCGGTGGGCGTGGTCGTCGCGACCCTCGCGCTGTTCGCCGTGCCCCTCGCCTTCGGCGCGGACTTCACCGGGACACTGCTGCGGGCCATGACGTTCATGATCGTGGCCTCGCCGTGCGCGGTGGTCCTCGCCACCATGCCGCCGCTGCTGTCCGCCATCGCCAACGCCGGGCGCCACGGCGTCCTCGTCAAGTCGGCCGTGGTGATGGAGCGCCTCGGCCAGGCCGACCGCGTGGCCCTGGACAAGACCGGCACCCTCACCGAGGGCGCACCCCGTGTCACCGACATCCGGCTGCTCACCGACACCGAGACGGTTGCCGACACCGTCAGCGGCACCACCCTCACCGAGGCCGAGGTCCTGTCCCTCGCCGCCGCGGCCGAGCTCCCGAGCGAACACCCCCTGGCCCGCGCGGTCGTCGCCGCCGCGCGCGAGCGCGGCCTGCCGGTCCCCGAAGCCACCGGTTTCGCCTCCACCCCGGGCGTGGGCGTGCGGGCCCTCGTCGACGGCCGGGAGGTCACGGTCGGGCGCCCCGACGCCCCGTCCGACACCGTGCGCGAGGTCGAGGCCGAGGGCCGCACCGCCGTCGTGGTCACCGTCGACTCCCTCCCCGTCGCCGTCCTCGGCGTCGCCGACCGCCTCCGCGACGGAGCCCCCGCCGCCGTCGCCGCTCTCGCCCGGCTCAGCGGCACCGCCCCCGTCCTGCTGACCGGCGACAACGAGGCCGCCGCCCGCCGCGTCGCCGCCGAAGCCGGGATCAGCGACGTACGAGCCGGGCTGCTGCCCGAGGACAAGGTGGCGGCCGTTCACGCCTGGGAACGCGCCGGGCAGCGCACCCTCGTCGTCGGCGACGGCGTCAACGACGCCCCCGCCCTCGCGGCCGCGCACAGCGGCATCGCCATGGGCCGCGCCGGCTCCGACCTCGCCCTGGAGACCGCCGACGCCGTCGTCGTACGCGACGAACTGGCCACGGTCCCGGCGGTCGTGGCCCTCTCCCGCCGCGCCCGCACCCTGGTCGTGCAGAACCTCGTCATCGCGGGCGTCTGCATCGGCGCCCTGGTGATCTGGGACCTGGCCGGCCACCTCCCGCTGCCGCTCGGCGTCGCCGGCCACGAGGGCTCCACGGTCCTCGTCGGCCTCAACGGCCTGCGGCTACTGCGCGAGTCGGCGTGGCGGAAGGGGCTCTCCGCATGAGCCGGACCCCGTACCGCCGCTGCCCGGCAGAATACGGAAGCATGACCGACACCGCACCCTCCCGGTTCCTGCGCGTCCTCCTGCGCGCCGACGCCTTCACCACCTCCACGCTCGGGACGATCACGCTGGTCGTGGTCCTGCTCACGCTCCTCTTCACCGACACCGTGGCGGGCTTCGTCGCCGCGGTGGTCCTCTTCGCCGCATGGGTCGCCGTCGGCTGGGCCGGGCGCAGGCATCAGCGGCTGAGCGGGCGGAACGGGGGATGAGGGAGTCTCGGTGACTGCACGTTGCCGCCGTTCCTGGGCGAGTTGGGCGGGATGCGCAGCATGCTGGAGGCACACGCGGTCGTGGAGACCGAGCTCGGCCGGCGGCACGCCCGCCACCTGGAGATGGCCTGGGACGGCATAGGTGCGTGGCTCGGTTAGGGAGTGTCCGCAAAGTAGCGTCGTCCGCCCGGAGGGCGTGCCAACCGCCGCCAGGCAGACGGGACTTTGCGGACACGACCTAGAGCCGCTGCCGGACGTAGGTCGAGAGGAGAGGCGGCGCCGGGCCCGAGTTCACGGTGACCGCAGCGGACCCGGGCACCGCGGCCTGGACCGTACGGTTCTGGGCCGCTCACGATGACGTACGGCGGCTGCCGTACCTCGCGGCGCGCCCAGGACCGACCCCATGCTGCCGCCCGGCGGGCCCCTCAGGGGCGGCACTCTGGTGCGCGAGGAGTACGGGAGGGGACCGCGGGTAGGCGCGGCACCCGGTGGAGTGGTGACACTGGTGGCCGGAGGCCCGACCGTGGCGCCGGACGCGTCCGCGGCCGAACGCGACCATCGGGTCAGCACCTGCCCGAGGACACCCACGTCACCAAGGGCCATGCCGGCGGTGAGACGTGGTGGATGAGCCGAGCCCCAGGGAGGCCGGGATGTTCGAGGGCTTCGAGACAGCGCGGATCGACGTCGGTGAGGCTTCCGTCTTCGTCCGCTTCGGCGGGAGTGGTCCGCCCGTGGTGCTGCTGCACGGTCATCCCCGTACGTCGGCGACATGGCACCGGGTCGCCCCGCTGCTCGTACGCGCCGGCCACACGGTGGTGTGCCCGGACCTGAGGGGGTACGGGCGCTCCCGGGGGCCGCGCTTCACGGCCGATCACGCCGGTTATTCCAAGCGTGCGGTCGCCGGGGACGTGGTGGCCGTGATGCGCCACCTCGGACACCGCAGGTTCGCGCTCGCCGGGCACGACCGCGGAGGGGCCGTGGCCCTGCGCCTCACGCTCGACCACCCGGAGGCCGTCTCCCGGGTGGCCTTCGCGGACTGCCTGCCGCTGACGGAGCATCTGTCGCGGATCACCGCCGAGTTCGCCACCCAGTGGTGGCACTGGTTCTTCTTCGCACAGCCGGACATCCCCGAGCGCGTCATCACCGTCGACCCCGTCGCCTGGTACCACGGCGACCCGGAGGTGATGGGCCGGGAGAACTACGACGAATGGCGGCGCGCCACCTCCGATCCCGAGGTGGTGCGAGCGATGCTCGAGGACTACCGCGCCGGTCTGACCGTCGACCGGCGGCATGAGGAAGCCGACCGCGCCGCCGGTGCCCGCATCGCCTGCCCGACGCTCGTCCTGTGGTCGCTCCGGGACGACCTGGAGGACCTGTACGGAGATCCCCGCGCCATCTGGCGCCGGTGGGCCACCGACGTCCGGGGCCACGGCATCGACTCGGGACACCACGTCGCCGAAGAGGCGCCCGAGGAACTGGCCTCCGCACTCACCGACTTCCTGCGGCCGGACCGGGACGGCCTCGGAGAGCGGGCCCGGTGAAAGCCTGTCGGCAGTGGCGCAGCAGCTCGCGTACCGCCGGGTTGTGCGCGCTGCGCCAGACGAGGGCCAGGAGTGCGGGTGTCGTGATGTCGTCGAGGGGGCGGGCGGTGAGGCGGTCGCGGTAGGGCCGGGCCATCGAATCGCTGAGGACGGCGACGCCGAGCCCGCGGGCGGCGAGGTCGGCGATGGCGTCCGGAGCGCTGGCCTCCAGGGCGATCGGCGGCCGGATGCCCTGGGCCGCGCAGGCGTCGTCGAACACCGTGCGCAGGCCGGTGCCGGGGGGCATGCACACCAGCGGGTGGGAGCACGCGTCGCGCAGCGTGACCCGCCGCCGCTTCGCCAGCGGATGCCCGGCCGGGACCGCGACGCAGAGCCGCTCGTCGACGAGGGTCAACGCCTCCAACCCCTCGGGAACGGCGGCCGCGGCCCCGATGAGGGCCAGATCGAGGGTGCCCGCGCGCACCGCCTCCGCGAGCCGGTCGGAGCGGTCCTCCAGCAGGGAGATCTCGACCCCGGGATGCGCTCCGCGGAACGAGGCGAGGGCGTCGAACAGCGGCGTGACGGTGCAGCCGCTGACCATCCCGACGGTCACGCGCCCCCGGACGAGGTCCGCCACCTCGCCCACCGCCTGCCCGACCGCCCGGGCGGCGGCGAGAGCGGCGCGGGCCGGTTCGAGGGCCGCCTTGCCCGCGGCGGTGAGGGTGACGATCCGCGCGGACCGGTCGAACAGCGTGGCCCCGAGCTCCCGTTCCAACTGCCGGATCTGCGCACTCACCCCGGACTGGCTGATGCGGACCCGCTCCGCGGCCCGGGTGAAGTTCCGCTCCTCGGCGACGGCGACGAAGTACTCCAGCTGCCTCAGTTCCATGACCGTGGATTCTAGTTTCCACAAGAAGCATCTGTTGGACTTCTGATACGAGGGTGACAAGGATCGGTACCGCTGACAGACCGACACCGGATCCGATCCCAGGAGGAATTCATGCCGGAGTACGAGAAGGCCATGCGCCCCGAGGACATCACCCGCTTGTTCGTCGAACGGTCCAACGCCGGTGACGCGGCCGGAGTCGCCGCGCTGTACGAGGAGAACGCCGTGGTGGCGTTTCCCCCCGGCCGGCAGACCGTCGGCCGGGAGGCGATCCGCGCCCTGTGGGAGCAGGTGCTCGCGGGCAGGCCGCGGTTCGAGCCGGAAGCGCCCCTCCCGACGCTGGTCAGCGACGACATCGCCCTCACGTCGACCCCGCCGAGGGACGGTGCCGGTGCTCGCGCGCAGGTGGTCAGGCGCCAGCCGGACGGAAGCTGGCTGCGCCTGCTGGACCAGCCGGAGTTCGTCCCGGTGCCCTGAGCCTCCTGAGGCGCCCGGCCGGATGCCCCGGCCGGGCGCCAGGGGCCGCCAGGTCGGCAGGCCCGCAGGCCGGCGGACGGGCCTGCCGGCGGACGGGCCTGCCGGCGGTTACGCCCGGCCCCGGAAGACCTCGACGAGTGCGGCATAGCTCGCACCGGCGTGGCCCGCGCCGATGGCGCGCTCGGTGAGGGCCTGGATGCGGGCCGGCCAGTCGGTGTCGATGCCGACGGCCGCACTCTCCCGCACCAGGTGCTTCATGGTCGCCAGATGGGTCTCCAGCGTGGCGTCCTCGGCCGGGTAGGCGCCGCGGTCGATCTGGTCGGCGTAGGCGCTGATGAAGCCGGTCACGCTGCCCACCCACTGGTTGGCGAAGGGCGCGAACGCACTCGCGTCGACCTTGGCCGCGCCGAGCAGCGCCGCCCCGTGCAGGAACGCGTTGAGCGTGCCCCACATGACGCCGAGCAGCGCCACGTCGTACAGGGAGGCGAGCCCGGGGTCCTCGCCGAAGAAGGTCGCCTTGCCGAGCCGGCCGAGGGCCTCGCGGTGCTGCGCGAAGGCGTCCGGTGCTCCGCTGAACAACAGGAAGGCGTCCGGGGTGCCGATCACCTCGGGGATGGCCATGATCGCGCCGTCCACGTAGTCGCCGGTCAACTCCGCCAACGCGCGGGCCTCGTCGGACGTTCCGGAGGTCAGGTTGACGAGGGTACGTCCGGCGAGATCGGCCCGGTGCGGGCCGAGCGCGTCGCGTACCGCGTCGGCGTCGCTGAGGCAGACGACGACCAGGGAGCTCGCTCGCAGGGCCTCGGCCACGGAGGGGGCGAAGGTGGCCCCGCGGGCGACCAGTTCGTCCGCCTTGCCCGCAGAGCGGTTCCACACGGTGGTCGGATGGCCCGCGTCGAGGAAGGCGCCGGCGAGGGCCCTGCCCATCAGGCCCAGGCCGATGACGGTGACGGCCTCGCCACCCGGGGCGGTGTTCGACGCGACGTCAGAAGCGGTGGTGGCAACGGAGTTCGGTGTGTTCGGTGTTTTCGTCATGACTCGACTGTGCGCGAGCGGGGTTCCGGTCCGTCTCCGGAAACGTTCCGGCGGGGTTACGGGTAACGTGACCGGGTGCGTTTCGGAGTGCTGGGCCCCCTGGAAGTGTGGACGTCGGACGGTCAGCCCGTACGGGTCCACGAGACGAAGGTCCGTGCCCTCCTGACCGCGCTCCTGGTGCACCGGGGCCGGACCGTCTCGGTGGACCGGCTCGTCGACGCCCTGTGGGGCGACGCGCCCCCGGCGAACGACGTCCGCACCCTGCGCTCCAAGGTCTCGCTGCTGCGCCGCACCCTGGAGGAGGCCGAGCCGGGCGGCCGCGACCTCATCGAGTCCCGGGCGCCGGGCTACCTGCTGCGGGCCGACGACACCGCGGTCGACGCCGGACGCTTCGAGGCGCTGCTGCGCCGCGCGCAGGCGTCCCCCGACGACCCCCGTGCCAGGGCCCGGCTGCTCCGCGAGGCCGCGGAGCTCTGGCGGGGTGAGGAGGCGTACGCCGACCACGCCGACGCCGCGTTCGTACGCGCCGAAGCCCGGCGGCTGGAGGAGCAGCGGCTGGCCGCGCTCGAGGAACTCGCCGAGGCACGGCTCGAACTGGGCGAGCACGCGCTGCTCGCGGGCGAGCTGGGCGAACTCGTCGCCGCGCACCCGCTGCGCGAGCGGCTGCGGGCCGCCCACGTCCGCGCCCTCTACCTCGCGGGACGCCAGGACGAAGCGCTGGCGAGCCTGGCCGAACTGCGCGACCGGTTGCGCGACGACCTCGGCCTCGATCCCGGCCGCGAGCTGGCCGCCCTGCACGAGGCGATCCTGCGGCAGGACGCCGGCCTCGCGCCCGCGGCCTCCGCGACGGCGGCACAGGGGGCAGGACCGCACGGGGCAGGACCGCGTCACGGGGCAGGGCTGCGTTACGGGGCAGGGCCGCGCGAGGAAGGACCGTACGAGGGAGGGCCGCGCGGGGAAGGACCGTACGCGGAAGGGCCCCACGGAGAAGGACCGTACGCGGCGGGACCGCGCGGCAACCTCCCCGCACCCCTGACCGACCTGATAGGCCGCACCGACGACGTACGGCGGATCCAGGCGCTGCTGACGCGCGAGCGGCTGGTGACGCTCACCGGCGCGGGCGGGGTCGGCAAGACACGGCTCGCCCTGGAGGCGGCCGCGCACCACGCCCGCGAACTCCCGGACGGCGCCTGGCTGGTGGAGCTCGCCCCGGCACGCACCGCCGCGGAGGTGCACGAGGCCGTCGCCGCGGTGCTCGGCCTACGGGACGACCCGCGTGTGCCGGCGCGGCCCGCGGCCGGCCGGCTCGCCGATGCCCTCAGGGGTCGCGACACGCTGCTGGTACTGGACAACTGCGAGCACGTCGTCGAACCGGTCGCCGAGCTGACCGCACACCTGCTGCGCGCCGCGCCCGCCCTGCGGGTCCTGGCCACCAGCCAGGAGCCGCTGGCGGTCGTCGGCGAACGCCTGTGGCCCGTACCGCCCCTGGACCTTCCCGGCGCCGACGCGTACGGCGTCGACCTGGACGCGCCGGACGCCGACGGACCCGAGGGCCCCGACCCGGACCGGTTGCTGCGCTCCAGCGCGGTACGACTCTTCGTCTCGCGCGCCACCGCCGCCGATCCCGGCTTCCGGCTCGACGCGGGCAACGCGCGGGCCGTCGCCACCATCTGCCGCCGCCTGGACGGCATCCCGCTCGCGCTGGAGATGGCCGCCGCCCGGGTGCGCCTCATGCCCGTGGCCGAACTCGCCGCCCGGCTCGACGACCGCTTCCGGGTGCTCACCGCCACCCTGCGCTCCACCCCGACGCGGCAGCGGACCCTGCGCGCCACCCTCGACTGGAGCTGGGGCCTGCTCGGCGAGCGGGAGCGGATCGTGCTGCGCCGTCTGGCGGTCTGCGCCGACGGCTGCACGCTGGAGGCCGCCGAAGCGGTGTGCGCCGACGGCCGGGTGCGCCGCGCCGACGTCCTCGACCTGCTGGGCCGGCTGGTCGACCGGTCGCTGGTCGGCCAGCACGACGGCCGCTACCGGCTGCTGGAATCGGTCGCCGCCTACTGCGCGGAGCGGCTGGCCGAGGCGGGGGACGAGGAGCTCCGGGGCGCGCGCGACCGCCACCTCGCCCACTACACCGACTTCGCCGTGCACGCCGACGCCCACCTCCGGGGCCACGAGCAGCACCGGTGGCTGCGACGGCTGGAGGCCGAGACCGCCAACGTCCGGGCCGCCCTCGCCCACGCGGTGCGCCACGGTGTCGGGGACGCGGCCTTGCGGCTGGTCGACGCGATGGCGTGGTACTGGTTCCTGCGCGGCCGGTTCGCCGAGGCCCGGCGCTCCTTCGACCTCGCGCTGTCGGGCGACGGCGCCCCCGAACGGAAGGCGGCCGCCCGGGCATGGCGCGCGGGAATGTCCCTGCTCCTGCTCGACACGCGGTACGACACCGATACCGACACCCAGGCCGCGGTGGCGGCGTACGACACCGTCGACGACCCGGCGGGCCGGGCCCGCGCGCGGTGGTTCCTCGCCTTGAGCAGGACCGGGTTCGGTGATGCGGCGGTCACCTGCCACCTCGCCGAACGGGCGCATGCCGGGTTCGAGGAGCTGGGCGACCGCTGGGGTGCCGCCGCGGCGCTGGCGGTCCGCGCCGAAGTCCTCGTCCACCAGGGCAGGCTGGACGAGGCGCGGGCGGACGCCCGGCGGGCGCGGGCGGCCTTCGAAGAGCTCGGCGACGGATGGGGCCGGCTCCATGCCGCGTACACCCTCGGGGACCTGGCCGAGATGGCGGGCGACTACGGCGCGGCGGAACGGCTGCGCGAGGAGGGCCATCGGCTCGCGAGCGCGCTCGACCTGTGGAACGACGCCTCCAGGATGCTGGCCCGGCTCGGCCGCACCGCCGTGCTCACCGGTGACCTCGACCGCGCCCGGGACCTCCACGAACGCGCCAGGCGACTGGCCGCCGCACACGCCTACCAGCGCGGCGAGGAGTTCGCCGAAGTGGGGCTCGGGATCGTGGCGCGGCGCCAGGGCAGGCTCGACGACGCCGCGGCCCACTTCCACGCCTGGCTCGACTGGTGCCGCCGGTGGGAAGGGGACCACGGCGTGGCGTTCATCCTCGCCGAGCTCGGGTTCATCGCCGAACAGCGCGGTGACGCCGCCACCGCCCGGGAGCTCCACCGGGAAGGCCTCGACCACGCGCGCCGCACCGGCGACCCCCGCGCCCTCGCCCTCGCCTTCGAGGGCCTCGCCGGAGCGGAGGCCCTGGCCGGCGACCTCGAGCGTGCCGCCCGCCTGCTCGGCGCCGCGGCCGGCGCCCGCGCCGCGGTCGGCACGCCGCTGCCCAAGGCGGAGCGCGTCGACGTCGACCGCATCACCGACTCCGTCCGCGCGGGCCTGACCCCGGAGGCGTACGAGCACGCCTTCACGCAGGGGGCGGCGGACTTCCCCGCGCTCGCGGGCCCGGAAAGCCGCTAGCCGCCCAGGCGCGGATGCGCGTGTTCCGGGTTCCCGTCCAAGTGGCAGGCGTCGTCGGGCCCGTGGACGTCCCACGTCGGGAACGGGTCGTCCCACGGCCCGCTCTCGTGCTCCGCCACCAGGCAGGTCTCCAGGGCGGTGTGCAGCGCGTCGGCGCGTAGTCCCGTCCCGATGAAGACCAGTTCCTGGCAGCCCTGGCCGCCGCCCTCGTCGCCGTCCTCGCGGGCGCCGGACGGCTCGAAGCGGGCGACGGCGCCGGCCTGGGACCACAGCCCGGTCACGTGGTCGCGGCCGGCGAGCCGGAAGAAGCCCTTGGAGCGCAGGATCCGTCCGTACGCCCCACTGTCCATGCCCTCGGTGACGAACCGCCACAGCCGCTCGGGGTGGAAGGCGCGGTCCGCCCGGAAGACCGTGGAGGAGATGCCGTACTCCTCGGTCTCGGGGATGTGGTCGCCGTTGAGCTCCATGACCCAGCCGGGCGCCTGCTGGGCGCGCTCCAGGTCGAACAGGCCGGTGCCGAGGACGTCCTGGGGGGCCACCCGGCCGCGCTCGGCGGTCAGGATGCGGGCGGCCGGGTTGAGCCGGGTGAGCGCGGCCGCCAGCCGGGCCGCGTCCGCCTCCGCGACGAGGTCCAGCTTGTTGAGGACGATGACGTCCGCGAACTCGATCTGGTCCATCAGCAGGTCGCTGACCGTGCGCTCGTCGTCCTCGTACTGGTCGAGGCCCCGTTCGGCGAGCCCGTCGCCGCCCGCCAGTTCGGGCAGGAAGTTGGCCGCGTCGACGACCGTGACCATGGTGTCCAGGCGGGCCAGGTCGCCCAGCGTGGCACCGTCGTCGCGCGGGAAGGCGAACGTCGCGGCGACGGGCATCGGCTCCGAGATGCCGCTGGACTCGATGAGGAGGTAGTCGAAGCGGCCCTCGCGGGCCAGCCGGTCGACCTCCTCCAGGAGGTCGTCGCGCAGGGTGCAGCAGATGCACCCGTTGGTCATCTCGACCAGCCGCTCCTCGGTCCGGGAGAGGGCCGCCTCGCCGCCGCGCACCAGGGCGGCGTCGATGTTGACCTCGCTCATGTCGTTGACGATCACGGCGACCCGCAGGCCCTCCCGGTTGCCCAGGACGTGGTTGAGCAGCGTCGTCTTGCCCGCGCCGAGGAAGCCCGAGAGGACCGTGACGGGCAGACGCGGGTCGAGCGGGTCGCGTCGCGAGTCGCGCGAGTCGCGGTGGTCGCGGATCGCCGTGGCCGTCGTCATCGCGCTCAGCCCTCCGGCTGGATCAGGCCGCGCTCGTACGCCTTCACCAGGCGCTGCGGCACCTGGTAGACGGAGCCGTCGACCGTCACGGGCACCAGCTGGGGCGTGGACGCCTTCCACTGGGCGCGGCGGTGGCGGGTGTTGGAGCGGGACATCTTCCGCTTGGGTACGGCCATGACTGCGAGACCTCCATCGTCGGTACGGTGGGGTCACGCTACCTGAAAATGATTACCGTTAACAATTCGCGTCAGACCACGGCGAGCCGGTCCACCAGCAGCTTCACCCGCGACTCGGTGTGCTCCGGCGGCAGCCGCCCCGCTCGGATCAGGGTGGCCAGCCCGTGCAGGGCCGCCCAGAACACCTCGGTGAACAGTCCCGGGTGGACGTTCTCCCCGGCGACCTCGCCGAGGCTTTCCAGCAGGGCGGCGAAGGCGTCCTTGAGGGGTTGCGGGGTGTCCTCGACCGCGAACGCCAGGCCGCCGTCGAGCTGGAACATGGCGTCGTAGACCGCCGGGTTGCGTGCGGCGAATTCGAGGTAGGCGCGCGCGAGGGCGGTGACCCGCTCGCGTGGATCGTTCGCGCGGGAGGTGGCGGCGCGTACCGCCACGGCCAACTCGGCCGCGCCCTCGAGGGCGACGGCGCCGATGATCTCCCGTTTGCCGCGGAAGTGGCTGTAGAGGACGGGCTGGCTGTACTCGATGCGCTCGGCGAGCCGGCGAGTGGTGACCGCGTCCCAGCCCTGCTGCTCGGCGATGTCGCGGGCCGTCGCCACGATGAGGCGTTCGCGCTCGGCCCGCTCGCGCTGCTTGCGTTCCTGTACCGACATGATTCGATCCTAGCACCGCTAGACAATCGAGCGGCAGTAGGACTAGCGTTGCTTCATCAGCTAGCAGTGCTAGATCCCAGGAGGGTCACCATGCTCAACGCACTCGAGGTGTTCACCACCGTGGTCGTCGGCGTGATGGTGGGGGTGGAGTTCTCCGTCGCCTTCGTCATCAACCGGATCCTCGACGCACTCCCCGAGGACAGCGGCCAACTCGGCCGCGCCCACGGAGGCCGGATGCTCGGCGCCGTGATGCCGGTCTGGTACATCACGTCGCTCGTCCTGGTCGCGGTCTGGGCCGTCGCCGGATGGCACCACTCCGGCACCGGCCTCGTCGTCACCGCCGGCGCGTTGCTGATCGTCAGCGTGATCATGTCGGTCCTGCTGCTCGTCCCGATCAACAACCGGAGCAAGACGTGGACCCCCGAGAACCGGCCCGAGGACTGGAAGGAACAGGCGAACCGCTGGGACCGCTACCACTACGTCCGCGTCGCCGTCATCATCGCCGCCTTCGCCCTGCTGGCCGCCGCCCTCGCCTAGGGCGGACAGGCGCCGCCCTGGTCGCCGCGGTCGAACTCCGCCAGCGCCTCCGTCAGCCACGCCGTCCAGAACCGCTCCAGCTCGATGCCCCCGCGCAGGACCAGATGGCGCAGCCGGTCCGCCTCGGCGGCGCGCCGCTCCGGCGGGAACTGCCGCTCCTCCATCCCGAGGTACTCCTCCAACTGCGCCCGGTGCAGCGCCAGATGGCGGCACAGCTCGTCCGCGAAGCCCTCCGTCCCCACCACCGCCGCCGCGCGCAGCCGCAGCAGCAGGGCGTCCCGGATGGGCTTGGGGTCCTCGCTCCTGCGCACCCACTCGCTCAGGGCCTCACGGCCCGCGGGCAGAACCTCGTACTCCTTCTTCTGCCCACGGGCCGGAGCCTGCGTGGGCAGGGCCCGGATGTGCCCCGCCTGCTCCAGCTTTCCCAGCTCGCGATAGATCTGCTGATGCGTGGCCGACCAGAAGTAGCCGATCGACCGGTCGAACCGGCGGGTCAGCTCCAGACCCGAGGACGGCTTCTCGAGCAGGGCGGTGAGGATCGCGTGCGGGAGTGACATGACCGCATCCTAGGGACGCGTACGACCCACGCGACCCGCGGGACGCACGCGACCCGCAGGCCGCACGGTCACAGAGCCGCCGCCAGCCGCGTCCCCTGGTCGATCGCGCGCTTGGCGTCCAGCTCGGCGGCCACGTCCGCGCCGCCGATCAGGTGCGCGGACACCCCCGCCGCCACGAGCTCCTCGTACAGGTCGCGCCGCGGCTCCTGCCCCGTGCAGAGCACGACCGTGTCGACGGGCACGGTCCGGGCCTCGCCGTCCACGGTGATGTGCAGGCCCTCGTCGTCGATCCGCTCGTACGCGGCGCCCGCGACCATGGTGACGCCCCGGTGCTTGAGCTCCGTGCGGTGGATCCAGCCCGTCGTCTTGCCCAGCCCCGCGCCGACCTTGGACGTCTTGCGCTGCAGCAGGTGCACGGTGCGCGGCGGCTTCGGGCGCTCGGGGGCGCGCAGTCCGCCGCGCTCCGCGTACGACGTGTCGACGCCCCACTGCCGGAAGTACGTCTCCGGGTCCCGGCTCGCGCCCTCGCCGCCGTCCGTCAGGAACTCCGCCACGTCGAAGCCGATGCCCCCCGCCCCGACGACCGCCACGCGCTCGCCGACCGGCGCGCCGTCGCGCAGCACGTCCAGGTAGCTGACAACGCTCGGGTGGTCGACGCCGTCGATGGCGGGCGTGCGCGGGGTCACGCCGGTCGCGACGACGACCTCGTCGTAGCCGGTGAGCGCCTCGGCGGTGGCGTACGTGCCCAGGCGTACGTCCACGCCGCTCTCGGCCAGCCGCGTACGGAAGTAGCGGAGCGTCTCGTCGAACTCCTCCTTGCCCGGCACCCGCTTGGCGATGTTGAGCTGCCCGCCGATCTCGTCCGCGGCGTCGAACAGCGTGACCTCGTGGCCCCGTTCGGCGGCGCTCACGGCGCAGGCGAGCCCCGCCGGGCCCGCGCCGACCACCGCGACGCGCTTGCGCAGCCGGGTGGGGGAGAGGACCAGCTCGGTCTCGTGGCAGGCACGCGGGTTGACCAGGCAGGAGGTGATCTTCCCGCTGAAGGTGTGGTCCAGGCAGGCCTGGTTGCAGCCGATGCACGTGTTGATGGCCTCCGGCCGGCCCTGCGCCGCCTTGGCGACGAAGTCGGGGTCGGCGAGGAAGGGCCGGGCCATCGACACCATGTCCGCGCGCCCCTCCGCCAGGATCCGCTCGGCGACCTCGGGGGTGTTGACGCGGTTGCTGGTGATCAGCGGCACGGAGACCGCGCCCATCAGCCGCTGCGTCACCCAGGTGTACGCGCCGCGCGGCACGGAGGTGGCGATGGTCGGGATGCGGGCCTCGTGCCAGCCGATCCCCGTGTTGATCAGCGTCGCGCCGGCCGCCTCGATCTCCTTGGCGAGCGCCACGACCTCCTCCAGGGTCGAGCCGCCCGGCACCAGGTCCAGCATGGAGAGCCGGTAGATGAGGATGAACTCCTCGCCGAGCCGCTCGCGCGTCCGGCGGACGATCTCCAGCGGGAAGCGCACCCGGTTCTCGTACGAGCCGCCCCAGCGGTCGGTGCGGTGGTTGGTGGCGGCGGCGATGAACTCGTTGATCAGATAGCCCTCGGAGCCCATGATCTCGACGCCGTCGTACCCCGCCGACTTCGCCAGCTCGGCGGCGCGCACGTAGTCCTCGATCGTCTGCTCGACCTCGGCGTCGGACAGCTCGTTCGGTACGAAGGGGCTGATCGGCGCCTGGATCGCGCTGGGCGCGACGAGGTCGCGGTGGTAGGCGTACCGGCCGAAGTGCAGGATCTGCATCGCGATGCGCCCGCCGGCCGCGTGTACCGCGTCCGTCACGACCCGGTGCTTCGCCGCCTCCTCCTCGGTGGTGAGCTTGGCCCCGCCCTCGTACGGCCGCCCCGCGTCGTTCGGCGCGATGCCGCCGGTCACGATCAGCCCCACGCCGCCCCGGGCGCGCTCGGCGTAGAAGGCCGCCATGCGCGCGAAACCGTTCTCGGCCTCCTCCAGCCCTACGTGCATCGAGCCCATGAGCACGCGATTGGGCAGGGTGGTGAACCCGAGGTCCAGCGGGCTGAGCAGATGCGGGTACGGGCTCGGGCTCTGGCTCCGGCGCTGGGTCGGGGTCATGGGGGCCTCCTCGGCGGGGTGTCGTCGCACCAGTTGTAGACGACGCCCGACAGCTTGTGCAACAAGTTGCATAAGGGTCCCGGCGTGACGTGCGCTACGTGCGGCGCGCCCCCGCCCTGAGGAGCTCGAAGACGGAGGAGAAGCTCTCCGCCCCCTTCCCCTCGGCCGCCCGGCCCTCCAGCAGTGCCTTCAGCGGCTCGTGCACCGCGGAGTCGACGCCGTGCGTCCGGCCGAGCCGCACGAGATGGCCGACCGCGACCTGGTTCAGGTCGACGGTGGAGACGCCGTTCGCGTACGAGCCCGAGGCGGCCTCTTCCGCGACCTCCGGCAGGAAGTCCGCCATCCCGCGCAGCCACCCCGCCGCCAGCGGGGCGAAGGCCTCCGGCGCCAGGCCCCCCACGGCGTCGAGCAGCGCGGCCGCGTGCAGGAAGCCGGTGAGCGCGGCGTACCCCGTGCCCAGGAGCGCCAGCGAGTGGATCTCCGCCAGCCCCGCGTCCGCCCCGAGGTAATGCGCCGTGGCCATCACCTCCAGCGCGGCACGGTGCCGCACGAACGCCTCCTCGGCGCCGCTGTAGAGGAAGAAGGCGTCCGGCGTGGCCACCGACTGCGGCAGCGCCATCATCGCGCCGTCCAGGTGCCGCGCGCCCTGCGCCGCCACCCACGCCGCGACCTCCCGCGCCTCCTCCGGCGAGCCGTTCGCCAGGCTCACCACCGTGCGGCCGGACAGCACCGCGGCCGCGGTCGTGAGGGCCTCCCGTACGGCGGCGGCGTCGAGGAGCGGCACGACGACCAGGTCGCCCGCTTCGATCGCCTCCCCGGCGGTCGCCGCCCCGACGGCTCCCTGGACCACCAGGGCGTCGGCCTTGGCGGCGGTGCGGTTCCACACCGTCGTGCGGTACCCGGCGGCGAGGAACGCCTCGGCGATCGCCGTACCCATGAGGCCGAGCCCCAGGACCGTCACGCGCTCCGGTTCCCCTTGCCCTTCCCGTTCCCCTTGCCCTTGTCCTTCCCCTTCCCGTTCCCGGTTCGGCTCCCGCTCGCGCTCGCGGCCGTCGTGCTGGTTCCCGGGCTCACGCATGGCGGGCGCCTTCCCGCAGGACGCGGGCGACGCTCGCGATGCCGGCCGCGCCGTACCCGTCGGCCGAGGCCCGCTCCAGCAGCGACTTCACCAGCTCCGGCAGCTCCGCGCCGACCCCCTCGGCGCGGCTCGCGAGGACCAGGTGCTCCATCGCCGCCGCGTGCACGTCCACGGTGCCGTCGTCGTCGGGGAAGCGGCCGTCCGCGAGCTGGCGGGCGTGCTCCGTCATCAGGGACGTCACGAACGGCATGTGACCCGCCGCCACCGCCGCGAACTCCGTCGGCTCCACGCCCGCCGCGCCCGCCAGGGCGACGGCGTGGTGGAAGCCCGCCAGCGCGCCCCAGGCCAGCCCGAACAGCGCCGTGTCGTACACCGCGGCCAGCGCCGGGTCCGCCCCCAGGTGCACGGAGTCGCCCAGCGCGCCGAGCACCTCGCGGTGCGCGGCGAAGGCGTCCGCGGAGCCGCTGAGGACGAACAGCGCCTCCGGCCGTCCCACCAGCCGCGTCCCGCTCATGGCCGCGCCGTCCAGGTACGCGGCGCCGAGCCCCGACGCCAGGCCGGCCATCTCGCGCGCCTCCTCCGGCGTGCCGGACGTCAGGTTCACCAGGACCTTGCCGCGCAGGCCGCCCGCCGCGCCCGCCGCGCTCGCCGGCCGGAGCACGTCGCCGACCGTGCCGTAGTCGGGCAGGCACACCACCACCAGGTCGGCCGCCTCGATGGCCTCGGCGGCACTCGCCGCCCGGACGGCTCCCTGGACCACCAGGGCGTCGGCCTTGGCGGCGGTGCGGTTCCACACCGTCGTGCGGTACCCGGCGGCGAGGAACGCCTGGGCGAGCCGCGTGCCCATCTGCCCGAGGCCGATCACGGCCACCGCGGCCGGCCCGTCGCTCTCGTACGTGTACGTGGAGGTGGAGGTGGAGTTGTCCGTCGTCATCGCAGTCCCCTTGAAAAGGCGGGTGGTTCGGTGGGAACAAGGTGCCGACCGGCCCTGTCGGAGTCCTGGCGGATCACTGTCGTTACGGTGTCACCCGTGTACTTCTCCTTATTGGGTCCGCTCACCGTCCTGACGAGCGACGGAAGACCGGTCGACATCCCCGAGGCGAAGATCCGCGCCCTCCTCGCCCACCTCCTCGTCCACGCGGGCCGGCCCGTCTCCACCGACCGGCTGGTGGACCACCTGTGGGGCGACCACCCGCCCCGCAACCCGGCCGGTGCCCTGCAGACCAAGGTGTCCCGCCTGCGCCGCGCCCTCGGGCGGGCCGAGCCGGGCGCCGAGGCGCTGGTGGAATCCCGCCCGCCCGGCTACCTCCTGCGGGTCGGCGCCGACGACACGGACGCCGGCCGGTTCGCCGCCCTCGTCGCGTCCGCGTACGGCACCGGGGACCCGGCGGCGCGGGCGCGCCTGCTCACGGAGGCCCTCGCGCTCTGGACGGGCGAGGCGTACGCGGGCCTCACCGACGGCGGCGCCGAGGCGGGCGAGGGCGCCGACGCCGTACGGAACGCCGCGCACCGGCTGGAGGAGGAGCGGCTCACCGCCCTCGAAGCGCTGGCCGAGACCCGTCTGGAGCTCGGGGAGCACCACGCGCTCGTGGGCGAGCTCGGCGAACTGACCGCCCGGAACCCCTTGCGCGAACGCCTGCGCGCCGCCCACCTGCGCGCGCTGTACCGGGCGGGACGGCAGGCCGAGGCGCTGGCCGCGTACGCCGACCTGCGGGAGCGGCTCGCGGACGAACTCGGCGTGGACCCGGGCCCGGAGCTGGCCGCCCTGCACACGGCGATCCTCCGCCAGGACCCGGAGCTGTCGCCGCCGGGCCCGGGAACTCCGGACCTGCCCGTCCCGGCCCCGGCAACCGTGGTCGCGGCGCCCCCGCAGGCCTCCCCGCCTGCCGCGCCCGGGCAGCTCACCGACCTCGTCGGCCGGGCCGCCGCCCTCGCCGCCGTACGCGGACTGCTCGCCACCCACCGGCTGGTGACGCTCACGGGGCCCGGCGGTGTCGGCAAGACCCGGCTGGCCGAGGAGACGGCCGCGAGGCTCACCGCCCCCGGGCGGCCGGACGGACCTGCCGAGGACGTCCGGTTCGTCGGCCTCGCCGCATCCGGCGACGTCGGCGAGCAGGTGAGCGCCGCACTCGGGATCCGCGAGGACGGCGGGCTCGGGCTGGAGGACGCGCTGCGCTCGCGGCGGATGCTCCTCGTGCTGGACAACTGCGAACACGTCGTCGACGCCGTCGCCGACCTGACCCACCGCCTCCTGGCGACCGCCCCCGGGCTGCGCGTCCTGGCCACCAGCAGGGAGCCGCTCGGGGTGCCCGGCGAGGCCGTGTGGACCGTTCCACCACTGGAACAGGCCGACGCCGAGCGGCTGTTCGCCGCCCGGGCCGCGGCCGCCGTGCCCGGTTTCGCCGTGGGCCCCGACAACGCCGAGGCCGTCGCGACCCTCTGCCGCCGCCTCGACCGGATCCCCCTCGCCCTGGAACTGGCCGCCACCCGGGTGCGGGCCCTCGGCGTGCACGAGCTGGCCGCGCGCCTCGACGACCGGTTCCGCCTGCTGGCCGGTGGCCGGCGCGGCGTACCGCCCCGCCAGCGGACCTTGCGGGCGGTCATCGACTGGAGCTGGGAGCTGCTCGGCGACGACGAGCGCGCCGTCCTGCGCCGGCTCGCCGTCCACGCCGACGGCTGCACCCTGGAGGCCGCCGAGGCGGTGTGCGGCCACGACCGCGACGCGCTCGACCCGCTCGTCCGCCTGGTCGACCGCTCCCTCGTCAGCGTGTCGGGCGTCAGCCTGTCGGGCGTCGGTGGGTCGGATGTCGGCGTGTCGGGCGTCGGCGTGTCGGATGTCGGCGGGTCCGGCGTAGGTGGGTCGGGCGTCGGCGGGACGGACGGCCCGGCTCCCCGCTACCGCCTGGCCGAGTCGGTCGCGGCGTACGCCCGCGAACGCCTGGCCGAGGCGGGCGAGACCGAGGCCGTGAGCCTGCGCCACCACGCGTACTACACCGCGCTCGCCGAGCGGGCCGCCCCCGGGCTCCACGGCCCCGACCAGCAGCGGTGGCTGGAGCACCTCGACCGGGAGACGGCCAATCTGCGCGCCGCCCTCGACCACGCCGTACGCCGACGGGAGGCGCCCGACGCGCTGCGGCTCGCCGTCGCCCTGACGTGGTACTGGTTCCTGCGCGGCCGGCTGGGCGAGGCCGTGCGCTCCCTCGCCCAGTGCCTGGCCCTGACCGACGGCGCCCCCGCGGACCTCCGCCGGCGTGCCGCCGCCCGGCACGCCGGCTTCACGGTGCTCGCCGGAGCCCACGCCCCGGAACCGGACGGAGCCGACGACCGGAGCCGCTGGTTCCTCGGCCACGCGCTGCTGCACAGCGGCGGCGACCTGGCGCGCAGCGAGGACCTGGTCGAGCGCGCCCTGGCCGGCTTCCGCGCCGACGGCGACCGGTGGGGCGTCGCCGCGGCCACCGGCACCCGGGCCTGGCAGGCGCTGCTGCGCGGCGACCTCGACGCCGTACGCGTCCACGGGGAGGAGAGCCTGGCGCTCTTCGGGGAACTCGGCGACCGCTGGGGCCTGCTGTCGACCACGTACCCGATGGCGGCCCTGGCGGAGATCACCGGCGCGTACGAGCGGGCCGCGCGGCTCCACCGGGAGGGGCTGCGCCTCGCCGAGGAGCTCGGCTTCCGGACGGCCGCCGCCGACCGGCTCACCGGGCTCGGCAGGCTCGCCCTCCTGACCGGGGACTTCCGGGACGCGGAGCGGCTCCACGAGCGGGCGCAGCGCCTGGCGGCCGAGGAGGGCTACACCGCGGGGGAGGTCCACGCCGAGATGGGGCTGGCCCTCGGCGCGCGGCGCGAAGGCCGCCTCGACCGCGCCGAAACGTATCTGCGCAAGGCTCTCGACTGGCACCGCGGGGTCGCCTTCGGCCCCGGCCCCGCCCTGCTGCTGGCCGAGCTCGGCTTCGTCGCCGAGCAGCGCGGCGACGGGCCGGCGGCCCTGGCCCTGCACCGCGAGGGCCTCGCCGCCGCCCGCTCCGCCGGCGACCCCCGGGCCCTGGCCCTCGCCTTCGAGGGCCTGGGCGGCGCCCACGCCCTCACCGGGCGCCCGTCCCGCGCCGCCCGCCACCACGGCGCGGCG
>NZ_JBEZAQ010000010.1:0-219407 GCF_040646655.1 Streptomyces sp. NPDC045431
GACGGGTGCCGTCGGCAGATCCAGCACCGCGCGGGCGAACTCCCGCGCGTGCGCCGCGTCGTCGAAGGCCAGCAGTTCACTGCCCGCCGCCCTGGCCGCCACCGGG
Organism: Streptomyces sp. NPDC045431; assembly: GCF_040646655.1. Classification (NCBI taxonomy): domain Bacteria; kingdom Bacillati; phylum Actinomycetota; class Actinomycetes; order Kitasatosporales; family Streptomycetaceae; genus Streptomyces; species Streptomyces sp. NPDC045431. The sequence goes on from NZ_JBEZAQ010000010.1 coordinate 107, forward strand.
ACCGCCGGCCGGGGGCGTGGGGTCCTGCGGCCGTCCCGGCCTGCCGCCGTCGCCGGCGCCGCCCGCGGACGGCTTGGCCGACGGCGCCGCCGAAGCGCTCGGCTCCGCGGAGGCGCCGGCCTCGCCGGCCTCCTCCGCCGCGCCGGGCCTCCCGTCCACGCCGAGGCCCTCGGCGCGCGCCCCCGGCCGGACTCCCGGCCCGGCGGCGCCACCGTCCACGTCGGCCGCCGCCGCGCCGGAGGGGCCGACCGAACCGGACGGCACGGGCTTGGCGCTCTCGTCGGACACGCTCATGCAGCCGCTGAGCGAGCCTGCGGACGCCGCGACCGCCAGTGCGGTCACGGCCCATCGGACGGGGGCGGGCAACTGGCGCACGCGGGCACCTCCACAGGCACGGGTCAGGATTTCCCTGCCCAACTCCCCACGCCCGTCAAGGACACGCCCGAAAGCGGGGGCCGTGGCCACCGGCGCCGCCCGTACGGGCCGCCACCCGTCAGCCGTAGCCCAGCTCGTGCAGCCGCTCGTCGTCGATCCCGAAGTGATGGGCGATCTCGTGCACCACCGTGACCTCGGTCTCCGCGACCACGTCCTCGCGCGAGTCACACATCCGCAGCGTCGGCCCCCGGTAGATCGTGATCCGGTCCGGCAGCACGCCCGCGTACCACTCGCCCCGGTCGGTCAGCGGCGTCCCCTCGTACAGCCCCAGCAGATCGGGGTCGTCCGGGGACGGCTCGTCCTCCACGAACACCGCGACGTTGTCCATCAGCCGCGTCAGCTCCGGCGGGATCCTGTCCAGCGCCTCGGCGACCAGTTCCTCGAACTCCTCGCGCGTCATCTCCAGCACCCGGCCATTGTCCCGGATGACCCGGACGTACGGGCACCGCCGCCCGCGCGCATAGCGGCCCGCGCGCCCGGGCATACGGCGGCCATGGTCGCCCCAGCCGTTCTCCGCACCGCGTACGACCGCCTCCGCCGCCACTACCGCTCGCGCCGCACCGGCCCCACGCCCGCCCTCGTCCACGCCCCGCACCCGTACGCACGCGCCCTCGGGCTGATCACCGTCGTCCTGTTCGGCGCCTGGCTGGGCCTCCTGGCCGTCGGCAGCATCCGTACGCCGGTCGGCCCGATGGACACGAGCATGACCCTGCGCCCGTCCCTCTCCGGCGGCACGAAGATCAACGTCTCACCGCTCGGCGCGCTCACGCTCGACTCGCACCACGCGCCCATCCGCCTCGACGTGGACGTCGAGCAGCTCGACCCCGTACGCGCCCAGGCCCTGGTCAAGCACCCCGAGCGGCTCTCCGGGCTCCAGGACGAGATCACCCGGGACGTCGCGGACGGCACCCGCGAGCTGGCGCTGCGCTCGTGCGTCGCCGTCGTCACCGGCGCCACCGCCCTCGGCCTCGCCGTCTACCGCCGCCCGCGCCGCGCGCTCGCCGCCGGCGGCCTGGCGCTGGCCCTGCTCGCCGCCTCGGGCACCTCCGCCTTCGCCACCTGGAACCCGAAGTCCGTCCTCGAGCCCAAGTTCTCCGGACTCCTCTCCTCCGCGCCCTCCGTGGTCGGAAACGCCCGCTCGATCGTCAGCGAATTCGACGTCTACCAGAAGGAGTTGGCGCGGCTCGTCACCAACGTGACCAAGCTGTACGAGGCGACCTCCACGCTCCCGACGTACCAGCCCGACCCGGCGACCATGCGGGTGCTGCACGTCTCGGACATCCACCTCAACCCGGCGGCGTGGGAGATCATCCGCTCGCTCGTCGAGCAGTACAAGATCGACGTGATCATCGACTCCGGCGACACCATGGACCACGGCACCGCCGCCGAGAACGGCTTCCTCGACCCCATCAGCGACCTCGGCGCGCCGTACGTCTGGGTACGCGGCAACCACGACTCCGCGGCCACCCAGCGCTACCTGGAGAACCTCGACAACGTCCACGTCCTCGACCAGGGGCGCGCCGTCACGGTCGCGGGCCTGCGGGTGGCCGGCACGGGAGACCCCCAGTTCACGCCCGACCGCTCCGTCGCCCCGGCGGGCGACGACGCCGAGCGCGTGGCGGGGGCACGGCTGGCGGACGCGCTGCGGCAGCAGCGGCTCGCGGGCACGCCCGTCGACATCGCGGTCGCCCACAACCCCGTGGCCGCGCAGGAGACCGACGGCGAGGTCCCCCTCGTCCTGGCGGGCCACGTCCACCGCCGCGTGACCAAGGTCCTCCCGGACGGCACCCGCCTCAAGATCGAGGGCTCCACGGGCGGCGGCGGCCTGCGCGCCCTGGAGCGGGACGAGCCCGAGAAGGTCCATGCCTCCGTGCTCTACCTCGACCGGGACACCCGCCACCTCCAGGCCTGGGACGAGATCACCCTGGGCGGCCTGGGCCTGACGACAGCCGAGGTCAGCCGCCACCTGCCGGACGAGAACCGCCCCGGCGCCCCCTCCCCCAGCCCGTCCCCCAGCCCGTCCCCCAGCCGGCCCTCCACCGCGGCCACCAGCCCCTCGCCGACCGCCTCCCGATAAAGCGTTTTGGCGAACCGTCCCCGCATCCCATATGCTTCTCACGTCCCCGACGCGCTGACGAAGCGCCCAGGCGGGCCATCAGCCCTCATCGTCTAGTGGCCCAGGACGCCGCCCTTTCAAGGCGGTAGCACGGGTTCGAATCCCGTTGGGGGCACGCATTACCGTGTGCGAGACTGGTTCTCGCACAGTGCTTGGTCCTGTGGAGCAGTTTGGAGTGCTCGCCACCCTGTCAAGGTGGAGGCCGCGGGTTCAAATCCCGTCAGGACCGCTGCGGCTCGCAAGAGCCGCGTGGCTGGGTAGCTCAGTTGGTACGAGCGTCCGCCTGAAAAGCGGAAGGTCGCCGGTTCGACCCCGGCCCCAGCCACCGCAGCCCTATCAGGGCACACACCCCCTCCGGGATCTTCTGGAGGGGGTGTTCTCGTGTCGGGCTATCGTCGCGGCCATGGGGGAAGGGCAGACGCGGGTGAAGCAGTGCAAGCAGTGCCACCGGCCGCTCGACGAGCGGCGGTGGGGGCGTCCGAAGCGGTTCTGCAACCGGCGGCACCGGGTGCGGTACTGGCTGGAGGAGCTGGCGGAGCTCCTGTTCGGCTAGCCGGTCGCGCCGCTCTCCCCCACCCCGCCCCTTCCGGGATCCGAAGGCTGACGCCCCGGACCCCGGACCCCGGACGGCGGGGGCAGCCCGGGCCGGACCTCACGTCCCCCGCCGGTGGCGCCACCCCCGCGCCCCCAGGACCACCGCCGCCACCGCCACCGCGCCCAGCAGCAGCGCCCAGTCGGGTACCGCGCGGCCCAGCGCGGCGACGCGGGTTTCGAGCGCGTACGAGTCGTCCACGGGCAGCAGGCCCGGCAGGGCGGTCGTGCCGTCGAAGGCGAGGAACAGCACGCCCAGGGCGACGAAGAAGAGGCCCGACAGCACCGACGTGCTGTGCAGGGTGAAGCGGCCCACCCGCAGCGCCCGGCCCCGGAGCCAGGTGCGGCGCCCCAGGTCCCAGCGCTCCCAGAACACGGCCAGGAGGAACAGCGGTACGGCCATCCCGAGCGCGTACACCGCCAGCAGCAGGCCCCCGTAGACCGGGTTGCCGCCGAGGGCCGCGACCGTCAGGACGCTGCCCAGGATCGGCCCCGCGCAGAAACCCGCCAGGCCGTACACCAGGCCCAGCGCGTACACCGACACCGCCGAGACCGGCCGGATCCGGCCACTGGCCTCGGCGAGGCGTCGGGAGGCGAAGCCCAGGCCCACCACCTGGGCCACGCCCAGCGCGATGATCAGCCAACCGCCCACCGCCACCAGCAGGTCCCGGTGGCCGTAGAAGAGCCGGCCCGCGACGGAGCCGGCGGCGCCCAGCGGGACGAGGGTGGTGGCGAGGCCCGCGTAGAAGATCCCGGTACGGGCCAGCAGCCGGCCCGGGCTGTCGACCGAGTACGCGAAGAACGCCGGGAGCAGCAGCGCGCTGCACGGGCTGAGCAGCGCGAGCAGGCCGCCCAGCAGGGCCGCGAGGTAGCCGATACCCGTCACTTCGCCGCCCCGCGGCGAGCGGACGCGTGCGCGGATTCGATTGCGCTCGCGAACGTCTCCATCGGCTGTGCACCCGCGATCGGCCGCCCGTTCACCAGGAAGGACGGCGTCGAGGTCGCCCCCAGCGACCAGCCCTGCTCCTGGTCGGCCGTCACGGCGGCCCGCGCCCCCGCGCTGTCGAGGTCCCGCCCGAACCGGTCCAGGTCCGGCACGCCCGCCTCCCGCGCCAGCGCGAGCAGCCGGTCCTTCGCGAAGCCCCGCTCCTTCGCGCCCTCGGCGTACGCGGCCTTGTGGAACTGCCAGAACCGGCTCTGCCGCCCGGCCGCCCACGAGGCCCGCGCCGCGCGTTCCGACTCCTCGCCGAAGATCGGGAAGTTGCGCCACTCGATGCGCAGCACCCCGGCCTCGACGTACTTCTCGATCAGCGCGGGCTCGATGTCGCGGGCGAACTTCCCGCAGTACCCGCACGCGAAGTCGGCGTACTCGAGCATGACGACGGGTGCGTCGGCGCGTCCCACGGCGAGCGGGTCGGCGGCGTCGCGCCGGGCGTACTTCTCCAGCTCCGGGTAGGCGGCGACCTGCTGCTCGACGACCGCGGGCGGGCCGGGCTTGGTCGCGGCGTAGGAGGCGAGGCCGGCCAGCGTGGCGACGACGGCGACCCCCGCGCCGATCAGGTACGGCGCGGTCTTGGACTTCATGGACTTCTTGGACACGGACATGGGGGAGCGACTCCTGGGCGAACACGGGGAAGGGGGAGACCAGCGGTACGACGTACGCACCGGCGGCTATACGCGCAGGATCGACAGCTCCACGGGCGACGGCCCCGACGACCACGGCGGCGCCCGCTCCGGCCGGACGCCCGACACCACCGGCTCGGCCTGCCACAGGGGCACCCGCGTGTCGGTGTGCGGAGCGGACGGCAGACAGTCCGCCGTCAGGGCGCGCGGCGGAACGCCCGGCTCCAGTCCGCCCTCCCCGTCGAACGGATCGCAGGAGGAGCCCTGGCCGGCCGCGGCCACCACGTCGTGCGGGACACCGGTCCCGGACCCGTGGACCAGCAGCGCGCCGACCACCAGCACCAGTACGGCGGCCACCACACGGCACCACCGCCACCGGCCGCCGGTGCACCGCATGCGGACCGCCCCTCCATGACGCAAGATCGTCGACGGCTCGTCGACTCGCCGGAAATGGTACGGGGAAATCGGTTCGCCACTCCGTTGCCGCGAGTGAGATCCTGGAGCAGGTATGTCTACTTCCCTCGCCGACCTCCAGACCCTGCTGGCCGAGGTATCGCTGCGCGACGCGCACCGGCTCGGCCGCCGTCTCGAAGGCACCCGCCGCATCCGCAAGCCCGAGGCCCGTCAGGCCGTACTGGACGAGATCGCCGCCGAGGCCACGAAGGCCGCCGCCCGCACGGCCGAGCGGGCGGCGCGCAGGCCGGAGGTCACGTACCCCGAGCAACTGCCGGTCAGCCAGAAGAAGGACCAGATCCTGGAGGCGATACGCGACCACCAGGTCGTGATCGTCGCCGGTGAGACGGGTTCCGGCAAGACGACCCAGATCCCCAAGATCTGCCTGGAGCTGGGGCGCGGCGTACGCGGCATGATCGGCCATACGCAGCCGAGGAGGATCGCCGCCCGCACGGTCGCCGAGCGCGTCGCGGACGAGCTGAAGACCCCGCTGGGCGAGGCGGTCGGCTGGAAGGTCCGCTTCACCGACCAGGTCAACCCGGACGCGACCTTCGTCAAGCTGATGACGGACGGCATCCTGCTCGCCGAGATCCAGACGGACCGCGAGCTGCGCGCGTACGACACGATCATCATCGACGAGGCCCACGAGCGCAGCCTCAACATCGACTTCCTGCTCGGGTACCTCGCCCAGCTGCTCCCCAAGCGCCCCGACCTCAAGGTCGTGATCACCTCCGCGACCATCGACCCGGAGCGCTTCTCCCGCCACTTCGGCGACGCGCCGATCGTCGAGGTCTCCGGCCGTACGTACCCGGTCGAGGTCCGCTACCGCCCCCTCCTCGAAGAGGACTCCGAGGACTCCGACCGCGACCAGATCACCGCGATCTGCGACGCGGTCGACGAACTCCAGGCGGAAGGCCCGGGCGACATCCTGGTCTTCCTCTCCGGCGAGCGCGAGATCCGCGACACGGCGGACGCGCTGGAGAAGAAGAGGCTGCGCAACACCGAGGTCCTCCCCCTCTACGCGCGCCTCTCGCACGCCGAGCAGCACCGCGTCTTCCAGGCGCACCCGGGCCGCCGGATCGTCCTCGCCACGAACGTCGCCGAGACGTCGCTGACCGTCCCCGGCATCAAGTACGTCATCGACCCCGGCACCGCCCGCATCTCCCGCTACAGCCACCGCACGAAGGTGCAGCGCCTGCCGATCGAGCCGGTCAGCCAGGCCAGCGCCAACCAGCGCAAGGGCCGCTGCGGCCGTACGTCCGACGGCATCTGCATCCGGCTGTACTCGGAGGACGACTTCCTCGCCCGCCCCGAGTTCACGGACGCCGAGATCCTCCGTACGAACCTGGCGTCGGTCATCCTCCAGATGACGGCGGCGGGCCTCGGCGACATCGAGAAGTTCCCGTTCATCGACCCGCCGGACCACCGCAACATCCGCGACGGCGTGCAGCTCCTGCAGGAGCTCGGCGCGATCGACCCGACGCAGAAGGACCCGAAGAAGCGCCTCACGGAGCAGGGCCGCAAGCTGGCCCAGCTGCCGGTGGACCCGCGCCTGGCCCGCATGGTCCTGGAGGCGGACAAGAACGGCTGCGTGCGCGAGGTCATGGTCATCGCGGCGGCCCTCTCCATCCAGGACCCGCGCGAGCGGCCGGCGGAGAAGCAGGCGCAGGCCGACCAGCAGCACGCCCGCTTCAAGGACGAGACCTCCGACTTCCTCGCCTTCCTCAACCTCTGGCGCTACATCCGCGAGCAGCAGAAGGCGCTGTCGTCGTCGGCGTTCCGCCGGATGTGCAAGTCCGAGTACCTGAACTACCTGCGCATTCGCGAATGGCAGGACATCTATACGCAGTTGCGTACGGTCGCGAAGCAGATGGGCATCCACCTCAACGACGAGGACGCCCCCGACGACCGCGTCCACGTCTCGCTGCTCGCCGGCCTGCTCTCCCACATCGGGATGAAGGACATCAAGGAGGGCGCGAAGAACGAGTACCTGGGCGCCCGCAGCGCCAAGTTCGCGATCTTCCCCGGCTCGGCGCTCTTCAAGAAGCCGCCGCGCTTCGTGATGTCCGCCGAGCTGGTGGAGACCTCCCGCCTGTGGGCGCGGGTCAACGCGAAGATCGAGCCCGAGTGGATCGAGCCGCTCGCGGAGCACCTGCTCAAGCGCACGTACTCCGAGCCGCACTGGGAGAAGGACCAGGCGGCGGTCGTGGCGTACGAGAAGGTCACGCTGTACGGCGTGCCGATCGTGGCCCAGCGAAAGGTCAACTACGGCCGCATCGACCCGGAGACCAGCCGCGAGCTGTTCATCCGGCACGCGCTGGTGGAGGGCGACTGGCGCACCCACCACAAGTTCTTCGCGGACAACCGCAAGCTGCTGACCGAGGTCGAGGAGCTGGAGCACCGCGCCCGGCGCCGCGACATCCTCGTGGACGACGAGACGCTCTTCGACTTCTACGACCAGCGGGTCCCCGAGCACGTGGTGTCGGGCGCGCACTTCGACTCGTGGTGGAAGCACAAGCGGCGCGAGGCGCCGGACCTGCTCGACTTCGAGCGCGAGATGCTCATCAACGAGAAGGCGGGCGCGGTCACCAAGGCCGACTACCCCGACTCGTGGCGGCAGGGCGCGCTGAAGTTCCGCGTGACGTACCAGTTCGAGCCGGGCGCGGACGCCGACGGCGTGACCGTGCACATCCCGCTCCAGGTGCTGAACCAGGTGACGGACGACGGCTTCGACTGGCAGATCCCGGGATTGCGCGAGGAGGTCGTCACGGAGCTGATCCGCTCCCTGCCGAAGCCGATCCGCCGCAACTACGTGCCCGCGCCGAACTTCGCGAAGCGGTTCCTGGACACGGCGGTCCCGCTGCAGGAGCCGCTGGACGTGACGCTCGCCCGTGAGCTCCAGCGGATGGTCGGCGTCCCGGTCGCCGCCGACGACTTCGACTGGTCGCGGGTACCGGACCACCTGAAGATCACCTTCCGGATCGTCGACGAGCGGCGCCGCAAGCTCGCCGAGGACAAGGACCTGGAGACCCTGAAGCTCCAGCTGCGCCCGAAGGCCCGCCAGGCCCTCTCCCAGGCCGCCGCGGCCGCCACGGCCGGCCCCTCGGGCTCCGGGCAGTCCCTGGAGCGCACGGGCCTGACGGACTGGACGATCGGCACGCTGGTGAAGGTCTTCGAGACCCGCCGCGCCGGCCAGCCGGTCAAGGCGTACCCGGCCCTGGTCGACGCGGGCGACACCGTCTCCGTACGGCTCTTCGACACGGAGGCCGAGCAGGAGCAGGCGATGTGGCGCGGCACGCGCAAGCTCATCATGCTGAACATCCCGGTGAACCCGGCGAAGTTCGCGGCCGACAAGCTGACGAACCAGCAGAAGCTGGCGCTGTCGCGCAATCCGCACGGCTCGGTGCAGGCGCTCTTCGAGGACTGCGCCACCGCGGCGGCCGACCGGCTGATCGCCGAGCACGGCGGACCGGCGTGGGACGAGGAGTCCTTCCGCAAGCTGTACGACAAAGTCCGTGCCGACCTCGTCGAGCTGACCATCCGCACGGTCGGCCAGGTGCAGCAGATCCTGGCCGCCTGGCAGTCCTGCGAGCGGCGCCTGAAGGCCACGAACAGCCTGGTCCTGGTGCGCAACGTCCAGGACGTACGGGAGCAGCTGGCGGCCCTCGTGCCGGCCGGCTTCGTGACGAAGACGGGCCTGCGGCGCCTGCCGGACCTGATGCGCTACCTGGTGGCGGTGGACCGCCGGCTCCAGCAGATGCCGACGTCCGTCCAGCGCGACACCACGCGCATGGAGAAGGTCCACGAGATGCAGGACGAGTACGCCTGGCTGCTGGAGCAGCTGCCCAAGGGCCGCCCGGTGCCGCAGGAGGTCCTGGACATCCGCTGGATGATCGAGGAGCTGCGGGTCAGCTACTTCGCCCACGCCCTGGGCACCGCCCACCCGGTCTCCGACAAGCGCATCCTGAAGGCGATCGACGCGGCCGCGCCGTAGTCCGCGCCGCTCGCCACGGCGCGAGTTCGACCGGACCCTCCGACCTGCTGTACAGTCTCTCTCGCAGCCAAACGCAGAACTCACCGGCTGCGAAACCTGGTCCTGTGGAGCAGTTTGGAGTGCTCGCCACCCTGTCAAGGTGGAGGCCGCGGGTTCAAATCCCGTCAGGACCGCAGTAAGCAGTGACGAAAAGGCCCGGATCTCAGATCCGGGCCTTTTCGTCGTATTGACGTCGGCATCCGCCAGGGGTACCCAAGCAACAAGGGGTACGGGGTCCTTCGGCGGAGGTGACGCGGATGCCCAGCACACCGGTCCGGTCGGCCTCAGCGGCCCAGCCGGTCGCAGCGGCCCGGCCGGACGTGTCCGTAAGGTCGGAGCGGCCGGTCAGGCACGCGACCCGCGCGCTGCTCCGTGCCCATCTGTCGGCCGCTTCCGGCTATCGCCACGCCACACCCCGCTGCGTCGTCTGCCGGCACCTCCAGCGGCTCGCCATGGAGGCCCAGGACGACAGCGGAAACGACCCTGCCGAAGGCGCCGAAGACCCCCGCCCGGAGCCCTCCGCCGTGTGACGCGAGTCACGAAATCGGTTTTGAAAACTGCTCAACTTACGACCCGCCTACAACGGCCCCATTTAATATGTGCAATTGCACCAGCCGACAGGGGTCCGGGAGCCGGTTCCCACCGCCCCTCCGCGCGGGCGGACGCGGGCGAAGACCGGCAGCCAGGCGCTCGCCGCGGGCACAAAAAGATCGCGCTGGACCCGGCGGAGTCCAGCGCGATCGATGACGAAGACCCGTTGGGGCGGGCACCCGTCGGTGGAGCTATGGGTGGGCGGACCGGGTTGGGGGATCCGGATGTGCCCGGTTCAGCGGGGTGTTCAGGGTGTTCAGGCCTCGCTGCGCTGCTGCGGAATGCCCGCCAGCAGTGCGCGGACCTCTGCCTCGCGGTACCGACGGTGTCCACCCAGGGTGCGGATGGACGTGAGCTTGCCCGCCTTAGCCCAGCGGGTCACCGTCTTCGGGTCCACGCGGAACATCGTGGCAACCTCAGCGGGGGTCAGCAGCGGCTCGGCATCAGGGGTGCGAGCGGTCATGAGCGGCCTCCTCGGGAGAACCGAACCTTCTCGGTTCTTTCCTCTAAATTCTGCACCTTGACCCGCGTTGCCCGAAATGGCGGACGCGAGCCGAGTCGGTTATAGGACGAACGGCTTGTCCTCGGCACTACAACTACACCATCTGTCCAGCCACGTTCGGCCAAACCGACGGAATTGCCCTCTCAGGTGTTCATCAGCGACGGAAGCCGATGGACCATGCCATAGCGGACAGTCACGTCACAGTGACGATCAGTCACAGAGCGATCAGGAGCCACCAGACCCCCCATAGCGTGCAATGCTTAGCCTTCCGCCCACACTTGGACGGAAGGAGCCCCTCCCGGACTCCTTGTCCTATTTTGGCATGAGGTTGGGCGATGGGCGCAAGAGCCCGGTTAGTGCTGTCCGTCACGCTTGACACAAAGGCCCGGATCGGGACCTAGGGCCCGGCCCTCCCGCGCGGACCGCGAGAGCGAGATCATCTCAGTTGGCGAACTGCCGGTCCCGCACGGACCGCCACCTCTCCATCAGCCGCTCGTACGCCGCACCCGCGCCCGCGGCGTCCCCCGCCCGCAGCGCCGCGATCCCCTCGGCCACATCAGCCGCCGACCGGTCCGCGGCGAGCTGCTCGGCGGAGAGGGCGTACACCAGCCCGCCGTAGTCGAGCTCCACCAGCGCACGCGGGTGGAACTCCTCCAGCCACCGCCCCACGTCCACCAGGCCCTCGATCAGCGGGCCCTCGTCGGTCGACTCCCGCAGGGTCTTCAGCGCCCGCGCCACCCGCCGCCGCGCCTGCACCATCGGTGTCCGGTAGCGCAGCACCGGCGCCTTGTCGGGGTCGGCGGCCTCCACGTACTCCCGCTCCTCGTCGGAGAAGAGCGCGAACCAGCGCACCGGCACCTGCCACACCGAGGTGCGGATCCACGGGCGCGCGTCCGGGTTCTCCTCGCGCCACCGCTCGTGGTCCGCCTCCGCCTGCCCGCGCACCACCGGCGGCAGCGCCGCGTCCAGGACCACCGCCGGCAGCAGACCCGGCAGCTCCTCCAGCGCCAGCCACCCGCGCATCCGCGTGCGCCACGGGCAGACGCACACCACGCCGTCCACCTCCACCACGAAGGCGTCGGCGCTCTCGTGCACCGGGACCGGGACCGGCGGCGTCCCCACGAGCCCGGCCAGCGAGCGGCGCAGCTCGTCCTGCGCCGTCGGGGCGGCCCCGTCGGCGACACGGCGCGCGTAGCGGGCCCAGTGGCCCCGCTCGGGCTCCGGGAAGGCCGCCAACGGCTCGTACACGCGCAGGTAGGAGGCGTACGGGACGAGGACCGAAGTGACCGCTGGCATGCCGCAAATCCTTCCACGCCGGTACTCCGAGAGGGGGTGATCCTCGGCACTGGGTCCCCTCTACGCGCAGGTAGGACTTACTCTCTTGCCGTCAAGGCCCTCCCCCACCCGCCGGGGGGCCTCCTTCGCCGCTTCGTACTTGGGAGTCACCACCGTGACCGATGTGACCGACGGCGTCCTGCACACCCTGTTCCACTCGGAGCAGGGGGGCCACGAACAAGTCGTGCTCTGCCAGGACCGTGCCACCGGCCTCAAGGCCGTCATCGCCCTCCACTCGACCGCCCTGGGCCCGGCCCTCGGCGGTACCCGTTTCTACCCGTACGCCTCCGAGGCCGAGGCCGTCGCCGACGCGCTAAACCTCTCCCGGGGGATGTCGTACAAGAACGCCATGGCCGGTCTGGAGCACGGCGGCGGCAAGGCCGTGATCATCGGCGACCCGGACAAGATCAAGACCGAGGAGCTGCTGCTGGCCTACGGCCGGTTCGTCGCCTCGCTCGGCGGCCGGTACGTCACGGCCTGCGACGTCGGCACCTACGTGGCCGACATGGACGTCGTCGCCCGGGAGTGCCGCTGGACCACCGGCCGCTCCCCCGAGAACGGCGGCGCCGGCGACTCCTCCGTCCTCACCGCCTTCGGTGTCTTCCAGGGCATGCGCGCCTCCGCCCAGCACCTGTGGGGCGACCCGACCCTGCGCGGCCGCAAGGTCGGCGTCGCGGGCGTCGGCAAGGTCGGCCACTACCTGGTCGAGCACCTGCTGGAGGACGGCGCCGAGGTCGTCATCACGGACGTGCGCGAGGAGTCGCTGCGGCGCGTGACCGACAAGTTCCCGCAGGTCGCCGTGGTCGCGGACACGGACGCGCTGATCCGTACCGAGGGCCTGGACATCTACGCGCCCTGTGCGCTCGGCGGTGCGCTCAACGACGACACCGTGCCCGTCCTGACGGCGAAGGTGGTGTGCGGCGCGGCCAACAACCAGCTGGCGCACCCGGGTGTCGAGAAGGACCTCGCCGACCGCGGGATCCTCTACGCGCCCGACTACGTCGTCAACGCCGGCGGCGTGATCCAGGTCGCCGACGAGCTGCACGGCTTCGACTTCGACCGGTGCAAGGCGAAGGCCACGAAGATCTTCGACACCACGCTGGCAATATTCGCACGTGCGAAGGAAGACGGGATTCCGCCGGCCGCGGCGGCCGACCGGATCGCCGAGCAGCGGATGGCCGAGGCTCGACGCCGGTAATCCCGGAATCCGGGCGTTCAGGTGAGTTGACAGGGATGCCCGCCGACGGGGCGTGAGCCTCTCCTCCAGAGATCCGGAGAGAGACAAGACTCACGCCGGTCGGCGGGTCGCCCGCCGGGAAGAGGTTAAAATCGCAGCTGACCAGCGAGGACAGGGCACCTCGTCGGTCCGGCTCCGAGGCGCCTCGTGCGGGCGACGTACCGTATGGCGGCGGAAGCAGGTACCGTTGAAGCCCTACGGGCCGGTCTCTCCACGGAGAGCCCGTTCCGAATCATGAACGCGTGTCAAGACTCTGGGGCCGTCGAGCCCCGTCACCGAGGGGGTCGAGCCATGGGGCGCGGCCGGGCCAAGGCCAAGCAGACGAAGGTCGCCCGCCAGCTGAAGTACAACAGCGGTGGGACGGACCTCGCACGCCTGGCCAGCGAGCTGGGCGCATCTTCGAGTCAGCCACCGAACGGCGAGCCGTTCGAGGACGACGACGAGGAAGACGACCCGTACGCCCGCTACGCGGAGTTGTACAACGACGACGAGGACGAGGACGAGGAGTCCGGTCCGTCGTCCCAGCGTCGCGGCGCTTGACGCCTGCACTCTTTTCACCCGGTCCGGGGCCCTGCCCCGGACCGGGTTCTGTGCTGTCCGCGGTCTGAGACGCCTTGGCTGACCGGCGGCTCCGGGCACGGGGTGCGGGAGCCGCCGTTCGCGTCCGCCGGGGCGGCGGCCGCTAGGCCGTGGCGTACTCCCCGACCAGCTCGGCACCGGTCGTGTGGTCACCGCGCTCGGTGATCTCGCCGGCGACCCAGGCGTCGACGCCCCGGTCCGCCAGGGTGGTCAGCGCCACATCGACGGAGTCGGCGGGGACGACGGCCATCATGCCGACGCCCATGTTCAGGGTCTTCTCCAGCTCCAGCCGCTCCACCTGCCCGGCCTTGCCGACCAGGTCGAAGATCGCGTCCGGCGTCCAGGTCGAACGGTCGACCGTGGCGCGCAGCGCGTCCGGGATCACCCGGGCCAGGTTGGCGGCGAGACCGCCACCGGTGATGTGGCTGAAGGCGTGCACCTCGGTCGTCCGGGTGAGCGCCAGACAGTCCAGCGAGTAGATCTTGGTGGGCTCCAGCAGCTCCTCGCCGAGCGTCCGGCCGATCTCCTCGACCCGCTGGTCCAGGCTCATGCCCGCGCGGTCGAAGAGCACATGGCGCACGAGCGAGTACCCGTTGGAGTGAAGGCCGGAGGACGCCATGGCGATGACGGCGTCACCCGTACGGATGCGATCGGGGCCGAGCAGCCGGTCCGCCTCGACCACGCCCGTACCGGCGCCGGCGACGTCGAAGTCGTCCGGGCCCAGCAGGCCGGGGTGCTCGGCGGTCTCGCCGCCGACCAGGGCGCAGCCGGCGAGGACGCAGCCTTCGGCGATGCCCTTGACGATGGCGGCGACCCGCTCGGGGTGGACCTTGCCGACGCAGATGTAGTCGGTCATGAACAGCGGCTCGGCGCCGCAGACGACGATGTCGTCCATGACCATCGCGACCAGGTCGTGGCCGATCGTGTCGTACACGCCCATCTGGCGGGCGATGTCGACCTTGGTACCGACGCCGTCGGTGGCGGAGGCGAGGAGCGGACGCTCGTAGCGCTTGAGGGCGGATGCGTCGAAGAGGCCGGCGAAGCCGCCGAGGCCGCCGAGTACCTCGGGGCGCTGCGTCTTCTTCACCCACTCCTTCATCAGCTCGACGGCGCGGTCGCCCGCTTCGATGTCGACGCCCGCGGCTGCGTAGCTGGCACCGGTGGTCTCAGTCTCAGACATGACTGTGAGAGCTTTCGTGTCGTACTGCAGGGATTGCGGGGTGCTGTTACGGGCGGCGGAGCGCATCGGCCGCGGCCGTGGCGGCGGGGCCGGCGGCCAGCTCGGTCTCCAGCAGCTGCTTGCCGAGCAGCTCGGGATCGGGCAGCTCCATCGGGTACTCACCGTCGAAGCAGGCGCGGCAGAGCTTCTGCTTCGGGATGGTGGTGGCCTCGATCATGGCGTCGATGGAGATGTACGAGAGGGAGTCGGCCCCCAGCGACGTGCCGATCTCCTCGACCGACATGCCGTTGGCGATCAGCTCCGCGCGGGTGGCGAAGTCGATGCCGAAGAAGCAGGGCCACTTCACCGGCGGCGACGAGATCCGGATGTGGACCTCGGCGGCGCCCGCCTCGCGGAGCATCCGGACGAGTGCGCGCTGGGTGTTGCCGCGGACGATCGAGTCGTCGACGACCACGAGGCGCTTGCCCTTGATGACTTCCTTCAGGGGGTTCAGCTTCAGGCGGATGCCCAGCTGGCGGATGGTCTGGGAGGGCTGGATGAAGGTCCGGCCGACGTACGCGTTCTTGACCAGGCCCGCGCCGAAGGGAATGCCGCTGGCCTCCGCGTACCCGATGGCGGCGGGGGTGCCGGACTCCGGGGTCGCTATGACCAGGTCGGCGTCGACCGGGGCTTCCTTGGCGAGACGCCGGCCCATCTCCACGCGGGAGAGGTAGACGTTCCGGCCGGCGATGTCGGTGTCGGGGCGCGCCAGGTAGACGTACTCGAAGACACAGCCCTTGGGCTTCGCTTCTGCGAATCGCGAGGTGCGGATGCCGTTCTCGTCGATGGCGATCATCTCGCCCGGCTCGACCTCGCGGACGTACGCGGCGCCGCAGATGTCGAGGGCGGCGGACTCGGAGGCGACGACCCAGCCGCGCTCCAGGCGGCCGAGGACCAGCGGACGGATGCCCTGCGGGTCACGGGCGGCGTAGAGGGTGCCCTCGTCCATGAAGACGAGCGAGAAGGCTCCCCGGACCTGGGGAAGCACCTTGGCGGCGGCTTCCTCGACGGTCAGCGGCTTGCCGTCGTCGTCGACCTGGCCCGCGAGGAGCGCGGTGACGAGGTCGGTGTCGTTGGTGGCGGCCACCTGCGTGGCGCGGCCGTCCATCTTGGGGAGGTCGGCGACCATCTCGGCGAGCTGCGCCGTGTTCACCAGGTTGCCGTTGTGGCCGAGCGCGATGGAGCCGTGGGCGGTGGCCCGGAAGGTCGGCTGCGCGTTCTCCCACACGGAGGCGCCGGTGGTCGAGTAGCGGGCGTGTCCGACCGCGATGTGGCCCTGGAGGGAGCCGAGGGAGGTCTCGTCGAAGACCTGGGAGACCAGGCCCATGTCCTTGAAGACGAGGATCTGGGAGCCGTTGCTGACCGCGATTCCCGCGGATTCCTGGCCCCGATGCTGGAGGGCGTAGAGCCCGAAGTACGTGAGCTTTGCGACCTCTTCACCCGGAGCCCAGACACCGAAGACGCCACAAGCGTCCTGGGGGCCTTTTTCGCCGGGAAGCAGATCGTGATTGAGTCGACCGTCACCACGTGGCACGCCACCGAGTGTAGGCGAGATCGACCACTGGTCCGAATTGGGGAACGGGCCGCCGAGCCGAAGCGGAGCCCGTGCTTTCACCGGCCACCGCGCTGACCAGCGGGCTTTGCCGGATGGCGCGGTGCAGGGGGTGTGACGGACCTCGCAGTGGCCTCGGAGCTACTTCTCGCTCGCCCGGGCGGCGAAGCCGGTGCCGTCGGGGCCGGTGAGGGTCAGGGTGCGGTGGTCGATCGTGTAGGTGGCCGTCCCCTCCAGCACCTTGAGCAGGGCGCGCTCAACGTCCATCGCGGGTCCGGGGCACAGCTTCCGGGTGGAGGTCACGCGGCCGAAAGTGATCGCCGAGCCCTCGGTGGTGACGGTGGCGCTGAAGCTGTTGCAGCCCAGGTTGCCCCGGATGGAACCCTCCTTGCCGCGCACCTTGCCCTGGCTCGCGCCGCCGTCCTTCCCGCCGTCCTCGGCGAGCACGAAACGGGCCTTGCCCTCGGCGCCGGCGGGCAGCGAGGTGGCCGTCCCGTCCGAGGTGAGCGACTCGACGGTCCAGGTGGTGCCGGTGAGCGGCGCCGGGCGCTGTTCGCTGAGCAGGACGGAGTCGCCCTGGGCGGTGGTGAGGGTCAGCCGGCCGCCGTCCAGCGTGGCCTTGAGCCTGCCGTCGAGCGCGGCCCGCAGGGCGTCCTCGAAGCGCTGGACGTCGCCGGAGCAGGCCATCTCCGTCATGCCCGCATCGCTGATGGTGATGTGGTCGCCGTCGATGTCGGCCTTGGCGTTGAAGTGGTTGCAGCCGTAGTTGCCCGTGACCTTGCCCTTGGCGTCGACCTGGACGTGCGCCCGGGCCGGGGCGGTGTGCTTGCGGCCGTCGACGGTGACGCTGTCGACGGCCCAGGTCACGCCGGTGACCGGCACGTCCGGACGCTTGGAGCCGCCGCCGTCGCCCGCGCCGGACCCCGGTTCGGTGCCGCAGGCGGTGAGGGCGAGGAGCGCGACGAGCGCGGCTGTCGCGGTGAGGTGGTGCTTGTGCGTGGTCGGCATGCCTCTGGGACGGTCCAGGCCGCCGACCGGTTCCGCCGCGGCTCCCGATCAGCCGAGGATCGGCAGCAGGGCCGCCAGGTCCGCGCGCTCGCCGCTGGCCCGCACCTGGGCGGCGGAGAGGGCCTCCTGCCAGCTCGTACGGCCCGTGGCCAGGCGGATCCAGGTCAGCGGGTCGGTCTCCACGACGTTCGGCGGGGTGCCCCGCGTGTGCCGGGGGCCCTCGACGCACTGCACCACCGCGTACGGGGGCACCCGCACCTCCACCGAACCGCCCGGGGCCTTCACCGCGAGCGCGTCGGCGAGCAGCCGGGTGCAGGCGGCCAGGGCCTGGCGGTCGAACGGGACGGTGAGTCCGGTGGCGTCGTTGAGGTCGTCGGTGTGGACCACCAGCTCGACGGTGCGGGTCACCAGGAAGTCCCCGAGGCGCACCCCGCCGAACCGCGTCTCGATCAGCCGCTCGTCCGAGGCCGCCGCCAGCGCGTCCGCGAACTGCCGCCCGGCCTCGTCGTACAGCGCGGCGAGCCCGGCCGGGTCGACCGCCGCCGTGCCGGCGATCTCGCGCGCGGCCGCGTCGACGTCCTCGGCGTACTTCCGGGTGGCCGGCGCCCACTCCATCAGCTCCAGGTCCCGGCTCGCCGGCTCCGGCGCCGCCACGCCCCGGATGATGGAGCCGAGCCCCATGCTGATGTGCGCGGCGAGCTCCCGCACCGTCCACTCCCCGAGCCGGGTCGGCTGGGCGAGCTGCTCGGGCGTGAGGGTGAGGACCGCGTCCCGTACGTGACCGAACTGCGCGAGTACGGCCGCGCGGGTCTTGGCGGAGTCGTAACCACGGGTGCGCTTCTTGGCAGTTGGCATGGGCCGAGGTTAGTTCAGGGCGTGTGTTCGGGGGTGGGTGTTCACGGGTGGGTGTTCAGGGCTGTGACCGCAGGGCCGGGACGTCGGCGGTGACGGTGAAGACCTCGCCGTTCTTCGGCACGCCCACGCCCCGCCAGGTGAACGGCACACCGCGCGCGGTGTGCGCGACGGGACCGTCCGTGAGCTGGAAGTGGAGGTGCGGCTCGGTGGAGTTGCCGGAGTTCCCGCACTGGGCGATGACCTGCCCCGCGGTGACCCGGTCGCCCGCGCGGACCGCGAGTGAGCCGCGCCGCAGGTGTGCGTAGGTCGCGTACGTACCGTCACCGAGGTCCAGCAGCAGGTGGTTGCCCAGGATCCGGCGGGGTCCGCCCAGCCAGCGGAACAGGCCCTCGATCACCATGAAGTAGAGGAACCCGGGCAGGGAGTTGCGGCTCAGGTGGTCGCGCTGGCCGTCCTCCGCGTACACCACCGTCCCGTCGGCCACCGCGAGGAGCGGCGCCCCGAAGGCCGGGAAGTCACCGCTGGGCCGGGCTATCGGCCACAGCCAGGCGAACCCCGGGCGGGGGCGCTGCTCCGACTCGGCGACGATGTCGATGGCGTGCGACTGGCCGAGGTGGTGGGTGCCGTGGCTGGGAACCCGGTCGGCGGGGCTGTTCAGTGCCCTCCAGGTGCCGGTCACGGGCGGCTCGACGGCGACCGCCTCCCGGCCCTCGGTCGCGATACGGCGGCTCTCCGCGCGGTGCAGCGCGACCTGGAGGGCGATGGCCGCGACGGCCGGCAGCCAGCCCAGCCGGGCGTCGTACGGAGGCTGCACCCAGACCGAGACGACGGCCTGGACGATGAAGACGAACCACAGCAGGCGCGCGAGCAGCACACCCCGCCTGCGGGTGGGTGCGGACATTGGTTGTTCCCCCGATGGTCGATGGGTCGGTCGCTTACGGTCGCGCCGCGGCGAGCGCCACCAGCAGCGGCACCACGCGGCCCGCCGGGACCTCGTAACGGCCGCGTCCGGCGGTGTGCAGCCAGCCGGCGCCCGTGAGTTGGCGCAGGTGGTGGTAGATCTGGCCGGTCGTGCCGATCTCCTCCAAAAGGGCCAGCTCGGCGGCGGTGCGCCGGCCCCCGACGATCTCGCGCAGCAGCCGGAGCCGTATCGGATGGCCGAGCGCCGCGAAGGACTCCGCCACCTCCGTCCAGTCCTCCTCCATCTGGCGCTCGGTCAGGGCGCCGTCCTGCCACTCGTACTGCTCCCCCGTCGGCAGCCGTATGGCACCGGTGAACAGCACCCCGCCATCGGGCGCGTCCGCCTCCGCGAGCTGCGCCTTGAGCCCCTCCAGGGCCCAGAAGTCGCTCTCGTGCGGCGGTCGTGGTGACGGCGGGTCGATGTGCGGGTCGATCTGCTCGAGGGCGGCGAGCCGCCGTTCGAGCGCGGTGAGGCGTTCCTCCAGCTCCATGCCGTCCATTCTTACGTAATTACGTAATGCCGTGCAAGTGTGTTGGCGAGTGAACGCCACCGGCGGCCCGCGGAAGCCCGCGGCAGTCCCCGGAAGCCCGCGGAACCCGGGTGAACGACGAAGCCCCCGCCGAACCCTTCTCGGGTCCGGCGGGGGCTCCCGTCGCAGACGAACGTCAGGCCAGCAGGCCCGGGATCGTCGCCTCGTGCGCCGTGCGCAGCTCGCTCAGCGGGATGCTGAACTCGCCCTGGACGTCGACCTCGTCGCCGTCCACCACACCGATGCGGGTCGCGGGCAGGCCACGCGCGCCGCACATGTCGGTGAAGCGGAGCTCCTCGCTGCGCGGGACGGCCACAACCGCACGGCCGGCCGACTCGCTGAAGAGAAATGTGAACGCGTCCAGGCCGTCCGGGACGATCAGCCGCGCCCCGGTGCCACCCCGCAGGCAGGACTCGACGACCGCCTGGATCAGACCGCCGTCGGAGAGGTCGTGCGCCGCGTCGATCATGCCGTCGCGGGAGGCCGAGATCAGGATCTCGCCCAGCAGCTTCTCCCGGTCCAGGTCCACGGCCGGCGGCAGACCGCCCAGGTGCCCGTGCACGACCTCGGACCACGCCGAGCCGCCGAACTCCTCACGCGTGTCGCCCAGCAGGTAGAGGAGCTGGCCCTCCTCCGCGAAGGCGATCGGCGTGCGCCGCGTGACGTCGTCGATCACGCCGAGCACCGCGACCACGGGGGTCGGGTGGATGGCCACGTCACCGGTCTGGTTGTAGAGGGAGACGTTGCCGCCGGTCACCGGCGTACCGAGCTGCAGGCAGCCGTCCGCCAGACCGCGCGTGGCCTCGGCGAACTGCCACATGACGCCCGGGTCCTCCGGCGAACCGAAGTTCAGGCAGTCGGAGATGGCGAGCGGCTTGGCACCGGAGGCCGCGACGTTCCGGTACGCCTCCGCCAGCGCCAGCTGGGCGCCCGTGTACGGGTCGAGCTTGGCGTACCGGCCGTTGCCGTCCGTGGCGATCGCGACGCCGAGGTTGGTCTCCTCGTCGATGCGGATCATGCCGGAGTCCTCCGGCTGCGCGAGGACGGTGTTGCCCTGCACGAAGCGGTCGTACTGGTCGGTGACCCACGCCTTGGAGGCCTGGTTCGGGTGCGCGACCAGCTTGAGGACCTGCTCGCGCAGTTCCTCGGCGGAGGACGGCCGGGGCAGCTTGTTCGCGTCGTCGGCCTGGAGCGCGTCCTGCCACTCCGGGCGGGCGTACGGCCGGTGGTAGACCGGGCCCTCGTGCGCGACCGTGCGCGGCGGCACGTCGACGATCTGCTCGCCGTGCCAGAAGATCTCCAGCCGCTCGCCGTCCGTCACCTCACCGATGACGGTGGCGATGACGTCCCACTTCTCGCAGATCTCCATGAACCGGTCGACGTGCTGCGGCTCGACGATCGCGCACATCCGCTCCTGCGACTCGCTCATCAGGATCTCCTCGGGGGAGAGCGAGGAGTCGCGCAGCGGCACGGTGTCCAGCTCGACGCGCATGCCGCCGGTGCCGGCGGAGGCGAGCTCGCTGGTCGCACAGGACAGACCCGCGCCACCGAGGTCCTGGATGCCCGCGACGAGCTTCTCCTTGAAGATCTCAAGGGTGCACTCGATCAGGAGCTTCTCCTGGAACGGGTCGCCGACCTGGACCGCCGGCCGCTTCGTCGGCTTCGTGTCGTCGAAGGTCTCCGAGGCCAGCACGGACACGCCGCCGATGCCGTCGCCGCCGGTCCGGGCGCCGTACAGGATGACCTTGTTGCCCGGGCCGGACGCCTTCGCGAGGTGGATGTCCTCGTGCTTCATCACGCCGATGCAGCCGGCGTTGACCAGCGGGTTGCCCTGGTAGCAGGAGTCGAAGACGACCTCGCCGCCGATGTTCGGCAGGCCCAGGCAGTTGCCGTAGCCGCCGATGCCCGCGACGACGCCCGGCAGGACGCGCTTGGTGTCGGGGTGGTCGGCCGCGCCGAACCGCAGCGGGTCGACGACCGCGACCGGGCGGGCGCCCATGGCGAGGATGTCGCGGACGATGCCGCCGACGCCGGTGGCCGCGCCCTGGTAGGGCTCGATGTACGAGGGGTGGTTGTGCGACTCGACCTTGAAGGTCACGGCGTAGCCCTGGCCGACGTCCACGACGCCGGCGTTCTCGCCGATGCCGACGAGCAGGGCGCCCCCTCCCGGTGTATCAGCCTCGGGGGCCTTCTCGCCGAACTGCTTCAGGTGCACCTTGCTGCTCTTGTACGAGCAGTGCTCGGACCACATGACGGAGTACATGGCGAGCTCGGCGCCGGTCGGCCGCCGCCCGAGGATCTCGCGGATGCGCTCGTACTCGTCCTGCTTCAGGCCGAGCTCGGCCCACGGCTGCTCGACGTCCGGGGTCTCACCGGCGTGCTTGACGGTGTCGAGGGTCATGAGGCGCTGACCAACTTCTTGAGGATCGAGGTGAAGAAACCGAGGCCGTCGGTACGGCCCGTACCGACCAGCGGCTCGACGGCGTGCTCGGGGTGCGGCATGAGGCCCACGACGTTCCCGGCGGCGTTGGTGATGCCGGCGATGTCGCGCAGCGAGCCGTTGGGGTTGCCGTCCAGGTAGCGGAAGGCGACCCGGCCCTCCGCCTCCAGCTCGTCCAGCACACGCTCGTCGGCGACGTACCGGCCGTCGATGTTCTTGAGGGGTACGGAGATCTCCTGGCCCTCGGTGTAGTCGCTGGTCCAGGCCGTCCCGGCGTTCTCCACCCGCAGCTTCTGGTCGCGGCAGATGAAGTGCAGGTGGTTGTTGCGCAGCATCGCGCCCGGCAGCAGATGCGACTCGGTGAGGATCTGGAAGCCGTTGCAGATTCCCAGGACCGGCATACCGGCCTTCGCCTGCTCGATGATCGTCTCCATCACCGGCGAGAACCGCGAGATGGCACCGGCGCGCAGATAGTCGCCGTAACTGAAGCCGCCCGCGAGAACGACCGCGTCGACCTGCTTGAGGTCCTTGTCGCGGTGCCAGAGCGAAACGGGCTCGGCGCCCGCGAGCCGGGCGGCGCGCAGCGCGTCCCGGTCGTCGAGCGTGCCGGGGAACGTGACGACTCCAATACGAGTGGTCACGACTCCACCTTTACGACGAAGTCCTCGATGACGGTGTTGGCGAGGAAGGTTTCGGCCATCTCGTGGATGCGGGCGAGGGCGGCGTCGTCGACCGGCCCCTCCACTTCGAGCTCGAAGCGCTTTCCCTGGCGGACGTCGGCGATCCCGTCGAATCCGAGGCGGGGCAGTGCACGCTGCACCGCCTGTCCCTGCGGGTCGAGGATCTCCGGCTTGAGCATGACGTCGACTACGACGCGTGCCACTGGCACTCCCGGTGGTGTGTTGCGTGGGCGGTTCCCTCAGCGTACCTGTCTCCAAATTCTACGCGGGTAGAAGTCTGGAGGACCCTACAAGCGCGCCACTCCGGCACACCCCGCACCACCCTCACAACGCCGACACATCAGCGCGGAAAAATCCCGGAAAAGAAACGCCCACGGCATTGCGGCCAACACGCTGATGCAATTGGCTGGGCTTCACAATGTGACGACTTTCGCTGTACAAAGGAAACCAGAGGAAAGCGGCATTGCCTCTCAACAGCCGTAAAGTCGGTATCTCCGCACGTCAGGGCGGCGATACCGCAGGAAAGGACCGATATCCGTGGCTCAACGCGTAGTGGTCACGCTCTTCGACGACATCGACGGAGGCGAAGCGGCGGAAACGGTCATGTTCGGCCTCGACGGTAAGACGTACGAGATCGACCTCAATGCAGCCAACGCAAAGAAACTGCGCAAGGCACTCGCCCCGTACGTGGCGGCCGGCCGCAAGCGCTCGGGCGGAGGCGGGGCCGGTGCGGGCGGGGGCTCGGGCGCGGGCAAGGCGCGGACCGCACGCGCGGCCTCGTACACGCACACCTCCCTCGAGCCCGACCCGGCGGCGGTACGCGCCTGGGCGCAGGCCCACAAGATGGACGTGCCGGCCCGGGGCCGCATCCCCAAGCGGGTGTACGAGGCCTTCCGCGAGGCGAGCTGAGACCGCCCGACGATCTTCGACTTGCGCGACACCCCGGGTGATCCGCTAGAGTCTGGATCACGCCGAGGGGCGAGGCCGGAAAAAGGCCCCACCTCACGGAGCGTGCGGGTGTAGTTCAGTAGTAGAACATCCCCCTTCCAGGGGGAAGGCGCAGTGTGCGATTCCTGTCACCCGCTCTACATCGCTTACCAACCACTTCGGTGGATCAGGTACAGTGGTGTTCGCACCGCCCGGTGAAAGCCGGTCGGGAGCACTGCGGACGTGGCTCAGTTGGTAGAGCATCACCTTGCCAAGGTGAGGGTCGCGAGTTCGAATCTCGTCGTCCGCTCAGAGTACGAAGGCCCCGGTCATCACGACCGGGGCCTTCGGCGTGTATCGGCCCAAGGGGCGGCCCGATGACATTTGTCATCGAGGACCGGTGACAGCGCGGCCTGACCGCGCGCGCTTGGCGGCGACAGCCTTGAGGCATGACCACCCACGTGATTGAGGCGGCGGACCTCCAACGCCGGTACGCCGGCGGCTTCGAGGCGGTGAAGGGGATCACCTTCTCCGTGGCGCGCGGCGAGATCTTCGCCCTGCTCGGAACGAACGGCGCCGGCAAGACCTCCACCGTCGAGCTGCTGGAGGGCCTCGCCGCCCCGAGCGGCGGCCGGGTGCGGGTCCTCGGCCACGACCCGTACCGCGAACGGCCCGCCGTACGGCCCCGGATCGGCATGATGCTCCAGGAAGGCGGCTTCCCCTCCGACCTGACGGTCGCCGAGACCGTACGGATGTGGTCGGGCTGCACCAGTGGGGCCCGGCCGGCCGGGGAGGCGCTGGAGATGGTGGGCCTGTCCGCCCGCTCCCGCGTACGCGTCAAGCAGCTGTCGGGCGGTGAGCGGCGGCGGCTCGACCTGGCGCTGGCGCTGCTCGGGCGGCCCGAGGTGCTGTTCCTGGACGAGCCGACGACCGGGCTCGACGCCGAAGGGCGCCGCGACACCTGGGAGTTGGTGCGGGCGCTGCGCGAGGACGGCACGACCGTGCTGCTGACCACGCACTACCTGGAGGAGGCGGAGACGCTGGCGGACCGGCTGGCGATCCTGCACCAGGGGCGGATCGTGACGGCCGGCACCCCGGCGGAGGTCACCGCCTCCCGCCCGGCCCGCATCCGCTTCGTCCTGCCCCACGGCGTGCCCGCCGGGCGGCTGCCGCTGTCCCTGCTCGCGGCCGCCGACGGGCGCCGCGTCGAGATCCGGACGCATGCCTTGCAGGACGCGCTCGGCGAACTGCTGCTGTGGGCGCGGGAGCACGACGTACGGCTGGAGGGATTGGACGCCCGGTCGGCCTCGCTCGAAGAGGCCTTCCTCGAGATCGCTTCCCAGAACGCCACGCAGGACGCCTCCCACGGCGTCGCTTCCGCGGAAAAGGTAGGTGCGTGACATGACCACGATGACCGATCGCATGGGCGCGCTGGGCCGCGCCGAGCTGACCCTCCTCGTACGCAACCGGTACGCCCTCTTCGTCGCGCTCGGCATGCCGCTGCTCATGGTCGGCTTCATGCGCAGCTCGCTCGACCAGGTCGGCCTGGAGAAGACCGGCATGAGCGCGCTCGAAGCCTCGCTGAGCGGTGGCATCGTGATGGCGCTGCTGCTCGTCGTGTATCTGAACCTCGTCTCGGCGTACGTGGCGCGGCGCGAGGAACTGGTGCTCAAGCGGCTGCGTACGGGCGAGGCGTCGGACCGGGAGATCCTGGCCGGGACCGCGCTGCCGGCGGCGGTGCTCGCGGTGGCGCAGTGCGCGCTGATGGTGGCGGCCGGGGCGGCGTTCCTCGACGTACGGGCCCCGCAGCGGCCCGATCTGCTGGTGCTCGGCACGGTGTTGGGGGTGGTGCTGCTGACGGGGCTGGCGGCGGCGACGGCCGGGTTCACCAGGACCGTGGAGAGCGCGCAGATCACGACGATGCCGCTGTTCGTGGTGACGTCGATCGGGTCCGGGCTCTTCCTGCCGCTGGAGGTCTTCCCGGAGAACGTGGCCTCGGTGTGCGAACTGCTGCCGCTGACCGGCGTGATGACGCTCGTACGCGCCGGGTGGCTGGGCGGCGGCGACGCGGGCGAGCTGACCGGTGCGGCCGCCACCGCGCTGGTCTGGATCGCCGTCTCGGTGTTTGCTGTGCGGCGGTGGTTCCGCTGGGAGCCGCGTCGCTGAGGGGGCGAGAAGACATGAAGCTGACGGGGTGGTGGAGTCGGCGCAGCAATCCGGAGAAGGTCGAGCTCTACACCCGTTGGTCGTACCACACCTTCGCGGTGATCGAGGTGTTCTCGATCGGGCTGGGGGTGCTGGGCGGGGCGCCGCAGCCGCTGGGCGGGTGGCTGTTCCTGCTGGTGTGCGGGCATTCCGCACTGGGCGGGGTGCTCGCCTCGCGGGCCTTCGACTGGACCGTGGGGCGGCGGGCGCGCCCGTACCGGCTGATGGTGGCGCACGGGGTGGCGTCGTGCCTGCTCGCCGCGGGTGGGTTGGCGCTGCGGCGGTTCGGCGCGCTGGACGACATGGGGGCCGCCGCCTATCTGGTGGTGGGGATGCTGGGCTTCGGCATCGGCGGCGTGGTGCTGGGGCTGACGAAGGTCCGGAACATGCTGTACCTGGTGCTGGCGGCCGCCGTCGGCGCCGGACTCGTCGCGTACGCGCTCGGGATGCCGCTCCCGGACGTCGTCGGCTTCTCGGTCGGGAGCGCGATCGGGGGGCTGCTGCTGGCCTTCACCAGCGGCTTCTCGGGGTGGCTGCTGCGCGCGGTGTGGGAGCTCGACGCGGCGCGTGAGCTCCAGGCCCGGCTGGCGGTGGCGGAGGAGCGGGTGCGCTTCGGGCGGGACCTGCACGACGTGATGGGGCGCAACCTGGCGGTGATCGCGCTCAAGAGCGAGCTGGCGGTGCAGTTGGCGCGGCGGGGCGTGACCGAGCACGCGGTGGAGCAGATGGCGGAGGTCCAGCGGATCGCGCAGGAC
Organism: Streptomyces sp. NPDC045431; assembly: GCF_040646655.1. NCBI lineage: Bacteria > Bacillati > Actinomycetota > Actinomycetes > Kitasatosporales > Streptomycetaceae > Streptomyces > Streptomyces sp. NPDC045431. The sequence goes on from NZ_JBEZAQ010000010.1 coordinate 26,733, forward strand.
TCCCAGCGCGAGGTGCGGGACGTGGTGCGCGGTTACCGCGAGGCGGACCTGCACACCGAACTGGACGGCGCGCGGAGCGTGTTGGTGGCGGCCGGCATCGTGTGCCGGGTCGAAGCGGCGGAGACGGCGCTTCCGGTACTTCCGGCGCGGGCGCAGTCGGCGCTGGCGTGGGTCGTACGGGAGGCCACGACGAACGTGCTGCGGCACGGGGACGCGCGCCACTGCACGGTGGTGGTGCGCGCGGAGGAGGGGTGCGCGGTGCTGGTGGTCGAGAACGACGGGGCGGGGACGGGGCCGGGGGCCATTCCGGGTGCCGGCCCGGCGGCCGGCTCGGGCCTGGCGGGGCTCCGGGAGCGGCTCGCGGCACTGGACGGCACGCTGGACGCCGGCTGGGTGCGGGACGGCCGGTTCCGGGTGACGGCCCGGGTGCCTGCGGTCGCGGACGCGGGGGACGCGGGCGCCGGTGCGGCGGCGGGGGTCGCCGCCGGGAAGGAGGGACGGTGACCGTGACGCCCGTGCGCGTGCTGCTCGCCGATGACGAGCACCTGATACGCGGCGCGCTGGCCGCGCTGCTCGGCCTGGAGGACGATCTCGTGGTGGTCGCCGAGGCGGCGTCCGGCCCCGAGGCGCTCGCCATGGCGCTGGCCCACCGGCCCGACGTGGCGGTGCTGGACCTCCAGATGCCGGGCGCCGACGGTGTGAAGGTCGCCACATCGCTGCGCACCGAGCTCCCGGCCTGCCGGACCATGATCGTGACGAGCCACGGCCGCCCGGGGCACCTGAAGCGGGCGCTCGCGGCGGGCGTACGCGGCTTCGTGCCGAAGACCGTCAGCGCCCAGCGGCTCGCCGAGATCATCCGTACCGTCCACGCCGGGAACCGGTACGTGGACCCGGAGTTGGCGGCCGACGCGATCTCCGCCGGGGACTCGCCGCTGACCGCGCGCGAGGCCGAGGTACTGGAGCTCGCGGCGGACGGGGCGCCGGTCGCGGAGATCGCGGAGCGGGCGTCGCTGTCACCGGGGACCGTACGGAACTACCTCTCCTCCGCCGCCTCGAAGCTGGGGGCCGAGAACCGTCATACGGCGGTGCGTCTCGCACGCGAGCGAGGTTGGGTATAGTGGTTCCGCGCGACAGCGCATGCGGACGTAGCTCAGTTGGTAGAGCGCAACCTTGCCAAGGTTGAGGTCGCGAGTTCGAGCCTCGTCGTCCGCTCCAGAACGAAAGCCCCCGGCCGGTCGGCCGGGGGCTTTCGCGTACGCACGCCCGGCGCGCTCACGCCCAGGTGGTGCCGGTCAGCCGCTCGTACGCCTCGATGTACTTGCCGCGCGTCGCCGCCACGACCTCTCCCGGGAGGGCGGGGGGCGGGCGCTCGCTCGTGCGGTCCCAGCCGGAGGCCGGGGAGGTCAGCCAGTCCCGTACGTACTGCTTGTCGTACGAGGGCTGGGCGTGACCCGGCTCCCAGGAGTCGGCGGGCCAGAAGCGGGAGGAGTCCGGGGTCAGGACCTCGTCGGCGAGGACCAGGCCGCCGTTCCCGTCGTGGCCGAACTCGAACTTGGTGTCGGCGAGGATGATGCCCCGGTCGCGGGCGATGTCGCGGGCGCGGGAGTAGACGGCGAGCGTCGTCTGGCGCAGCTGGGCGGCCGTCTCCGCGCCGACCTGCCGGGCGACCTCCTCGTACGACACGTTCTCGTCGTGGTCGCCGACGGCCGCCTTGGTGGCGGGCGTGAAGATCGGCGCGGGGAGTTCGGAGCCGTCGGTGAGGCCCTCGGGGAGCGCGAGGCCGCAGACCGTGCGGCTCTCGACGTACTCGGTGAGGCCCGAGCCGGTGAGGTAGCCGCGGGCCACGCACTCGACGGGGATCATGCGCAGGGACGTGCAGACGAGGGTGCGGCCCGCCCAGTCGGCGGGGGCGCCGGCCGGGAGCTCGGTCGACAGCACATGGTTCGGGATCAGGTCGGCGAGCTGGTCGAACCACCACAGCGACAGCTGGGTGAGGACGCGGCCCTTGTCCGGGATCTCGGTGGGGAGTACCCAGTCGTACGCGGAGATGCGGTCGCTGGCGACCATGACGAGGTCGCCCGCCTCGTTCTGGTACAGGTCGCGCACCTTGCCGGTGTGCAGATGTACCAGGCCCGGGACCTCGACTGGTTCGGGCTTTTCGACGAATCCGGACACGGTTCCTCCCCGTGGTTCTGTCCCAACGCTCCGATTGTCCCGCATGCGGAGGCGCCGGCCTCGGCCAGGGGGTTCAAGGGGCTTTCAGGGGGCTGTTTAGTCCCGTTTGCAGATCCGGTCCAGGAGGTTGGCCGTGGCGCGCTGGATGCGGAGGTCGACATGACCCGGGCGGTCCAGGGCCGGTGACCAGGCGAAGGTGCCCGAGGCGAAGACGAGGGCGCCGGAGGGGGCGCGGTAGAGGGAGGTCTCCTGGTGGCGCAGGGAGCCCTCGCGGTCCCGGTACGGGGAGTGGGCGAGCAGGATGCGGCGCTGGTGCTCGGGGAGGGCGGTGCGCGGGAAGTAGCGGTCGGCCTCGCCGGCGACCAGGCCCGGCAGCTCGTCGCCCTCGCCCGCGCCGGTGGCCTCCCAGAGCCAGTGGTCGGCGTTGCGCACGACCATGGGGTGGGGCTCGGGCACGTGGCCCGCGTACTGGATGCCGAGGAGCTGCTGCTCGGGGCGGTCCACCTCGCGCCAGAGGGCCGGTTTGCCCGGGCCGCGGCGTTTTCGGCAGGCGAGGAGGCGGTCGGGGACGCCTGAGGGCGAGGGGCCGAGCTCGACCTGCCAGTACATGGTGTTGGCGGAGAGGAAGACGAGCGAGGTGCCGTGGTCGCGCGCGGACTCGACGGTACGGCGCATGGGGACCGACCAGTACTCGTCGTGGCCCGGGAAGACCAGGCCCCGGTAGCGGGTCGGGTCGACGCGGCCGGCGTGCAGGTCGCGGGCGTCGGCGTAGGCGAGGTCGTAGCCGTACCGCTCGGCCCAGCGGATGAAGTCGTAGGCGTGGCCGACGTGGAGCGGGAGGCCGGCCCCGGCGTACGGGCGGTCGAAGGAGACGGTCGTCGCCGCGTCCTCCTCGCCGAGCAGGCGGCCGTCCTCGTCCCAGGCGTGGTAGAGGCTGGCGCCCGTGCGGCCGTCCTCGGGGTAGAGGTTGTACGCCTGCCAGGTGATGTCGGGGAGGAGCAGGAGCAGGTCGGCGGGGTGCTGGTCGCGGACCGTGAAGGGGATGTGGGAGCGGTAGCGGCCGTCGACGGTGGTCAGGACGGCGACGTACGCGCCGATCGACCAGTACGACGGCACCTGGAGGCGCCAGGAGAGCCACCAGTGGTGGCAGGAGACCGTGCGGTCGGCGGTGAGCGGATCGGGCTGGACGATGCCGGGCAGGCGCGGGCTGGTGGCGATCTTCGAGGCGCCGTCCCCGGCGTAGTGACCGATGCGATAGATGTCGACCGAGAACGGCTGGGGCGGATCCACGGTGATGTGGAAGTCGATCGCCTCGCCGGGTGCGACGGCGCCGGTGGAGGCGAAGCCCTTGATCTGGCGGTGTACGTCGTCGGCGGAGCGCGGTCCGCCGTGGCCGCCGCGCGCGAGGGCGGGGTCGGCGTACCAGGGGACGACCTGGCCGGTGTCTCCGATGTACTGCTCGCTGCCGCGGAGCCAGGGCAGCGGGCCCTGACCGAACGGATCGGTCACGGCGTGGGCGGCCGCTCCCGATTCCCACCGCCGGATCTGTTCCGCCCCCATGGTGCGCCCCTCCCTTGAGTCCCCCGCGGTCCGATGATCGATTCGTGCACCGCTCGTGCGGTGACTGTCAGTGCCGGTCCCCAGCACATCACATAACGCACGCAGTCCGTCACCGTTCGTCGTTAATTGGCGGGAACGGAGCGCGGCATTCCGGTCTTACGGGGGTGATCCGGGCGCCGCTGTGAGGCGGTGAGAGCGGGGTGGAAGCCGTCAGGCGAGGCGGACGGGCTTCTCCGGGCGTACGCCCACGGCGGCGAGCCAGGCGCGCAGGGGCTCGGGGTCGGCGTCCTCCACGAGCGTGAGGACCGGCCCGGCGAGGTCGGCGCGCCGCTTGCCGTCGACGAGCAGGGCGGGGCCGTCCAGCCAGTCGAGACCGGGCGCGGCACCCGCCGTGTCGACGGCGGCGCAGCAGACCATGGCCGTGACGTGATCGACGAGCAGCTCCCGCCCGCTGCGGGGCGGCTGGAGCGGGAGCAGCGGCAGCTGTTCGCCGTCGGCCGTCGGCCAGCCGAGCACGAGCTCGGCGGAGGCCGAGGCGGAGGCCGAGGCGGAGGCCGAGGCGGAGGCCGAGGCGGAGGCCGAGGCGGAGGCCGAGGCGGAGGCCGAGGCGGAGGCCGAGGCGGAGGCGGGCGGTGCGGATCCCGGAGGGGGCGCGGGGGAGGCCGCGGGCGCGGGCGCGTCCGATGCCTCGGGACCGCGCGGGGTCGGAGCCTCGGGGTCGGCGTCCGCCGCGGCACCGGACGACCCGGCGGCGCCTGTGGTACCTGCAGCACCGGCGGCACCGGCAGCACCGGCAGCACCGGCAGCACCTGCAGCACCTGCAGCACCGGCGGGATCCGGCCAGGCAGCCACGGCCTCGGGAGCGGGGCCCTCGGGAGCGGGGCCCTCGGGATCGGCCACCGGGGAAGGGGCCGGTGGATCCACGCCGGCAACACCGGCGGCATCCGGCCACGCGGCCGCAGCGGCAGGCGCGGGCGCGGGCGCGGGCTCAGCCACAGGCGCGGCCTCAGTCGCGGGCCCGGGTGGCCGGGGGGCGGCCTCCTCGGCGGCGAGGGCCGCGGTGATGGCCTCCGCCAGGGGGTCGGCGGCCTGCGGGGCCGTGAGGTGGTCGAGGACGCGCTCCAGCGAGGGCTCGGTGGCCCCGCGGCGGACGCCCAGGCCGTCCAGGGCGCGGTGCAGGCGGGCCGCCTCGGTGCGCCACTTGCGGTCGACGACCTCGTCCGGGTACTGCTGCCAGTCCACCGGGGCCCAGTCGGGGCCCGCCATCGCGGGACCGCCGTGGAAGAGGCGGGCGGCGAGCAGCGAGGCGGCCTCGTCGACGAGCCCCGGCTCCTCCAGCAGGTCGCACGCGGGCCGCTCGCCCAGCCGGGAGGCGAACCCCTCGGCGAGCCGGTCGCGCCGCGACAGCTCGGTGAGCGCGGAGACCACGCCCGCGTCCAGCCGGCACGGCCAGCGGCCCATGCGCCACGCGGGCAGCGCGACCCGCGTCAGCAGCCGGTCCCAGCCCGCGTAGGCGAGCCCGACCTGCTCCTGGGCGACGATCCGCAGACCGTAGTCCACCGCCTGTGCACGCTCGGACGCGGCGGACGCGACACCCCGCTCCATCTCCACGACATGCGCCTGGCACCCCCGCAGCAGCAGCCGGGCGACCGCCCCGACGAACCGCGCCCCCGCCCTCCGTACCGGATCGAGCCCCGGCCGGCCCGCGACCGCGACGGCCGCGTCCAGGCCGCGCACGAAACGGCGCGCCGCGGCTATGTCGGGGTGCGCGGACGGTCCCGTACCGGCCACCACCGGCGCCAGCACCGCCCGCAGCTCGGCCACGCGCATCCACCACAGGAAGGGCGAGCCGATGACGAGGACGGGCGCCGTGCCCTGACGGTGGGCGCCGGGTATGCCGTGCGCCCGGTGCGTACGGTCCTCGAGCCAGCTGTCGCAGTCGGGGGTCAGCGCTATCGCGGAGGGCACGGGCACCTCCAGCCGCCCGGCCAGGTCCTCGACGAGCCGGTACAGATCGGGCGCCGACTCCTCCGCGATCTCCACCGTCGGACTCAGCGCGGGCCGGGCCCGGGTGATCACGGCGCCGACGGCCACGGCCGCGAGCAGCACGACCACGGCGACGGCCGTCACGACCCAGCGCACCGCGTCCCAGCCGCCGGCGGCCAGGTGTCCGGTGGCGCTCCCGGCCCACAGGACGACCGCGAGGGCCGCGGGCAGCAGCGCGACGGCCACGGCGCGACCGCGGAGGCGCAGCACGGCGAGGGCACGGGCGCGCGCGGCCCGCGCACCCCGCTCCTCACCCATTCCGGCATCGGACATGGACATGGCCGTACGTCACCCCCTCCTGCCCTGCGGCGGACTGCCCTGCGGTGGCGTTGCTCACTCCCCCACTGTGGCACCCCCCACTGACATCGCAATGTCGGTGGGCCAAGTGCCGGAACGCCTGCGCGGCACCCTAGTTGGGGTGTCGGCAGGCGTCATCCGGATGGCTCAGCCGTCACTCGATGGAATGGCTTTGGGCAAAGGTGTGGACGGTTCAGGCCGTCACGGGGTTCACTGCCCGGTTACTCTCCGGCCGCGCCCTCGGCGGCCTTGCGTGCGATGTCCGTACGGTGCTGCGAGCCCTCCAGACGGATGCGCCCGACCGCCGCGTACGCCCGCTCGCGCGCCTGCGCGAGGTCCTTGCCGGTCGCGGTGACCGACAGCACGCGGCCACCGGCGCTCACGACGGCGTCCCCGTCCCGCTTGGTCCCGGCGTGCAGGACGTACGCGTGCGGCGCGTCCTCGGCCGCGACCTCGTCCAGGCCCTCGATCACGTCGCCGGTACGCGGCGTGCCCGGGTAGTTGTGCGCGGCGACGACCACGGTGACGGCCGCGTCGTCGCGCCAGTTCAGCGGCGGCTCGGCGTCGAGGGTGCCCTGGGCGGCGTTCAGCAGGACGCCCGCCAGCGGCGTCTTGAGGCGGGCCAGCACGACCTGCGTCTCGGGGTCGCCGAAGCGGGCGTTGAACTCGATGACCCGGACGCCGCGCGAGGTCATGGCGAGGCCCGCGTACAGCAGCCCGGTGAAGGGCGTGCCGCGGCGGCGCAGCTCGTCGACGGTGGGCTGGAGGACGGTCGCCATGACGTCGTCGACCAGCTTGGGGTCGGCCCAGGGCAGCGGCGAGTACGCGCCCATGCCGCCGGTGTTAGGGCCCTCGTCGCCGTCGAGGGCGCGCTTGAAGTCCTGCGCGGGGGTGAGCGGCAGGACGGTGCGGCCGTCGGTGATCGCGAAGAGGGAGACCTCGGGGCCGTCGAGGTACTCCTCGATGACGACGCGGTCGCAGGAGAGCGCGTGCGCGCGGGCCTGCTCGATGTCGGTCGTGACGACGACGCCCTTGCCGGCCGCGAGGCCGTCGTCCTTGACGACGTACGGAGCGCCGAAGGCGTCGAGCGCCGCGTCGATCTCGTCGGGCGTGGTGCAGACGTACGAACGGGCCGTGGGCACACCGGCGGCGGCCATCACGTCCTTGGCGAACGCCTTGGAGCCCTCCAGCCGGGCGGCCTCCTTGGAGGGGCCGAAGCAGGGGATGCCGGCCGCCCGTACGGCGTCGGCGACACCGGCGACGAGCGGCGCCTCCGGGCCGACGACGACCAGGTCGGCCTCCAGGCCGGTGGCGAGGCGGGCCACGGCGGCGCCGTCGAGGGCGTCCACCTGATGGAGCTCGGCGACCTCCGCGATTCCGGCGTTGCCGGGCGCGCAGTGCAGAGCGGTGACGTCGGGATCGAGGGAGAGGGAGCGGCACAGGGCGTGTTCGCGGGCGCCGCCGCCGATGACGAGGACCTTCACGCCAGCCAGGGTAGCCCGCGGGGGCGGGTGCCCCTTGTGCGGGATGCCGAGGCCACCCCTCCTACTCGTTCGTATATTCCTCCACCACGGTGGCGCCGAGTTCGCGGACGATCAGCTCGTGGCCGGAGAGGGCCGAGTCGACGAGGTCGGGATCGTCGTCCTCCGGCATGTCGTCCTCGGGCGCGACCTGCCGCGGCGCGGACGGGGACTCGGCGGCCCGCTGGGGCTGGGCCGAGGGCGTCTGCGACCGGGAAGCCGAGGCGGCCGGCCCCTGCGACGACTGCTGTGCGGGGCGGGGGGCGGGCGCCTGCGGGGCGGGCGCGGCGGGGCCGGGCGCCTGGGGCGGGCGGCTGCCGTAGCCGCCGCCTCCGCCTACGCCGCCACCGCCCGTGCCGCTGCCACCGCCGTACGCCGGCGGGGGCGCGGCGCCGCCCGACGGGTCGATGATCGCCTCGATCTTCCACTGGACGTGGAACTGCTCGGCGAGCGCCTGCTTGAGCACGTCCTCGCTGCCGCTGCTCGCGAAGTTGTCCCGGGCGCCGGCGTTGAGGAAGCCGAGCTGGAGGGTGGTGCCGTCGAACCCGGCGACCTGGGCGTTCTGGCTCAGGAGGATCCAGGTGAAGCGGCGGCGGTTCTTGACCGCCTCCAGGATGTCGGGCCACATGTTCCGCACCTGGGCGGCGCCCTGGGCCGAGCCTCCGGGCGCGGCCGCGGGTGCGGGGGCCGGGGCGGGCGCGGGGGCCGGAGCCGCCGGGGCGGCGGCCTCGGGCTGCGGCGAGGCCGCCTGAGCCGTGGGCCAGCCGCCGGGGCGCCGGGCCTCGCCCTGCGAACCGGGCGCGGAGGCGGTCGGCCAGGCGCCGGGCCGCGAGCCGGACTCCCGGGAGCCGGGGGCCGCGGCGGAGGGCCAGGCACCGGGACGGGCCTCGGCGGGGGGCTGCGGGGCGGGGGCAGGCGTGGGCGCGGGGGCGGGCGCGGCCTCCGCCGCCACAGGGGCGGGAGGAGCGGCGGGCGCGTCCCCGCGCACCGCCGCGCGCGCGGCGGCGGGCCCGCCACCCGGGGGCACCGGGGCGAGCGGAGCGGCCGGGATCACCGGGGCGGCCTGGGCATGGGCCTCGGGGCCGGGCACGTACCCCATGGCGGGCCCGGGTCCGCTCGGCTGGAAGGCGGTGGGGGGCACGACGGAGCCCCGCTCGAGCCGGTCGAGCCGGGCCATCATCGAGCGCTCGTCGCTGAACGCGGCCGGCAGCAGCACCCGCGCGCAGATCAGCTCCAGCTGCAGCCGCGGCGAGGTGGCGCCGCGCATCTCGGTCAGCCCGGTGTTGACGATGTCCGCCGCGCGGCTGAGCTCGGCGGCCCCGAACACGGAGGCCTGCGCCTGCATGCGCTCGACCACATCGGCCGGCCCGTCGATGAGCCCCTTCTCCGCGGCATCCGGCACGGCGGCCAGGATCACCAGGTCGCGCAGACGCTCCAGCAGATCGGCGACGAACCGCCGCGGGTCGTTGCCGCCCTCGATGACCCGGTCCACGATCTCGAACGCCGCGGCGCCGTCCCCGGACGCAAAGGCGTCCACGACCGCGTCGAGGAGCGAGGCGTCGGTGTAACCGAGGAGGGCCGTCGCCATGGCATAGGTCACACCCTCCTCCGTGGCACCGGCCAGCAGCTGGTCCATGACGGACATCGAGTCACGTACGGACCCGGCCCCCGCCCGTACGACCAGCGGCAGGACGCCGTCGTCGACGGGGATCTGCTCCTTGCCGCACACCTCGGCGAGGTAGTCCCGCAGGGTCCCGGGCGGTACGAGCCGGAACGGGTAGTGGTGCGTCCGCGAACGGATCGTCCCGATGACCTTCTCGGGCTCGGTCGTCGCGAAGATGAACTTGAGGTGCTCCGGAGGCTCCTCGACCACCTTCAGCAGGGCGTTGAAGCCCGCCGGGGTGACCATGTGGGCCTCGTCGATGATGTAGATCTTGTACCGGCTGCTCGCCGGCCCGAAGAAGGCCTTTTCCCGCAGGTCACGGGCGTCGTCCACGCCACCGTGCGAGGCGGCGTCGATCTCGATGACGTCGATCGACCCCGGCCCGTTCCGCGCGAGGTCCCGGCAGGACTGGCACTCCCCGCAGGGCGTGGGCGTGGGCCCCTGCTCGCAGTTCAGGCAGCGGGCGAGGATGCGCGCACTGGTCGTCTTGCCACATCCCCGCGGCCCGCTGAACAGGTACGCGTGGTTGACCCGGTTGTTCCGCAGGGCCTGCTGCAGCGGGTCGGTGACATGCTCCTGCCCGATGACCTCGGCGAAGGTCTCGGGACGATAGCGGCGGTACAGCGCAAGGGACGACACCCTTACGACGATATCGGGCCCCACCGACAACCGGCCCGCCCCGCGAAGCCCGGGACAAGGCCGGGACCCGCACACGCAAGCGCCCCCCACGCACCCGCCAGAGCCGACCTACCCTTGCTGCCTTCCGGCCCTGGGGGAGTTCAGTCAGATAGCGCCACGTGAGGGGCTGCGCCCAGCCTACCCGATCCCACGGGCCTGCGGGCCACCCCCGGGGTGCCTCCGGGCGGGCCGCGCGAGGGTTCCGGGATCGGGTTCGCGAGCACTCCTCAACGTCTTGTATTGTTTGCGGCGGAGGATTCGCCTAGAGGCCTAGGGCGCACGCTTGGAAAGCGTGTTGGGGGCAACCCCTCACGAGTTCGAATCTCGTATCCTCCGCCAGTGCCTCACCGGGCACGATGTCGAAGGGCTCCACCGCTTGCGGTGGGGCCCTTCGACGTTGTCCGTCCCGGTGCGGCCGGTATGGCCCCCACTGACCGATCGCGCTAGATCTACGGAACAGAAGGCGCAGGGCCGGCGACTCGTACTCGTCGGCCCTGCGCCATACTCGTGGCGTGCCCCTCCCCCAGGAGACAGTCGAGCCGATAGACCCCGCAGAGGTGCTGTCCAGAACAGCGTGGAGCACTCTGGAGCATGCCTACGGAACGGCTCAGGACGTACCGCAGATGCTGCGAGGTCTCATGGACACCGATCTGCGCGTGAGGTCGGAGTCATTGAGCCGTCTGCATCATGTGGTGCACCACCAGAACACCCTGTACACCGCCACGGCGCCGGCTGCCCTGTACGTGGCGGGCATCCTCGGCGATGCCCGAACCCTCGAAGCCGTCGAGAAGGGGCCCAACGGCTTCTCTGGACCGCTGCGCGCCGAGTTGCTGGGGTGGCTTGACTCCGTCGCCGATGCAGCAGACGACGAGGCCGCGGCCACCAGTCGGCGTTTCGGGTTCCCGCCCGAGGAGTATCCGCCGTTCGTCGCGATCTGCCGGATTCGGCCGCAGCTCTTCCACGCCGTCTCCGCGTTCCTCGATGATCCCGACACTGACGTACGCGCAGCGGCCATCTCCGCCTGTATCCCGCTGCTCGACGACCCTCTTCTCCTTCACCTGCGAGACGCCCTGGCCCCCATGCTGCGCGACGTCTTGGCTACGAGTGAGGCATGGCGGTACCAGGAGAGGGCGATCGATGCGCTGACAAGCTGGGGCCATGACACCGCCGGGTTGGAGGTCCTGCAGGAGCGATACGCCTTCTGTGACGCCGAACCCCAGCCTCAGCCTTGGGATGTCAAGTCGCAGGACGGCTGCGACACCGCTCCCCCCTTCTGAAGGCTTCCCGGCCGCCACCACTTCCGCTGATGCCTCACCAGGCACGATGTCGAAGGGCCCCACCGCTTGCGGTGGGGCCCTTCGACGTTGTCCGTCCCGGTCTCGGTTTCCTTCTCGGTTTCCGCCTCGGTTCTCGTACAACCACTCGACCCCCTCCTGTGTCTGATCATGCACGGCAGTTCCGTTTCCAGCCTTCTCATGGGGGTTCACCTTGCAGGTCCGCTCCACCGGCGCCCGTCTCGCCGCGGCCGTCACGGCCGTCCTCGCCGTCACGGCCCTCGGCGCCGGCACGCTGGCCACCGCCCCGGTCGCCTTCGCCGCCGCTCCGGGCTCCGTCCCCGGCGCCTTCTCCGGCTCCGGGTCGGCCGAGGCGGCCGACGCCCTTCCCGTCTACCCGGAGGGCACCGACCTCGGAGGTGTGGGCACCTCCGGTTTCCTCACCTACTCGTTCGCGCAGGACGGCGACCGTGAGCTGCTCTGGACGCCGTTCGACGGCGGTGCCCCGACCCCGCTGCAGGAGCCCGAGGGCGGCGGTTGGACCATCGGCGCCGACGACGTGGTCGTCCTCGGTGACGCCAGCTGGTCCGCCCGGATGCGTACGCTCACCCTGCGCGACATGGCCACCCCCTCCGCCCCGGGCGTCGGCATCGACCTCGGCGCGCTGAACGGCAACTACGTGGCCGTGCTGAGCCCGACGAGCGTCCTCGCGCAGCTGACGAAGGACGACGGCACGGCGGAGCTGCACGTCGTGACCAAGGACGGCGCCTCGACGACCACCCGCAAGGTGGCCGGGCTGCCCGCGGACGCCACCGACTTCTTCGGTTCGAGGGTCCGGGACGGTTCCGTCCTGGTCGGGTACGAGACGGGTCCGGCGGACGCGCGGACCGGCGGACGGGCCATGGTCGACGTGGCCGCCGGGACGGTGACCGCGACCTACGCGGCTGCGGAGTCCGGGATCGGCTACGGCGGCCTGGAGTTCTCCGCTTCGCACGTGACCTGGTACGAGTACGAGGCCGGCACCGGCGGGCTCATCCGGTCCGTCGACCGCACGACGGGCGAGGTGAAGCGGACCGTCCTGGGCGCCCACACCGCCGAGTGGTACACCTCGCTCGTGGGCGACTGGCTCGTCTACGGCAACCCCACGACGCCGGTCAAGGCCGTCTCCCTGAGCACCGGCGAGACCCGCGACCTGCTGGACTCCGGCTCCGCGTCGATGACCACGGGCGACGGCAGCGCCGTGGTGCACGGCGGGCGAGCCGCCGACGGCGAAGGGCTGTTCCGGATCGCGGCCGGAGCGGACGGCGCCCCGACGGTCACCAAGGTGGCGACGACCGGCACCCCCGTCGCCGCCGGTGTGAAGATCGAGCAGATCCACATCCCCGAGGTGGCGTACCTCGACAAGACCGGCGGAAAGGTGACGCTGGCCTGGACGCTGTCGCGCCGCGACGCCTACCTGGACGTCACGCTCACGCACACCGTCACGGGCAAGGAGTTCCGGCAGCGTGTGAACGCCCCGGCCACCGGCACCCTCTTCAGCTACACCTGGGACGGCATCATCGGCGGAGTGGACGCGCCGAACGGCACGTACGCGGTGGAGGCCGAGGCGACGCCGCTCGACGGCGTCGGGGAGTCCGCCTACGAGGGCTTCCTCATGGCGGTCGCCCGGACGGCCAACCCCCACGACTACACCAACAACGGCTCCACGGACGTCCTCGCCCGGGACTCCGCCGGCGTGCTGTGGCGCGACGACCTGCTGGACCGGCCGGTCAACGGCCAGGTCAAGCCCGCCCAGCGCACGCGGATCGGCGCGGGCTGGCAGACGTACAAGCAGATCGAGGCCGTCGGCAACATCGCCGGCAACGAGGTCGGCGACCTGGTCGCCCTCGACGGCTCCGGTGTGCTCTGGCACTACCTCGGCAAGGGCGACGGCACCTTCACGAGCCGCGCCCGCGTCGGCGGCGGCTGGGGCGTCTACAACAAGCTCACCGGCGGCTCGGACCTGAACGGCGACGGCCGCGCCGACCTCCTCGCCACGGACACCGCCGGCGTGCTGTGGTTCTACAAGGGCACGGGCTCCGCCACCGCCCCCTTCGCCGCCCGCGTGCGCGTCGGCGGCGGCTGGGGCGTCTACAACCAGCTCACCGCCGTCGGGAACATCGCCGGTACGGCCGCCGGTGACCTGGTCGCCCGCGACACGGCCGGAGTCCTCTGGCTGTACCAGGGCAACGGCAGCGGCGGCTTCTCCACCCGCGTGCGCGTCGGCAGCGGCTGGGGTGCCTTCACCCAGCTCGTCGGCGCCGGTGACGTCGACAGCGACGGGCGCCCGGACCTGATCGCGTACGGGGCGGGCGGCACGTACGTCTACCGCTCGACGGGCTCCACCACCGCGGTCTTCAGCCGTCAGGCGACGTCGCTGTACGCGGGCGAGGGCTCCAAGTTCAACAACATCGCATAGCCGTTCGGTTTCCTCCGCCGGCATAGAGGGCCGGACCGCTCCTGCGGTCCGGCCCTCTGACGTGCGCCCGACGGCAAAAGACCGGCGGCAAAAGACCGGCGGCAAAAGACCGGCGGTTACAACACCGGTGGGGGGCCGGAGAGGTCCGGCCCCCCACCGGGGGTTCAGCTGGGTACGCGCGCGGCTCAGCCGTTCGCGTCGGCCTTGCGGCGGCGGACGACGATCATCGCGCCGGCGCCCAGAGCCACCGCGACGCCGCCCGCGAGGGCGATCTGCGGCATGGCCGAGGAGGAGCCCGTCTTGGCGAGGCTGCCCGTGGTGGTGGACACCGGCTGGGTGGACGTCACGCCCTGCGGCGTCGCGGCCGGAGTGCGCGGGGTGTTCCCGCTGGGCTTGGCGTCGTCGACCTTGCCCGGCTTGGTGCCCGCGGCGGCGATCGTGAAGGGGTACTCATCGAGGTCCGGGGTACCGCCGCACGTGTCGTCGTCGTTGTAGTAGTCACCCGCCGCCAGGGCGATGCCCTCACCCGCCGGGGCCTTGGGGTCGACGGTCAGGCGCAGCTTGATGTCGGCGTGGGTGCCGGCCTTCAGCGGGCTGATGGTGTCGATGTCGCCGAAGCCCTCGACGTCGTGCCACGTGGGGGAGGCGGTCGAGGACCACTGCAGGCGCAGCAGGTCGTCGATCGACTCCTCACCGGACGTATCCATGGCGTGGACGCCGACGAACGGGTACACCTCGTCCATCGTCTCGTCGGTGCCGTTGGTGACACGCAGGGTGAAGTTCACCGTCGTACCGGCGACGACCTTGGACGGCAGGCCGGTCACCACGGTGGTGAGTTCCGGCTCGGGGACGCAGTACCCCGAGTCGTCGTCATCCTCGTCGCCCTCGTCGCCCTCGTCGCCCTCATCGCCCTCGTCGCCCTCCTCCGCCTTGGCGTCGGCGAGCGCCTTGTCGGCGGCCTCCTTCGCCTTCAGGGCGTCGGCGGTGGCCTTCTGAGCCTGGCCGTAGGCGCGGACCGCGGCGACACGGGCGTCGTCCGCCGCCTCGTCGGCAGCCGCGGCCTTGGCGTCGGCGGCGGTCTTGGCCTCAGCGGCGGCCTTGGCCGCGGACTCGGCGTCGTCGACGGCCTTCTGGGCGGCGGCCTTCTCCTCGTCCGTGGCCTCGGCGGGCAGCGCCTGCTGCTTGGCCTTGGCGTCGGTGAGGGCCTGGTCGGCGGCGGTCTTCGCGGCGGCGGCGGCCTCCGCATCCTTCGCGGCGGCCTGGGCGGCGACGGCGTGCGGAGCGGTGTCCGACAGCGCCGCCTCCACGGCGGCGTAGGCGGCTTTCTCCGCGGCGACAGCGGCGTCGTACGCCTTCTGCGCCTCGGCGGCGGCCTTCTCCAGCTCCTCGATGGAGGCCTTGGCAGGCTTGGACTGCGACGCCGTCGGCTTGCTGTCGGCGTACGCGGGGGTGACGGACAGCATCACGACGGGCGTCGTCACGGCAGCGGCGACAGCCGTTGCGAGAATGCGTCGGATCTTCACTAGAGCCCTTTTCTGGGTCCGAAAGAGTGGGAGCGGCCACGGCGGGGTGGAGCTCACGCAGCGCGGCCGGCGATGGGGGTGATCGTATGACCGCGATAAAGGGGCGGACAGCTCAATTCCCTGGGGATTTCCGGCCGGACACGGCCCCGGCGGCAGACATAGAAGGGCAACGGGGGCAGTTGCCCACGTTTCCGTGATTTCTCTGTGACTCATGTCACCAAGCGGGCTGGCCGGAGTCGGGATCCCCTGTGAGAGTGACCCTGAGGGGGCGGCACCGCATCCGAGGAGCGACGACATGAAGTACCTGGTCATGGTGCAGGGCTCGCAGGCGGACTACGAGGCGATGAACGGCGATGCCTCCGAGCGGTATCCCGCCTGGACCGAGGACGACGTCCAGACGATGTTCGCCTTCATGGAGAAGCTCAACGAGGCCCTCGTCCGCTCGGGCGAGATGCTGGACGGGCAGGGCCTGGCCGAGCCCGCCCGCACCCGCTTCGTCACGGCGGGCGCAGACGGGCGGCCGGTGGTCAGCGACGCTCCGTACGACCGGACCGAGACGCTGATCGCCGGCTACTGGGTGCTCGACTGCGACAGCCTCGACCGCGTCACCGAGATCGCCGCGCGCATCGCCCAGTGCCCCGTGCCCGAGGGCTCGCCCGACTATCCGGTCGTCATCCGGCCCATCCTGGAGAGCGGCCGCGACATCTGAGCCCCTCCTTCCCGGCCGTCAGTGCGCGTGCACGCCCGTCATGTGCGGCTTCGCCCGGGGTACGAGCACGAGGGCGACGACCGCGCTCACCGCGCCCACCGCCGCGCAGACGGCGAACGCGGTGGCGAAGCCACCCGCCGTGCCGCCCTCGATGCCCGCCGCGGCGACGGTCGACAGCACCGCGACCCCGACCGAACCGCCCACCTCGTGGAAGGTGTTGACGACACCCGACGCCAGCCCGGCCTCATGGTGGCCCGTCAGCGCGAGCGCCGTGGCCGTGGCGGTGACGAAGACGGCCCCGATGCCGAACGACGCGACGACCAGCCCCGGCAGCAGCCCCGCGTACACGCTCGGACGGTCACCGAGCCAGGTCAGCGGTACGCACCCGGCGGCGGCGATCAGCAGCCCCGCGACGGCCGTCGGCCTGCTGCCGAGCCGCCCCACCAGCCGCGACCCGAGGTGCGCGCCCAGTCCGGTGGCGAGGGCGACCGGCAGGAAGACGAGCCCGGTGCGCAGGGCGCTGAACCCCCGCACGTGCTGGAGGTAGACCGAGCCGAGGAAGAAGAAACCGATCAGCAGCGCGGTCGCGACCAGCATCAGGAACGCCCCCGCGACCACCGGCCGCCGCGCGAACATCCGCAGGTCCATCAGCGGCGCCCGGCCGGCCCGCTCGACGGCGGCGAACGCCCCGTACAAAGCGACCGACCCGAGCAGCGGCACCAGCGTGGCGGCCGCGCCCCAGCCGGAGTCGCCGGCCTCGACCAGGCCGTAGATCAGGGCGCCGGTACCGGCGGTGACGAGCAGCGCGCCCGGCAGGTCCACCCGCGCGGCCCGGGACGACCGGGACGGGCGGGACGGGCGCGGCGGTACGACGGCGGGCAGCGCCACCAGCAGGGCCAGGCCGACCGGGACGTTGACGTAGAAGACCCACGGCCAGCCCGGCCCGTCCGTCAGGGCGCCGCCGAGCAGCACCCCGGCGGCGGACCCGGTGCCGCCGATCGCCGCCCAC
This sequence comes from Streptomyces sp. NPDC045431, assembly GCF_040646655.1. Classification (NCBI taxonomy): domain Bacteria; kingdom Bacillati; phylum Actinomycetota; class Actinomycetes; order Kitasatosporales; family Streptomycetaceae; genus Streptomyces; species Streptomyces sp. NPDC045431. The sequence goes on from NZ_JBEZAQ010000010.1 coordinate 43,645, forward strand.
ACGCCGAGCGCCTTGTTCCGCTCGGCGCCGTGGAAGGTGGTGGTCACGAGGGCCAGCGCGGCGGGCGAGAGCACGGCCGCACCGACGCCCTGCGCGACGCGCCCGCCGATCAGCGCCACGGCGCTCTCCGCGAGCCCGGTGGCCAGGGACGCGGCGGTGAAGAGCGCCAGCCCGGCGAGGAGCGTGCGGCGGGCGCCGAGGGCGTCGGCGAGCCGGCCGCCGAGCAGCATGAGGCCGCCGAAGCACAGCGTGTACGCGGTGACGACCCAGGTCAGGGTCGCCCGGTCCAGGCTCAGATCGGCGGCCATGTCGGGCAGCGCGACGTTCACGACGGTGACGTCGAGGATCAGCATGAACTGCGCCAGGCAGATCAGCGCCAGGGCGGCCCAGCGACGCGGGTGCGGCGCCCCGCCCGGCACCTCGTGCGCGGCCCCGTGCGGCGCCCCGCCCGGCACCTCGTGCGGCGCCCCGTGCAGCACGTCGTGGGCGGCCCGGCCCGACGGCGGGTCGGCGTGCGAAGGAGAAGAGGTATGCGTCATGAAGTGAACTGTACGGTTCGGTTCACATGAACTCAACAGTTCACTTGAACTCGTCCGTACACTTCCCGGTGCTAGCCTCACCGCATGCCAGCCGACGCCAAGCAGCCCCCCACCGGCCCGCGCGCCGCCCGCAAGCGGCAGGCCATCGTCGAGGCAGCCCGCGCGCTCTTCCTGCGCGAGGGCTTCGGCGTCGGCATGGACGCCATCGCCGCCGAGGCGGGCGTGTCCAAGGTGACCGTCTACAACCACTTCGGCAGCAAGGAAGCGCTCTTCACCGCCGTCATCGCGGGCGCGCTCGACGAGACCCTCGACGACGACTCCTCCGCCGCCCTCGCCCGGCTGGCCGACACCGAGGACGCCGGTGACCTGCGCACCGCCTTCCTCGACGCCGCGCGCGCCTGGGTCCACGCCGTCCGCGCCAACCAGGACGTCGCCGCCCTGCGCACCCTCGTCGCCACCGAGCTCCACCGCTTCCCGCAGCTCGGCGAGGCCTGGCGCACCCACGGCCCGGCCGGCCACCACCCCGCCGTCGCCGACGCACTGCGCACGCTGGCCGACCGGGGCCGGCTCGCCGTCCCGGACCTGGAGGCGGCGGTGGTCCAGCTGTACGCGCTGCTGGTCTTCCCGCACATGGTGTTCGGCCAGTACGGCGCCGACCTCGACGACGACCTGACGGAGCGGCTCCTCACGAGCGGCGTCGACATGTTCCTGGCGTACTACGGCACCTGACGGGACCGGCCCCCGCCCGTACTCCGTACGCCGTAAGCCACACCCGCCGTGCGGCCGCCACGCCCGGGCGGGATCATCGGGCCATGACGATCACCATCCGCCTCGCCCAGCAGCCGGAGGCCGACGAACTGCTGGCCCGCAGCCCCCTCGCCGCGCTCGTCGGGATGCTGCTCGACCAGCAAGTGCCCATGGAGTGGGCGTTCTCCGGCCCGTACACGATCGCCCGACGGCTGGGCGCCGAGGACCTCGACGCGCACGAGATCGCCGTGTACGACCCGGAGGAGTTCGTCGCGCTGCTGTCCGCGAAGCCGGCCGTGCACCGCTACCCCGGCTCGATGGCCAAGCGCGTGCAGCAGCTGTGCCAGTACCTGGTGGACGAGTACGACGGTGACGCGAGCGCCGTCTGGTCGGACGCCGCCACCGGCCGGGAACTGCTCGACCGGCTCCTCGCACTGCCCGGTTTCGGCAAGCAGAAGGCGCAGATCTTCCTGGCCCTGCTCGGCAAGCAGTACGGCGTACGGCCCGAGGGGTGGCGGGAGGCGGCGGGGGCTTACGGCGAGGAGGGCTCGTACCGTTCGGCGGCCGACATCACCGGGCCGGAGTCGCTCGCCAAGGTGCGCGCGTACAAGCAGGAGGCCAAGCGCGCGGCCAAGACCGCCAAGACCGCCAAGACCGCCAAGGCGGCCGGAACTTCGGAGGCGGAGTGACATGTTCCGCAGCGAATCGTACGGAATAACCAGTGAGTTGCGGCACATCTGTTCACAGATAGGGCGGAGATCGCTAGCTTCCCTTCAACCTCGTTCGTACCGGGAAGGACCTCTGTGAACGCAACCCCTCGCAGAGCCGTGGCCACCCTGGCCGCAGCCGCACTCGCGACCCCGCTCCTGCTGGCCTCCGCCTCCCCCGCTTCCGCCGGCCGCCCCACGCCCGACGCCGCCGCCGCCAAGGACGCCGCCAAGCTGTCCAAGAAGCTGGTCAGGGAGGCGTCCGCCAAGGACGCCTACAAGCACCTGCAGATGTTCCAGCGCATAGCCGACTCGGCCGGGGGCCACCGCGCCGCCGGCTCGCTCGGGCACGACGCCTCCGCGGCGTACGTGTACCAGCAGCTGAAGAAGGCCGGATACCAGGTCGAGTACCAGAAGTTCGACTTCGTCTACACCGAGACGCAGGCCGAGAAGCTCGCGGTCGTCTCGCCCTCGCCCCGCACCGTCGACATCAAGGCGATGACGTACACCGCCTCGACGCCCGTCGGCGGCATCAAGGCGGCCGTGGCCGCCGTCCCGGCCCCGGCGAGCGACACGACGCCCGGCTGTGAGCCCACCGACTACGCGACCGGCACCTTCACCGGCAAGATCGCCCTGATCAAGCGCGGCGGCTGCACCTTCGCCGACAAGCAGACCCAGGCCGCCGCGGCGGGCGCGGTCGGCGCGATCATCTACAACAACACCGAGGGCGCCATGTCCGGCACCCTGGGCGACCCGGCCGTCGGCAAGATCCCGACCGGCGGCATCACCAAGGCGGACGGCGAGAAGCTCGCCGCCGACGCCGCCGCCGGGCCGGTAGAGGTGAACTTCGAGATCCGCCAGCTCCGCGAGACGCGCTCCACCAACAACGTCATCGCCGAGACGCAGCGCGGCAACGCCGCCAACACCGTGATGCTCGGCGCCCACCTCGACTCGGTGACCGCCGGTCCCGGCATCAACGACAACGGCTCCGGCTCCGCCGGTCTGCTCGACGTCGCCCTGAAGTTCGCCAAGTCCAAGGAGAAGGACCGCACCACCAACAAGGTGCGCTTCGCCTGGTGGTCGGCGGAGGAGAACGGCCTGCTCGGCTCCGAGCACTACGTCGAGCAGCTCAGCGAGCTCGACCGCAAGGAGATCAAGCTCTACCTGAACTTCGACATGATCGCCTCGCCCAACTACGGCCTGTTCGTGTACGACGGCGACAACTCCGACGGCGTCGGCGCGCCCGCCGGCCCGACCGGTTCCGCGCAGATCGAGCGCGACATCAACGAGTTCATGGACAAGCAGGGCCTCCCCCACGAGGGCACCGACTTCACCGGCCGCTCCGACTACGGCCCGTTCATCGCGATCGGCATCCCCTCCGGCGGTACGTTCACGGGCGCCGAGGGCACCAAGACGGCCAAGCAGGCGGAGAAGTTCGGCGGCACGGCGGGGGTCGCGTACGACGCCTGCTACCACGCCGCGTGCGACGACATCGACAACGTCAACATGACGGCGTTCGACGCCAACATCGACGTCATCGCCCACAGCGTGGGTACGTACGCCCACGACCTCAGCTCGCTGCGCAAGCCGGTCGAGTTCGTCCCGACCGACGGTGACGCGGGCAGCGGCGGCGGCCTGCACGAGGACCACGACCACGAGGTGACGGAGTAACCCTTCGGCTGAGGCACCACACCGAAGCACCGCCCTGAGGCACAGCACCGAAGCACGACACTGAGGCACCGCACCGGGCCCCGGGCCCTCCGCGTCCGCGCGGGGGCTCGGGGCCCAGGTTTGTGCCGGCAGCGGTTTTTTCGGCACCACATCGGCCCCACGTGGCTGCGCCCGGCACCGCTCGCCCGGTAGGCTTTCCGTGTGATCTTCAAGCGCATCGGTAACGGGCGGCCGTACCCCGACCACGGCCGGGAATCCACCCGCGCGTGGGCGGACGTCGCGCCGCGCCCGGTCCGCCTCGACCAGCTGGTGACCACCAAGGGACAGCTGGATCTGGAGACGCTCCTCGCCGAGGACTCGACGTTCTACGGCGACCTCTTCGCGCACGTCGTGAAGTGGCAGGGCGACCTCTACCTCGAGGACGGACTGCACCGCGCCGTACGCGCGGCCCTCCAGCAGCGTCAGGTCCTGCACGCGCGCGTGCTGGAGCTCGACTGAGCCTTCCGCCCCCCTGGGCCCTCAGTCTTTCGGGGGTATTCCCACCCATCCGGCCGCATCGGTTGATCGTTTAGTAGGCATAGTCACCGGGTCGCATTACGCTGCGCCCATGAGCATGCTCACTCCCCCGGGTATGGGCGGAAAGTACCGCATCACGGGTAACACCTACCCGCACATGCGCCGCCCCCGTCGCCGCCGCCGGATCGTGCTCGCGGCGGTCGCCGCGGTGGTCACCCTCGGCCTGGCCGGCTGGGGAACGCTCCAGCTCATCGACGTCTTCGGTGGCGGTGGCCCCGGCGCCGGCGGCACGAAACGCACCACGGCGGCCGGCGCCGCCTGCAAGCCGCAGAAGAGCCCCGCCGCGGTGGTGCGGGTCCCGCTCCAGCCGGCCCAGATCACGGTGAACGTCTACAACGCGACCCCGCGCGCGGGCCTCGCCAAGTCGACCGCCGACGAACTGAAGAAGCGGGGCTTCGCCATCGGCAAGGTGGGCAACGCACCGACGGCGTACGACAAGAAGGTGCCGGGCGCGGGCCTCCTGCTGGGCGCCGCGGACGCCACCAAGGGCGCCTTCCCGGTCCTCGCCACGCAGCTGAAGGGCGCGGCACTGCGGACGGACACCCGCCAGACGGCGGATGTCGACCTGATCATCGGTACGGCGTTCACGGCGCTGACGCCCCCGCAGGACGCCACCGCCGCGCTCACCGCCCTGTCCCGCCCCGCCCCGGCCCCCTCCGGCTGCCCGGCGTAGGGCCGGGGACGAGCCCGGGCCTCGGTCGTCAGTCGGCGGTCGTCAGTCGGCGGTGCCGTACATCCGGTCACCGGCGTCGCCGAGGCCCGGCACGATGTAGCCGTGCTCGTTGAGCCGCTCGTCGACCGAGGCGGTGACGACGGTGACCGGCGTGCCCGCCAGCTCGCGCTCCATCACCTCGACGCCCTCCGGCGCCGCCAGCAGCACGACCGCCGTCACATCGTCGGCGCCGCGCTTGATCAGCTCCTGGATCGCGGCGACCAGCGTGCCGCCGGTGGCCAGCATCGGGTCGAGGACGTACACCTGGCGGCCGGAGAGGTCCTCCGGCATCCGGGTCGCGTACGTCGACGCCTCCAGCGTCTCCTCGTTGCGGATCATGCCGAGGAAGCCGACCTCGGCGGTGGGCAGCAGCCGCACCATGCCGTCGAGCATGCCCAGACCGGCCCGGAGGATCGGCACGACCAGCGGCTTCGGGCTGGACAGCTTCACGCCGGCCGTCCGGGTCACCGGGGTCTCGATGTCGACCTGCTCCGTGCGCACGTCCCGGGTGGCCTCGTACGCGAGCAGGGTGACCAGCTCGTCGGCGAGCCGCCGGAAGGTCGGGGAGTCGGTGCGCTTGTCGCGCAGCGTGGTGAGTTTGTGCGCCACCAGCGGGTGGTCGACGACGTGGATCCGCATGGACTCCACAGTAGCCCGCACTGGCATCAACCCCGTCCGTGGAGGGAAGGTGGGGAGGTCAGGACGTCAGACACCTGGGGGTGGTGGTCGCGATGCCGGACCCGGTAGAGCCGGAAGGACCGGAACAGCCCGACGCCCCGGACGACGGCGACGACGCGCGCGGGAAGAGGGGCGAGACCGACGCCGAGCGACGCCGTCGCCGCGCCCAGTTCCTCCGCGAGCTGAACGAGGCCAAGGCCCTGCGCGACCGCGTCCAGCCGCGCCGTGCGAGGGCCGCCAGGATGCGCCAGGCGATGCGGATGCGGACCTTCCGCTGGTGATGCCTGGTGACACGGACCGGCGATCGGGCTCAGACTGGTGCACGACGCAAGAGCGGAACACCTCTCCTGAAGCCCTCGTATCTGCCACGATGCCGAGTGGGCGGGGCATTCAGGAGCGTGCCGCCCGATCGTCACACCTCTGATCAGTGGGAGAGTCACGGTGTACTTCGCCGCACTGCTCGCGCGCACCGAAGACGGGTGGGAAGCGAGCGACACAGAGCTCGACGATGTGGAGACCTTGTCGGATCTGACCGAGCTTGCCCGCGAGGCCTCGGTGGACGACGACACAGTGCTCGTCTTCATCGAGCAGGAGGACGCATGGTTCGGCATCGTCCGCGTGGAGGGTGAGGACGACCCTCGCATTTTCGTCTCGGACGGCGCGGCCGCCGCCCGCTCCTCGTACGGGGAGATCCTCACCAAGGAACTGCTCGGCGACGAACTGGACGACGACACCCCCGACCTGGACGCGCTGGACCTCGACGGCACCGAGGACGGCGAACCGGCCGAGGACGAGGACGAGGAGGAGGAAACGGAGCTCGCGGGCGAGACCGTGCCGGCCGAGCCGCTCGGCGACCTGATGATCCTGGACGATCTGGGCATGTCCGAGAAGTACCTGCTGAAGCTCGGCACCGACGCGCTGTCCGACATCGCGGACGCGCTCGGCGCCGCCGAGGTCCTGGAGGCGGTCCGCTAGTGCGGCCCCCGCACCACCCGGCGCTGACCATGACGACCGTTCCCGACCACGGCTCCGGCCCCGACCACGGCTCCGGCCCCGGCCCCGATCCGGATCCCGTACGGGAGCCCTGGCGGAGCGCCATGCGCCGGGCGCTGGAGGAGGCCGAGCGCGCCGCGCTGGCCGGCGATGTACCGGTCGGCGCGGTCGTGCTGTCCCCGGACGGCACGGAGCTCGCCGCCGGCCACAACGAGCGTGAGCTGACCGGTGATCCGACGGCGCACGCCGAGGTGGTGGCGCTGCGCCGGGCGGCCGCGCGGCTCGGGGAGTGGCGGCTGCCCGGGTGCACGCTCGTCGTCACGCTGGAGCCCTGCGTGATGTGCGCCGGCGCGCTGGTGCAGTCGCGCGTGGAGCGGGTGGTGTTCGGGGCGCTGGACGAGAAGGCCGGCGCGGTCGGCTCGCTCTGGGACCTCGTACGCGACCGACGGCTCAACCACCGGCCCGAAGTGGTCCACGGGGTGCTGGCGGACGAGTGCGCGGCGCTGCTGACGCGCTTCTTCCGCGACCGCTGAGGAGTCGTCGGCGCACCGCCGACGACGGTCCCGGCTATCGATTTCAGCGAACCGGCACCCTTGGGCTAAGCTCTCTCTCGGTAGCGTGTCCGAGCGGCCGAAGGAGCTCGCCTCGAAAGCGAGTGTGGCGCAAGTCACCGAGGGTTCAAATCCCTCCGCTACCGCTCTCTTGTGAAGGGCCCCGTGCGCAGGACGCGCCGGGGCCCTTCCTCATGCGCTCGGTTAGACTCACCCGACCACCGGGACGATCACAGGGGAAGACGGGGGACACCGGGCCGATGGCGCAAGCGAAGAAGGTTACGCTCTACATCCTCGTCGTCTTCGTCCTGTACTCGATCATCAACTCCCCCGAGCGCTCCGGCGAACTCGTGAAGGTAGGGTTCGAAGGCATTTCGAGCGCCGCCCAGGGTGTCGGCGACTTCATGACCGAGCTCATCAAGTAGGAGTCCGCTGTGATCCGCCACCTGGTCCTGTTCAAGCTCAACGACGGCGTGCAGCGCGACGAACCGCGTGTGGTCGAGGGCGTGAAGGCGTTCGAGGAGCTCGGCGGACTCATCCCCGAGCTGAAGGTCTGGGAGTGCGCCTGGAACATCACCGACCGGCCGATCGCGTACGACTACGCCATCAACTCGGCGGTCGAGGACACGGACGCGCTGAAGCGGTACATCGAGCACCCGGCCCACCAGGCGGCCGCCGGTCAGTGGCGTGAGTTCGCCACCTGGGTGATCGCCGACTACGAGTTCTGAGTCCGCCGCAGCCCCGCGCCTTCGCGGCACCGCGCTTTCCGAGCCCCGCACCGGTCACTTCCGGTGCGGGGCTTGCCGTATGCCCCCACGCCGCCCTCACAACACGGCGTTATCAGGTGCTTGCACACAGTGGACATGTCTTGTGATGCTATGACCGCTTTTGACGGATCGGTTGACCGTACTTGATCGCAAAGGGGTGGCGTGAACGTGCCGGCCAGTACGACGCCTCACCAGGTGCCGCCCCAGAACGAGTCGAACGAGTCCGAGCCCCGCCCCCGCCCGTCGGGGCGGGCCGCCGACACCCGCGCACTCACCCAGGTGCTCTTCGCCCAGCTGAAGGAGCTGGAGCCGGGCACACCGGAGCACAACCGGGTGCGCGGGGCGCTCATCGAGGCGAACCTCCCTCTGGTGCGGTACGCCGCCGCCCGCTTCCGGTCCCGCAACGAGCCGATGGAGGACGTCGTCCAGGTCGGCACGATCGGGCTGATCAACGCGATCGACCGCTTCGACCCGGACCGGGGCGTGCAGTTCCCGACGTTCGCGATGCCGACCGTCGTCGGCGAGATCAAGCGGTACTTCCGCGACAACGTACGCACCGTCCACGTGCCGCGCCGGCTGCACGAGCTGTGGGTGCAGGTGAACGGCGCGACCGAGGACCTGACGACCGCTCACGGGCGCTCCCCGACGACCGCCGAGATCGCCGAGCGGCTGAAGATCTCCGAGGAGGAGGTCCTCTCCTGCATCGAGGCCGGGCGCTCCTACCACGCCACCTCGCTGGAGGCCGCCCAGGAGGGCGACGGACTGCCGGGGCTGCTGGACCGGCTCGGGTACGAGGACCCCGCGCTGGCGGGCGTCGAGCACCGCGATCTCGTACGCCACCTCCTCGTACAGCTGCCCGAGCGCGAGCAGCGGATCCTGATGCTCCGCTACTACAGCAATCTGACGCAGTCCCAGATCAGCCAGGAGCTCGGCGTCTCGCAGATGCACGTGTCAAGGCTCCTCGCACGGAGCTTCGCCCGATTGAGATCCGCAAACAGGATCGAGGCGTAGCTGGAACGGGTAGACCCTTTCAGCCCCACTTCAGGCGGTGGAAAAGCCGCACACCCCCTGTTTCCTGCGCAGATTTGCTCCCATGTTGTCGACAAGTCACTACAGCGTGTTGCCGACATGTGACATTCTGCTGGAACCGCGTTTGCCGCAGTCTCGGCTCCGGTATTCAGGTGGAGGCTGCGTTCCTCCGATGGTCGCGGCCCACGCGACCGTCCGCGACCTCAAGGGGGTGGCATGTCCGCAGAACAGGGCAGCTCGAAGGTGCTCACGCTCACGCCCGTGCCGGAGCTCATGTCCGCGCCCGGGCTCGCGTCGGTACCGGTACCGGCACAGGTCGGGATCGCCGAGGTCCCGGACACCGTGGAGGCCATGGCGGCCATGGACGCCCCGCAGCCGGTCGGCGAGGTCGCCGAGGTCGCCGTCGTCCCGCACGCCGCGAGCGCGCCGGAGGCCATCGACACCCGCACGCTGTCCCGCTCCCTGTTCCAGCGGCTCGCCGTCCTCGGCCAGGACAGCCCCGAGCGCACGTACGTCCGGGACACGCTCATCGAGCTGAACCTGCCGCTCGTGCGGTACGCCGCCGCCCGCTTCCGGTCCCGCAACGAGCCGATGGAGGACATCGTCCAGGTCGGCACGATCGGCCTGATCAAGGCGATCGACCGGTTCGACTGCGAACGCGGCGTGGAGTTCCCGACCTTCGCGATGCCGACCGTCGTCGGCGAGATCAAGCGCTTCTTCCGCGACACCTCGTGGTCCGTGCGCGTGCCGCGCCGGCTCCAGGAGCTGCGCCTGGCGCTGACGAAGGCGAGCGACGAGCTGGCGCAGAAGCTCGACCGCTCGCCGACCGTCCCCGAACTGGCCGCCGTGCTCGGCGTCTCCGAGGAGGACGTGGTCGACGGTCTCGCGGTCGGCAACGCCTACACGGCCTCCTCGCTGGACTCCCCGTCCCCGGAGGACGACGGCGGCGAGGGCTCGCTCGCGGACCGCCTCGGGTACGAGGACAGCGCCCTGGAGGGCGTCGAGTACCGCGAGTCGCTCAAGCCGCTCCTCGCCAAACTCCCGCCCCGCGAGCGGCAGATCATCATGCTGCGCTTCTTCGCCAACATGACCCAGTCACAGATCGGCGAGGAGGTCGGCATCTCGCAGATGCACGTCTCGCGGTTGCTGACGCGGACGCTGGCGCAGCTGCGCGAGGGGCTCATCTCCGACTGAGGCGCCGCCCCTCCCGACGTCGAAGGGGGCTCACCGGTGCGGTCCGCACCGGTGAGCCCCCTTCGTCATGCGCGCGTGTACGGGGATCAGGCCAGTGCCAGCCAGGCCACCGCCGCGACGATCACCACGACCGCCACGACGCCGGCGATCAGGCCGACCCGGGGGCCGGACGAGGTCGTCGCCGCCGGCTGCTGCCGCTGCGGCGTGCCCTCGTCGACGAAGGCGCGGAACATCTGGGTGCTGCCCGCGGGGTCGTAGTTGCCGTCGGAGCCCTGCGGGGCGTGGGGGTTGTGTGCCATGGGGCAGGACCCTAGCGAACCGGCGTGCCGTGCCCCAACCTCCGTCCGCGCTCCACCCGAACTCCGCGCGAAGTCCGCCCACCGCCCGCTCCTCACGGCTCTCTTTTGCCAGGACTTTAGACGCCTTCGCCCCTTTTTAGTTTGCCTGTAGCAACCAACATCTTCTATGGTTGCCCTAAGCAACAAGATGTTCGGGGGTGCCTGCCCATGGCCGAGCGGAGTCAGTACGAGGAACTGGCCCGGCAGCTGAGCGCCATCGGCGCCGTCAAGCGCGGACTCTCGCGGCTCCTGCCCGCCGAGTGCCCCGCCGGCTCCGCCGCCGTCCTGGCGCTGCTCGACCGCTACGGAGAGATGCGGATGAGCCGCCTGGCCGAGCTGCTCGCCGTCGACATGTCGGTGACCAGCCGCCATGTGGCCCACGTCGCCGACCGCGGCTGGATCGAGCGGCTGCCCGACCCGGGCGACCGGCGCTCCCGCATCCTGCGGCTGACGGGCCCGGGCAAGGAGCTGCTCGACGACCTCGGGCGGCGGTCGGCGGACCTGTTCGCCCACCACCTCCAGGACTGGTCCGACGACGAGGTCGGACAGCTGAACGCGATGCTGGCCCGCCTCCGGAGCTCCTTCGGAGACTGCCGGCCCCACGCCACACGTACACAAGCGTAAGGAAGTTCATGGCTACGACCACACCACCCGGTGTGCGGGGCGGCCACCACGCCAAGACCCGAGACGGTGGCGGCGACGGCACGCCCATGACGCACCGGCAGATCATGGAGGCGCTGTCCGGGCTGCTGCTCGGCATGTTCGTCGCCATCCTGTCCTCGACGATCGTCTCCAACGCCCTGCCGGAGATCATCTCCGACCTCGGCGGCGGCCAGAGCGCGTACACCTGGGTCGTCACGGCCGCCCTGCTGTCGATGACCGCCACCACCCCGCTGTGGGGCAAGCTCTCCGACCTCTTCTCCAAGAAGCTGCTGGTGCAGCTCGCCCTCGTCATCTACGTGGCGGGCTCGGTCGTCGCCGGTCTGTCCCAGAACACCGGCATGCTCATCGCCTGCCGCGTCGTCCAGGGCATCGGCGTCGGCGGTCTGACCGCCCTCGCCCAGATCATCATGGCCGCGATGATCTCCCCGCGGGAGCGCGGCCGTTACAGCGGCTACCTCGGCGCCACCTTCGCCGTCGCGACCGTCGGCGGCCCGCTGCTCGGCGGCGTGATCACCGACACCGACTGGCTCGGCTGGCGCTGGTGCTTCTACGTCGGCGTGCCCTTCGCCGTCATCGCGCTCATCGTCCTCCAGAAGACCCTGAAGCTGCCCGTGGTGAAGCGGCAGGTCAAGGTCGACTGGGCGGGCGCCCTCTTCATCAGCGCCGCGGTCTCGCTGCTGCTGGTCTGGGTCACCTTCGCCGGTGACAAGTACGACTGGCTGTCGTGGCAGACGTACACCATGGTCGCCGGCTCGGTCGTGCTCGGCGCGGTCTTCCTCTTCGTCGAGTCGCGCGCGAGCGAACCGATCATCCCGCTGCGGCTGTTCCGCAACCGCACCATCGCGCTCGCCTCGCTCGCCTCGCTCTTCGTCGGCGTCGCGATGTTCGCGGGCACGGTCTTCTTCAGCCAGTACTTCCAGCTGGCGCGCGACAAGTCGCCGACGATGTCCGGCGTCATGACCATCCCGATGATCGCCGGCCTGTTCGTCTCGTCGACCGTCTCCGGCTGGATCATCACGCGCACCGGCCGCTGGAAGGCGTGGCTGGTCGCCGGCGGTGTGCTGGTGACGGCGGGCCTCGGCCTGCTGGGCTCCATCCGGTACGACACCGAGTACTGGCACATCGGGGTCTTCATGGCCGTCCTGGGCCTCGGCCTCGGCATGATGATGCAGAACCTCGTCCTGTGCACCCAGAACCAGGTCGCCCCCGCCGACCTCGGCTCGGCGTCCTCCGTGGTCACCTTCTTCCGTTCGCTCGGCGGTGCCGTCGGCGTCTCCGCGCTGGGCGCGGTCATGGCCAACCGGGTCACCCACTACGTCAAGGACGGCCTCGCCGACCTCGGCCCCCAGGGCGCGGCCCTCGGCCACGGCGGCACGGGCGGCGGCGGCATCCCCGACCTGGACGCGCTGCCCGCCCCCATCCGGACCGTCATGGAGAGCGCGTACGGGCACGGCGTCGCCGACGTCTTCCTCTACGCGGCGCCCTTCGCGCTCATCGCGTTCCTCGTCACCCTGTTCATCAAGGAGGTCGCCCTGAAGAGCAACGCGACGCCCACGCCCGAGCCCGCTGGCGAGCCCGCTGCCGCGACCGCTCCGGCCGCTCCGACCGCTGCGACCACTGCGACCGCTGCGGCCCCCGAGGCGGCCTCCCCGGTCGCCGCTCCGGCGGGCGGAACCCCCGGCAGCGGAACCCCCGTCACCGGCACCGTCCGCACCGCCGACGGCACGGCCGTCGCCCGCGCCGCGGTCACCCTCATCTCCCTCGGGGGCCGGCAGCTGGGCCGCTCGGTCGCCCACGCCGACGGCACGTACGCGCTCGAAGCGCCCGGCTCCGGCTCGTACGTCCTGATCGCCTCCGCCGACGGCTACCAGCCGCAGGCGTCCACGGTCGTCGTCGGCGCGGAGCCGCTGGGCCACGACATCCTGCTCTCCGGTACGAGCGGCCTCGCCGGCGCGGTCCGGGCCGCCGAGGGCGGGGAGCCCGTCGAGGGCGCGATGGTCATCGTCACCGACGTACGCGGCGACGTCCTCGCCTCCGGTACGTCGGCGCAGGACGGCACGTTCGCCTTCGGCGAGCTGGTACCCGGCGCCGTGACCGTCGCGGTGAACGCCGACGGCTACCGGCCGCTCGCCCTGCCGGCCGAGATCGGCGGCCAGGGCGTGACCCGGGTCGAGGCGCTGCTGGAGGCCGGAGCCCGGCTCCAGGGCACCGTACGGGCCGGGGCGGACCACCGCCCGCTGGCCGACGCACGCGTGACGCTCGTCGACGCGGCCGGCAACGTCGTCGCCACGGCGACGACCGGCGAGGACGGCGCGTACGGCTTCGCCGACCTGAACGCGGGCGAGTACACGCTCATCGCGACCGGCTACCCGCCGGTGGCCGGCGCGCTCACCGTGACCGGACACGGCCTCGACGGCCACGACATAGAACTCGCCCACCCCGGCGAGTGACCCACAGCTCGGGTGGATCGAGCGGAGACACCCGATGAGGGGGCGGCAGGCAGGGGACGGCCTGCCGCCCCTGCTTTCTTTCGTACGAGGAGAGAACCCGCATGGCACTGCACGCACACGTACGCACCCGCGACGGCTGGCCGGTCCAGCACGCGGTGGTGACCGTGACCGACATGACGGGCGCCCAGGTGGCGCGGACCGACGCCGACCCGGACGGAGCCGTCGTCGCGGAGGCGCCGCTCGCGCCGGGCCCGTACACCGTGGTCGTCACGGCGCTCGGTTACGCCCCGGCCGCGCGCACCGCGCTGGTCACCGGGCACGGCCGGGCGGAGCTCGGCACGGTGGTCCTGGCCCGCGCGGGCGGCGTCGAGCTGCCACCGCCCGGCGCCTGGACCCTGGACCCGGCGCACTCGTCGGTCGGCGCGGTGGCACAGCACCTGGGCATCTCCAGCGTGCACGGCCGCTTCACCGACTTCGGCGGCCGCATCGAGATCACGCCGGACCTCGCGGCGTCGCGCGTGGACGCGGTGATCGCGGCGGCCTCCATCGACACGGGCAACGGCCTGCGCGACAAGCACCTGAAGTCGCCGGACTTCCTGGACGTGGAGACGTACCCGGAGATCACCTACCGCAGCCACGGCCTGACCCCGGCGGGCCCGGACCGCTGGACGGTCCACGGCTCCCTCACCCTGCGCGGCATCGCGCGCGAGGTGGACCTGTCGCTGACGTACCTGGGCACGGGCCCGGACCCGTGGGGCGGCACGCGCGCGGCGTTCCACGCGACGGCGGAGCTGCGGCGCGAGGACTTCGCGATGAACTACAACCAGGTGGTGCAGGCGGGCATCGCGGCGATCGGCACGACGGTACGGGTGGAGCTCGACATCCAGGCCGTACGCGGCGAGCGGCTGCCCTAGTCGCTTGAGGCGGTCATCGCCTCGATGCCGGCGATCAGGAGCTTGAGCGCGAAGTCGAAGTCGCGCTCGCGCATCTCGTCGACGGTGTCGCCGCCGCGGGCCTCCATCAGCTCGGTGGCCCGGCGGAAGTCCTCCTCGAAGCCGGGCCGTTCGTGGATCGCGGCCAGCGCCTCGCGGTAGTACGCGTCCTGGCTCATGCCCGCGCTCGCGCATCGCTGCATGAACTGGCCCTCGACCGTGCCGAATCCGTACACGAACTGGAAGACCGCCTGGGTCGCGCCCGTCTGGGCGTACGTGGGCAGACCGGTGTTGCCGATGACCCGCTGGACGCAGAGCGCGAACGCCAGCGAGTTGGGGCCGATGTTGAGGAACCGGCCTACCAGCGGCGCCACCCAGGGGTGGCGGACCAGCAGGGCGCGGTAGCCGACGGCCAGCGCGCGGAGCTCGATCCGCCAGTCCGGGTCGCCGGTCGTGGCGTCGGGCAGGTCGAGCTCGCCGAAGACCGCGTCGATGGCGAGCTCCAGCAGGTCGTCCTTGGTGTCGACGTACCAGTAGACCGACATCGCCGTGACGTCGAGCTCCGCGGCGAGCCGCCGCATGGAGAACTTCTCCAGCCCTTCGGCGTCCAGCAGCCGGACCGCCGCGGCGGTGATGCGGTCCCGGTCGAGCCCGGAGGGCTGGTCGGCGGTGCGCTCCGCCCCGCGTTCGGCCGTGCGCTCCGCCCCGCGTCCAGCCTTGCGGCCCGCCGATCGCGCGGCTCTGCCGCCCTCCAGCCACACGCTCGCACGGGCCGGGTGCTTCGCGCGGTCGGCTGCCGACACCATGGGCTGTCCTCCTCGAATCCTGGCCCTGATGCTATGCCCGCCGCCTGCTGTGCCCGGCCCCGCTATGCCGCCCCGCTACGCCCGATCGCGCTCGGCGGCGTCCGGGTCGGCCCGGTCCGGTTCGGCCGGGCCCGGCTGGGCGCTTCCGCGCTCCACACCGCCCCGCTCGGCGCGGTGCAGCAGCACCGCCGCCAGCAGGCCGCCCGCCAGCACCGCGACCGCGCCGACCAGCTGGCTGGTCTCCAGACCGGCGGCGAACGCGTCCGCGACCCGCGCCCGGTCGGCCGGCCCGTCGGCCGCGGCGAGCGCCGCAGGGAGGGAGACGGCCGCCACCCCCGCCCCGGCGACCGCCGCCGTGAACCGCGCGTTGAGGACGGCTCCGAGAACGGCGACGCCGAGCCCGTTGCCGAACTCCCCGAGCGTGCCGTTGATCCCCGCGCCCACGCCCGCCTTCTCCGGCGGTATCGCGCTCATGATGGCGTTGCCCATCGCGGGCATGGCCAGCGCGACACCCGCGCCCATGACCACGAGCCCAAGCAGCATGCCGCCGTACCCGTGCGCCCCGCCCAGGACGGCGATGGCGGCGAGCCCGGCGGCGACCAGGGCCATGCCGAGCGCGATGGTCCGCGGCGTACCGAGCTTCGGCAGCAGCCGGGCGCCGACGCCCGTCAGGTTGAGGACGACGATGGTCAGCGCGAGCGGCGCCGTTCGCAGGCCCGCGTCGAGCGGCCCGTACCCGAGCACGAACTGCAGGTGCTGCGTCAGCAGGAAGAGCGAGCCCGTCATGCCGAACGCGACGAGGATCGCGCCCGCGACGGCGCCGACGAAGCGCTGGTTGCGGAAGAAGTGCATGTCCAGCATGGGGTGCGGGGTGCGCAGCTCCCAGACCGCGAAGACACCGAGGACGGCGGCACCGAGGACGGCGGCGACCACGACCCGGCCGGAGGCCCAGCCGTGCTCGGGCCCGGCGATGATCGCGTACACGACGGCGGTCATGCCGATGGTGGACAGCACGGCGCCGAGCACGTCGGGCCGGTCGCCCTGCTTGTGCTTCGACTCCGGTACGAGCGCGGCGACGGCGGCCAGCCCGAGGACCGCGACCGGGATGTTGACGAGGAAGATCGCGCCCCACCAGAAGTGGTCGAGCATGAACCCGCCGAGCAGCGGCCCGGCGGCGAAGCCGAGCGAACTGACCGTGGCCCACAGGCCGATGGCCTTGACCCGCTCGGCCTCGTCGAAGACCTGGACGACGACGGCGAGGGTCGTGGTCATCAGCAGCGCGCCGCCGATCCCCATACCCGCGCGGGCGGCGATCAGCTGCGCGGACGACTGCGCGAGCCCCGCGGCGAGCGAGCCGACCCCGAAGAGGGCGAGACCGAGGAGCAGCATCTTCCTGCGGCCGTAGCGGTCGGCGGCGTTGCCGGCGGTGAGGAGGAGGCCGGACTGGACGAGGGAGTACGCGTTGATCATCCACTGCACGTCGGAGGTCGAGGCGTGGAGCTCGTCGGTGAGGGAGGGGATCGCGACGTTGAGGACGGTGTTGTCGAGCAGCACGGTCAGCTGGGCGAGGCAGATGACGCCGAGGATCAGCCAGCGCTGCGGGTGCCCGCCGCTGCCGGTGGGCGGCGCGGCGGGATGGGGATCGGCGCTTGTCGCCGTCATGACGGGAGCTCCTTGTACGGTGTACGAGACTCAGGCCCGTACACCGTACAAGTGCCCCTTCTACGCCGTACAACGACTTATGCGCCGGGCTTGATGAGGTACCCAGCACCACGCCGGGTGTGGATCATCGGCGGCCGTCCGGCGTCGAGCTTCTTGCGGAGGTAGGAGATGTAGAGCTCGACGACGTTGGCGTGTCCGCCGAAGTCGTAGCTCCAGACCCGGTCGAGGATCTGGGCCTTGCTCAGCGCCCGCCGCGGGTTGCGCATGAGGTAGCGCAGCAGCTCGAACTCCGTGCCGGTCAGGTGGACGGCCTGCCCGCCGCGCGACACCTCGCGGCTGTCCTCGTCCAGGACCAGGTCGCCGACGACGAGCCGCGAGCGCCGCGCGGCGCCGGACCGCCGGGTCAGCCCGCGCAGCCGCGCGACGACGTCCTCGATGCCGAAGGGCTTGGTGACCTGGTCGCCCGCGCCGGCCGCGAACCCCGCGACCCGCACCGCCGCCCCGCTCGCGTCCCTCGGCGTCAGGAACAGCACGGGCACCCCGGGCAGTTCGCGCCGTATGCCGCCGACCACGGCGGGCCCGTCCATGTCCGGCAGCGTCACGTCCAGGACGACGGCGTCGGGCCGGAACTCCCGGGCGGCCCGCACCGCCCCGGCGCCGTCCCCGGCGCAGCGCACCTCCCACCCCTCGTACCGCAGGGCCGTGGACAGCAGTTCGGCGAGCGATGCCTCGTCGTCGACGACGAGGACGCGGAGTCCGGTCTCGGTAGGCATGGACTCACGATGGCGAAGGAGCCTGAGAGAAGCCTTGGCCGTCCCTGTGATTTCCCTGAGAAAGGCCAGAAAGGCCGTCGGATCCGTCGGGTCCGTCGGGTCCGTCGGGTCCGTCGGGTCCGTCGGGTCCGTCGGGTCCGTCGGGTCCGTCGGACGCCCCTCAGAAGAGCCCGGGCTGCTCCCCGCGCGGCACGTGGACGACCGGCACGGTGACAGCGGCGTCGGCATCACCCGGAACGAGGTCCCACCCACTGATCAGCCGGGTGTCGAGGACGATCCGGCGCCCGTCCCCGGCGAGGAGGTGCACGTCGGGCCCCGCGACGGCGACGACCGTCCCGCGCACGCTCCCTCCGGCGACGAGCTCGCCGACGACACCGTCCACGGCGTCGACCCGCTCCAGGCCGAAGACCTCGGCGAGATCGACGACCCGCGGCTCGGCCGCCCGTTCCAGGGTCTCTCCCCAGCCGGGCACCCCGGCGGCCCGCCGGTACAGCGCCTCCACCTCCGCCGCCCGCTCGCCCGCGTCGGGCAGCCGTACGCGCGCGGCGCGCTTGGCGGCGTACGGGATGCGGTCCGGCACCCCCAGCGCCGTACCGAGCACCTCCTCGGTCCGCCGCGCCGCCATCAACGGCCCGCGCCCGAGCCAGGTGTACGCCACCGCCCCCTGCTCCAGCAGCCGCGCGTCACCCCGCTCCTCCGCGGTGATGCCGACCTTGACCATGCCGGGGCCGAACCACGCGAGGTACACCCGGTACGTCCTCGGGTCGTCCGCCGCGGCGTCCGCCGCCACGGAGTGCGCCCGGTCCAGACGGGCGCACTCGGCGCACCGGCTCCCGGTACTGCGCCCGCCCACCACGGCCCCCACGACGCACGGCCGCCCGCGCGCCCCGGCGCACCGCCGCTCCCCGACGGCCCGGAACCCGATCTCGCGCCCGTACGACAGCGGGCTGACCCGCCCCCGCTCCCACACGAGCACGGGCCGGCGCTCCTGCCACCGCAGCCCGACGGCCCTGGTCATCCCCGGTACCTCAGCCCCGGTACCGCAGGCGCGGCGCGGACCCGGTGTCGTGCAGGTCCCGCAGCACGGGCCGCGCCTCCCGCGCCGCGCGCAGCACGGCCGGGTCGAGGTCCGCCACGACGACCTCCCGCTTGTCGGGCCCGGCCTCGACCACGAGCCGCCCGTCGGGTCCCCACACCCCGCTGCCGCCGCAGGTGTGCCAGCCGCCGGTCACGCCCACGTGGTTGGCGAGCACGGTGTACACGGTGTTGTCGAACGCCCTGGCCGGGAACCACATGCGCGACTCGTGGTACCCGTTCCCGACTCCGAACAGCGCCCCCACGACGTACGCGTGACACCCGTCGAGCGCGGCGGCCCGGGCGTGCTCGGGGAACCCGGAGTCGTAACAGACCCCGATGCCGAGCCGCCACCCGTCCACCTCCACCGTGCAGCCGGCCTCCCCCTGCCGGTACACCTCGCGCTCACCGGCGAACAGCGTCTGCTTGTCGTACCGCCCGGCGAGCCGCCCTTCGTCGTCGACGACGAGCGCCGACACGTACAGCTCCCCCGCCTCGTGCACGGCGGCCCCCACCACCCCGACGACCTCACCGTCCCGGCACGCCTCCCGCACCGGATCCAGCCGCCCGTCGTCGACCTGCACGGCGCACCGCTCCGGCTCGGCGGCGATCAGCCCGGGCTCGTATCCGGTCAGGAACTTCTCGGGGAACACCACCACCCGCGCCCCACTCGCGGCGGCCTCCCGCACCATGTCCGCGACGACGGCGGCATTCGCCTCGACGTCCCCGCCGACGGGACACGCCTGCGCGGCGGCGACGCGCAGGACCTGTGAGGGCAGTTGATCACTTCGCATGCCGGCCAACCTAGTGCCCGAAGGCGTCTTCATCGATCAGTCGGGCGCGGTGGCAGAGGTCTGGTAGTCCAGGTCCGGATCGGGCGGCCCACACTGCAGGATCGCGTCCACCGCGGGCCACACGGCGAGAGGCACGTCGTAGCCGTACAGCATCCAAGGGTCGTCCGCGTCGGGCTGGATCACCTCACGCAACTGCACTATCTGCTCCGGGCTGATGGGGCGTTGCGTGCGCAGGAACTCGTCTTCCTTGCTGTATCCGTCCAGCCACCAGACGACATCCGGCTGTTCCGTGTCCATCTCCATCGGTGGATCGTACGAGGAGGCGCCGAACGCCGATCGAGCGGTCCCGGCCCTCTCAGCGCATATCGAGCAGCATCACGTCATGGAGGTCCGCACCCTCGCCCCCCGGACGCGCCTCGCCGATCTTGCGGTATCCCCACGCCCGGTAAACGGCCGACGCCACCTGGTTCGCCGGGTGGACGTTCAACAGGACCCGTTCTGCTCCGAGGCCGTCGAGCAGCGTGTGGTGCAGACGCCGCGCGACACCCCGTCCGCGCCACGGTCCGCGTACGGCGAGTTCCATGAGCCCGAAGGTGCGCTGCCCGTCCTCGCGCCGCATGTCGTCGGTCACGGGCTCGATCAGCTCGTCCCACCACACGGCGTCGGGCCTGAGGGGGTGGCCGTAGGCCATGCCGATCGGCTCACCGTCCTCGGCACGGGCCAAGGCGGCGCGGAAGGCGCGGTTGCGGGCCTGCGCGGGGAAGCGGCGGAAGGCGGCGGCGACGTCGTCCGCGGTCTCGTTGTACGGGGGCTCGGCGAAGGCTTCGGCGTAGATCAGCTTGAACGCTCCCTCGGCCCGCACAGCGGCCGCCCCGTCCATGCGCTCTATCGCGATGGCTCCGTGCTGCGTCATGTGGTCCCTCCTGGGCGGTCTCACTCGAC
Source organism: Streptomyces sp. NPDC045431 (assembly GCF_040646655.1). NCBI lineage: Bacteria > Bacillati > Actinomycetota > Actinomycetes > Kitasatosporales > Streptomycetaceae > Streptomyces > Streptomyces sp. NPDC045431. Next base: position 64,243 of record NZ_JBEZAQ010000010.1, read on the forward strand.
TCGCTGCTCTTCTTCGGCCCCGGAGGGCCGGGCGGCCGCGTACGCCTCGTGGGCGGCCGCCGCCTCGGCCGGTCCGGAGGGTGGGCGGCTCAGCGGATCACGCGTCGGGGTTCATGCCCAGGGCGGTCTTCTTCAGCCGGTCGATCTGGAGCTTCGCGAGGTCGTTGTAGTTCGGCTTCTGCACGAAGGTGCCGTCGCCGTTCACCACGGCGACGACGCTGCCGATCCGCATCATGATCATGGTCTCGCCGTCGGCGTCCTCGAAGGCCTCGGTCTCCTCGGCACCCGCGTCGACCTTCACCATCTTCGCGTTCTTCCCGTCCTGCCCCGCCTTGCGGCGCTCCTCGGTGACCAGGGCCTTGTACGTGGCCCTGGCGTCGTCCGGGCTCTGGAAGGCGAGGAGGCCGAAGACGACCTCACCGTCGTAGTCGGAGCTGTCGCCCCGGCCGTCGGCATCCGTATCGAAGTCGGTGCTGCCCATGCTGAGCAGCCCGCCGCAGTTGGACTCGGTCGAGTCGCTGCAGGCCTCGACGGCCTCGTCGCCGACCTCGACCTCGATGTCGTCACCCGTAAAGCCCTGAGGAGCGCTCGCCTTGCTGGGGAGGGCGGTGCGGACCATGTCCGGCGTCAGCGTGACCGGGGGCTTGTCGTCGTCCCCGCGGAAGGCGTCCAGACCGTCGTCCGAACCACCACACCCCGTCAGTACGGCCATCAGCACCACTCCGGCCGCGATCCCCCGTGCTGCCTTACTCAACGTCAACCCCTCGTAGCTCTTGATGATTTGACGTGGACACTCAAGCGCATGACCGCTGAGCACGCCAAATGCGTCTCACCCGAGGCCGGCCGAGGGCGGTGGAGGGCGGTGGAGGGCGGTGGAGGGCGACGCCGGCATCCGCGATGCACGAGCGGAGCCGTCCGAGGCGATGGGCGGGGCCGGCTGACACCCGGTTGCCGTACTCCGCTGCCGCACTCCGCTGCTGTACGTCCGGCAACGCCAGAGGCCCCGGACTTTCGTCCGGGGCCTCTGGCGTGTTGTGCACTCGGCAGGATTCGAACCTGCAACCTTCTGATCCGTAGTCAGATGCTCTATCCGTTAAGCTACGAGTGCTTGTGCTTCCCGGGTTTTTCTTCCCGGTCGGCGTTGCGGGAACAACATTACATGACCTGCGCCGTGACGCGAAATCCATTGTCCAAACCGCCTCCGACCTGGGCAAATACCCCCGCACGAAGATCCACGGGGCAGCAGATCGGGGACCGGGGCGCCCCGGATCACGGGCGAAGAGGGCCGCACAGCACCCATCGGGCCGGCAGGCGATCGGGTGAAGCGCCCCGCGTCCGGTGATCATGGCCGCGCCCGGCGGTGAAAGCTCCGCCCGGCGATCAAAGCGCCGCTCGGCGGCCAAAGCGCCGCTCGGCGGCCAAAGCCCCGCTCGGCGATCAGGGCCCGGGGGCGGTCGCGCCGGGCGGAGGGCCCGGGAACGGCCGAAGCCCCGGCCGTGGGGCCGGGGCTTCGGGTGGGGCTGGCGGAGGCGGAGGGATTTGAACCCTCGATGGGCTTTAAGGCCCAAACCGCATTAGCAGTGCGGCGCCATAGACCGGACTAGGCGACGCCTCCAAGCCTGCACACCCACGCGAGCGCGAGTGGTGCGTGCGTGCAGATGATGACACAGCCCAGGGGGGTGTCACCAATCGCTCCCCACGGTACTAGGCGCGCAGGGCGCAGAGCAAAGGGTTACGGGTTGCGCAACGCGCGGGGTGGTGGAGCGTTAGTGAGGTGAGGGATGCCAGGGCTTCCGGACCCCACGTCCGGCAGCCGGGGTGTCCCGACGGTTTCGTGGTTCCGTACCCCTGGAGTTCGTATGCTGCGCCGTCTCGTCCTCACCACCGCCGCGTCCCTCGCCGCCCTCGGCGCCGCCGCGCCCGCCGCGCTGGCCGGTACGACCGGGCCCCTCATCCCCGAGCTGCCGACGGTCCCGCTGCTCGCGGCGGCGACCGACAAGCTCACCGTCACCGTGGCCGGCTCCGGGAACGCCGCGCTGGACGGCACCTTCGAGCTGGAGTGCGGGACGCGTACCGCCAGCGGCACCCACCCCAAGGTGCAGGGCGCCTGCAACCGGCTGGAGGAGCTGTCACAGGAGGGCAAGGACCCGTTCGCGCCCGTCGGCAAGGACCAGCTGTGCACCATGCAGCACGGCGGCGACGCGACCGCGCACATCACCGGAACCTGGCGCGGAGAGCAGGTGGACGCCCACTTCCAGCGGACCGACGGCTGCGAGATCCAGCGGTGGGACGCCCTCGAGCCCGTACTGCCGAAGCCCGGCGCATAAGGGCGTTATAGGGGCGACAATCGTGCCGGTCCTGGCCGGAACCCGCACAGAACCTCCGCCGCGCCCGTCGCGCCTGCCTTTAGACTCCCTCCAGTGACAGGCCCCGGCCCGGGGGGTGGCAGTAGGTCAGTGGGAGGAAGCGTCGTCGTGAGCAGCAGGCCATCCCGAGGCGCTGCTCGCCTCGCAGCCATACTCGACGCGCTGCCGGACGGGCTTGTGCTCGTCAACGCGAACGGCACGGTCGTCAACGCCAACACCATCGCCCTGGAGATGTTCGAGACCCCGGGGACCGCCCTGGTGGGGCGCGGGTTGCTGGACCTGCTGCCGGCCTTCGACTCCCGGCTCATCCCCGGCTCCATGCGCCGCCCCGAGGCCGCCGACGCGCGCGGACGGACCAAGCCCGCCCGCATGATCGCGCGGCGTACGGACGGGAGCGAGTTCCCGGTCGAGGTCACCAGCGCCAGCCTCGAGGACGGGCGCGAGGCGTACGACTCGTACGGCGCGAACCCGCGGCCGTACACCGGCGACGAGCTGCTCATGCTCGTCGTCCGCGACCTGTCCGGGACCGTCGACACCGAGGCCGAGCTGGCCCGTTCGCAGCGCCAGACCGAGATGATCCTGCGCGCCGCGTCCGAGGGCGTCGTCGGCACGGACACCGACGGGCGGATCGTGCTCGTCAACCCGGCCGCCGCGCAGATCCTCGGCTGGCGCGCCAGCGACCTGGGCGGCAAGGAGTTGCACCCGCTGATGCTGCACTCGCGTGCGGACGGCGAGCCCTTCCCGTACGACGAGTCGCCCCTCGCCGACACGCTCCGCTCCGGGCGCAAGCACCGGGTGCGCGGCCAGGTGGTGTGGGCGAAGGACGGGTCGCCGGTGCCGGTGGACCTGACGACGGCGCCGGTACGGGACGGGGACCAGCTCGTCGGCGCGGTGATGACCTTCACCGACCGGCGGCCGTACGAGGAGCTCGTCGAGAAGCACACCGCCGAGGTCACCGAGCTGACCGAGAAGCACGCCACCGAGATGGCCAACCTCAGCGAGCGCCTCTCCGTCGAGGTCGAGCGGCGCGAGGAGCGGTACGCCGCGCTCGCCGCCCGGCACGCCCAGCTGGCCGCCGTGCTCGGCGAGTCGCTGCGCGGGCCGCTGGAGGAACTGCGGACCGAACTGGGCACGCTCGCCGCCGACCCGGCCGGGCAGCTGTGGCCCGAGGCCAACCAGATCCTGCACCACCTGGCCGCCGGGTACGCCCGGATGACGACCCTGGTCGACAACGTCCTGGGGTACCAGCGGCTGGACGTCGGCGACGAGGAGCTGCGCAAGGACAAGACGCTCCTCGACGCGATCGTCGCGGCCGGTGTCGAGGGCGCGGTGGAGCTCATCGGCCCCGGGCGCGTGCAGTTCGCCGTGCACGCGCCGCCCATCGAGGCCGAGGTCGACGGCGTACGGATCTCGACGGCGCTCGCGCACCTGATCGCGGACGTGGCCGGGGTCGACTCCACCGGCAAGGCCCGGGTCGCCCCGGGCGCGAGCGGCGGGTACGTCGACTCGACGATCGTCGTCGCCGCCGCTCAGCGGGGTGATGTCGTCCGCATCGAGGTGCGCGGACCGTACGCCGGGGGCGACCCGGTGCACGAGCCGATCGTGCGCGGGATCGTACGGGCGCACGGCGGCGTGCTGCAGCCGCACGACGTGCCGGGCATGAGCGGGCACGCGTACGTACTGGAGGTGCCGCTGGGAGCCGGGGCCGGGGCCGTGAAGCCCACCTCGTCGGCACTGGCCATCGCGGGGCCCGAACCGGCTGCGGGCGAGGCCCCGGAGGGCGGGACCGCGGACACCGAGGCCACGCAGACCGCGCAGACCGGGCAGACCGGGCAGACCGCGCTGAAGGCGGCTGCCGCTCCTCCCGTCACTCCCGTCCTGCCTGCTCAGCAGTCGGGCGACACCTCCGGTGGCGGTACGTCCGGCGGCGGTACGTCCGGCGGCGGGCGGCGGCGGGCGCGGCGCGCTTCGACGGACGCGTTCCTGGAGAGCCCGGTGCGCGCCGAGGACCCGGTGGCCGTGCCGCCGACCGGGCGCCGGCGCGGGAAGCCGAGCCCGGCGGAGGCCGAGGCTCCGGCCGAGGGCGCGGTCATGACGGCCGCCGAGAGCGCCCAGGGGCGCGCGGCGCGCGGGCAGACCGTGCCGCCGCAGGGTGTGCCCGTGGACGCGGCGTCGCCAGTACCGGCCGCGGGGCTCGCGGCCCTGCCCGCGCCCGCGCAGCACCCGCAGTCCCCGCAGCCCGCTCCGACCGGGCGCCGTGCCCGGCGGGCGCTCGGCACCGCGCAGGAGCGTCCGGCGTCGCCGCCCGAGGGCGCGCGCACGGCGTTCGCGCTGCCGCCCGCCCAGGCGGACCGCCGCGCCGACGACGAGGGCCGCCACGACGCGGTCCGCGATGCCGCAGCCGGCGCCGAGGCCGTACGCCCGGAGCCGGAGGCCGATCACACGCCGCCGCAGCCGCACCCGGTGCAGCCCCCGGCGCCCGCGCCGTCGGGCAGGCGCCGCGCGGTGCAGGACCCAACCGCGGGAGCCGGGTCCGGGGCCGGGACCGGGACCGGGTCCGGGACCGGGACCGGGACCGGTTCCGTACCGCTGCCGCCGGAGACGCCGGCCGGTGCCGCACCGGACGACACGGGCAGTTCGACGCAGGGCCGCGCGTTCAGCGTGCGCACGCTCGGGCAGGGCGTGCCGTTCGCGCAGCAGATCCAGCCGCCGGTCCCGCCCCAGGCCCAGCCGCCCGCACAGCCCGCCGCGGCCGCTCCCTCCGGACGCCGCCGCAAGCTGGCCACGCCGCCCGCGGAGGGCGAGCGCCCCGTACCCCCGCAGCCGCAGCCCCAGGCCCCGCCGCAGCCGCAGCCGCTGCTGTCCCCGCCCGCCGAGGGCCGCGCCTACGAGATAGGAGCGCCCGACGCGAACGCGGCCGAGGGCCCCGAGCCGCTCGACGGTCCCGGTGGCGCGGTGGAGGTGGCCAACCAGCCCGCCCCGCAGCCCGTCGACGACGAGCTGCCGCCCGAGCCGCTGGACAACCCGCGCCGGCTGCTGGTCTGGCCCGCGCCGGACGTCTCCACGCAGGAGGCGCTGAGCGAGCGCGGCTACCGGCCGGTGATCGTGCACTCGCGCGAGGAGGTCGACGCGCAGATCGCCGCGTTCCCGGCGGCGCTGTTCGTGGACCCGCTGACGGGGCCGATCACGCGCACGGCCCTCCAGTCCCTGCGCCAGGCGGCGGTGGCGGCCGAGGTGCCGGTGCTGCTCGCCGCGGGCCTCGGGCAGGCGACCCGCGAGGCGGCGTACGGCGCCGATCCGGCCGTACTCCTCAAGGCCCTGGCTCCGCGCGACAGTGAGCAGCACCCGTCCCGCGTGCTGCTGATCGAGCAACACGAGGAGATCGCGCTCGCGCTGACGGCGGCGCTGGAGCGGCGCGGGATGCAGGTCGCGCGGGCCGACGCCGACACCGACGCGGTCACGCTCGCCGCGCAGATGCGGCCGAACCTCGTGGTGATGGACCTGATGCAGGTACGTCGCCGGCGCGCCGGGATCATCGACTGGCTGCGCGCGAACGGGCAGCTCAACCGCACCCCGCTCGTCGTCTACACCTCGGCCGGCCTGGACGAGGCGGAGCTGCCGAAGCTGGCGTCCGGCGAGACGGTGCTGTTCCTCGCGGAGCGGTCGACGAGCCCCGAGGTGCAGTCGCGGATCGTGGACCTGCTGGCGAAGATCGGCACGAACTAGGGCGGACCCTGGCGTCGGGGCGCCCCCGCCACGCGGGAGCGCCCCGATTCAGGTCCTCAGAGCCGGGTGACGTCCAGCTCCCCGTCCGCGTACTGGCGGCGGATGACCTTCTTGTCGAACTTCCCGACGCTCGTCTTCGGGACCGCCGGGACCACCGCCCACCGCTCCGGCAGCTGCCACTTGGCGATCGCCATCTCGTCGGCGAGGAAGGCGCGCAGCGCCGCGTAGTCCGCGCTCGCGCCCTCCTTCAGGACCACCGTCGCCAGCGGGCGCTCGCCCCACTTCTCGTCCGGGACGGCGACGACGGCCGCCTCCGCGACCTCCGGATGGGCCATGAGGGCGTTCTCCAGCGCGACGGACGAGATCCACTCGCCGCCCGACTTGATGACGTCCTTGGCGCGGTCGGTGAGCGTGAGGAAGCCGTCCGGGCTGATGACCCCGACGTCGCCGGTCTTCAGCCAGCCGTCCGCGCTGAACTTGTCCTCCGGGCGCAGCGGTTCGCCGTTCGCGCCGCCGTAGTACGCACCCGCGATCCAGGGGCCGCGTACCTCCAGTTCACCCGCCGACTCGCCGTCCCACGGCAGGTGGTCGCCGCCGGGGCCGACGAGCCGGGCCTCGACGCCGGCCGGGAAGCGGCCCTGGGTGATGCGGTACGGCCACTCCTCCTCGGCGGAGAGGCCGGCCGGCGGGTTCGCCATGGTGCCGAGGGGCGAGGTCTCGGTCATGCCCCAGGCGTGACAGAGGCGTACGCCCAGCTTGTCGTACGCCTCCATGAGCGCGGGCGGGCAGGCGGCGCCGCCGATGGTGACGCGGGCCATGGAGGAGAGGTCGCGGGGGCGGGCGGTGACCTCGGCGAGCAGGCCCTGCCAGATGGTGGGGACGGCAGCGGCGTGCGTGGGCCTCTCGCTCTCGATCATCTCGGCGAGCGGGGCGGGCTGCAGGAAGCGGTCGGGCATCAGCATGTTGACGCCGGTCATGAAGGTGGCATGCGGCAGGCCCCAGGCGTTCACATGGAACTGGGGCACGACGACCAAGGTCGTGTCCTTGTCGGTGAGCCCCATGGACTCGGCCATGTTGACCTGCATGGAGTGCAGGTAGATGGAGCGGTGGGAGTACACCACGCCCTTGGGGTCGCCGGTGGTGCCGGAGGTGTAGCACATGGCGGCGGCGGCCCGCTCGTCCAGCTCGGGCCAGTCGAAGGTGTCGGGGCGGTCCGCGATCAGCTCCTCGTAGTCGTGGACCCGGGGCGCGGCGCCGTCGAGGAGGGAGCGGTCGCCGGGGCCGGAGACGACGACGTGCTCGACGGTGGGGAGGTGCGGCAGCAGCGGGGCGAGGAGCGGGAGGAGGCTGCCGTTGACGATGACGACGCGGTCTTCGGCGTGGTTGACGATCCAGATCAGCTGCTCGGCGGGCAGGCGCAGGTTGAGGGTGTGGAGGACGGCACCCATGGACGGGATCGCCAGGTATGCCTCGATGTGCTCGGAGTTGTTCCACATGAGGGTGGCAACCCGCTCGTCGCCCGTGACGCCGAGCTCGTCCCGCAGGGCGCCCGCGAGCCGGGCGGCGCGCGCCCCGGCCTCCGCGAAGCTGCGGCGGTGCGGCGCGGTTGGGTCGCCGGTCCAGGTGGTGATCTGCGACGTCCCGTGGATCGTCATCCCGTGGTGCAGGATGCGGGTCACCGTCAGCGGTACGTCCTGCATGGTGCTCAGCACGGCGTCCTCCCGTTGGGCGCAACGTGGCGTTAAGGGTGTGCAGATTCTGCGCACATACCACGCGGTATGTCACTACCCGGGAGTAGACGGGCCGACGGAAGTCGCGGGGTCACCTTACGGGCGACAGCTCCGGGTCCTCGCGGAGCTTGCCCAGCGCCCGCGAGACGGCGCTCTTGACGGTGCCCACCGACACCCCGAGCACCTCCGCCGTCTGCGCCTCGCTGAGGTCCTCGTAGTACCGGAGCACCACCATCGCCCGCTGGCGGTCGGGCAGCTTCACCACCGCGCGCCACATCGCGTCGCGCAGCGCCTGCTGCTCGGCCGGGTCGGGCTCGGGCAGCCCGTGCGGCTCCGGCAGCTCGTCGCAGACGAACTCCTCGACGCGGCGCTTGCGCCACTGCGAGGTACGGGTGTTGATGAGGGCGCGGCGCACGTACCCGTCGAGGGCGCGGTGGTCCTCGATGCGCTCCCACGCGACGTACGTCTTGGTGAGCGCGGTCTGCAGCAGGTCCTCGGCGTCGTTCGGGTTGGCGGTCAGCGACCGCGCGGTGCGCAGCAGCACGGGGCCCCGGGCCCGTACGTACGAGGAGAACGACGGGTATCCGGTGGCGGCGGTGGAGGCTCCGGTACAGACGGTGCCGGCGGTCGCGGTCATGGGTCCACGCTAGGTTCGGCCACTACCCCACAGGATCGCCCGCAGGTCCCGACCCGGGCTCCGCCTCAAGTTGTAGGGCCGCGCCGGAACCCACCTCCTGTGGGTGGAGGCCGGCAGGCCGATGGTCAGGGTGTCTTCCCGGCCACCCTGGCGGAACGCGTCCGTCGTGGCTCTCCATCGGAGATCATCTCCGGAAGAGGTCGGCACCTATGTCGGAAGGCACCAGTTCGCGGACCGGAGCGCTACCGGGCCCCGGCAATCGCATGCCCGGGACGGGAATCCGCTGTACGCGGTGCAGCAGAACCACTCCGTCCCGGCGAAGGACTTCCCCGTAGCCGTGATTCAGCAGCAGGGCGACGCGTTGCCGCTGCTCCGAGATCGTGGCGAAGGGGAAGGTCCGGTCGTCCACGCGCAGCAGTACCCAGTCGGCGCCGCGCGGAGCCGCGTCGACGATGACGACCTCCGTGCGCGCGGTGAGGCGGGGGGCGACGGTGTTGTCCGCTTCCACGGTCACGCCGTCCGGGATGAGTTCGGCGGCCGCGGCGAGAGCGCGCTTGTCCGAGGTGGGGCGCCAGGATGCCGGGTCCAGGAGGAGGCGCAGCCCCAGAGTGAGGGCGGCCGTCGAGCTCAGGAGGACAGCCGCGACCGCCGACCACCGTAACGCGGGGCGTTGCGGGCCCTTCCGGTGCCGACGGGCGACGGTTTCCAGGGCGGCCGTAACGAGGATCGGCCACAGGAAGGCGTCATAGTGGTTGATCACCGGCCAGTGGTTCGGATTATCGGACAGCATCCGCTCCGCCAGCAGGGGCAGGGCGAGCAGGAACGTGGGCGAACCGAGCGGCAGCAGGGCCAGGGTTCCCAGGATCCAAGCCAGCATGGCGATCTTGATGGTGGGCGTGACGGCGACCTGGAGGAGCACCCACGGCTGGGTCAGGACATGGGCCAGAGCGGCGCCCGGATCCGGTCCGAGGCGGCCGTAGGACCAGTAATAGCCGGGCGGACCGCCCATGGCGGGCAGGAACCAGACGATGACGACGGCGGAGACCAAGGGCCCGGCCACCGCCAGCGCCGCCCCCACGGCCCGGCCCGTACGGTCGCCCGAGCGGTGGGCTCGTACCGCCAGGACAAGGCCGAACGCTCCGGCGACCAGCCCCATGTCCTCCTTCGTCGTACACAGCAGGACCGCCCAGAAGGCCGCGGCGCCGTACCTGCGGGCCACACCCCGCTCCAGCATCAGGAGGGTGAACGGCACCGCGAACGCCACCTCGTGGAACCCGGTGTACGAGGAGTTCAGCAGCGGCCATCCCAGCGCGTACACCAGCCCACCGAGATCGGCCGCCCTCCGCACCACCCGCGGTGCGGCCTCCGCGAAGCAGTGCCGGGCGATCCGGCGGACCACGGGCACACCGGCGGCGAAGAGCCCGGCCTGGGCGAGGATGAGCACACGCGGGTCGTCCCACACCCAGTACAGGGGCGCCAACAAGGCCAGGGCCGGGGTGAAGTGATCACCCAGGAGCGAGAAGTCGGGCGGGAACTCATGGTGCACGCTCTTGATCGGGGACCTGGGCATGTCGAAGTGCGCGTACGCGCGCACCGCCTGGTCGAAGATGCCGAGGTCGAACCCGGTCACCCGCAGCGCCGCCCAGGACTGCAGCCCCAGACCGCAGCACGCGAGGAAACACAGCAGCACCAGCAGGGCGCCTCGCGCCGAACCCGGCCGCCTCGGGGCAACGGAAACATCGCGGGCTTCTCGAGGTGCACCGACCGTGGGAGCCGCCGTCTCCAGCGCGCCTCGCGGGCGGGGCACTTGGACGTCCCTCTGTCCTTGTAACTGGAGCGACCGAGATCCCATACCGGAGACACTACGGCTCCGCGCGATCATGCCAAGGACGGATAAACGCCGGGGAACTGGCCGAACACGCGTGGTTGCGGCACCCGCGCAAGAGGCTCCATGCGACCGAAACATCACTTCCGGCCGGAGCGCGCGCCTTTTGTGGCCGACATGGTCGGCTCCCAGGGCTGGGGAAGTCCGGCCGCCGCGACGGCCGGAACGAGAAGCGGAACCGGCCGGATTCGAACCGGCGTCCTCGCGGTTTTGGAGACCGCGCGCGACGACCTCTGCGCTACGGCTCCGCCTCGACGGGCATCCTAGGCACGGGCGGCCTCCGGAAACACGGAGGGCGGACCCCTCACCGGGGTCCGCCCTCCAAAGGTTCTTCTCCGGACCGCTGCGGTGGGTGTGGGATTTGAACCCACGGTGACATCGCTGCCTCGATGGTTTTCAAGAGCGCCGTCTCTTCCGCTCCCGGAAGCCGTCGACCTGCACTGGAGCTGATCCGGGCCTCCCCTGCAACCATGCTGGCGCACGTATGGCCCACAGAGCCCCGGCAGCGCCGTTCTTCAGCGGTGACGAGGTCAGCCTCCCGCGCCCTGGACAACGTGCGGCTGGACATCAGCAACGCGTGGTATTCGCCACCCTTCGCTACCCATGAGGCGCAGCCACCTGCGATAACACGGAAAATCGCCACGGGGCGCCACGGTTAGCCACGGGGGCGCCACCGCTTCAGCCTCCGAGGAGGCGGGCCGCTGACCTGCACAAACGTGGTTTGAGCTGTTCCGGGTGGGTACAGTGTGCAGCGCCGCAGGGCGCCGTGTGGAGTACTTGAGACTGCCCGCGCGAAGCACGAAGCCTGGCCCGGGTGCATCCGGAGCCAGGCTCGCGCGCGGGTATGTGAGCCCGGCCGATCAAGTAGCGGTCGGGCTCACGCCCAACTCCGTCCGGCTCTCACACTGCGTCACAGGATTTTCTCGACGCATCCCGCGATGGCGGCTGCCGTACTGAGGCAGACTCCCGCAAGCTGAACCCAGTCACACCGGGTTCGACGCTTGCGGCGCCTGTCTCTCTTTCTCGGCTTAGCCACAGGTACCAGCTCCCTTCCTCCGATTTGGCCCAGTGCGCTGGACCCCCTGCCTCGGTCAGGCAGGCGCTCGCTGGAGAGAGGGAAGCTGAACTCTTCGCAACCTACCTGGTGTTGCGCGACGCACTTACCATTCGCCATGGTTCGCCAGGGGGCGCCAGATGTGGTGCCAATTTGCTTGGCGCAGCTGCGGTAGCAAGGTCAGGTGAGGTCGGCACTTTCAGCAACGACCCGGCTTGTGAAGCCCATCGCGCGAAGGCGCTCGTACGACGCCAGCACTTCAGCAGGAATCGGCTCCTTGATCACGAACCGCTGCTCCGGGTAGATGAGAAGCCGCCCCCGCTCTTCGAGCAGGGAGCGGGAGAACCGGACGTTCTCGCGAACAGCTCTTCCCGCATGTGGTCGATCTCGTATCCCGTGTCGTAGGGCACGCGGAAACCGCCACCGCGGCCGGCCGGGTCGGAGGGGGCAACAAGCCCCATGCCTTCGACATGCTCCGGTCGGGAGGCTCTTCAGGCGGAGGAGTAGGGGCGGATCCTCGCCCGCAGTTGGCCCACACGCACTGGTCAGGACCGGGATATGGGTGCGCCAGGGTGAGACAGGGTGAACGCAGAGGGCGGGCCCCCTCGGTGGGGGCCCGCCCTCTGACCTGCTACATCTCTGAGCTGGCGGTGGGTGTGGGATTTGAACCCACGGTGACATCGCTGCCACGACGGTTTTCAAGACCGTTCCCTTAGGCCGCTCGGGCAACCCACCATGCTCCGCCCCAGCCGCCCGGGAGCGGCTGTGGAGCGGGCTACAGACTACCGGCTGACGGGGGCTCGGTGGTGAGGTGCAAGGGGGTCAGCTGTCGCCCTCGCGTTCGCCGAGGGTGACCTGGACCGTGGTTTCCTTGCCGGCGCGCTGGTACGTCAGGGGGATCGTGTCGCCCGGCTTGTGGGTCCAGATCTCGCTGATCAGGGTGGGGCCGCTGTCGATCACGCGGGTGCCGAACTTGGTGATCACGTCGCCCGGCTTCAGGCCCGCCTTCGCCGCCGGGCCGCCCGGGGTGACCGCGGGGGTGCCGCCGGCGCCCTGGTCGGCGATGGTGGCGCCCTCGCCCTCTTCCGTCATGTTCACGGTCGCGCCGATGACCGGGTAGACCGGGCGGCCGGTCTTGATGAGCTGCTCCGCAACGTTCTTGGCCTGGTTGACGGGGATCGCGAAGCCGAGGCCGACCGAGCCCGCCTGGGAGGAGCCGAGGCCGCCGCTGCCCGGGGACTGGATCGCGGAGTTGATGCCGATCACCGCGCCCCGCGCGTCCAGGAGCGGGCCGCCGGAGTTGCCGGGGTTGATCGAGGCGTCGGTCTGCAGGGCGCTCATGTACGAGTTCTTGCCGCTGGAGCCGTCGCCGGAGGCGACCGGGCGGTTCTTGGCGCTGATGATGCCCGTGGTGACCGTGTTGGAGAGGCCGAAGGGCGCGCCGATCGCGATCGTCGAGTCGCCGACCGCGACCTGGTCGGAGTTGCCGAGGGGGAGCGGGGTCAGGCCGGAGGGGGCGTTCTTGAGCTTGATGACCGCCACGTCGTAGCCCTGGGCGCGGCCGACGACCTCGGCGTCGTACTTCTTGCCGTTCGAGAACGTCGCGGAGAGGGTGCCGCCCTCCGCAGCCGACGCCACCACGTGGTTGTTGGTGAGGATGTGGCCTTCCTTGTCGTACACGAAGCCGGTGCCCGTGCCGCCCTCGGCCTCCGAGCCGCCGGCCTTGGCCTCGATGGTCACGACGCTCGGCAGCGCCTTGTTCGCCACCGCCGCGACCGTACCCGGGTCCCGCTTGAAGGCGGGCGCGTCACCGGCGGCGACGGTGGTGGAGGAGATGGAGCTGTCGTTGCGCTCCGCCGCCCAGTAGCCGATGCCGCCGCCGACACCGCCCGCCACCAGGGCCGCCACCAGCACGGCCGCGACCAGGCCGCCCCGGCGGCCGCGGCCGTGGGTGTGGCCGGGGGCCGGGGCGGGCGGGACCGGGGAGCCCCAGCCGCCGGTGGCGGGCGTGACCGGAGGGGCGGGGGGCGGCGGGGGCAGGGGCGCACCCCCCGCGGGCGCGGCCGGAACGGCCGTGGTCTCCGCGGGTGCGGCGGGGGTGCCCGCGGGCGCCGTCGGCACCGCCGCGGTCTCCGTCGTGGGCGACGCGGACGGCGCGGACGGCGCGGGCGATGCGGGCGCCTGGTCGGAGGGCTTGGACGGGGAAGGCGGAGAGGGCGGGGAGGGCGGCACGGGAGGTGTGGACGCAGTGCCCTCGTTCTCGGTGCTCACAGCTCGGTCTCCTCGGTTTCCACGTCGTCTTGCGGCAGGGTTCCAGTCAGCTTTTCCCACAGGCCGTCAGGCCACTGTAAGCCGGAGCTGTGTGTTGCGCGCCCCTCCTTTACTTAGGGCGAATCGGGCACCCACCCGGTGTCTGGCACCATGACGCGGTGACCCACGCACGGCAGCAACCCCCGATCCAGGTCGTCGCTCACCGAGGCGCCTCCGAGGACGCGCCGGAGCACACGCTCGCCGCGTACATCAAGGCCATCGAGGACGGCGCCGACGCCCTCGAGTGCGATGTGCGGCTCACCGCCGACGGCCACCTCGTCTGCGTCCACGACCGCCGCGTCAACCGCGTCTCCAACGGCCGCGGCGCCGTCTCCGCCCTCGAGCTCGCCGACCTCGCGGCCCTCGACTTCGGTGCCTGGAAGGACATGGAGGAGAGCCCGGACTGGCGCGACCCCCAGTTCACCTCCGTCCTCACCCTCGAACGGCTCCTGGAACTGGTCGCCGACGCCGGCCGCCCCATCGAGCTCGCCATCGAGACCAAGCACCCCACCCGGTGGGCCGGCCAGGTCGAGGAGCGGCTGATCGAGCTGCTCCGCCGCTTCGGGCTGACCCAGCCCCGGCCGGGAGCGGCCTCCCCCGTACGGGTCATGAGCTTCTCCGCCCGCTCGCTGCACCGGATCGCGGCGGCCGCGCCCGCCCTCCCGACCGTGTACCTGATGCAGTTCCTGTCGCCCCGGGTCCGCGACGGGCGGCTGCCCGCCGGTTCGCGGATCGCCGGGCCGTCCATCCGGATCCTGCGCAACAACCCCGCGTACATCTCCCGTCTCCACCGCGCCGGCCACCGCGTCCACGTCTGGACGGTGGACGAGCCGCGGGACGTCGAGCTGTGCGTGGCCCTCGGCGTGGAGGCCATCATCACCAACCGCCCCCGGCAGGTTCTGTCCCAGCTCGGCCGCCTGTAACAGCGGCCACTTCCGTTACGGGGAGTGCTCCGGCGCGTTCGGACCGTAGGTGCGCGTGCCGAATGCGTCACCGTATGCGGACTGGCCGGTTTCCGGTCCAGGCCAATGGGGCATCCACACCGTGGCGTGGGGCGAAGGAGGTCTCGGGGGTGGCGTTGGTGGTGGCACAGGAGGTGCCCACGTCGTCGAGCATGGCCGTACCCCATGGCCCTGCGGGCGTGGGGGAAGCGCGACACCGGATGCGGCGGGAACTGCGTCGCGGCGGGGTGTCCGAATCGGTCGTCGACGACGCCGTACTCGTCCTATCGGAGCTGCTCAGCAACTCCTGCCGGCACGGCAGGCCGCTGGGCCGACGGGAGGTCGGGGACGGGGACGTCCTCGCCGCCTGGCGCGTCGACGCGAGCGGCGCGCTGACGGTCGAGGTGACGGACGGGGGTGGTCCCACCCGGCCGGTTCCGGCCACGCCCTCGGTCACCGCACGCGGCGGCCGCGGGCTGAACATCATCAGCTCCCTCGCCCAGGACTGGGGCGTACGCGACGGCGCGGCCGGCGAGGTCACCGTATGGGTCCTGCTGACGGAGGGGAACCGCCGCGACGATTTCGCTACGCGCGTCACCGGTCCGGCGACCGCGACGACCGGACCGGGTTTCGATTTCCTCGACGCGTACGACGCGTACGACCCCCTGTGAGCGCGGTGAGCGCGGTGAGCGCGGTGAGTACCGGAAGCGCTGCGGCCGGCGTGAGCTCTGGGGCCGGCGTCAGCGGTGCGCCCCGCGTGCGCCCTGCGCCCGGCGTGAGCCCAGCGGCCGGCATCCCCGCTGCGGCCCGCGTGAGCCCTGCGGCTGCGTCAGCCCAGCGCCCGGCGTCAGCGCTGCAGCCGGGCTGCGGCAGCGTCAGCCCTGCGCCCGGCGTCACCGCTGCAGCCGGCGTGACCGCCGCGGTGGGCCGACGGGTCCGTCGCTGAGCTTGCCGGCCGCCGCGTGCGGCTAGGCTCACGGCCGGCAACACACCACCGCACCGCCACCACGGGAGAAGCCACACCATGGGCAAGAAGCGACCCCAGACCAAGGCCGGGAAGCCGCAGGCTCAGCTGAAGGACGGGGCCCGCGCCGGAGGCGCTGATGAGCACGTTCCGGTCGTCGGGGCCCGCGAGCCCTGCCCGTGCGGTTCCGGCCGCCGCTACAAGGCCTGCCACGGCCGCGCCGCCGCCCACGCGGTGACCGAGCTCGTCCAGCGGCCCTTCGAGGGCCTGCCCGGCGAGTGCGACTGGGTCGCCCTGCGCGAGTTGGTCCCGGCCGCGACCGCCACGCTGCACCTCAAGGACGGGCTGCCGGAGGGCGTGCCGTCCGTGACGCTCGCGACCGTCCTGCCCATGGCCTGGCCGGCGCTGCGCCGCGACGACGGCTCGGTCCTCCTCGCGCTCCAGAACGACACCTCGTCCGGCGACCTGAGCCGGGACCTCGCCGACACCCTCCAGCGCGCCCTGGCCGCCCAGCCCGGCACGCCGGTCCCCGCGCAGAGGGTTTCGGCCGAAGGCCCGCGCCTCCAGGACCTGCTGGATCCGGACGCCTCCTTCGAGCCGGCCGTCCACACGGGCTTCGAGTTCTGGGTGCCGGACTCCGAGCAGAGCGCGTCGCCCGAGGTGGCCGCGTCCCTGGAGCGGGCCAACGCCGCCGCCATCCCCACGGTCCGGCTCTCCGGCGTGGACGCCGCCTACTGGTGCGAGACGCCCGAGAAGAACCACCTGCGCTGGGTCATGCCGCACCCCGAGGAGCAGCTCCTCGACGCGCTCGCCCGGCTGCACGCCGCCGGCACGTCCTCGCTGGGCGAAGGCACCCGCCTGGTCGGCTCGTTCCGCGCGCACGGCCTGGTGGTCCCGGTGTGGGACCTGCCGAGCGCGATGGGGGCGAAGGAGTGCGAGCATCCGGCCGCCGAGTTCGCCGAGCGACTGGCGGGGGCGCTCGCGGTGGACACGCCGCTGAGCCCCGAGGAGCGCCGGGCGCGCGGTGGCCTCACCAACCGCCAGGTGACGTTGAGCTGAACGCGGCGTGGCGGTCGCGACATGCCGATCGGTCGGTGACGTCCGCCACAATGCCCTCAATCGCAGGTAAATACCTGACCGAATAACAGAGATCGAATTTGCGAACAGCCGATCTCTTGTTACGGTGCTGGAAGCCCGGTCGCTGGTGCATCCCCCGTCGCCAGCGACCGGGCGCTTCACTTTTTGCGGAATGTCATCTTCCGCTTCTTCGCCGCCGGTCGCGTCAACGCCCGGACCGCGCGGGCGAGTTGGCCACCGCGCTCCCCGATCGCAGCAGCAGCGGACTCGTCTCCGCGTCACCGATCCCCGCGAACTCCGCCACCGCCGCGTATTCGCCCGGCTTTCCGCGCCGCGGCTCTCTCGGCGTCTCACACGCGCCCGGCTCATCGTCCGCCGCCACCGCGCAATGCGTGCGCACGGTACGGCCGCCCGGGCCCATCAGCGCCAGCACGGCGACCAGTTCGCCACCCGTCGCATTGCGGTAATACGTCCGCGCCCACGTCTCGGCCCCCTCGTCGAGGACGCACGTCTGCGCCTCGACGCCGTCCGGTGAGACGAGCTCGGGGCCGCACCGGGCGGTGGCGCCCCGTACGGCCGCACCGCCGTGCGCGGAGGAGTCGGGGCCGGGGTCCGGAGACCCGGCCGGGCCCGCGGACGCCGCCAGCGGCAGCGACGCGGCGAGAACCACGACGGCCCCGATCCCGATCGTGCGGAGATTCATGGCGGCCCCTTCTCGACGGTGCGCCGACGATATCGACGGACGGCGGGCGCCCGGCGAACCGCGCACCCGATTCCCGTACAACCGGGTCCCGCTCACACCCGTACGAGTGACACCGGGGTGCCTCAGTACGTCAGGACCTCAGTACCGCAGCCGGCTGCCGCCGTCCGGCGTGCTCGTGCTCGCCTCGACCAGCGCGTCCACGACCGCCTCCACGTCCGGCAGCCACGGCGACGCGGACCCGGCGAGCGGCGCCCGCTCCCAGCGCACCTGGTCCGTCCCGGCAGCGGACGGCGGCAGCAGCAGATAGCCGCCCTCCCCGTGGAAGCGCAGCGAGCTCGGCACCCGGTCCTTGGCGTAGAGCAGCTCGCCGAGCCGTTCGAGCGTGTACGGGGCGACCAGCAGCGACCACCGCGTCGGCGTGGCCACCACCGGGCCGAGCCGGACGCCCATCGCGTCCAGCGCCGCCACGGCGCGCGCGCCCGCGACCGCGGGCAGGCTCAGCGCGCACGGCGCGCGGCCCCCGGTGGCGAGGACGACCGGGGCGTCGGGGCGGTTGGTCCACCACCAGCGCACCATGCGCGGGTCCGTGGTGGCCGCGAAGAGCTCCGGGTCGAAGGGGTGTGCGCCGGGTACGACGCACTCGGGGTCCGGGCAGGCGCAGGCGCAGGCGCCGCCGCGCTGCCGCTCACCGCGACCGCCGGCCGCCGCGAGTCCCACGCCGGGGAGTACGGGCCAGCGCCATTCGGTGGCGTACAGCAGTGCCGCGTCCACGTGGGCAGGCCTCCTCTCGCGCCGGAACCGGAGCCTGCGTCGCCTTCCGAGGATCTCGCGCATGAGCGCTCGTTCCTTTCCGTTGAACGCCGAGGTCCACATCTTCACGCTGTGCGTGCGTCGTGCGTGCATGGCAGCACGTGCGTGTTTCTTCACCGTGCGTACGAGCCGTCGTGCCGCCACCCGGCCTGGTGCTCCTGCCGGTGGCATACGCCGGCCCCTCTTCGCCTGCGGCAAGCAACACCGCTGGGGGCCGAGCGGGGGCTGTCATCCCCCCGGGCCGTCGTCCCGTGGGCTGTCGTGCGTTTCACGCGTGGCGAGGGGTGGCACGCTCATGGCGCTCGCTGCCGCCCCGTTCGGCTCCGCCCCGCACTCGGGGGCGGGGTGAGGCCTTCGGTGGTAGGGACGCCGGGGCTTCCCTCGAAGGTTCCGAGCCCGCCCCAACTGCCCCTGGCCGTCACCGTCTACGTACCCGGTTACGTACCCAGCCCGCTCGGAATGACGCTCGGCCAGGACCGTCGTCCCCCGACTCGGGTCCCGGGCAGGGCCCCTTTCGAACGGGCTCAGTCGACCGCAAAAGCCGTCCACAGGGGGCATTTTTGAGCCAAGTTCGGCCCCTTGTAAATACGTCGGTGAACACCGCGCGTCCCGCCGGGACAATGCTGGACATCCCCTTACTTCTGCGTGTACATGTGGTTGCAGTGATAGCGGCGCAGAATGACATGGGGGTTTGCGATGCTATTGAGCGAAACGCACCAGCCGGAAAGCCGGCTGCCATGAGCGCCCCTCACGTGCCGAAAGTGGCTGGAATCGATCCCACGGTCCCCGCCCCCGCGCACACTGCGACGCCCTCCCTGCCGGGCATCCCGACCCCGCCGACCGCTCCCGGTACGGCCACGGGCCCCCCGCCCGGTCCCGCGCCCGCCGCGCTGATCCAGGACCGCCTGGCGGGCTGGGTCTCCGACCTCACCACGCTCCACGAACTCACCGAACGCCTCACCCGCACCGCCACCCTCGACGACGCCCTGCACGAACTGCTCCGCGCCGGTGCCGCCCTCGTCGGCGCCCGCCGCGGCATGGCCGTCCTCGAACCGGCCGACGGCCTCGGCCCCGCCACCACCGTCGGGCTGGGCCTCGCCCACGCCGACCTCGGCACCATCGAGACCGTGCCGCGCAGCGCCACCTCGTACGGCCGCATCCTGGAGGGCCTGCCCGACGGGCGGCCGCCGGATCCGGTCGCCGTCCCCGACCTGCTCGGCGAGGAGGACCTGGACCCCCGTCACCGCGAGGTCGCCGCCCGCCTCGGCTTCGCCGCCAGCTACGCCGTACCGCTCGCCACCGAGGCCGCCGGGAAGCTCGGCGCCGCCGTCTGGCTCTACGACGAGCCCGCCGAGCCGCCCGAGCGCGCCCGCCACCTCGTCGGCCTCTACGGCCGGCACGCCTCCGAGCACCTCGCCCGCCTCCTCGAACTCGAACGCGCCCGCGCCACCCTGGCCACCCTCACCGAGGAGCTGCTCCCGAGCCGGCTCCCCCGCGTCCCCGGTGTCCGGCTCGCCGCCCGCCGCCGCACCTCCGCCCGCGGCGGGGGCGACTGGTACGACGCGCTGCCGCTGCCCGAGGGCGCCCTGGGCCTCGCCGTCGGGTCCGTCGCCGGCAGTGGGCCGAGCGCCCTGGCCGCGACGGGACGGCTGCGCGCCTCGCTGCGGGCGTACGCCGTGATGGAGGGCGAGGACCCCGTCGCCGTCCTCTCCGACCTGGAGCTGCTGCTGCGGCTGACCGAGCCGGCCCGCTCCGCCACCGCACTCTTCGCGTACGCCGAGCCCGCTGGGGTCCCCCATGCCGGAGGCCGGGGGAGCAAGCTCGTCCTGGCCGGGGCCGGGCACACGCCGCCGCTGATCGTGGGCGAGCGGCGCACGGAGTTCATCGAGACCTCGCTCTCCGCGCCGCTGGGCATGCTCGCCTGCTGGGAGGCGCCCAGCGTGGAGATCACCGTCGAGCCCGGCGAGACCGTGCTCCTCTACACGGACGGCCTGCTGCGGCGCACCGGCGAGCCCGAGTCCATGGACCGGGCCTTCGCGCGGCTGCACGCCGCGGCCGCGAGCGTACCGAGGGCCGACCGGGCCGACCCGGGCGCGATCGCGGACCACGTGCTGCGGACGCTGTCGCCGGAGGACGGCGCGTACGACCGGGACGACGCGGGCGATGCGGAGGACGTGGTGCTGCTGGCGGCCCGTTTCGACTGATCCGCGCGGGTGACTTACGGCCCTGGGAGCGGCTGCCGCCCGACCGTACGATGGGGATTAGTTCAGCGTCGTACAACAGGAGGCGGACCCGTGGCCGAAGAGCTCACCCCGGAGACCCCGGACGAGGCCGAAGAGCCCATCAAGCAGCGCAAGAACGGCCTGTACCCGGGCGTGTCCGACGAGCTCGCCGAGAACATGCGGACCGGCTGGGCGGACACCGAGCTGCGCGACCTGCAGCCGATCCCGCAGGCCGACCGGACCGCCGCCCGGCGTGCCGCGCTGTCGCGGCGCTTCCCCGGCGAGCGGCTCGTCATCCCGTCCGGCAACCTGAAGACGCGGTCCAACGACACCGAGTACGCCTTCCGGCCGTCGACCGAGTACGCGTACCTCACCGGCGACGACACCCACGACAGCGTCCTGGTGCTGGAGCCCCGGCGCGGCGGCGAGGGCCACGACGCGACGCTCTACCTGCTGCCCCGCTCCAACCGCGAGAACGGCGAGTTCTGGCTGGACGGCCAGGGCGAGCTGTGGGTCGGCCGCCGGCACGCGCCGACCGAGGCCGAGCAGCTGTTCGGCATCCCCGCCAAGGACGTCCGCGAGCTGGCGGCCGCCCTCAAGGAGGCCACCGGCCCGGTGCGCGTCGTGCGCGGGCACGACGCGGGCATCGAGGCCGCCCTGACCGACAAGGTCACCGCCGAGCGCGACGAGGAGCTGCGCGGCTACCTCTCCGAGGCGCGCCTGGTGAAGGACGCCTTCGAGATCGGCGAGCTGGAGCGCGCCTGCGCGTCCACCGCGCGCGGCTTCGAGGACGTCGTACGCGTCCTGGACAAGGCCCGGGCCACCAGCGAGCGGTACATCGAGGGCACCTTCTTCCTCCGCGCCCGGGTCGAGGGCAACGACGTCGGCTACGGCTCCATCTGCGCGTCCGGCCCGCACGCCACCACGCTCCACTGGGTGCGCAACGACGGCCCCGTGCGCGAGGGCGACCTGCTGCTGCTCGACGCCGGTGTGGAGACCACCACCTTCTACACCGCGGACGTCACGCGCACGCTGCCCGTCAACGGCCGCTTCACCGAGCTGCAGCGCAAGATCTACGACGCCGTGTACGACGCCCAGGAGGCCGGCATCGCGGCGGTCAAGCCGGGCGCCAAGTACCGCGACTTCCACGACGCGGCGCAGCGCGTGCTCGCCGAGAGGCTCGTCGAGTGGGGCCTGGT
This sequence comes from Streptomyces sp. NPDC045431, assembly GCF_040646655.1. Classification (NCBI taxonomy): domain Bacteria; kingdom Bacillati; phylum Actinomycetota; class Actinomycetes; order Kitasatosporales; family Streptomycetaceae; genus Streptomyces; species Streptomyces sp. NPDC045431. The sequence continues at coordinate 85,867 of NZ_JBEZAQ010000010.1, forward strand.
CGAGGGCCCGGTCGAACGCGTCCTGGAGCTGGGCCTCCAGCGCCGCTGGACGCTGCACGGCACCGGCCACATGCTCGGCATGGACGTCCACGACTGCGCGGTCGCGCGGACGGAGACGTACGTGGACGGCGTCCTGGAGCCGGGCATGTGCCTGACCGTCGAGCCGGGCCTGTACTTCCAGGCGGACGACCTGACGGTGCCGGAGGAGTACCGCGGCATCGGCGTCCGCATCGAGGACGACATCCTCGTCACGGAGGACGGCAACCGGAACCTCTCCGCCGCGCTGCCGCGCCGGTCGGACGAGGTCGAGGCGTGGATGGCGGAGCTCCAGGCCTGACGCGTCACCCTGGCCGGCCGGGTGCGGTGCCCCGGCCGGTCAGGTCGCCACCGGCTGTCCCTGCCGGTCAGGTCGCCACCAGCGGTGCGTCCGGCTTCCACTTGACGATCTTGTCGAAGCTCACCACCGCGCCGCCGCGCCCCGACCTGTTCCCGATGTGGACATGGTCCGCCAGCTCCTCGATGAGGCTCAGGCCCCGGCCGTGCTCGGCCTCCGGCGTCGCCCTGCGGGGCGGGCGCGGGGGGCCCACGGGGAAGCCCGGGCCCGAGTCGGCCACCTCGATGCGGCACTTCTCGCCGTCCAGGTACGCGGTCACCCGGTACTCGGCGGAGCCGTCCCCGCATCCGTGCTCGACCGCGTTCGCGCAGGCTTCGCTGAGCGCGAGCGACAGGTCGTACGAGATCTCCGGGTCGACGCCGGCGGTTTCCATGGTGCCCAGGAGGAGGCGGCGGGCGAGCGGCACACTCGCAGCCTCGCGCCGCAAGTGGAGAGACCACCAGATGCTCATGCTCCAGCCTCCTGGCTGCGGCTCGACATATCGATTCGTATTGCCCCCACTTGTCGGTCGTAAGCGCGACGTTGACGCCGAAACCCTCATTCGGCGGATGTGCGTAGCCCGTACGCCGTTGTATGTCGCAAAGGGAATCTTCCGGACCTGCCGTGTGGCGGCTCGGGGCGCGGTGCGATGATGGCCCGGCCATGTCTGCCCTTCTCGCCGCGCCACGGCTGCTGAGGGCCGCGGTGTTCGCCGCGGTCTGCGTCGTGCTGTCCGGAGTCGGGCACGCGCTGGCCGCCTGTGCGACCGTCCCGTGGTGGACGCTGGCCGTCGGGTTCGCCGGCGTCTTCACCGCCGTCGCGCCGTTCGCCGGCCGGCAGCGGACCCTCCCGGTGATCGCCGCCTCGCTGGCGGGCGGACAGCTGGCGCTCCACACGCTCTTCGGGCTCGGACAGGGCCGGCACCTGGCGCTCGGCGGCGCCCAGGCGGACGAGGCGCTCATCCGGACCGCCGCCAAGCTGGTGTGCGGGGCCGGAGCCTCCTCGCTCAGCCCCGCGGACGCCCGGCGGATCGTCACCCTGGCCGGCATCGACCCGGCCACCGCCGCCGCGGGGCACGCAGGGCACTCGGGGCACGTCGGCCATGCGGCCGAGTCCGCCGCCGGGCTGTGGCCCAGCCTGCCCATGGTCCTCGGCCACCTGCTGGCGGCCGCGGCGACCGGCTGGCTGCTGCGCCGCGGTGACCTCGCGCTGCTGAAGCTCGCCCGGCTCTCCGCGCACGGCGCCACCGAGGTCGCCGACGCCGCGCTCGTACGGAGCCTGCGCGCCGCCCTCGTCCTCGTACGCACCCTGGTCTCCGGGCTGCCCGCGCTGCCCGCGGGCGGGCCGCGTCCGCCGCGTACCGACGACGACCGTCCGGCGCCCGCCGCGGCGGAGGCACTTCTCCACACGGTGATCAGGCGCGGCCCCCCGGCCGTATCCACCTGCGTCCTCGCAGCCTGACACGGCCCACTCGACGGGAGCGGGCCGTGGTGCGCGCCCGCGCGCACGCCGCCTACCTCTCATCGCATGTGGAGTGTGTTCCCCCATGAACGTTTCGCGTACGAACGTGTCCCGCGTCGCCCTCGCCGCCGGCGTCGCCGTCTCCTCCGTCGTCCTGCTCTCCGGCACCGCCTTCGCGCACGTCAGCGTGCAGCCGCAGGGCGAGGCCGCCAAGGGCGGGTACGCCACCGTCAACTTCAAGGTGCCGAACGAGCGCGACAACGCCTCGACCGTGAAGCTGGAGGTCTCCCTCCCCGCCGAGCACCCGCTGGCCTCGGTCTCGACGCAGCCCGTCCCCGGCTGGAAGGCGGAGGTCACCAAGACCAAGCTGGCCACGCCGCTGGAGGTGCACGGCAAGAAGATCACCGAGGCGGCCACGAAGATCACCTGGACCGCGTCCGGCTCGAAGATCGCCCCCGGTGAGTTCCAGCAGTTCACGGTCTCGCTGGGCCGGCTCCCCGAGAACACCGACAAGCTCGTCTTCAAGGCCCTCCAGACGTACGACAACAACGAGGTCGTCCGCTGGATCGAGGAGCCGAAGGAAGGCGCCCCGGAGCCGGCGACGCCCGCCCCCGTCCTGAAGCTGTCCGCGGCGACGGACGACCACCACGGGGGCGGCGCGGCCACCGGCGCCTCCGACGACGACAAGGCGAAGGCCAAGGGCCACGGTGCGGAGACGAAGGCGTCCGACGCCGGCTCCGCGGGCTCTTCCGACACCACCGCCCGGGTCCTGGGCATCGTCGGCATCCTGGTCGGTGCCGCCGGTGTCGCCTTCGGCGTCCTGGCCGGGCGGCGCCGTACCGACGCGTCGGCCTGACGGCGCGGCCCGCAACGCCCGCACCCTCCGAGAGAGAACCTGATGCACCTCCAGAAGTCAGACGACGTGCAGGCCCGTCCCCGCCGGCGTACCCCGCTCATCGCGGCGGTCGCCGGCGTGGCGGCGCTCGCCCTCGCCGCCGGCGGCTTCGCCCTGGCGCAGGGCGACGACTCCGAACCGTCCGCGAACGGGCCCATCGTCCTCTCCGGCGAGCAGTCGCAGAAGGCCGCGACCGTGCTCGACCGGCCGATGACCAAGCCCGACCTCGTCCTCACGGACACCAAGGGGCAGCCGTTCGACCTGCGCGAGCGCACCAAGGGCAAGCCGACGCTGATCTACTTCGGCTACACGCACTGCCCCGACGTGTGCCCGATGACGTTGAGCAACATCGCCCTCGCCAAGTCGAAGCTCCCCAAGGCCGACCAGGACAAGCTCCAGGTCGTCTTCGTCACCACCGACCCCGAGCGGGACACCGCCGCCGAGCTCGCCAAGTGGCTGCCCGCCGCCGGCGACCCCTCCTTCACCGGACTCACCGGCGACTTCCCGACCATCCAGGCGGGAGCGCGCCAGCTCGGCATCGGCATCGACCCGCCGAAGAAGGAGAAGGACGGCTCGGTCGTCTCCATGCACGGCGCGCAGGTCTTCGCCTTCTCCCCCAAGACCGACCAGGGCTACGTCCTGTACGGCGAGGACACCACCTGGCAGGACTACGCCAAGGACCTGCCGAAGCTCATCAAGGGGGAGGCTCCGTGACCCCCGCGACCCCCGGGGCCCCCAGGACACGTCCCCGTACCGCCGTGGCCGCCGCCATAGCCCTGGCGGCCGCCCTCGCCCTGGGCGGCTGCTCGTCCCAGGAGGCGGACGGGAAGCCGGAGCTGAAGGTCAGCGGTGCCTTCATGCCGAAGCCGGTCGGCGACATGGCCGCCGGGTTCCTCACCATCGGCAACAGCGGAGGCGCCGCCGACAAGCTCACCTCCGTCACCAGCCCGCTCTCCGACGACGTCCAGATCCACGAGGTGAAGGACCAGAAGATGCGGCGGGCGACGTCCTTCGAGATCCCCGCCAACGGTGAGCTGCGGCTCGAACGCGGCGGCAGCCACATCATGTTCATGGACATCAAGCGGGAGCCGAAACAGGGCGACAAGGTCGCCGTCGAGCTGCACTTCGAGAGGTCCGGCCCGATCACGGTGGACCTCCCGGTGGAAGCGGCCGGCCACAATCCGGCGCACCGATAGGGATCCGGGGGACACACCACCATGACAGCCACCACCGCCCTGTCCCGGCCGCGCGGGTTGTCCCGGCTGCTGCTCGTCACGGCCGTGCTGCTCGGCGCGCTGTTCACCGGCGCGGCACCCGCCTTCGCGCACGCCGCACTGACCGGGAGCGACCCGAAGGACGGGGCGGTGGTCGCCACCGCGCCCAAGGGCGTCACGCTCACCTTCTCCGAGCAGGTCGCCATGGACGACGACTCGATCCGGGTCCTCGAACCGAGCGGCAAGCGCGCCGACACCAAGAAGCTGCGCGACCTGAGCACCAGAGCGGTCGTCCGCTACGGCGTCGACCTGCACGCCGGGCTGCCGAACGGCACGTACACCGTCGCCTGGCGCGCCGTCTCCGCCGACAGCCACCCGATCGCCGGCGCGTTCACCTTCTCCATCGGAGCGCCGTCGAAGACGAGCGTCGCGCTGCCGCGGCAGGAGGCGGGCGGCGGTGCCGTCGGCGTCCTGTACGACATCGCGCGCTATGTCTCGTACGCCGGTTACATCCTGCTGGCGGGTGGCGCCGCCTTCATCCTGGCCTGCTGGCCGCGCGGCGCCTCGCTGCGTCCGCTGCAGCGGCTCGTCGTACGCGGCTGGCTGGCGCTGACCGCCGCCACGCTCGCGCTGTTGCTGCTGCGCGCGCCGTACACGGCGTCGGGGTCCCTCGCCGACGCCTTCGACCTGGCCGCGCTCGGCGCCGTCCTGGAGACCAAGACGGGCGCCGCGCTCGTCTCGCGGCTGCTGCTGCTCGGCGCGGCGGCGCTCTTCGTGGCCGTGCTCTTCGGCGCGTACGCGCGGAACGACGACGAAGCGCAGACGAAGGACCTGACCTTCGGGCTCGCGATCGGCGGCACGGTGATCGCCGCCGGCATCGCGGGCACCTGGGCGCTCTCCGAGCACGCCTCCGCCGGGCTCCAGCCGGGCATCGCGATGCCCGTCGACGTCCTGCACCTGCTGGCGATGGCCGCCTGGCTGGGCGGGCTCGCCGCGCTGCTCGTCACGCTGTACCGCGACCCGTCGATCGAGCGGGCGGCGGTACGGCGGTTCTCGCGGCTCGCGTTCGGGTCCGTGGTGGTCCTCGCCGCGACCGGGATCTACCAGTCGTGGCGGCAGGTCGGCTCCTGGTCGGCGCTGACCGGCACCTCGTACGGGCGGCTGCTGCTGGTCAAGGTCGCGCTGGTCGCCGTGCTCGTCGGGGTCGCGTGGACCTCACGGCGCTGGACGGGGCGGCTGGCGGAGACGCCGGTCACCGCCACCGAGGAGGACGAGGGAGAAGAGGCGCGAGAGGAAGAGGAGCAGCCGGTCACCGTGCCGGAGGACGGCGAGCGGGCCGCCCAGCTCGCCCGCCAGCGGGCCGCCGTGGCGGCCGCCCGCGCCAAGCGGTCACGCGACGCCGACCCGGGGCGCGCCGGGCTGCGCCGCTCCGTCCTCGCCGAGGCGGCCATCGCCGTCGTCCTGCTCGCCGTCACGACCGTACTGACGACGACCGAGCCGGGCCGCACGGAGGAGGAGGCCGGAGCGGGGCGTACGCAGCCGACGGCGACCGCCCCCGTACCGAACCGGCCCGTCGACCTGCGACTGCTCTTCGACACGGGCGGCGTGAACGGAAAGGGCACCGTACGGATCAGCCTCACGCCCGCCCGTTCCGGCGCGAACGCCCTGCACGTCTTCGTCGACGGCGCGAACGGCCGGCCCCTCGACGTCCCCGAACTGAAGGTGTCCTTCACCCTGGACGCCCAGCAGATCGGCCCGCTGCCCGTCACACCGGACCGGGTCGCGGCAGGACACTGGAGCGCCGAGGGCGTACAGATCCCGATGCCCGGCGAGTGGCGGCTCCAGGTCACCGTGCGCACCTCCGACATCGACCAGACCACCATCGACAAGAACGTGAAGATCGGCTGACCGTGAACGACCACCTGGAACTCTCGAGGCGACGGCTGCTCGGCACCGTCGGGGCGGCCGGCGCGACCGGGCTGGTGCTCGGCGCGGCCGGCGGCGCCGCCACCTACGCCGCCACGTCCGGCGCCGAGCCGGGCACACCGCTGGCGGCGGTGGGCCGGGCCACCGTGCCGTTCCGGGGCGCGCACCAGGCGGGCATCGTCCAGCCGCTGCAGGCGCGCGGCCACCTGGTGGCGTTCGACCTGGCGCCGGGCGCGGGGCGCCGGGAGGCGGCCGCGCTGATGCGCCGCTGGTCGGCGGCGGCCGAGCTGCTGATGGCGGGCGAGCCGGTGGGCGACGGGGACAGCGGCGTGGCCCTGGACGCGGGACCCTGCTCCCTGACCGTCACCTTCGGCTTCGGCGCGTCCTTCTTCGACCGTACGGGGCTGGCGGCGCGGCGCCCGGCGCAGCTGGACCCGCTGCCCGCCTTCTCCTCCGACCAGCTGGACCCGAAGCGGTCGAACGGCGACCTGTGGGTGCAGATAGGCGCGGACGACGCGCTCGTCGCCTTCCACGCGCTGCGCGTGATCCAACGGGAGGCGGGCGCGGCCGCGAAGGTGCGCTGGCAGATGAACGGCTTCAACCGCTCCCCGGGCGCCACCGCCCACCCGATGACCGCCCGCAACCTGATGGGCCAGGTCGACGGCACCGGGAACCCGAAGCCGTCCGAACCGGACTTCGACGAGCGGGTCTTCGTCCCGGAGGGCGGCCCCCAGCCGTGGATGGCGGGCGGTTCGTACGCCGTCGTGCGCCGCATCCGGATGCTGCTGGACGACTGGGAGAAGCTGCCCCTGGCCCGGCAGGAGCGGGTCATCGGGCGCCGCAAGTCGGACGGTGCCCCGCTGACGGGCGGGAGCGAGACCACCGAGCTCGACCTCGACAAGACGGGTCCCGACGGCAAGCTGGTCATCCCCGACAACGCCCACGCCCGCATCTCCGCGCCGGAGCAGAACGGCGGCGCGGCGATGCTGCGGCGCCCGTTCTCCTTCCACGACGGCATCGGCGCGGACGGGACACCCGACGCCGGGCTGCTGTTCATCGCCTGGCAGGCCGACCCGATGACCGGCTTCGTACCGGTGCAGCGCAAGCTGGACCGGGGGGACGCGCTGTCGCCCTTCATCCGCCACGAGGCGAGCGGCCTGTACGCGGTCCCGGGCGGCCCGGCCGAGGGGGAGTACGTGGGCCAGCGGCTGCTGGAGGGCTAGCCGCCTCGGGCACCGGCCCTCACGGCGGACTGGGCCGAGCGGACTATGGTGACGGTATGTCGGCCACGCGCTATACGTATCTCGGTCCCGAGGGCACCTTCACCGAAGCGGCCCTGCGTACGCTCCCGGAAGCCGCCACCCGGGAGCTCGTGCCGATGGTCTCGGTGCCGGCGGCCCTGGACGCCGTACGCAACGGGGAGGCCGCCGCCGCCCTCGTACCCATCGAGAACTCGGTGGAGGGCGGGGTGACCGCGACCCTCGACGAGCTCGCGGCCGGCGAGCCGCTGATGATCTACCGCGAGGTGCTGCTGCCGATCGCGTTCGCGCTGCTGGTGCGGCCCGGCACGAAGCTGTCCGACGTCAAGACGGTGACCGGGCACCCGGTGGCCCAGCCGCAGGTGCGCAACTGGCTGCGGGCCCATCTGCCGGAGGCGGTGTGGGAGTCGGCCGCCTCCAACGCGGACGGGGCCCGGCTGGTGCAGGAGGGCCGGTACGACGCCGCCTTCGCGGGTGCGTTCGCGGCGGCGACGTACGGGCTGGAAGCCCTGGTGACCGAGATCCACGACGCCGAGAACGCGGAGACGCGGTTCGTGCTCGTGGGCCGGCCCGGCCGGCCCGCCGCGCCGACGGGCGCCGACAAGACGTCGGTCGTCATCTGGCTGGGCGACGACCACCCGGGCGCGCTGCTGGAGCTGCTCCAGGAGTTCGCGGTACGGGGGGTGAACCTGATGCTCATCCAGTCGCGCCCGACCGGCGCCGGCATCGGCAACTACTGCTTCGCCATCGACGCCGAGGGCCACATCGCGGACCGCCGGGTCGGCGAGGCGCTGATGGGCCTGAAGCGCATCTGCCCGAAGGTGCGGTTCCTGGGGTCGTACCCCCGCGCGGGCGTGGCCCCCGAGGAGGTGCGCGCCGCGCGGCCCGGGACGTCGGACCACGACTTCACGGCCGCCTCGGACTGGCTTGCGCGCTGCCTGGACGGCCGGGCCTGAGGCTCGGCCAGAGGCCTCGGCCTGAGCCGGGCCTGAGGCTCGGGGGACTCGGGCCTGGGGTTCCGGCCTGAGGCGGGCCTGAGGCCCGGGTGCCGCGCGCCGAAAGTTATCCACAGGGCCGCTTCTCGACCTGGGGACAAGTCGACACGGCAGGGCCGACACATACCGCCAACGTCGACAAATCGCCCTAGTCACCGTAGGTGCCCCCAGGTGCCCCCACGGGGTGCCATGTCGCCCCTCGTCAGCCTCATCCCCTTGATCACCCCCTTAGGGGGTGGAATTCCCACTCGAATGAGCGCCAGAACGGGGTTTGACCAAGGAATCCCGTGGTTCGATTGCCGCATTCGCCGTGATCTTTTCCGGAGTCCACAGAACTTCCGCACAGTCTGTGGATAACTCAGCATTCGGACAGCCCCCTGTGGACAACACCCCCGCACACACGGCCGCGTGACCCGCTTCGCCCTCCGCGCACCCGCCCACGGAATCGCTCCTTCCGGAGAAGGAAATCCCCCTTTATCACCCGCCACTCGGCGCACATGTTTCCCAGATGAGGCCACAACGGAGTGTCCGGCGATATCGGGTGGGGTGGCGCGAGCACGCGACGGTAGCCTGGTGGGGTGATTGACCTTCGCCTGCTCCGTGAGGACCCCGACCGTGTTCGCGCCTCCCAGCGCGCCCGTGGAGAGGACGTCGGCCTCGTCGACGCCCTGCTCTCCGCCGATGAGCGGCGCAGGTCGTCCGGCGTCCGCTTCGACGAACTCCGCTCCGAGCAGAGGGCGCTCGGCAAGCTGATCCCCAAGGCCTCCCCCGAGGAGCGCGCCGAGCTCCTGTCGAAGGCCGAGCGGCTCAAGGCGGACGTCAAGGCCGCCGAAGCCGAGCAGAACGAAGCCGACGAGGAGACCCGCCGCCTCCTGCTCAAGCTCGGCAACCTCGTCCACCCCGACGTGCCCGTCGGCGGCGAGGAGGACTTCGTCGTCCTGGAGACGCACGGCACCATCCGCGACTTCGGCGCCGAGGGCTTCGAGCCCAAGGACCACCTGGAGCTCGGCGAGGCGCTCGGCGCCATCGACGTCGAGCGCGGCGCGAAGGTCTCCGGTTCGCGCTTCTACTACCTGACGGGTGTCGGCGCGCTGCTGGAGCTCGCCCTGGTCAACGCCGCGATCGCCCAGGCGACGGCGGCCGGCTTCACCCCGATGCTGACGCCGGCGCTGGTGCGCCCGCGCGCCATGGAGGGCACCGGCTTCCTCGGCCAGGCCGCCGAGAACGTGTACCACCTGGAGAAGGACGACTACTACCTCGTCGGTACGTCCGAGGTGCCCCTCGCCGCGTACCACATGGACGAGATCATCGACGCCGACAAGCTGCCGCTGCGCTACGCCGGCTTCTCGCCGTGCTTCCGCCGCGAGGCCGGCACGTACGGCAAGGACACGCGCGGCATCTTCCGCGTGCACCAGTTCGACAAGGTCGAGATGTTCTCGTACGTCGCCCCCGACGAGGCCGAGGCCGAGCACAAGCGGCTCCTGGACTGGGAGAAGCAGTGGCTGACCTCGCTGGAGCTGCCCTTCCAGGTGATCGACGTCGCCACCGGTGACCTCGGCGCGTCCGCCTCGCGCAAGTACGACTGCGAGGCGTGGATCCCGACGCAGGGCAAGTACCGCGAGCTGACGTCCGCCTCCAACTGCGACGGCTTCCAGGCGCGCCGCCTGTCCGTCCGCATGCGCGACGGCAAGAAGATCCAGCCGCTGGCGACCCTGAACGGCACGCTGTGCGCGGTCCCGCGCACCATCGTCGCCCTCCTGGAGAACCACCAGCTCGCGGACGGCTCCGTGCGCGTGCCGGAGGTCCTCCGCCCGTACCTCGGCGGCCGCGAGATCCTGGAGCCGGTCTCCAAGTGACCTCCCGCCCGTACGGCTTCCCGTACAAACTCGTCGCGACCGACCTCGACGGGACGCTGCTGCGCTCCGACGAGTCGATCTCGGCTCGTACGCGTGACGCGCTCGCCGCCGTGACGGCGGCGGGCGCCGCGCACATCGTCGTCACCGGGCGGGCGGTCCCGTGGACCCGCCACATACTGGACGACCTCGGTTACGACGGTCTGGCGGTGTGCGGCCAGGGCGCGCAGGTCTACCACGCCGGCGAGGACCGCCTGCTGACCTCCGTGACCCTCGACCGCCAGCTCGCGGGCCTCGCCCTCTCCAAGCTGGAGGCGGAGGTCGGCCCGCTGGCGCTCGCCGCGAGCCGCGACGGCCTCGACGGCGAGGTCCTCGTCGGCCCCGGCTACCGCGTCCAGGAGGGGCCGCTGCCGTACGTCGCGTACGACGACCCCACCGAGGTCTGGGCCGCCCCGCTGACCAAGGTCTACATCCAGCACCCGGATCTGGACGACGACGCCCTCGCCCTCGCCGCCCGCGAGACCGTCGGCGGCCTCGTCGACGTCGTCATGGCGGGCCCCGGCGTGGTGGAGATCCTCCCCCTGGGCCTCAGCAAGGCGACCGGCCTCTCCCTGGCGGCCCGCCGCCTGGGCCTGAAGGCCGCGGACACGATCGCGTTCGGCGACATGCCGAACGACATCCCGATGTTCGCCTGGGCCGCGCACGGCGTCGCCATGGCCAACGCCCACGACGACCTGAAGGCCGTGGCCCACGAGGTCACCGCCTCGAACGAGGCGGACGGCATCGCGGTGACGCTGGAAGCGCTACTGGCCGGCGCCTGAGCGCCGGAGCGCCAGAGCGCCAGAGCTCCTCCGCTCCTCGGCTCCTCGGCTCCTCGGCTCCTGAGCAGGGCCCCCGGGTGGGGGCGGCCCGCACGGCCCGCATCGCGGGACGCGCGCTCGAAGCGGCCGCCCCCGGTTCGGTGGGGCCCGCCCCACCAATGTCCCGCGCGCACGCGCCGCGGCGCCACCGGATTAACCACCGGTGGCGCCGCGGGACCGCATGCGGGGAGGCCTCAGAAGTTGATCATGTGGCCCGCGAGGCCGTGCACGGCCTCCTTGACCGCCTCGCCCAGCGTCGGGTGCGCGTGGACGTTGCGCGCCACCTCGTGGACGGTCAGGTCCCACTGCTGCGCCAGCGTCAGCTCGGGCAGCAGCTCCGTGACGTCCGGCCCGATCAGGTGCGCGCCGATGATCTCGCCGTACTTCGCGTCGCTGATCAGCTTAACGAAACCGGTGGTGTCACCGAGCCCGTGGGCCTTGCCGTTCGCCATGAAGGGGAACTTCGCGACCTTGACGTCGAAGCCCTTCTCCCGCGCCTGCTCCTCCGTCCAGCCGAAGCTGGCGATCTGCGGCTGGCAGTAGGTGGCGCGCGGGATCATCGGGTAGTCGAGCTCCATCGTCTCCGCGCCCGCGATGGTCTCGGCCGCCACGACACCCATCGCCTCGGCGGTGTGCGCGAGCATCAGCTTCGCGGTCACGTCACCGATGGCGTAGATGTGCGGCACCGAGGTGCGCGAGCGGCCGTCGACGTCGATCGCGCCGCGCTCGGTGAGCTTCACGCCGGTGTTCTCCAGGCCGTAGCCCTCGACGTTCGGCGCGAAGCCGATCGCCTGCAGCACCTTGTCGGCCTCCAGCACCTGCTGCTTGCCGTCCTTGCCGGTCACGGTGACCCGCACCTGCGGACCCGACTCGTCGATCGTCTCGACGCGCGTGGAGGTCAGCACGTCGATGCCGAGCTTGCGGTACTGCTTCGCCAGCTCCGCCGAGACGTCCTTGTCCTCCAGCGGCGCGATCCGGTCCAGGAACTCGACGATGGTGACCTTCACGCCGTAGTTGTGGAGCACGTACGCGAACTCGATGCCGATCGCGCCCGCGCCCGCGATCACGATCGAGCGCGGCAGCTCATCGGCGAGGATCTGCTCCTCGTACGTCACCACGCGCTCGCTGCGGCGCGTCCCCGGCAGCAGGCGCGGGGTGGCGCCGGTCGCGATGATGCAGTGGTCGAACGAGATGGTCGTCTCGCCGCCGTCGGTCAGCGCCACCCGCATCGAGTTCGCGTCCAGGAAGGTGCCCCGGCCCGTGAACTCGGTGATCTTGTTCTTCTTCATCAGGAAGTGGACGCCCTTGACCCGGCCGTCCGCCACCGTGCGGCTGCGCCGGAAGGCCTCGCCGTAGTCGAAGGACACCTCGCCGTCGACCTTGATGCCGTACGTCTTCGCCTCGTGCGTGAAGAGGTGCGCCAGCTCGGCGTTGCGCAGCAGCGCCTTGGTGGGGATGCAGCCGACGTTCAGGCAGACACCGCCCCAGTACTTCTCCTCGACCACCGCGACGCGCTTGCCCAGCTGGGCGGCGCGGATCGCGGCGACGTATCCGCCGGGGCCTGCTCCGAGTACGACGACGTCGAAGCGGTCTGACATGGCTTGCTCCCCAGGTTGTGAGTGCGTGCGAGTCGTTCGGCCCCACAGTAATCCCGGGGAGCAACGGCCACCCGCCGTTGAGACGTACGCCCTACTCGCCCCCTGGCGCTACTCGTCTCCGGCCAGGGTCAGCGTCCGCAGCTTCTGCCCGGCGTACCAGGTCGCCGCGACCGTCACCCCCGCCAGCAGCACCGTCGCCACCGGCAGGGCGACGTCCGAGGCGATGAGCCCCTCGCCGCTGACCTTCTCGGCCACCGCCAGCGCCCACTGCTGGACGCTCAGCGTGCGCGCCCCGGCGATCAGGGAGCCGAACAGGGCCTCCCACAGCAGCGCGTACACGAGCCCGATGACCACCGCGTGGCGGCTGACGGTGCCGAGGAGCAGGAAGAGCGCGCTGTACGCGATCGAGGCGACGAGCGCGGCGACGGTGTACGCGACCGCCACCTGCCGGCCGTTGCCGTTGAGGATCAGCCCGGCGAGGAACGTCGGCACGGCCGAGAAGACCATGGTCACGGCGATGGCCACGATGAGCTTGGTGAAGATGATGGTGGGCCGCTTCACCGGCTTGGCGAGCAGGTAGACGATCGAGCCGTCGTCGATCTCCGGCCCGATCGCGCCGGTCCCGGCGATGACGCCGATCAGCGGCACCATCGTGGCGAGCGCGAACCCGCCCAGGACGTCGGCGGCGATCTGGTCGTCGGCGCCGTTGAACGTGCGGACGGCGGCCGCGATGAGCAGCAGGAGCGCGGGCAGGACGAAGAGGATCGCGGCCCGGCGGCGGCCGAGCAGGGCCCGGTAGGTGAGCCGGGCGACAGTGGGGTTGTACATGGTCGTGAGGCTCCCTTCAGGCCGTGACGAGGTACGAGAAGACCGATTCGAGGGACTCGTCCGAGGGCGAGACCGTCAGCAGCCGGATGGAGTGCGCGCGGGCGACCCGCGGCAGCAGCTCCGTGAAGCGGCCGAAGTCCACCGCCTGGATGCGCAGGGCGCCTTCCGTCATGTCCACCTCGATACCGGCGGTCGACGGGTCGGCGATCAGCGCGGCCGCCAGCGCCCGGTCGTCGCTGGAGCGGACCAGGTAGCGGTGCGGGCGGTCCGTCATCAGGCGCCGGATGCGGCGGAAGTCGCCGCTGGCCGCGTGCCGTCCGGCGACGACGACCTCGATGTGGGAGGCGAGCTGCTCGACCTCCTCCAGGATGTGCGACGAGAACAGCACCGTGCGCCCCTCGGCACCCATCCGCCGCAGCAGCTCCATGAGTTGCATGCGCTGGCGCGGGTCCATGCCGTTGAACGGCTCGTCCAGCAGCAGCACCGACGGCTCGTGGACGAGGGCCGAGGCCATCTTCACGCGCTGCCGCATGCCCTTGCTGTACGTCGCGATCTTGCGGTCCTGCGCGTACTCCATCTCCACCGTGGCCAGGGCCTTCTGGGCCTCGGCCGCGCCCAGGCCGTGCAACTCGGCGTTGGCGACGACGAATTCGCGGCCGGTGAGGAAGTCGTACATCGCCTCCCGCTCCGGAACGACGCCGATGCGGCGGTAGACGGACTCGTTGCGCCAGATCTGCTCGCCGTCGAGGGTGACCGAGCCGGTGGAGGGGGCGAGGAAGCCGCCCATCATGTTGATCAGGGTGGACTTGCCGGCGCCGTTCGGGCCGAGCAGTCCGGTGACGCCCGGCCCGATGGTCATGCTGATGTCGTTGACGGCCACGACGTTGCCGAACCACCGCGAGACGTGGTCGATGTTGAGCGTTGTCACAGCCCGACCTTTCGGTAACGGCGCATCAGGACGCCGTACGAACCGGCGATGAGCGCGAGGACGACCAGCAGGTACACCACTCCGGCCCCGGCGCCCGGCCCCGCCTCGGCGGGGAAGGACGAGGTGGCGCCGAGGAAGGCGGTCTGTACGCCGTCGATGAGGGTGATCGGCGAGAACAGGCCGAGCCACGGGACGGCGTCCAGGGAGTCCGTGCCCCAGGCGATGGCCTGGAGCGTGGAGACGGCGCCGTACGAGATGGTGAGCGCCGCGATGACGGCGGCGACGCCGAAGCCGCGGCGGGGCGTCAGCGCGGCCAGGACGAGCCCGATGCCGCCGAAGAGCAGGGACAGCAGCGCCACGGAGACCAACCCCTGTGCGAAGCCCTTGGTCTGGTCGGCGAAGTCCATCTTCGCCAGCAGAGACCCGACGTAGAGGATGAGCAGCGGCGAGGCGGTCAGGATGAACAGTGCCGACGCCATCGCCCCGTACTTGGCGAGCACGTAGTCGACGCGCTCGATGGGACGGGAGAAGTACAGCGGAACGGTCTTGAACCGCAGGTCGCGCGAGACGGACTGGGGCGCCTGGGCGGCCAGGTAGAGCCCGATGAGCGCCTGCGTGAAGATCGCGTACCGGGTGTACTCCATGGGGAGTTGCGACATCTTGGTGGTGACGGCCACGGCGACGACGACCAGCGCGGGGATGCACATCACCGCGAAGAGGATCATCGGCAGGACCTTGGACTTGGCGCTGCGGCCCAGTCCGTACGCACCGCGCAGCGACTGCGAGAAGAGCGAGCGGCGCGCGTACGCGCGGCCGAGGCGCGGTCCGTCGTAGCTGCGGTAGCCGATGTTGTGGATCTGGGTCTGGGACGGGGGCTGGGTCTGGGACGGGGGCTGGGTCTGGGACGGGGGCTGGGTCTGGCTCTGGGTCTCGGCACTCATCGGGCCTGCGCCTCCAGGGGTTCGGCAGCGGTGGCTTCCGGCCGGAAGACCTCGGCGATGTGGTGCCGGCGCTGTTCCATCCGTACGAGCCCGAGGCCGAGCTCGGCGACGGTGTCGCGCACGGTGTCGTACGTCTCCTCGCCGGTCGCCTCCAGGAGCAGGATGTGCCC
Source organism: Streptomyces sp. NPDC045431 (assembly GCF_040646655.1). NCBI lineage: Bacteria > Bacillati > Actinomycetota > Actinomycetes > Kitasatosporales > Streptomycetaceae > Streptomyces > Streptomyces sp. NPDC045431. The sequence goes on from NZ_JBEZAQ010000010.1 coordinate 101,168, forward strand.
GGCGCCCGGCAGACCGTCCTCCACGCGCGCGTGCAGGCTGATTCCGGCGGCCGTGAGCGCCTCGCGCAGCGCCGCCGTGCCGTCGGGGTGGGTGTCGGAGTCGGTGACCTCGACCGCGAGGGTCGTGGTGACCTGGGTGAAGTCGCTGGTGGAGCTGGAGCGCAGCAGCCGGCCGCCGTCGATGACGACGACGTGGTCACACGTGCGTTCCAGCTCGCCGAGGAGGTGGGAGGTGACCAGGACCGAGATGCCGAAGTCGGTGTACACGCGGCGGATCAGGCCGAGCATCTCGTCGCGGCCGACCGGGTCCAGGCCGTTGGTCGGCTCGTCGAGCAGCACCAGCTGCGGGTCGTGGACCAGGGCCTGGGCGAGCTTCACCCGCTGCTTCATGCCGGTCGAGTAGCCGCCGATGGGGCGGTAGCGCTCCTCGTACAGACCGACGTGGCGCAGGGTGTCGGCGGTGCGCTCGCGCGCCGCGGCGGGCGGCAGGCCGGACATGCGCGCCATGTGGACGACGAACTCGGTGGCCGAGACGTCGGGCGGCAGGCAGTCGTGCTCGGGCATGTAGCCGACCCGCTCGCGGATGGCGGCGCCACTGGTGGCGACGTCGAGGCCGAGGACCTCGGCGCGGCCCTCGGTCGCCGGGGACAGCCCGAGCAGGATCTTGATCATGGTGGACTTGCCGGCTCCGTTGGCACCCACCAGTCCGGTCACACCGGGCCCGATGTCCAGGGAGAGCCGGTCGAGAGCGGTCACCCGGGGGAACCGCTTGCTGAGGCTTTCGGTCGCGATCACAGTCACGCTTCGACGGTAGTGGCGCAGACCACATCGGACGTCAGACCTGGCGGCTGGATCGGTGTCCGACTCAAGGCGTACGGGCCCGTAGGGGCCTGGCACCGGAGTCGGGCCCCGGCTCCGGGGTGCGCGGTTTTCCACAGGCGGTGCACGACCCTTGACGCAGCCGCCGGGCATTGTCACATTCATCGGTGTCAGGTTACGGACGCGTAGCGCGCATCTCGCACCGCACACGGGACGGACTGGTGGCATGGGCTCTGTTGGGACGGCCGGGACGGCTGGGACGGCTGGAACAGCCGCACGCACGACGCACGAACTGCGGGGCTTCAGGGAAGTGCAGCGCCTGGCGTACGAGTGCGCCGAGGCGGTCGCCGCGCGACTCGAACCGGGCGTGACCGAGCGCGAGGCGGCGCGGATGCAGCGCGCATGGCTGCGCGAGCGGGGCGTACGGGACTGGTTCCACCTCCCCTTCGCCTGGTTCGGCGACCGCACGGCGTTCGTGAACTTCCGGGTACCGCTGCAGTTCTTCCCCACGAACCGGCGGCTGGAGGCGGGGATGCCGTTCATCCTCGACATGGCGCCGGTGTACAAGGGCTTCACCGCCGACATCGGGTACTCGGGCTGCCTCGGCCTCAACCCGGTCCACGACAAGCTCCTGGCCGACCTGCGCGAGCACCGTGAGCTGATCCTGCGCGAGGTCCGCGAGCGGCGCCCGCTGCGGGAGATCTACGAGGACGTCGACCGGCTCATGGTGCGGCAGGGGTACGCCAACCGGCACCGCGCCTACCCCTTCGGCGTGATCGCCCACAAGGTCGACCGGGTCAAGGAGCGCCGCTGGTCACCGACGCTCTTCGGCTTCGGTACGCAGTCGCTGAAGGGGCTGGCGAGCGACGCGCTGCACGGCCACCGGGACGGCTGGTCGCCGCTGTGGTCCCCGTACCGGTTCTCCGACCACCCGCCGCGGCCGGGGCTGTGGGCGGTCGAACCGCACCTCGGCTTCCGGGGGACGGGCGCGAAGTTCGAGGAGCTGCTGGTGGTCACGGACTCGCGGGACCCCGAGGAGAGCGCGTTCTGGCTGGACGACGATCTGCCGCACGTGCGGCGCTGGGCGGAGGGTGAGTGATGACGTCGCTGAACGCGCGGGAGCGCTGGGTCCGTACGGGCGGGATCGAGCTGTGCGTCGCCGAGCTGGGGGATCCGTCCCGGCCGACGGTGGTGCTGGTCCACGGCTACCCGGACTCCAAGGAGGTGTGGTCGGAGGTCGCGTCCCGGCTCGCCGACGACTTCCACGTCGTGCTGTACGACGTACGCGGCCACGGCCGGTCGAGCGCGCCGAAGCCACTGCGCGGCGGGTTCACGCTGGAGAAGCTCACCGACGACTTCCTGGCGGTCGTGGACGCGGTCAGCCCGGACCGGCCGGTGCACCTGGTCGGGCACGACTGGGGCTCGGTCCAGTCCTGGGAGTTCGTCACGGTGAAGCGCACCGAGGGCCGGATCGCCTCCTTCACCTCGATGTCCGGCCCGTCCCTGGACCACTTCGGCCACTGGATCAAGCAGCGCATGACCCGGCCCACCCCGCGCAGGGTCGGCCAACTCCTCGGCCAGGGCGCCAAGTCCTGGTACGTGTACCTCCTGCACACGCCGAAGCTGCCGGAGCTGGCCTGGCGCGGGCCGCTCGGCAAGCGGTGGCCGGCGCTCCTGCGCCGCGTCGAGAAGCTGCCGGACACCGGCTATCCGACCGCGTCCCTGCCCTCGGACGCGGCGCACGGCGCCTGGCTGTACCGGGACAACGTCCGGGCCCGGCTGCGGCGCCCGCGCTCCGACGCGTACGCCCACGCACCCGTGCAGCTGATCGTGCCGACCGGTGACGTCTTCCTGTCGGAGCGGCTCTACGACGGCCTCGCCGCCTGGGCCCCGAGGCTGGTGCGGCGCACCCTGCCCGCCAAGCACTGGGTGCCGCGGACCCGGCCGGACCAGCTGGCCGCGTGGATCACCGAGTTCGTGACGGCCCACGAGGAGCGGGACCAGGGCGCCGAGCTGCCGGACCCGGTGGCCTCCGGGCGGCCGTACGCCGACCGGTTCGGCGGGCAGCTGGTCCTGGTCACCGGGGCGGCGGGCGGCATCGGGCGGGCCACCGCCTTCGCGTTCGCCGAGGCGGGCGCACGGGTGGTGGCGGTCGACCGGGACGCGGAGGGCGCGGCCCGCACGGCCGAGCTGGCGCGGCTGATCGGGGCGCCGCGGGCCTGGGCCGAGGTGGTGGATGTCAGCGACGAGCAGGCCATGGAGAAGCTCGCCGAGAAGGTCGCCGCCGAGTACGGCGTCGTGGACGTGCTGGTGAACAACGCCGGGATCGGGATGGCCGGCTCCTTCTTCGACACGACGAGCGAGGACTGGAAGAAGGTCCTCGACGTCAATCTGTGGGGCGTCATCCATGGCTGCCGGCTGTTCGGCCGGCGCATGGCCGAGCGCGGCCAGGGCGGCCACATCGTCAACATCGCCTCGGCGGCCGCCTTCCAGCCCTCCCGCGAACTGCCCGCGTACAGCGCGTCCAAGGCGGCGGTGCTGATGCTCAGCGAGTGCCTGCGCGCCGAGCTGGCCGGGCAGGGCATCGGGGTCACGGCGATCTGCCCGGGCATCGTGAACACCAACATCACCGCCACCGCGCGCTTCGCCGGGGTGTCGGAGGACGAGGAGAAGCGCCGGCAGAAGCGGACGGCCAGGCTGTACGGGCTGCGCAACTACCCGCCGGAGAAGGTCGCCGACGCGATCCTGCGCGCCGTCGCCGCGAACCGGGCGGTGGTGCCGGTCACCCCGGAGGCCCGGGGCGCCCACCTGCTCTCCCGCCTCGCGCCCCGCGGCCTGCGGGTGCTGGCCCGGGTGAAGCCTCCGGTGTAGTCCGGGGCCGGTCGTACCATCCCTCGCGAGAGGGTCCGGGCAGTGAGGGAGCGGATGTGGACGAGCGGGCCGAGTACCGGATCGAGGACCTGGCGCATCGCAGCGGCGCCACGGTCCGCACCATCCGCGCCTACCAGGACCGGGGACTGCTGCCGAAGCCGGAGCGGCGCGGGCGGTCCAACGTCTACGGCGAAGCCCACCTGAACCGGCTCCGGCAGATCGCCGACCTGCTGGACCGCGGCTACACACTCGCCTCCATCAAGGAGCTGCTGGAGGCGTGGGACGCGGGCCGGGGCCTCGGCGGCGTGCTGGGGCTGGTCGCCGAGGTGAACGGTCCGTGGACCGACGAGAAGGCGGACCGCATCACCCGGGCCGAGCTGGACGCCGCCTTCGGCGGCACGCCGGACGAGCGCGCCGTGGAGGAGGCGATCGAGCTCGGCGTGCTCGAGCGCGTCCCCGGGCGCGACGACGAGTTCGTCGTACCGAGCCCCCAGGAGCTGGCCGTGGCCGCTGAGTTGTACGCCGCCGGGGTCCCGCTGCTGGCAATCGCCGGACACCTGCGTGAACTTCGCGGGCAGGTGGAGCACATAGCCCACCGCTTCCTGGAGTTCACCACCGAGCACGTCTTCGCGCGCTATCTGGAGCACCGGCCGCCGACGGACGCGGACGCCGCGGAGGCGGCGACCCTGGTGCGGCGACTGCGTCCGCTCGCCCAGCAGACGGTCGACGCCGAACTGGCCCGCGCCATGCGGACGTTCGCGACCCGCCACCTTCAGCAGCACCTCGCGCCCGACACCGCGCCTCCGCCGGTCGAGGAGCCCCGGGCGGTACCCCTGCCCGCCGCCACAATTCGCGCCGTACACAAGCTGGTCGGCCCCGAGAACGCTGCCGCGTTCATCGCGGCGGCCGCCGAACGTGAGGTCGCCGAACGGACATTGGATGCTATTGCGACAAATCACCGCAAAGGTAATGAAGTTAATCAATCCACCTGAGGAACAAGGTGAGTTGTCCACAGATTCGTCAATTCCTCTGTGGAAAAGCGGTGTTGGCTGTGGATCAAACCTACCGACCGTAATTTCTATGGCAAGAGGTGCGTGATCCCTGACACGCTGCGAGCATGAATGGCGTGGACGGCACAGGAGACACAGGAGACCCGGGCGGTCTGTACGACGCGGGCAGTGGGCACGGCGCGGGCAGTGGGCACGGCATGGACGACGGACGCACCGTGAAGGTGTCGAAGTACCTCTCGAAGCACCTGCGCCACCAGCCCGAGCGCATCGGCCTCACCCTCGACCCGCACGGCTGGGTGGGGATCGACGACCTGCTGCGAGCGGCCGCCGACCACGGCGTACGGATCAGCCGGGCCGAGCTGGAGCATGTCGTCGCCGTCAACGACAAGCAGCGCTTCACGATCGACCACGAGGGCGACCGGATCCGCGCCAACCAGGGCCACACGGTCGGCGTCGACCTCGGCCTGCCCCCGGCGACGCCGCCCGCGTACCTCTTCCACGGCACCGTCGCCCGCGCGCTGCCCGCGATCCGCGCCGAGGGCCTGCGCCCCATGGCGCGGCACCACGTGCACCTGTCGCCGGACCGGGAGACCGCGACGCGCGTGGGCGCCCGGCGCGGCCGGCCCGTCGTCCTCACCGTGGACGCCGGGGCCATGGCGCGCGACGGCCACGTCTTCCACGTGACCGCCAACGGCGTCTGGCTCACCGACGCCGTGCCCCCGGCGTACCTGCGCTTCCCCGACTGAGCCGCCGGGTGGTCAGGCGAGCTGCGCGGGCGCCTCGGTCGCGATGCGCTCGAAGACCGCCGAGTCGGCGGCGAACCGGGTCTCCGGGATCGGCGTGTGGACGACGATCTCGGTGAAGCCCAGCTCCCGATGGCGCCCCGCGAAGTCCACGAAGGCGTCGACCGACTCCAGCACCGTGCCGCCCTCCGGCGTGAACCCGGTCAGCAGGACCTTGTCCAGCTCCGCCACATCCCGCCCGACGTCCGCACACGCCTTGGCGAGCCGCTCCAGCTGCCCGCGTATCGCCTCCCGCGACTCCTCGGGCGTGCCCGTCTCCGCCAGCTTGGGGTCACCGGTCGTCACCCACGCCTGGCCGTGCCGCGCCGCGAGCTTCAGGCCCCGCGGTCCGGTCGCCGCCACCGCGAACGGCAGCCGGGGCCGCTGCACGCAGCCGGGGATGTTCTGCGCCTCGTGCGCGGAGTAGAAGCGGCCCCCGTGCGTGACCGTGCCCTCGGTCAGCAGCCGGTCGAGCAGCGGCACGAACTCCCCGAAGCGGTCGGCACGCTCGCGCGGCGACCACGGCTCCCGGGCCAGCGCCGTCGCGTCGAAGCCGATGCCGCCCGCGCCGATGCCGAGCGTCACCCGCCCGCCGGAGACGTCGTCGAGCGTGATCAGTTCCTTGGCGAGCGGGACCGGGTGCCGGAAGTTCGGCGAGGTGACCATCGTGCCGAGCCGCATCCGCCCGGTCGCTGCGGCCGCCGCGGTCAGCGTCGGTATCGCGCCGAACCAGGGGCCGTCGCGGAACGGCACCCGCCACGACAGGTGGTCGTAGGTGTACGCCGCGTGGAAGCCGAGCTGCTCGGCCCGCAGCCACGCGTCGCGGCCGCCTTCGTGCCAGCGGCGGTACGGAAGGATCACGGTACTCAGACGCATATGACGACCCTACGTGGCGCCACTGACATTCCCTCCGGCCCCGGGCGACCACCCGCGCCCCCGGGCCTTTCCCTTCGTCTCATGGGCCACGCCCTTCCCCCCGCCTCATGGGCCACGCCCCTTCCCCGCGCCTCATGGACAACTTCCGTCGCCGTCCGGTCACTCTCGGCCAATCCCAGTGGCTCACATGTGCATATGCCTGCACTACCGTGCATCCGGTACGGGACAATGGATCGGTGACCTTCTCAGCGACCTCTCCCCGACCGCGGCCGACGGATCACAGACGCCGTCCCCGCCTGATCGCCACCGACCTGGACGGCACGCTTCTGCGCGACGACAAGTCGGTTTCCGACCGTACGGTCGCCGCGCTCGCCGCCGCCGAGGAGGCAGGGATCGAGGTCTTCTTCGTCACCGGCCGCCAGGCCCGCTGGATGGACGTCGTCGCCGGCCACGTCCACGGCCACGGCCTGGCGATCTGCGCCAACGGCGCGGCCGTCGTCGACCTGCACGCCGGCGGCAGGCTGGTGGAGGTCCGCCCGCTGGAGCGGGACGCCGCCCTCCACGTCGTACGGGCCCTGCGCAGGGAGGCGCCCGGCACGGCGTTCGCGGTCGAGCTCACCACCGGCTTCCACCACGAGCCGCAGTACACCCCCCTCTTCATCGACGCCGGCGCCACCGTCGCCGAGGTGGAGAAGCTGCTGCACGAGGACGAGCCCGGCACCGGCGCGCCCATACTCAAGATGCTCGCGCACCACAGCGAGCTCACCCCGGACGGCTTCCTCGCCCTCGCCCGCGCCGCCGCCGGCGACCGCGCCGCCATCACGCGCTCCAGCACCACCGCCCTGCTGGAGATCAGCGGCCTCGGCGTCTCCAAGGCCAGCACCCTCGCCCTGTGCTGCGCCGAACGCGGCATCTCCGCCGACGAGGTCGTCGCGTTCGGCGACATGCCCAACGACATCGAGATGCTGACGTGGGCCGGCCGCTCGTACGCGATGGGCAACGCCCACCCGGACGTCGTCGCCGCCGCCTCCGGCCGTACAGCCGCCAACAACGAGGACGGCGTCGCCGTCGTCATCGAGTCCATCCTCGCGGGCGTCTGAACCCCCGAACCCGCGAGGTCACTCGCGCAGCCGCACCCCGTGCTCGAGCAGCCAGCGCACCGGGTCGACGGCGGAGCCGTAATGCGGAGTGAGCCGCACCTCGAAGTGCAGGTGCGGCCCCGTCGAGTTGCCCGTGGTCCCCGCCTGCCCGATCCACTGCCCCGCCCACACCCGCTCGCCCTTGCCCACGCCGGGCGCGGCCAGGTGCGCGTACTGCGAGTACCAGCCGTTCTCGTGCCGTACGACCACCTCGATGCCGAAGGACCCCCCGCACGACACCGACTGCACCCGCCCCGCGCCGATCGACCGCACCGGCTCACCGAGCTCCACCGCGAAGTCCTGACCCGTGTGGCGGTGGGACCAGCGCCCGCCCGCGCTGTCGAACCGGGCCGACAGCCGGTAGTCCGCCACCGGCGCCACCCAGGCGGGGCCCCTCCCGCGCGCGCCACGGCCTCCGGCCGCCGCGGCCTTCCCGTCGCGCCGGTCGATCCGTACCGCACCCCGGCACCGGCCCGCCGCCACGCTGCGCTGCGCCTCGGCGTGGAGCCGCTGCTGCGCCCGCTCCAGCCGGGCCTCGATCTCCCGCTTGATCGCCGCGAGCCGGGAGGTGCGCAGGTCCAGCGCGTGCCATGCCGCACGCGCGTTCTGCTCCGCGATCGTGAGGCGGCGCTCGGCCGCGCCGGCCTGCTCCATGAGCCGGTTGACCGACCGGGCCGCCTGTCCGGCGAGCCGCTGCGCGGTCATCACCTCGTTCGGGTCGTCGGCCAGCAGCAGCCGCGCGGTCAGGGCGAGGGAGCCACCCGTGCGGTACTGCAGCCGGGCGACCTCGCCCACCCGGTCGTGCAGGACGGCCACCTCACGCCGCTTCTCGCCGAGCTCCTCCTGGAGCCGGGCGGCCGTGGCCCGCTGCGCGGCGGCCGCGCGCCGGCCCTGCTCGTACGCGTCGGTGGCCCGCCCCGCCTCCTCGTACAGCCGCGCCACCTCGGCCCCCGCCGCGACGGGACCGTCGTGCCGCTCGTGCCGCTCGTGCCCGGCGGCCTGCGGGGGCGGCGGCAGCAGCAGGACCAGCACGGCCACCACCAGCACGAGCAACGGGCGGCCGAGGGCCGTGCGGGGACGGAGAACCATGCTGGGATGGTGACGCCGTGGCCCCCGGTTCCCGTGGACCCGGAGGGCCCCGTACCGCCGACCGGCTTACGCCCGTACGCCCACCCGGCCTACCGCGCCGCCCCACCGGCGTACAGCGCCGGTTTACGGCGGTGCGCGACAGGGGTGCGCCGCAAGGGTGCACAACAGGGGTGCGCGACAGCGGCTTGCTTCAGCGGCTCGCCTTCAGCGGCTTCCTACAGCGGCGCCTCCCACACCACCGTCGTCCCGCCGCCGCCCGCCCCCAGCCCCGGTGCCAGGCGGCTGGAGCCGCCCAGTGACTCCGCCCGCCGGGCCAGGTTCCGCAGGCCGCTGCGCCGCCCGCCCTCCGGGACGCCCACCCCGTCGTCGGCGACGGTCAGCCGTACGCCCTCGGTGCCGTCCGCCAGCCTCGCCGTCGCGTCCACCACCACCTCGATCCGCCGCGCCCGCGCGTGCCGGAAGGCGTTGGACAGCGCCTCGCGCAGCGCGGCGATGAGGTTCTTGCCGGTCAGCTCGCCGACCGCCGCGTCCACCGGGCCGACGAAGCGGTACGAGGGCTTGAAGCCCAGCGGTACGGCCGCCGTGTTGATCTCCCGCAGCACGCGTGTGCACAGCCCGGACGGCGCCTCGCCCGGTCCCTGCTGGAGCGCGAAAACGGCGCTGCGGACCTCCTGGATGGTGGTGTCCAGCTCCTCCACCGCCTTCGCCACGCCGTCGCGGACGGCGGGTACCGCCGAGCCGCGCTGGACGCTCTCCAGCGTCATCCCCGTCGCGAACAGCCGCTGGACGACCAGGTCGTGCAGGTCACGGGCGATCCTGTCCCGGTCCTCGTACACCGCGAGCCGCTCCCGGTCCCGCTGGGCCTCCGCCACCATCAGCGCCAGTGCGGCCTGGGAGGCGAACCGCGCCGCCAGCGCGCGCTCCGCGCCGGTGAACGGGCGGGCGCCGGGCGCGCGCGGGGTGGCGAGCGCGCCGAGCACCCGGCCGCCGCTCCACAGCGGCAGCAGCATGCCCGGCCCGTACGGCCGGGCCAGCGCGGCGTTGACCTCCCGCATGCGCGGGTCGCCCGCCGCGTCCCCGACGTACACGGCCTCCCCGGTCAGGAGCCGCTCGACGACCGGGCTCGTGCGCGGGATGACCACGCCCAGCGCCTTGCCGGCCTCGGGCTCGTCGGAGTCGACCGCGACGACCTCCAGGCCCTCGTCCGCCGGCAGCAGCACGACTCCGGCGGCCGCTTCGGCGAGCCGCCGGGCCTGCTCCGCGACGACGGCGAGCGCGTCGTCGGTGTCCCCGCCCGACAGCAGGGCCGTGGTGACGGCGACCGATCCGTCGATCCACCGCTCACGCCGGCGGGCGGCCTCGTAGAGCCGGGCGTTGCCGATCGCGATCCCCGCCTCGGCGGCCAGAACGCGCACCATGCGCAGCTCGGACGGGGTGAACTCGCCACCGCCCCGCTTTCCCGTCAGGTAGAGGGTGCCGAAGTCCTCGCCCTGGACACGGACCGGCACCCGGAGGAAGGTCCGCTTCGGCGGGTGCGACGCGGGCGGCGAGCCGCCCGGCACGCCGTACTCGACGAGGGCGGCCAGACCGCCCCCGCCCTCCTCGTCGAGGACCCGGAGGGCGGCGTACCGCGCGTCGGCGAGCTCGGCGGCGGTCCGGCAGATCCGCTCCAGGGTGGCGTCCAGTTCCAGCCCGGTGCCGACCGACCGCATGGCCTCCAGCAGCCGCGGCACGCGAGGATCCGTCATGGACCCGAGCGTAATAAGTCCCTTTTAGGGGCGAAAGTCAGGCACGTACCGCCGCATGGAGCGCATCGGCCGCCTGCTCCCGCTCCCCCATGCGCCGCAGCGGCCCCTCCGTGGCGGCCAGTTCGGCGTACGGGCCCCGCTGCACGATCCGGCCGTCCTCCAGGACGACGACCTCGTCCACCGCCTCCAGGCCGTGCAACCGGTGCGTGATCAGTACGGTCGTACGGCCCTCGGTGGCGCGCAGCAGATCGTCGGTGAGCGCGTCGGCGGTGGCCAGGTCGAGGTGCTCGGCGGGCTCGTCCAGTACGAGGACGGGGAAGTCGGCCAGCAGCGCGCGGGCGAGCGCGAGCCGCTGGCGCTGACCGCCCGAGAGCCGGGCGCCGTGCTCGCCGACCAGCGTGTCCAGGCCGTCCGGCAGCGCGTCGGCCCACTCCAGCAGCCGGGCCCGGTCCAGCGCACCGCGCAGCTCGTCGTCGTCCGCGCCCGGACGGGCCAGGCGCAGGTTCTCCCGGATGGTGCTGTCGAAGATGTGGGCGTCCTGGGCGCACAGCCCGACGAGACGGCGTACGTCGTCGCCGTCGAGCGCGCCCGCGTCCACGCCCCCGATCCGGTACGTGCCCGCGCGGGCGTCCAGGAACCGCAGCAGGACCTGGGCGACGGTGGTCTTGCCCGCCCCGGAGGCGCCGACGACGGCGACCCGCCGGCCGGCCTCCAGCCGCAGGTCGAAGCCGGCGAGGGCGTCCCGCTCCTGCCCGGCGTACCGCGCGGAGAGTCCCCGCACCTCGACCGGGAAGGGCCCCTTGGGCGCTGCCGCCGGCTGTTCCGGCTCTTGTACGGGGACGGGCGCGTCGAGCACCTCGTACACCCGCTCGGCGGCGCGCCGGACGCGCTGGCGGTACTGGACGGCCAGCGGAAGCCCGATGACGGCCTCGAACGCGGCGAGCGGGATGAGGACGACGACGGCGAGCGACACGCCGTCGAGCCGGCCGTCCCGAACCGCCTGCACGCCCACGAACGCGGCCGCCGCCACCGTCAGCCCGGTGACCAGCGCGGAGAGCCCGCCGCCCAGCGCGGTGGCGGACGCCTGCCGGGAGGCGATGCGCGTCAGCGCGGCATCGGCCTCGCGCACCCGCTCCGCACGCCCCTTGAGGGCTCCGGCCACCGTGAGCTCGGCACACCCGCGCAGCAGGTCGACGGCGCTCACGGCCAGAGCCCCTCGCGCGGGCGCGAGCCGCTGCTCGGCCCGCCGAGCGGTCGCACCGCTGACCAGCGGCACGCCCACCCCCGCGAGCAGGAGCCCGGCCGCCAGGACGGCTCCCGCCTCGGGCAGCAGCCACGCCGTGAACCCGACCGCCCCGGCGCCGACGACGACGGCGGTCCCCGCGGGCAGCAGCCACCGGAGCCAGTAGTCCTGGAGGGAGTCCACGTCGGAGACGAGCCGCGACAGCAGATCACCCCGGCGAGCCGTCCGCAGCCCGGCGGGCGCGATCCGCTCCAGCCTTCGGTACACGGCGACCCTCACGTCGGCGAGCACCCGCAGCACGGTGTCGTGCGCCACGAGCCGCTCGGCGTACCGGAACACGGCCCGCCCAATCCCGAACGCCCGCGTCGCCGTCACGGCAACCATCAGGTACAGCACGGGCGGCTGCTCCGAGGCCCGCGAGATGAGCCACCCGGACACCCCCATGAGCCCGACGGCCGATCCCAGTGCCAGACTCCCCAACCCCAACGCCATCCACAGCCGCGTCCGCCACTGTGCGGCCAGGCCCCGCACCCACCGCAACGCGACACCCATCGCCCCGGCACCCAAGGCCACGTCCGCGCCTGCCCCGGAAGCTCCCGACTCCAACCGTCCGACAACGCCCGCACCCGGGAGCGCCCCCGCATCCCTGCGGGGCCCCACGAAGAACCTCTCCTCCGGGGTCCGGGGCGGAGCCCCGGTTTCAGGAAGTGGGGGCGCCCCCACGCCGCCAGGCGTAGGGGGAGGGGTAGGGGAACAACCCCCCAGCGCCACCACCCGGTCCGCGACCTCCAGCAGCGCCGGCCGGTGCACCACCAACAGCACCGTCCGCCCCGCCGCCAGCCTCCGCACCGCGGCCACCACCCCCGCCTCGGTCTCCCCGTCCAGCGCCGCCGTCGGCTCGTCGAGCAACAGCACGGGCCGGTCCGCCAGGAACGCCCGTGCCAGCGCCAGCCGCTGCCGCTGCCCCGCCGACAGCCCGGCGCCGTCCTCGCCCAGCACGGTCCCGGCCCCCGCCGGCAGCGCGTCGACGAACTCCGCCGCTCCGGCGTCCCGCAGCGCCCGCGCGACCGCCGCGTCGTCCGCGTCAGGCCGGGCCAGGCGCACGTTCTCCGCGACGGTCCCGGCGAACAGGTACGGCCGCTGCGGCACCCACGCCACCTGCTCCCGCCACCGCTCCAGGTCCAGCGACCCGAGCTCGACGCCCCCGACCAGAACGCGGCCGCCATCGGCCACCGGCTCCGCGAAGCCCAGCACCACATCCAGCAGCGTCGACTTCCCGACCCCGCTCGGCCCGACGAGGGCCACGGTCTCGCCCTCCTCCACGACCAGGGACGCCGCGTCGAGCGAGGGCTCGGCGCGCCCGGCGTGGCGTACGGTCACGGCGTCCAGCTCAAGGCGCACCCGCCCGGCGGGCACGGTGCCTGTACCCCCCGCCCGCACCGGGGTCTCCAGGACGTCGAAGATCTCCTCCGCGGCCGAAAGCCCCTCCGCCGCCGCGTGGTACTGCGCCCCCACCTGCCGCAGCGGCAGATACGCCTCGGGCGCCAGGACCAGGATCACGAGCCCCGTGTAGAGGTCCAGGTCCCCGTGGACCAGGCGCATGCCGACACCGACGGCCACCAGCGCCACCGACAGCGTCGACAGCAGTTCCAGGGCGAACGACGACAGGAAGGCGATCCGCAGGGTCCGCACGGTCGCCTGCCGGTACTCCGACGTGATCGTCCGGATCGACTCGGCCTGCGCCTTCGCCCGCCCGAAGACCTTCAGGGTCGGCAGCCCCGCCACCACGTCCAGGAAGTGCCCGGACAGCCGGGACAGCAGCTTCCACTGCCGGTCCATCCGGGCCTGGGTGGCCCAGCCGATGAGCACCATGAAGATCGGAATCAGCGGCAGCGTCCCTACGATGATCGCCGCGGACACCCAGTCCTCGGTGACGATCCGCGCGAGGACGGCCACCGGGACGACCACGGCCAGCCCGAGCTGCGGCAGGTACCGGGCGAAGTAGTCGTCGAGGGCGTCCACGCCCCGGGTGGCCAGGGCCACCAGCGATCCGACGCGCTGCCCGCTCAGCCACCCCGGCCCCAGCTCGGCCGCCCGCTCCAGCAGCCTCCCCCGCAGCTCGGACTTGACCGCCGCGCTGGCCCGATGGGCGGCGAGCTCGGTCAGCCAGGACACGAGCCCCCGCCCTGCCGCGACCGCCGCCAGCAGCAGGATCGGCGTCGTCAGGTCGGACGCCCCCAGCCCACGCTGGAAGGCGCCCACCACCACCTCGGCGATGAGCATCGCCTGGGCGACGACCAGACCCGCGCCGAGCAGACCGAGCACCACCACCGCCGCCAGGAAGAGGCGAGTGGCGCGGGCGTACCGGAGCAGGCGCGGGTCGATCGGTTTCACGTGAAACATTCCCTACGAGCGACTAGTGAGCGGCGTCACGAGCGACTAGTGAGCGGCGTCGGCGATGTGCTGCGTACCGATGCGCTTGCGGAACACCCAGTACGTCCAGCCCTGGTACAGCAGCACCAGCGGCGTGGCGATCGCCGCACACCAGCTCATGATCTTGAGCGTGTACGGGCTGGACGCCGCATTGGTGACCGTGAGGCTCCACCGCGGGTCCAGCGAGGACGGCATGACGTTCGGGAAGAGGGTCAGGAAGAGCATCGCGACCGCGGCCGCGATCGTGACGCCGGACAGCGCGAACGACCAGCCCTCGCGCCCCGCCTTGATGGCCACGACCGCACCGATGAGCGACACCACGGCGACGACCATCACCACCAGGCTCGACCCGTCACCCCGCGAGGCCTGCGTCCAGCTCAGGAAGGCCAGAGCGAGGGCGGCGGTGATCAGCCCGAGCGTCAGCGCCAGCTTGCGCGCCCGCACCCGGATGTCCCCCACCGTCTTCAGCGCGGTGAAGACCGTGCCGTGGAAGGTGAACAGGGTGAGGGTGACGAGCCCGCCCAGAAGAGCGTACGGGTTGAACAGGTCCGCGAGCGTGCCCACGTACTCCTTGGTGGCGTCGATCTTCACCCCGCGCACGATGTTCCCGAAGGCCACGCCCCACAGGAAGGCGGGGATCAACGAGGTCCAGAAGATCGCCTGCTCCCAGTTGTGCTGCCACCGCTCCTCCGGCCGCTTGGCGCGGTACTCGAAGGCCACGCCGCGCACGATCAGGCACACCAGGATGAGCAGCAGCGGCAGGTAGAAGCCGGAGAAGAGCGTGGCGTACCAGTCCGGGAAGGCGGCGAAGGTCGCACCGGCGGCGGTGAGCAGCCACACCTCGTTGCCGTCCCAGACGGGTCCGATGGTGTTGATCAGCACGCGCTTCTCGACCCGGTTGCGGGCGAGCAGCTTGGTGAGGACACCGACTCCGAAGTCGAATCCCTCCAGGAAGAAGTAGCCCGTCCACAGGACGGCGATGACGACGAACCAAACGTCGTGGAGTTCCATGCCTCAGCTCCCAGTCCTTGAGTGAAGGGCCATCAGTACGAGAAGGCCATCGGCCGGTCGGCGTCCTGACCGGCGCTCCGGTCGTGGCCGCCGATCTTCGTGGGCGGGTTCAGGTCCGCCTCGGTGAGCTCGGGCGGCCCGGCCTTGACGTACTTGACCAGCAGCTTGACCTCGACCACGGCGAGCACCGCGTACAGGGCGGTGAAGACGATCATCGAAATGAGGATCTCGGCCTGGGAGACACCGGGGGAGACGGCGTCGCGGGTGCGCAGCACGCCGTAGACCGCCCAGGGCTGGCGGCCCATCTCGGTGAAGATCCAGCCCCAGGAGTTGGCGATCAGCGGGAAGGCCAGCGTCCACAGGGCGACGAGCCAGTACAGCTTGGCGAACTTCGCGCTCAGCGGCTTGCGGAAGAGGACCAGGTTCGGCACCTCGTCGTCGCCGGTCCGCAGCCGCTCGGGCAGCAGGAACCGCTTCCGGGTCAGCCACAGCCCGAGGAGGCCGAGCGAGAAGGACGCCATGCCGAAGCCGATCATCCAGCGGAAGCCCCAGTAGGCGACGGGGATGTTGGGCCGGTAGTCGCCGGGACCGTACTTCTCCTGCAGCGCCTCCTGGGTGTCGTTGATCCCGGGGACGTACGACTCGAAGTCGCTGTGGGCGAGGAAGGACAGCAGGCCCGGGACCTCGATGGCGACCTTGTTGTGGCCCTTGTCGACGTCTCCGTACGCGAAGACCGAGAAGGGCGCGGGGCTCTCGCCGTCCCACAGGGCCTCGGCCGCGGCCATCTTCATCGGCTGCTGCTCGTACATGACCTTGCCGAGGAAGTCACCGCTGATCGCGGTGAACATGCCGCCGATCACGACGGTGACCAGGCCCAGCCGCAGCGAGGTGCGCATCACCGGAACGTGCTTCTTGCGGGCCAGGTGGAAGGCGGCGATGCCGACCATGAACGCGCCGCCGGTGAGGAAGGCCGCGGACATGGTGTGGAAGACCTGCGTGAGGGTGGTGTTCTGGGTGAGCACCAGCCAGAAGTCGGTGAGCTCGGCCCGCCCGGTGGCGGTGTTGATCTTGTACCCGACGGGGTGCTGCATCCAGGAGTTGGCCGCCAGGATGAAGTAGGCCGACAGGATCGTGCCGATCGACACCATCCATATGCAGGCCAGGTGGATCCGCTTCGGCAGCTTGTCCCAGCCGAAGATCCACAGGCCGATGAAGGTCGACTCGAAGAAGAAGGCGATCAGCGCCTCGAAGGCGAGCGGGGCGCCGAAGACGTCACCGACGAAGCGCGAGTAGTCGGACCAGTTCATGCCGAACTGGAACTCCTGCACGATGCCGGTGACGACACCCATCGCGATATTGATCAGGAAGAGCTTCCCCCAGAACTTCGTCGCCCTGAGGTACTTCTCCTTCTCGGTCCGCACCCAGGCGGTCTGAAGACCGGCGGTGAGGGCGGCGAGGGAGATCGTCAGCGGAACGAAGAGAAAGTGGTAGACGGTAGTGATACCGAACTGCCACCGCGCCAGGGTCTCTGGCGCCAGAGCCAGGTCCACGACATCTTCTCCTTACGGCCTTGCATCTACGGTCTGTCCGCCCTCACCGCCCTCTGATTCCGGTGGATCACGGGAGGAACCAGGCGAGCTTGTGAATGCGTTCACAATCACAAGCAATTATGACTCACACGAAATCCGTAGCACTACCCGGGGGTCCCTCTTCCCTAGAACTTCAACATATTGTTGAATTTCTCGGTATGAAGATCCGCATCTCCTGGCCCGCCGGCCACACCACCGCGACCATCGAAGAAACCCCCACGAGCAAGGCGCTCGCAGGGGTTCTCCCGATCACCTCCACCGCCCGTACCTGGGGCGAGGAGGTCTACTTCGACACGCCCGTCTCCACGTCACCGGAGCCCGACGCCCGCCAGGTGGTGGAGCCGGGCACCGTCGCCTTCTGGACCGAGGGCGACGCGCTGGCCCTCCCGTATGGACCCACGCCGATCTCGCGCGGCGACGAGTGCCGCCTCGCGAGCCCGTGCAACGTGCTCGGCAGCCTCGACGGCGACCCCCGCGTCCTCGCCACCGTCCGCGACGGCGACCCGATCCGCGTGGAACTCGCCGGCGACTAGGGCCTGTCGTAGAGGTCCCGTCAGAACCTCTCCTTGCGGAACGACTCCGCCACCCGCAGGAAGACGTCGTTCCCCTCGCTCTCGCCGATCGTCACCCGCACACCCTCGCCGGGGAACGGCCGCACGACCACGCCCGCCTCGTCGCAGGCCTCCGCGAAGGCCACGGTCGCCTCACCCAGGCGCAGCCAGACGAAGTTCGCCTGCGTCTCGGGCACGGTCCACCCCTGGGCCACCAGCCCCTCGTACACCCGCGTGCGCTCGCACACCAGCGAGCCCACCCGCCCCAGCAGCTCGTCCTCGGCGCGCAGCGAGGCCACCGCCGCGTCCTGCGCCAGCTGGCTGACGCAGAAGGGCAGCGCCGTCTTACGCAGCGCCGCGGCGACCGGCTCGTGGGCGATGGCGAAGCCCACCCGCAGACCGGCCAGGCCGTACGCCTTCGAGAACGTCCGCAGCACGCAGACGTTCGGCCGGTCGCGGTAGATCTCGATGCCGTCGGGCACGTCGCTGTCGCGGATGAACTCGCGGTACGCCTCGTCCAGCACCACCAGCACATCGGACGGCACCCGGTCCAGGAACCGCTCCAGCTCCGCCCGCCGCACCACCGTGCCGGTGGGGTTGTTGGGGTTGCAGACGAAGATCAACCGCGTCCGGTCGGTGATCGCGTCCGCCATCGCGTCCAGGTCGTGCACATCGCCATCGGTGAGCGGGACCTGCACCGGCGTGGCACCGCTGATCCGGGCGATGATCGGGTACGCCTCGAAGGAGCGCCACGCGTACATCACCTCGTCGCCGGGGCCGGCGGTCGCCTGCACCAGCTGCTGGGCCACGCCCACCGAGCCGGTGCCCGTGGCCAGGTGGGACACGGGAACCCCGAAGCGCTCGGAGATCTCGGCCATCAGGCCGGCGCACGCCGCGTCCGGGTAGCGGTTGAAACCGGACGCGGCGGCGACCGCGGCCTCCATCACGCCCGGCAGCGGGGGGTACGGGTTCTCGTTCGAGGACAGCTTGTACGCGACCGGGCCACCCGCGCCGGGCGCCGCGGCGGGCTTGCCCGGCTTGTAGGTGGGGATGTCGTCCAGCGCGGCCCGCAGCCTCGGGCCCGTAACGCTCGCGCCGCTCGTCCCGCTCGTCTCGCTCACCGTGGTCCTCCTCGACCGTCCGTACCACCAATACTGCTCACCTTATGAGGATTCCGCCGCCCTGCGAATGCCCTGCGGGCAACGGTCACGACACGCGGGCGTAGGCGCGACGGGAGAGGCGGCGGCACAGGCGGGGGCGCGCGGCAGGGTGGCGCGCGCCGGTGGCTCACGCCGTGGCGCGCATCCCCCGTAGTGGTGAGTTGAGCCCTCTCCGAGACCTCGGGCATATGGCATGCGCGTACGCGCCGACAAGTTGCGGAGCCCTGCCCATCCGCTGAACGACCTGTGTTTTTAAGGTCGTTGGGGGTCGGACACCATGCAGAAACGTCCCTGTCAACGGATGAATACGCGACCGGCTCAACCTGCCGCCCTCGCCCTACTATCGGCACGCCATGACAGCAGCAGGGAAGCACCAGGTGAGCCGGGCACAGACCCGGGGAAGCCGGCAGGGTCGAGCGGGCATCCGGGACGTGGCCGCCGCAGCCGGGGTCTCCATCACGACTGTCTCCGACGCGCTCAACGGCAAGGGCCGGCTCCCGGACGCCACCCGCCGCCATGTCCGCGAGGTCGCCGACCGACTGGGCTACCGCCCGTCCGCCGCGGCCCGCACGCTCCGTACCGGCAAGTCCGGCCTCATCGGCCTGACCGTGACGACCTACGGGGATGAACCTTTCACCTTCACCGAATTCGCGTACTTCGCCGAGATGGCCAGGGCCGCCACCTCCGCCGCGCTCGCCCGCGGCTACGCCCTGGTCATCCTGCCCGCCACCTCCCGCCATGACGTCTGGTCGAACGTCGCCCTCGACGGCACCGTCGTCATCGACCCCTCCGATCACGACCCGGTCGTCACCGAGCTCGTCCGCCAGGGCCTGCCCGTCGTCTCCGACGGCCGCCCGGCCGACACCCTCCCGGTGACCGCCTGGGTCGACAACGACCACGAAGCCGCCGTCCTCGACCTGCTCGACCACCTCGCCGCCGCCGGCGCCCGCCGGATCGGTCTGCTCACCGGCACCAGCACCGACACCTACACCCGCCTCTCCACCACCGCGTACCTCAACTGGTGCGAGCGGGTCGGACAGGACCCGGTCTACGAGGCGTACCCGGCCCACGACCCGTGCGCCGGCGCCGTCGCGGCCGACCGGCTGCTGGCCCGCCCGGACCGCCCGGACGCCGTCTACGGCCTTTTCGACCCCAACGGCACCGACCTGCTCGCGGCAGCGCGGCGCTACGGGCTGCGCGTCCCCGACGACCTGCTCCTGGTGTGCTGCAGCGAGTCCACCGTGTACGCCGCCACCCAGCCGCCCATCACCACGCTCTCCCTCAAGCCGCGCCGGATCGGCACCGCGGTCGTCCAGCTCCTCATCGACGCCATCGAGGGCATCGACTCGGACCGGCCGGTCGAGCAGGTCATACCGACCGAGCTGATCGTGCGGACGTCGTCCCAGCGGCGCTCCACCCGTACGACCGTCAGCCCTCCCCGATCGCCCTCCCAGGAGTGAAAGCGGACCCGCCCCGCGCCATGACCAGGGGCAGATCTTCCCAATTGGGGCGAAACAACCAGTAGCCCAGGGGTGGACCCGGATTCACCACCCCTGGTGCGTCACACAGCTGGGGCCTCATTCCTATGATGGGCGGACGACACCGCGGGCCGCCCCGACCAGGCCGGTCTGCCAGGTGTAGGGCGTCGCGACGGTGGTGGAGGGGTCGATGACTCAGGGGGCCGGTCAAGGACCCGTGGTGCGGACGGCGACGTTGCGTGACTTCCGCGTACCGCCGTACGCGCAGGTTCCGGTGCAGGGTCACGCCGGGCACCCCGGCAACGCGTTCCCGGAGGGGGAGTTCCCCGAGGGGTACACGCCCACCGAGCGCGACCTCCCGGTGATCAACAGAGGCGACACCGTGCAGGTCGCCACCGCCCCGCCGCCGGCTCCGGCACCCCTCACCGAGCCCGCCCCCGTACCGGGCCCCGGCCCGCTCTACGTGGTCGGGGACGTCCACGGGTACCTCGAGGAGCTGGTCGCCGCCCTGCGCGAGCAGGGCCTCATCGACGCCGACGGTCACTGGGCCGCGGGCAACGCCCGCCTCTGGTTCCTCGGCGACTTCACCGACCGGGGCCCCGACGGGATCGGCGTCATCGACCTCGTCATGCGGCTCTCCGCCGAGGCCGCGGCGGCCGGCGGCTACTGCAAGGCCCTGATGGGCAACCACGAGCTGCTGCTGATCGGCGCCAAGCGGTTCGGTGACACCCCGGTCAACTCCGGCGCGGGCACCGCCACCTTCCAGGCCGCCTGGCTCCTCAACGGCGGACAGAAGAGCGACATGGACCGGCTCCAGGACGTCCACCTGCAGTGGATGTCCCGGCTGGACGCGATCGTCGAGGAGGACGGCCATCTGCTGCTGCACTCCGACACCACCGCCTACCTGGAGTACGGCTCCACCATCGAGGACGTCAACGACACCGTCCACGAGATCCTCACCCGCAACGACGCGGACGAGTGCTGGGACCTGTTCCGCAAACTCACCAAGCGCTTCGCCTTCCGTGACGAGGGCGGCCACCTGGCCGTAGGCGAGTTGCTGGCGGCCTACGGTGGACAACGCATCGTGCACGGCCACAGCCCGATCCCGTACCTGCTCGGCGAAGTGGGCTCCGAGGACGGCGAGGACGGCGGCGGCCCGTCCGTCGAAGGGCCGCACGTGTACGCGGACGGGCTCGCGATCGCCATGGACGGCGGTGTGACCATGGCCGGAAAGCTGCTGGTCGTGCAACTCCCCTTGTACAACTGAGCCCTGCCTCGTCGCGAGCCGGTCAGGCGATTTCCGGAATTCCCCTGTCACCTCCTGCCATAACCGCTCTACCATCGGGCTATCCGTAGCAGGCTCTCCTCCGTTTCCGCCCACCTGCCCGTTCTACGCGGGCAAACCGGCCCTACGGAGCATCGGGGGATGCACATGAACAGCGCTCCGCACCTGCTGACCGAGGACCGCTCCGAGTACGAGCGCCTCCTCGACGAGGCACTGCGCAACGCGCAGGAACGTCCGGAACTCGCCGCGATCGGGCAGCGGCTCAACGCCGAACAGCTGCGCACCATGGCCCTGAACGCGACGGCGCTCATCACCGGGGCCGCCGCCGCCGAGTACGACCACTTCGTGAAGGTGCGCGAGGAGTCGCGCAAGCCCACGCGCCTGTCCGCCCTCGACTCCGTGCTGTCCGGCTCCGACGACGGGACGGTGAGCGGCCCGGGCGCCGGTCTCGGCGTCGTCGTCACCGTGCTCGCGCCGGTGCTCGCCGGCACCGCCGCGCTCATCTTCCTGCTCGTCGGCTATCTGCTCATGGCCCTCGATCCGGCGCCGTCCTTCGCGAAGCCGCTGCTCACCGCCGGGTGGTTCTTCGCCGGCGTGACGGCTCTGAGCATCCTGGCCGCCGCCATCGGCCTGCTCATCGCCGCCCTGCGCAACAGCTCGACGCAGGTGCCCGCCCAGGAGCCCGGCGGTGAACTGCCGGATGAGATAGCGCGGGCACGCGAGGCCTGGCGGCATGCGCTGCTGGAGCGGGGCATCGTCCCGTTCCTGCGCGACGCCCTGGCCGACCCGGGCGCCGATCCGGACTCGAGCACCCCGCCGCGCCCGCTCGGGCGGATGCCGAAGGTCGGTTACAGCGGCCCGGACTTCTCCAGCCCGAGCGAGGGCGGTTCGGCGTCGCGGCCGGCCTTCACCAGCCCGGACTTCACCAGCCCCGACTTCGCCGGTCCGGAGTTCGGGAGCCGGGACTTCGGCGGCCCCGAGCACCGGTCGGAATGACCGGTGCTTCGGGGCGCGTGTTTCACGTGAAACATCCGTTCGGCACCGCGAGAGCGGATGGCCGCCGGGTCAGTCCGCCAGCGGCAGGTAGACCCGGTTTCCGGCAGCGGCGAACTCCGCGGACTTCTCCGCCATCCCGGCCTCGATCTCGTCCTGCTTGAGATCGCCGCCGTGCTCCCGCCGGATGTCCTGCGAGATCTTCATCGAGCAGAACTTCGGACCGCACATGGAGCAGAAGTGCGCCGTCTTCGCCGGCTCCGCGGGCAGCGTCTCGTCGTGGAACTCCCGCGCGGTGTCCGGGTCGAGAGCCAGGTTGAACTGGTCCTCCCACCGGAACTCGAACCGCGCGTCCGACAGCGCGTCGTCCCACTCCTGCGCGCCCGGGTGCCCCTTGGCCAGGTCCGCCGCGTGCGCAGCGATCTTGTACGTGATGACACCGGTCTTCACGTCGTCCCGGTTCGGCAGGCCGAGGTGCTCCTTCGGCGTGACGTAGCAGAGCATCGCGGTGCCCCACCAGGCGATCATCGCCGCGCCGATACCGGAGGTGATGTGGTCGTAGGCCGGGGCCACATCCGTGGTGAGCGGGCCGAGCGTGTAGAACGGCGCCTCCTCGCAGATCTCCTGCTGGAGGTCGATGTTCTCCTTGATCTTGTGCATCGGGACGTGACCCGGGCCCTCGATCATCGTCTGCACGTTGTGCCGCTTGGCGATCTGGTTCAGCTCGCCGAGCGTACGCAGCTCCGCGAACTGCGCCTCGTCGTTGGCGTCCGCGATCGAGCCGGGCCGCAGACCGTCACCGAGCGAGAACGTCACGTCGTACGCGGCGAGGATCTCGCAGAGCTCCTCGAAGTTCTCGTACAGGAACGACTCCTTGTGGTGCGCCAGGCACCACGCGGCCATGATGGAGCCGCCGCGGGAGACGATGCCGGTCTTGCGGCGCGCCGTCAGCGGCACGTAGCGCAGGAGCACACCGGCGTGGACCGTCATGTAGTCGACGCCCTGCTCGGCCTGCTCGATGACCGTGTCCTTGTAGATCTCCCAGGTGAGCTCCTCGGCCCTGCCGTCGACCTTCTCCAGCGCCTGGTAGAGCGGCACGGTGCCGATCGGCACGGGCGAGTTGCGCAGCACCCACTCGCGGGTGGTGTGGATGTTCCGGCCGGTGGAAAGGTCCATGACCGTGTCGGCGCCCCAGCGGGTGGCCCAGGTCATCTTCTCCACCTCCTCCTCGATGGACGAGGTGACCGCGGAGTTGCCGATGTTGGCGTTGACCTTCACCAGGAACCGCTTGCCGATGATCATCGGCTCGATCTCCGGGTGGTTGACGTTCGCCGGCAGCACCGCGCGGCCCGCCGCGATCTCCTCGCGGACGACCTCCGGGGAGACGTTCTCGCGCAGCGCGACGTACTCCATCTCCGGCGTGATCTCGCCGCGGCGGGCGTACGCCAGCTGCGTCACCGCCTGTCCGTCCCGGCCCCGGCGGGGCTGGCGCGGACGGCCCGGGAAGACGGCGTCGAGGTTGCGCAGCCCGCCGCGCGGCGAGGTGTGCTTGATCCCGTCGTCCTCGGGGCGGACCGGGCGGCCGGCGTATTCCTCGGTGTCGCCGCGTCCGATGATCCAGTTCTCCCGCAGCGGCGGCAGGCCGCGGCGTACGTCGGTCTCGACATTCGGATCGGTGTACGGCCCTGACGTGTCGTACAGCGTCACGTCCTTGCCGTTGGTGAGGTGCACCTTGCGGACCGGCACACGGAGGTCGGGGCGCGAGCCCTCGAGGTACCCCTTGTGCCATCCGATGGACTTCCCGGCCTCGTCGTTCTGGTTCGAGGCAGGCGTGCGTGCGTCCTGAACGGTCATCGTGACCTACTCCCTACGCCGGCATTACCCGGTAACAGGTTCGGCGGTCGACGCAGCGGTTCCCGTACGTCTCGTACGGAGATCAGCGCCCTCTCAGCCCGGTGCTCCGAGCTCCCGCGTGTGCAAAGGTGTCACCACGCTAGCGTCCTTGCGGCCGCGCTGAACAGAGGGGGCCCCACGTTCTTGCGATGATCGGTCCGTGACTTCCTCGCACGAGACTCCCGAGCCGGACCGGCACACACTCGGTCATGCGCACGGCCATGCGCACAGCCACGGCCCCGCCGCGCCGGTCTCCCGGCATCTGCGCAAGGTCATCGCGGCCGTACTGATTCCCTTCGCCACGGCGGTCGTCGTCGGACTGGCCATCCTGTGGCCGGGCGGCGCCCCGGCGCACGAGCGCACCGGCGTGGGCTTCGACCGGCAGACCGAGCAGGGCACGGTCGTCCGCGTCGAGCGGGTGGACTGCAAGGACGTGAACGCCGCCCAGGTTCCGCCGACCGGCGACACGACGACGCCCCAGGGGCGCGAGGCGGTCAACGCGCAGCAGGGCAAGTGCGCGAAGGCGACGGTCGAGGTCACCACGGGCAAGGACAAGGGCCGCAGGTTCGTGGAGGTGGTCCAGCCGGACTCGCCCCGCCAACTCGACGAAGGCCAGGGCGTCGTGGTGGCGTTCGCGCCCGACGCACCCCGCGATCTGCAGTACTCCGTCACGGACGTGGACCGCAGGATCCCGGTGGCGCTCCTCGCCGGTGTCTTCGCGCTGGCGGTGGTGGCCGTCGGCCGGATGCGCGGCCTGATGGCGCTGACCGCCCTCGCCCTGAGCTTCCTCGTCCTGACGCTCTTCATCCTCCCGGCGATCCTGCAGGGGTCCAACCCGCTGGTCGTGGCGGTGGTGGGGTCGAGCGCGATCATGCTGATGGCGCTCTACCTGTGCCATGGCCTGACCGCCCGCACATCGGTGGCGGTGCTGGGCACGCTCATCTCGCTGCTGCTGATCGGCCTGCTCGGCTCCGCGTTCATCGGCTGGGCGTCGCTCACCGGCAACACCGACGACTACACCGGCCTGATCCACGGGCTCTACCCGAACATCGACATGTCCGGTCTGCTGCTGGCCGGCGTGATCATCGGCTCGCTCGGCGTGCTGGACGATGTGACGGTGACCCAGACGTCGGCCGTGTGGGAACTGCACCAGGCCGACCCGAAGATGGGCCCACGGGCGCTGTACCGGGCCGGCATCCGCATCGGCCGCGACCACATCGCCTCGGTGGTCAACACGCTGGTGCTGGCCTACGCGGGCGCGGCCCTCCCGCTGCTGCTGCTCTTCTCCATCGCGGAGAGCAGCG
Source organism: Streptomyces sp. NPDC045431 (assembly GCF_040646655.1). Lineage (NCBI taxonomy): Bacteria > Bacillati > Actinomycetota > Actinomycetes > Kitasatosporales > Streptomycetaceae > Streptomyces > Streptomyces sp. NPDC045431. The sequence goes on from NZ_JBEZAQ010000010.1 coordinate 126,442, forward strand.
TGGGGACGGTCGCCAACAGCGAGATCGTGGCCCAGGAGATCGTACGGACGCTGGTCGGCTCGATCGGGCTGGTCGCCTCGGTACCGGTCACCACCGCGCTGGCCGCACTCGTCGTCTCCGCCGACCGCCCGGGCGCCACCGGAGTGCCCGGTCCCGCCGCCGCGACGGCGACGGCGGGACGGGGCGGCCGGGGCCGGCGGCGCAAGAGGTGACGGGTTCGGGGAGGTGGCCGGTCCGGAGGGTCAGCCGGCGTTCTCCTCGGCGAGGATCCGGCCGAGCGCATCCTCCAAGTCCTGCTCGAAATCACCGAGCGTGAGCTCCTGGCCCAGCGGCACCAGCTTGTCGGTGCGGTCCAGGAACGCCACCAACGGCGGCGCGCTCGCCCGGAACAGCGCCCGGTCGGCGCCGACCTGCAGGCGGATGCTGACGTCCGACAGGTCCTCCGGCCCGGTCGGCGCGATGTGCACATCGCCCTCGCCGCTCGGCGCGTTGATCCCGTCCAGCAGCAGTTCCCGGCCGAACGTCCAGGTCACCGGCGCGTCTCCGGGCAGGTGGAAGGTCATCCGGACCGCGAAGGGATCCTTTGTCTCGTAGCCGAGCTCGACCGGAATCCTGAAGCAGAGCTCCTCGGAAACGATGAAACTCATCAGGACCTCGGCCTGAACGGACTCGCGCATCATGTACCCCGCAGTGGATGAAGCAGTGGTGAACAACGCCCTCTTGGTTTAATCGTCATCGTCCGGGAGGGACTGGAGGATCACAAGGAGTGAGTTTTCAGGTACTGCGGGCGACTCGATCTTGCTGCGACGATTCTGCACAGCCGCGCCGCGTCGCCGAGGAAGGAAGGCTGCCACTCTAGTGGCAGCCTTCTGCGGGGGTGAGGTTTCGCGGGGACCGTTCCCCCGCCCGGGCTAACGCCCGTTCTGGTGGCCGGAAACGTGAAGGGGCGAAGGGCAGACCGCCGCCGTCACCAGTCGTCGCGGGACGACGAGGACGACGAGGACGACGTGAACTTCCGTACGACGTAGATCAGTCCGCCGACGAGCGCGACGAAGACCAGCACCTTGAACAGCAGCCCGACCAGCATCATGACCGCGCTCGTGATCAGACCACCGAAGACCAGCACCGCGATGAGGGGTATGGCAACCCACTTCACCCACCACGGCAGCCCCGCCAGAAGCTCCTTCACCGCCATCGTCCCTGCCTCGTCTCTCTGCGCCGCCGGATCTGTGGACCTTGACGTCTTCGATGCTAGGCGCGCGCGGGCGGCCGGCGGGGACTCCGCACCCCTCGCTCTTCCCTGATCCTTCCCCTAGGGAGTCAGCTCTCGGGGGGAGAGAACACCACCAGGACCCGCAGGTCCTCGGTGATGTGGTGGAACTTGTGCGCCACGCCGGCCGGGACGTACACCACGCTGCCCCGCCCCACCTGTGTCGTCTCCAGCCCCACCGTGATCGACGCCCGGCCGCTGACGATGACGTACACCTCGTCCTCGTTGTGCGGCTTCTGCGGGTCGAGTTCGCCGGCGTCGAGCGCGTACAGGCCGACCGACATGTTCCGCTCGCGCAGGAACTGCAGATACGCGCCGTCGTTGGCGGCGCGTTCCGCCTCCAGCTCGTCCAGTCGGAATGCCTTCATCGCCGTGTCCCGCCCCTGCGCTCGCTCCGGTCCTGTCTGCCACGATCAGACACATGATGAATTTCGTAGTCAAGACGATCGCGAACGCGGCCGCCCTGGCGGTGGCGATCTGGCTGCTCCAGGACATCACGCTCACCGGTGACAGCACGGGCAAAAAGGCGCTGACGCTGGTCCTGGTCGCCCTGGTCTTCGGCGTGGTGAACTTCCTCGTCAAGCCGGTGGTGAAGCTGCTCACCCTGCCGCTGTTCATCCTGACGCTCGGCCTGTTCACGCTGGTCGTGAACGCGCTGATGCTGCTGCTCACGTCCTGGCTCGCCGACGAGCTCGACCTGAGCTTCCACGTCGAGGGCTTCTGGACCGCCGTCCTGGGCGGCCTGATCATCTCGATCGTGTCGTGGGCCCTCAACGTCATCCTTCCCGACGGCAGGGACTGATGGACGACACCCGCCATGGAGAGGGCACCAGAGCGGTACGGGCCGGGCTGCCCGAGCCGCGCAAGTACGAGCCCACCCTGCCCGGTCCGGTGTTCGCCGCCCACTACCACCTCCCGGGCGAGCCGACCGGCCCGTACACGTACGGGCGGGACGAGAACCCGACCTGGACACGGCTGGAGCAGGCCATCGGGGAACTCGAGGCGCCCGAGGAACCGGACGGCGTCGAGACCGTGACCTTCGCCTCCGGCATGGCGGCCATCTCGGCGGTGTTGTTCTCGCAGCTCAAGGCCGGGGACGCGGTCGTCCTGCCGGCCGACGGCTACCAGGCGCTGCCCCTGGTGCGCGAGCAGCTGGAGGCGTACGGGATCGAGGTGCGCACCGCACCGACCGGCGGCGACGGGCAGCTGACCGTCCTGGAGGGCGCGCGGCTGCTGTGGATCGAGACGCCGTCCAACCCGGGCCTGGACGTGTGCGACGTCCGGCGGCTGGTACGAGCGGCGCACGCCGGGGGCGCGCTCGTCGCGGTCGACAACACCCTCGCCACCCCGCTCGGACAGCGCCCGCTGGAGCTCGGCGCGGACTTCTCCGTGGCCAGCGACACCAAGGGCATGACCGGCCACGGCGACATCCTGCTCGGCCACGTCACCTGCCGCGACGCACGGCTGGCCGCCTCGGTACGACGCTGGCGCAAGATCGTCGGAGCGATTCCGGGCCCCATGGAGGCCTGGCTCGCGCACCGTTCCCTGGCCACGCTGGCGCTGCGCGTCGACCGCCAGTGCGCGAACGCGCTGGCACTCGCCGAGGCCCTGGACGGCCGCGACGACGTCACCGGACTGCGCTACCCCGGGCTGCCGGGAGACCCGTCCCATACGGTGGCCGCGGGTCAGATGAGGCGCTTCGGGTCGGTCGTCTCCTTCGTCCTGCCCGACCGGGCGTGGGCCGAGCGCTTCCTCGACGCGCTGCGGCTCGTGGACGACGCCACCAGCTTCGGTGGCGTGCGCTCCACGGCGGAGCGCCGCGCGCGATGGGGCGGGGACGCGGTGCCGGAGGGCTTCGTCCGCTTCTCCGTCGGCGCCGAGGACACCCGCGACCTGGTGGCGGACGTGCTGCGGGCGCTGGACGAGGCGGCGTCGGCTCAGCCGGGATGACCGGGGACGGTACGCGGACAGGGCGGTCCGAGCCTCCCCCCTCGTGGCTCGGACCGCCCCGCTTGACGCGCGGAGACTCCGCGTGAACAAGGCTAGTTGACTCAGCGTCAGTGTCCAATCACAGTAGCGACAGCGACCTATCGACTTATTTATAGTTGGACGGTCCTGAGGAGCCGTCAGGCAAGCGCTGTCCTGCCGACGCGACGGGAAGGTGGGAGGGGTCGGGCATGGACCTTGCCCTGCTGCGCACGTTCGTCGCGGTGCACCGGGCCGGCTCCTTCACCCGCGCCGCCGCCCTGCTGGGCCTCTCCCAGCCCGCCGTGACGAGCCAGATCCGCACCCTGGAGCGGCAGCTGGGGCGTCCACTGTTCCTGCGCCAGGCTCGCGGCGTCACGCCCACCACCATCGGCGACGAGCTCGCCCACCGGGCGGCCCCGCACCTGGACGCACTGGTCGAGATCGTGGAGACGGGACTCGACGAACAGACCGGCGTCCGCACGCTCCACCTCGCCGGGCCGCCGGAGTTCACCGCCGTACGCGCCCTGCCCGCCCTCACGCCACTGATCTCGCAAGGGCTCACACTGCGGACGTCCCTGGCCGGGGCCACGGAGGAGCTCCTGGAAGGGCTGGCCGCCGGGCACCACGACCTCGCCCTCACCACGGCCCGGCCCCGCGGCGGCCTGCTCACCGCCACCCCGCTCTGCGACGAGGAGCACGTACTGGTCGCCTCCCCGCGCTGGGCCGCCCGGCTCGGGCCCGGCGTCCTGCTCCGCAAAGGCGCGGTCGTCCTGGAGCAGCTGCCCGTGGTCGAGGTCCACGAATCGCTCCCGTTCGTCACCCGCTACTGGGCCGCGGTCTTCGACTCCAAGCCGGCCGCCGCGGCCACCGTCATCGCCCCGGACCTTCGCGCCGTCCTGGAGTCGGCCGCCTCGGGCGCGGGACTCGCCGTACTGCCCCGCTATCTGTGCGAGGACGACCTGGAGCGGGGCCGGCTGGTGGCGCTGCTCGACCCGCCCGTGCCACCGCTGCGTACGTACTTCCTCGTCGTGCGCACCGGCACGCTGGGCCTGCCGTACATCGCGCGGGCGCACGAGTCGCTGCTGCGGGCCGCCGCCGACTGGTGACGAAGGAGTTTCAGGAGGGGCGATGCGGGCCATTTTGAAGCCATGACCGAACGTCCAGTGGTCAAGCGCACCGCACGCGCCATCCTCCTCGACGGCGACGACCTGATCCTGATCAAGCGTACGAAGCCCGGTATGGATCCGTACTGGCTGACGCCGGGCGGCGGAGTCGAGCCGGATGACGCCACGGTCGTCGACGCGCTGCACCGGGAGGTCCACGAGGAGCTCGGCGCCAAGATCACCGATGTGGTGCCCTGCTTCGTCGACACCGTCGAGCACATCGTCGACGGCGGTGTCTCGGGTGTGAAGGTGCAGCACTTCTTCGTCTGCCGGCTGGAGTCCATGGACCCGGCCCAGCGGCACGGCCCCGAGGTGGACGAGCCACAGGGCGAGTACGAGGTCGTGCGGGTGCCCTTCAGCCGCGTCGGTATCGCCGCCGTCAACCTCGTACCGCTGTCGCTGCGGCACTACCTGGACGGCAACATCGAGGGCGTGCGCGCGATGCACGCCCCCGACCTGGGGTAACCGGGCCGCCGTCGATCAGCCCGCCGCGGCGACCAGCTCCTCGAGCGAGTCGTGCCGGATGCGCTCGTACGGCATGCCGACGCCCCGCAGCGCGTCGACGCCGCTGCGGATCATGCCGGGCGGACCGGAGAGGTACGCGTCGTACTCGTTCCACGGCCCGTACTCGCGCACCATGTCGGGCAGCTGCGTCTTGCCGTCGATGACGGCTCGTACCTCCAGCCACGGGTGCGACTGCTGGAGCCGCAGCATCGTGTCGATCTCGTACAGGTCGTGGTCGGAGCGTGCGCCGTAGAAGACCTCGACGGGGCGTCGCGCACCGTGCTCGGCGACGTCCTCGACCAGCGCCTTGATGGGCGCGATGCCGGTGCCGCCGCCCACGCAGAGCAGGCCGCTGTCGGTGGTGTGGTCGACGGTCATCGAGCCGGCGGGCGGGCCCAGGCGCAGGACGTCGCCGGGTCGGGCGTGCTGGACCAGCGCGTTGGACACCCAGCCGGCGGGGACGGCTTTGACGTGGAAGGTGAGCAGGCCGTCCGGGCGCGGCGCGGAGGCGAACGAGTAGTTCCGCCAGATCCGCGGCCACCACGGCGTCTCGACGCTCGTGTACTGCCCGGCGAGGAAGGGGTACGGCTGGTCGGGACGGACCGTGATGACCGCGATGTCCGGCGTTCTCAGATCGTGCGAGACCACCTCGGCGTGCCACCAGGCGGGGGCGTGCTTCTCGTTCTCGGCGGCGGCGTCGATCATGATCTGGGAGATGGTGGTGTACGTACGGACCCAGGCGGCCTCGGTCTCGTCGTCCCAGGTCGTCGTCGCGTACCGGCTCAGCGCGCCGAGGAGGGCCTCGCCGACGGCCGGGTAGTGCGACGCCTCGGTGCCGTACTTGCGGTGGCCGCGGCCCAGATGCTGGAGGTACCCGGTGAGGACGGCGGGGTCGTCCATGTGCTCGGCGGCGGTCAGCAGCGCCTTGAGGAGCCGGTCGCGCTGGGCGTCCATGGCGGCGGGGAAGAGGGACCGCAGCTCGGGGTGGCGGGTGAAGAGCAGGGCGTAGAAGTACGAGGTGACCTTGTCGGCCACGGGGGCCACCTCGGCGAGCGTGCGCCGTACGCGTCGGGCGTCGGGAGAGCCGGTCTCCGGGGCTTCGGGCCGGGGAGCTTCGGACCGGGCGCCCTCGGACGCCTGGGAACTGGTCTGGGGCGCTGCGGCGGGTGCTGTGGTGGGTGCCGCCGCGGCCGCGGCGGACTCCGGCGCCGCGTGGTCCTCGGCGGCGGGGTGCTCGGCGGCACGGCCCTGACCCGGCCAGTCCCCGGGAGCGGCGGGCTCGTCGGCCGGGTGCCCGGCGGGCGGGGGTGTGCGGGTCGCGTTGTCGCGCACCATCCGTATCGACGTCAGAGGGCGGCGGGGGGCGCCTATTCGCTCCTGGGGCGCCCCCTCCTCCCGTCCCGGCTCGGCGTCGGAAGGGGCCGGGGCGACCGTGACGGGTTTGCGCGGCGTGAACCAGCCGCTGCCCCCGCCGCTGTCACCGGAAGTGGCGTTGTCGGCCGACGTGGTGGTCGGAGCGTCCATAGAGTGCCTCGCCTCGAACATCTTTCGGTCGGTGTCCGGACTTCCATGGGCCCGGAACGTGGCTCACATACCCGCTCTGCCCATGTCATCTCATCGCTGCCCGCCGCCACAGTAGCCTCGGCGCGCTGCGGGCCTGGATGAGCGTCATCCTTTGTGACGTTGACCGCAGCTGGTTTGTCGCAGCATGGCACCAGTCACCGGTTCGCCGGAGTGAGTGTGGAAAGCCCGGATTTTCGCACCCGCTTCCCGTTAGGCTCCTTTGCCTCCATGTCCTGCCGACCGAATCTCCGCGTCGGACATGGAATCACCGAATGCAACACACTCGTCCAGCTCCACCTCCAACTCTGCACAGAGCTGGTGCCTGATCTTCACGTCTACGAGGGGCACGGACGATGTTTCACGTGAAACCACCCACACGCACGTCCTCCCGGCCCGGGTAGCGCCCGGGCCGGGAGGACGGAGGCGAAGGAAGCCGCCCGACGTCTCACACGGCCGCCGTCTTGGTGGCCGGCTCCTGGGTCGTCGCACCGGCGACGACCCGGCTTGTGCGGCGGCCGGCCCGGCGCTCCAGGGCGCTGGACAGGACGGCCAGAGCGAGCGCGGAGGCGGCGAGCACGGCGCCGACCCAGTTCGGAGCGGTGAAGCCGAAGCCGGCCGCGATCACGATGCCGCCGAGCCAGGCGGAAAGCGCGTTGCCGAGGTTGAAGGCGCCGATGTTGACGGCGGAGGCGAGGGTGGGCGCGCCGGAGGCCTGGTCCAAGACCCTCTTCTGCAGCGGCGGTACGGTCGCGAAGCCGAGGGCGCCGATCAGGAAGATCGTGACCGCGGCAGCGATCTGCTGGTGTGCGGTCACCGTGAAGAGGGCGAGCACCAGGGCGAGGGCGCCCAGCGACCCGTACAGCAGCGGCATGAGCGCCCGGTCGGCCAGCCTGCCGCCGATCAGGTTGCCGCCGACCATGCCGAGGCCCAACAGGACGAGCAGCCAGGTGACGGAGGACTCCGCGAAACCGGCCGCCTCGGTCATCATCGGCGTGATGTAGGTGATCGCGGCGAAGACGCCACCGAAGCCGAGCACGGTCATCGCCATGGCGAGCAGCACCTGCACGTTGCGGAACGCCGCGAGCTCATGGCGCAGCCGTACGCCTTCGGGCCTGGGCTGTTCGGGCACCAGCTTGGCGACGCCCAGCAGGCCGAGCACGCCGAGGGCCGCGACGACGAAGAAGGTCGCCCGCCAGCCGACGGTCTGACCGATGAACGTGCCGGCCGGTACGCCGACGACATTGGCCACGGTCAGACCGGTGAACATCATCGCGATTGCGCCGGCCTTCTTCTCCGGGGCGACCAGGTCGGCCGCGACGACCGAGCCGATGCCGAAGAAGGCGCCGTGGGCGAGCGAGGCGACGACCCGGCCGAGGAGCATCAGGCCGAAGGCGGGCGCGATGGCGGACAGGAGATTGCCGACGATGAACAGCCCCATGAGCAGCATCAGCATGCGTTTGCGGGAGACCCGGGTGCCCAGGACGGTCATCACCGGGGCACCGAGGACGACGCCGAGGGCGTAGCCGGTGACGAGGTAACCGGCTGTAGGGATCGACACTCCGTAGTCACCGGCGACCTGGGGCAGCAGTCCCATGATCACGAACTCAGTGGTTCCGATACCGAACGCCCCGATGGCCAGGGCGAGGAGCGCTAGCGGCATGGGTTCTGCCTCCAAGACGATTGCGTGTGCGCCTTACAAGCGTTGACAATAATTGCAAACGCCGGTTAATTGCAAGCGCGGGCTATTGCAGAAGTCGTCTATCCTGGTGGGCAAGCCGCTCCGGGACGGAGGAGAGACCCCATGACAGCGACAGACCCGGCCCTCACCGCCCTCTCGCAGGGCTGGTGCGCACTCTCCCTCCTGCACGGGAAGATCGAGGCCCATATCGAGCGGGCGCTCGAGGGACAGCACGGCCTGAGCGTGCGTGAGTACTCCCTGCTCGACGTCCTCAGCCGCCAGCACAACGGTCCGGGCGGCCATCTCCAGATGAAGCAGGTGGCCGACGCCGTCGTCCTGAGCCAGAGCGCGACCACCCGCCTGGTCACGCGCCTCGAGGACCGCGGCCTGCTCACGCGGTATCTGTGTGACACCGACCGGCGGGGCATCTACACGGACGTCACGCCGGCCGGCCTGGCCCTCCTCGAGAAGGCCCGGCCCACCAACGACGCCGCACTGCGCGAGGCGCTCGACGAGGCCGCGAAGAATCCAGACCTCGCCCCCCTCGTCAAGGCGGTGGAAGAGCTGCGCGCTCCCGCCACCCTCCCCTAACGTGCGGGCCATGAACGATCTTCACATCAGGCCCGCACGCTCCGCCGATCTCCCCGCGATCGTGGCGATGCTCGCCGACGACCCCCTGGGAGCCCAGCGCGAATCGCCCGACGACCTCTCCCCTTACACAGCCGCCTTCGAGCGGCTGTCCAGCGACCCCAACCAGCAGCTGGTCGTCGCCGTACGCGACGACCAGGTGGTCGGAACGCTGCAGCTGACGATCATCCCGGGGCTTACTCTGCGCGGCTCCACCCGGTCGGTCATCGAGGGAGTACGGATACACGCCGACGAGCGGGGCCATGGACTCGGCACACAGCTCATCGAATGGGCGGTCGAGGAATCACGGCGCCAGAACGTCCAACTGGTCCAGTTGACGTCCAATGCCTCGCGCACCGATGCCCACCGCTTCTACGAGCGGCTCGGCTTCACGGCATCGCACGTCGGATTCAAGATGGCCCTCTAGAGAGCCGCTCCTGTGTTTCACGTGAAACACAGGAGCGGAGCCTCACAGGCCACGCCAGCCGCCCTCGTCCACGCCACCGGGCACGGCGTCGCCGGCCTCGTACGGCTCCCGAGTGAACGCGAACGACCCCAGGTCGAGATGGCTCACCGAGCCGTCCTCCCGCCGCACCACCCGCAGCGTCTCTCCCGCGTAATAGCCGTCGAGGCCGATCCAGGTGGACTCGCTCTCCGCCAGGAAGCGCGACGCTCGCCCTTGACCCCGCAGCGGGCGCAGTTCCACTCCTCCGTCGGCCACCACCGCCAGACCGTAGGCGTACGTCCCCCAGTACCAAGGGCCGGTCAGCTCCAGCAGCGCCGGATCGACGCCGGGCAGCGGCCGCCACGGCTCGGGGATGCGCGGCTCGGCCTCCGCCACGATCCGTACGAGATCGGCGGCGACGGCGCCGGGCAACAGTCCGGAGGTGGCGTTGGCGAGCACCACGGCCGCCAGTCCGTCCGCCACGCTCACCCACAGCCCGGCGAGGAAACCCGGCAGTGAGCCGCTGTGCCCGATGAGTGTGCGGCCGTCCCTGCGGACCAGCTGTAGTCCGAGGCCGTACCCGCTGTCCCAGTCGCCGCTCTCCGGCGGCGCGGCAGGCGTACGCATCTCCCGTACCGACTCCGCGCGCAGCACACGGTCGTCGCCCTCGGCGAGAAAGACCGCAAACCGGCAGAGGTCACCGGCCGTCGACCAGAGCTGCCCGGCCGGCGCCATCAACCCGAGATCCTCCACCGGTTCCGGCAGCATGACGTCCGCCCAGGGATGCACCGCCCAGCCGCCGGCGTGCGGCGCCACGGGCTGCGTGCTCGTACGGTGCAGCCCCAACGGCTCCAGGATCTCGGTGCGCAGCGCCTCTTCCCACGGCACCCCGCGCACTGCCTCCACGAGCGATCCGAGGAGCGTGTAACCGGTGTTGGAGTAGTGGTGCCGTCGGCCCGACGGGTGCAGACGTGGGCGCTCCCCGAGCACGTCGGCGAGCTCAGGCCGCAGCGCCCCCGGCGTCCGCTCCCACCAGGGGGCGGGTGACTCGGCGGCGAGTCCTGCGGTGTGACCGAGCAGCTGAGCGATCGTCACCTCACCCACTCCCGTACCCGGCAGGTGCTTCTCCAGCGGGTCCGCCAGGTCGAGCAGCCCCTCATCCCGCAGCCTCAGCACCAGCACGGCCGTGAACGTCTTGGTGATGGAGCCCACGCGGTACTGCGTATCGGCGTCCGGCGCATGCCCGTCCACACAGCTGCGCGAGCCCGTCCACACCACCTCGCCGTCCCGGACGACGGCACCGACGAGGGAGGGCGTACGGCCCTCGGCCTGGGCGGTGGCCACCCGGTGCAGGAGGGCCCGTTCGGTGCTGGGCAGCAGAGCTTCGAAGGTTGAGGTCATGCCCCAGGTGTATCGGCCGGGGCCGCTGGGCGTCGACCGGCTTTCCGTCCCCCGGAAAATCCCTCAGCTCCCCCAGTCCTCGGAAAATCCGAGTTTCGGATCCAGCTTGACCTTGACACGGTGGCAGGCCCTTCACTGCTTGCCGAGGAGGTGGTCACGATGACGACCACACAACGGGAAGCGGACACCGTAGGAACGCTCCAGGGGTTGGAGGACGGCCGTTCGTCCACGCGGCTGCGGGCAGCTCTGGCAGTCGGCACGACGCCTGAACCGCGCTTCGTCGACAAGCTCGTCGAACGGTGCGCGATCGAGCCGGAGTTCTTCGTCCGCGACATGCTGACCTGGGCGCTGGCCCGCCACCCGGTGTCCGTGACGCTTCCCCGACTGCTCCGCGAAACCCGCTCGGAGCGGGCGCAGGCACGGAGCCAGGCGCTGCACACGCTGTCCAAGATCGGTGATCGGCGGGCATGGCCGGCGATCACCAGGACACTCCTGACCGACGCCGACGAGGAGGTGGCGCGAAGCGCCTGGCGGGCCGCGGTCGTGCTCGTGCCGGAAGGCGAAGAGGCCGCTTTGGCCACGGTACTGGCGACACAGCTCGGGCGCGGTGAACGGGAGACTCAGCTGAGCCTCAGCCGGGCGCTGGTCGCGCTGGGTGATGTGATGGTGCCGACGCTGCTTGCCGCAACGGCGGCCCCCGACCCGCGCGTGCGCGTGCACGCGCTCGCCACACAACGACTGCTGCGCGACCCGGACACCGGGTTCGAGTTCGCGATCGAGGAGGCGAAACGGGTCGTGGCTCTCGGCGGGTCCGGACAGGAGGGACTGTAGGACGTGTTGATCGGCGAGGTGGCGCGACGGTCCGGGGTCAGTGCCCGCATGCTCCGGCACTACGAGTCACTCGGTCTGGTGCGCCCTTCCGGTCGTACCGACTCGGGCTATCGGCAGTACTCGGGGGAGGACATCCAGCGGATCTTCCATATCGAGACCCTGCGGTCGCTGGGGCTGTCACTGCGGGAGATCGGGCGTGCGTTCGTCGATCCCGGCTTCACACCCTCGGCCCTCGTCGACGACCTCATCCAGCAGACGCGGGAGCGCATCGCGGCGGAGACCGAACTGCTCACGCGGCTGCGCCGGATCGATGCCGCGGACCCCGCCGGCTGGGAGGACGTCCTCCAGGTCGTCGCACTCCTCCAGGCCCTGGCGTCGAAGAGCCCCAGCGCGCGTCAGCGCGCGGCCATGTCCTCGGTCGACGAGGTTCCGCCGCCGACGGAGGCCCTGGTCGAGGCGGCACTGAACGAGACGGACCCGAACGTCGCCGGGGCCCTTCGATGGGCGCTGGCGAGATCGGGTGACCACGCCTCGGCGCTGCTGGCCCAGGGCCTCGGCTCGCCCGTGGCCGCGGTGCGGGAACGTGCCGTTCGCTCCCTCGCCGAGATGCCCGGCGGCGGAGCGACCGCGCATCTGCGGGATGCCCTCGCCCACCCCGACGTCGTGGTCCGCGGGCATGCGGCTGTGGCGCTCGGAACGCATGGGATGACCGACACGCTCCCGACGCTCATCGAGATGATCGTGGAGGGCAGAAACGACACCGACGCGGCCGATGCGCTGAGCGTGCTGGCCGGCGACGCCACGACGGCGGACCGGATCGCGACCACACTCGTCGACCACCTCGCCCGTGACACGACTGCGGCGCCCGCACGCGGACGACTGACGCAGGCGCTGGCGGGCATTCCCGGGACGAGAGCGTCACATGCCCTCGCGGAGCTGGCGCACGACGCGGACCCTTCCGTGGCGCTGACCGCCGCGTACCTTCTTCAGCTGCGCGACGCGGGCTGACTGTCGGGTCTCGTCGCGCGTGGCATAGGCAGCGCTCGCTGACCAGAGGCTCTTCCGCCGTCCCAGATCGACGGCACCAGCCCCTCAGTCTCACCAACGAGCGATCCGGTCCAGTAGGCCCGCAAGCGGAACCTTAAAAAGAGACCGAACCAAATAGTCTGCAACAAAACTATCTGCTACGGTCTTCTTTGTTGCGGCAGCCGGCCGGGTTAGGCCACACGCTGGCCGCGCAGCCGACTGACCTGCCCGCCCATCGACCCGCCTCACCCAGACCACCGAAAGGCTGACCGCCTTGACCGAGCTGACCGCCACCGGGACCACCGCCAGTACCACCCAGAACGACGGCCCGGCCCCCCGAGGGCTCAGCGCCCAGGAGCTCTCCCAGCTATTGAGCCGGCAGCAGTTCGGCGTACTCGCGAGCGTCAGGAGCACCGGCCACCCGCACCTGTCGACCGTCCTCTACGACTGGAACGCCGAGGAGCGCGTACTGCGGGTCTCCTCCACCGCCGACCGCCTCAAGGTCCGCCAGTTGCGCCGCGATCCGCACGCCTCGCTGCACGTCAGCGGCCCGGACGTCTGGTCGTTCGCCGTGGCGGAGGGAGAGGCGGAAATAGTGGACCCGGCCGACGGGGCGGCCCCCGGCGCGCAGCCGCTGCCTGACCGGCGCGTGACCATCCTGCTCCGGGTCTCGCGCCTGTACGGGACCGCCCTGGACGTCCCCGCCCAGGACTGAGGAACCCTCGCCGGAAACCTCATGTACGGGGCTGAGACTGCGCCACGAGCGATGAGACCCTGCACAACTGACGGCTCACGTCTGCGCCATGTCGACGAAGCGGGAGTAGTGGCCCTGGAAGGCCACCGTGATCGTCGCCGTCGGACCGTTACGGTGCTTCGCCACGATCAGATCGGCCTCGCCCGCACGCGGTGACTCCTTCTCGTAGGCGTCCTCACGGTGCAGCAGGATCACCATGTCCGCGTCCTGCTCGATCGAACCCGACTCACGGAGGTCCGAGACCATCGGCTTCTTGTCGGTGCGCTGCTCGGGCCCACGGTTCAGCTGGGAGAGGGCGATGACCGGGAGCTCCAGCTCCTTCGCCAGCAGCTTCAGGTTTCGCGACATGTCCGAGACCTCCTGCTGGCGGCTCTCGGCGCGCTTGGAGCCGCCCGACTGCATCAGCTGGAGGTAGTCGATGACGACGAGCTTCAGATTGTTGCGCTGCTTCAGGCGCCGGCACTTGGCCCGGATCTCCATCATCGACAGGTTCGGCGAGTCGTCGATGTAGAGCGGCGCCTGGGAGACGTCCGGCATGCGGCGCGCCAGGCGGGTCCAGTCCTCGTCCGTCATCGTGCCGGAACGCATGTGGTGCAGCGCCACGCGCGCCTCCGCGGAGAGCAGACGCATGGCGATCTCGTTACGGCCCATTTCGAGCGAGAAGATCACGCTCGGCAGGTTGTGCTTGATCGAACACGCGCGGGCGAAGTCGAGGGCGAGCGTCGACTTACCCATGGCGGGACGGGCCGCGATCACGATCATCTGGCCGGGATGGAGGCCGTTCGTCAGGGCGTCGAAGTCGGTGAAACCGGTGGGAACGCCGGTCATCTCGCCGCTGCGCGAGCCGATCGCCTCGATCTCGTCGAGCGCGCCCTCCATGATGTCGCCGAGGGGGAGGTAGTCCTCGCTGGTGCGCTGCTCGGTGACGGCGTAGATCTCCGCCTGGGCCTGGTTGACGATCTCGTCGACGTCCCCGTCGGCCGCGTATCCCATCTGCGTGATCTTCGTGCCCGCCTGCACGAGGCGGCGCAGCACCGCGCGCTCGTGGACGATCTCCGCGTAGTACGACGCGTTGGCCGCGGTCGGGACCGACTGGACCAGGGTGTGCAGGTAGGGGGCGCCGCCGACACGGTTGATCTCGCCGCGCTTGGTCAGCTCGGCACCGACCGTGATGGGGTCGGCGGGCTCGCCCTTGGCGTAGAGGTCGAGGATCGCGGTGTAGATGGTCTCGTGGGCCGGCTTGTAGAAGTCGTGGCCCTTGATGATCTCCACGACGTCCGCGATGGCGTCCTTGGAGAGCAGCATGCCGCCGAGCACCGACTGCTCGGCGTCCAGGTCCTGCGGCGGCACCCGCTCGAAGCCGCCGGCACCGCTGTCCCACGGGCCGTCTTCGCTGCCGCGCTCGTGCTGCTCCTCGCGACTCCGGGCACGGCCGCGGGCATCGCTGCCGCGCTGGCGGGTGACGGGCAGACGGTCACCGGGACCGGCGTCGGCCCAGGGGTCGTCCAAGGGCTCGGGGATGTTCACCGGCCCACCTCCTCCCGTCCGCTCCGCGGACCTCGCCGTGCCACTCTTTCTACGGCACGGCACTGACAAAACGAGGCGCTCGACTCCGCTTTTCGCGTGCCGAGCGCCGGACCACGTTAGGCCCGCGGGCACCGTCAGCCAATCTGGTTATCCACAGGGCCTGTGGGTGAAGAGCCAGATGCTGTGGAGAACCCCACAGAACCTGTGCACGGAGCGGGGGACAGCCGTGTGGACAAACTCATAGCCACGCCTCGACACCGCCGCTGACCTGGAGTTTTTCCATCCACCGGCTGTGGGGGAGAAAAACTTTCCCCACGCCGACAAGATCAGAACAAACGGCCCACAGCCGAAGCGACCACACCATCACAGGTAAGGATCAGTAAGCCATTGTGTCTCTTACCTGTGGACGGTTAGATTAAAACCATGACCCAGGCCCCCGCGCCCCCCGGCAGCTCCCGCCGCCGACACGACCGCGAGATCATCGCGCTCGCCGTCCCCGCGTTCGGAGCGCTCGTCGCCGAACCGCTCTTCCTGATGGTCGACAGCGCCATCGTCGGCCACCTCGGCACCCCCCAGCTCGCCGGCCTCGGCATCGCGGCCGCCCTGCTGGCGACCGCCGTGAGCGTCTTCGTCTTCCTCGCGTACGCCACCACGGCCGCCGTCGCCCGCCGCGTCGGCGCGGGAGACCTCCCGGCCGCCATCCGCCAGGGCATGGACGGCATCTGGCTCGCGCTCTTCCTGGGCATCGCCGTCATCGCCGTCACCCTGCCGATGGCACCCGGGCTGGTCGACGTCTTCGGCGCGTCCGACACCGCGGCTCCCTACGCCGTCACCTATCTGCGCATATCCAGCCTCGGCATACCGGCCATGCTTGTCGTGCTGGCCGCCACCGGCGTCCTGCGCGGCCTCCAGGACACTAGGACACCGCTGTACGTGGCCATCGGCGGATTCGCCGCCAACGCGGCCCTGAACGCGGCCCTGGTCTACGGCGCCGGCCTCGGCATCGCGGGCTCCGCCTGGGGCACGGTGATCGCCCAGTGCGGCATGGCCGTCGCCTATCTCGTCGTCGTCGTACGCGGAGCACGACGCCATGGCGCCTCCCTGCGGCCCGACGCCGCCGGCATACGCGCCAGCGCCCAGGCCGGAGTCCCGCTGCTGGTCCGTACGCTGTCGCTGCGCGCGATCCTGATGATCGCCACGGCCGTCGCGGCACGCCTCGGCGACGTCGAGGTCGCCGCTCACCAGATCATCCTCTCCCTGTGGAGCCTGACAGCCTTCGCCCTGGACGCGATCGCCATCGCCGGGCAGGCCATCATCGGGCGCTACCTCGGCGCCGGCGACACCGAAGGGGCCCGCCAGGTATGCCGGCGCATGGTCCAGTGGGGCATCGCCTCCGGCCTGGTCCTCGGCGCGCTGATCGTGCTGGCGCGACCGCTGTTCATCCCGCTGTTCACGGGCGACGAGACCGTGCAGGACACGCTGCTGCCCGCGCTGCTCGTGGTGGCGCTGTCCCAGCCGGTCTCCGGAGTGGTCTTCATCCTCGACGGCGTCCTCATGGGCGCGGGCGACGGACCGTATCTGGCGGGCGCGATGGTGGTGACACTGGCCGTCTTCGCGCCGGTCGCCCTGCTGGTTCCCGCCCTCGGCGGCGGCCTGACAGCCCTGTGGTGGGCCATGGCGCTGATGATGACCGTCCGCATGCTGACGCTCTGGCTGCGCACCCGCTCAGGGCGCTGGCTGGTCACCGGTGCCACCCGCTGAAACGGCATGTTTCACGTGAAACACGACAGAAGGGCCGCACCCTGCTGGGTGCGGCCCTTCTGCACTGCTGAGCGCAGAACGCGAACGCGTCGCTTAGGCGGCGACGATCTCCACGTTGAGCTTCGCGACGACCTCGGCGTGCAGACGCACGGAGACCTGGTGCGAGCCCAGCGTCTTGATCGGCGAGCCGAGCTCGACACGGCGCTTGTCGACGTCCGGGCCACCGGCAGCCTTGATCGCCGAGGCGATGTCGGCCGGAGTCACGGAGCCGAAGAGACGACCGGAGTCACCGGCGCGCACGGCGTGACGCACCTTGACGCCCTCGAGCTGGGCCTTGACCTCGTTGGCCTGCTCGATGGTCGCGATCTCGTGGATCTTGCGGGCGCGGCGGATCTGCGCCACGTCCTTCTCGCCACCCTTGGTCCAGCGGATCGCGAAACCACGCGGGACCAGGTAGTTGCGAGCGTAGCCGTCCTTGACCTCGACGACATCGCCGGCGGTGCCGAGACCGGACACCTCGTGCTTGAGGATGATCTTCATGATTCGGTCACCCTCTCCTTAGCGCGCGGTGGACGTGTAGGGCAGCAGCGCCATCTCACGGCTGTTCTTGACGGCCGTGGCGACGTCACGCTGGTGCTGCGTGCAGTTGCCGGTCACGCGGCGGGCACGGATCTTGCCACGGTCGGAAATGAACTTCCGCAGCATGTTCGTGTCCTTGTAGTCCACGTAAGCGGTCTTGTCCTTGCAGAATGCGCAGACCTTCTTCTTCGGCTTGCGCACAGGCGGCTTCGCCATGATGTATCTCCTGTGTGATCAAGAAGTTGTGGTGCGAGCCATGGCCCGTGAAGGCCTGACCCCACAAGGCCCTGAGGCCTAGAAGGGGGGCTCGTCCGAGTAGCCGCCGCCGGAGCTTCCGCCCCAGCTGCCACCGCCGCCGGCACCCTGCTGGCCGCCACCGGCCGGCGCGCTGGTCGCCCAGGGGTCGTCGGCGGGAGCGCCGCCACCCTGCTGGCCACCAGCCGGGGCTCCGCCCCAGTTGCCGCCGCCCTGCTGGCCGCCACCGTAGCCACCCTGGCCACCGCGACCGGTGGTCTTGGTGACCTTGGCCGTGGCGTTCTTGAGGCTGGGGCCGACTTCCTCGACGTCCAGCTCAAAGACCGTGCGCTTGACGCCCTCGCGGTCCTCGTAGGACCGCTGCTTCAGCCGGCCCTGCACGACGACGCGCATGCCGCGCTGGAGCGACTCGGCGACGTTCTCCGCCGCCTGGCGCCAGACCGAGCAGGTGAGGAAGAGGCTTTCGCCGTCCTTCCACTCATTGGTCTGACGATCGAAGGTGCGGGGAGTGGACGCGACACGGAACTTCGCGACCGCCGCACCGGACGGGGTGAAGCGCAGCTCGGGGTCGTCGACAAGATTGCCGACGACCGTGATGACGGTCTCGCCTGCCATGGGGAACCTCTCGGCGGGATTGCTTCTGGCTGCTTGCTGCTACTCGAACCCGACGACCTCTGAGCGGAAGCTCAGTGGGTCTCGGGACGGAGGACCTTGGTCCGGAGGACCGACTCGTTCAGGTTCATCTGGCGGTCGAGCTCCTTGACGACCGCAGGCTCGGCCTGCAGGTCGATGACCGAGTAGATGCCCTCGGGCTTCTTCTTGATCTCGTAAGCGAGACGACGACGGCCCCAGGTGTCGACCTTCTCCACCTTTCCGTTGCCCTCACGGACGACGGAGAGGAAGTTCTCGATCAGGGGGGCGACAGCGCGCTCCTCCAGATCGGGGTCGAGGATGACCATCACCTCGTAGTGACGCATGTGGAACCCACCTCCTTTGGACTCAGCGGCCACGGTCGTTCCGTGGCAGGAGGGTCGTGATGCGTAAGCAACGGTATCGGCCGCCACTGACAATCGCCCTCAGTGAGTGAGAGCTCGTGATCAGGGCATGGGCAGACACCGGCGCAGACCGTACAGAGTACCCGCAAGGCGGCTTCCGGTTGAAATCCCGTGGTGAGGGGACGCAATCTGTACACATCGGGTGCGTGCGGCGCTACGATGCGCCGCCTTCGGCACAGCCAGGAGGTACCTCATGGCTCAGGCATTTCACCGTCATCCCTCCTCGTCCCTCTTCGCCACGGACGGCAAGCCCCATCCGGTCCAGGACACGCTGATGGTCGTGACCCTGGTCCTGGGCGCTCTCGCCTTCATCACCGCGCAGTTCCACAGCCTCCACCTGGTGAGCTCCTGGGCGGGGCTGGTGGGCATCCTCACCGGCGCCTACGGCCAGTACATCTCCGAGACGACCCGTGAACGGACGCTGCTGATCATCGGTCTGGGAGCGTCGGCGGTCGGCTTCTTCCTCGGGATGGCGCGCGGAGGCCTGTTCGGCGGTGTCCTCGGCTAGCGCCGAACCGCCCGCGCACACACGCTGATCCAGCCGTACAGCGCACACTCCACCTCCACCAATACGGGGCGCTCCCCGGTGCCAGTAGGCTTCGGCGCGAGAGCCGGAGCCCCTGATCCCATGGGGACACACCTGCCGAGGAGCGCCCCGCAATGAGCCTGACCCTGAGGACCATCAGCCGTGAGCAGCATCTGGCGTACATCCAGAGCCTGCCGTCGGCGAGTCACTGCCAGGTCCCTGCGTGGGCGGACGTGAAGACGGAGTGGCGCTCGGAGAACCTGGGCTGGTTCGACGCGAGCGGCCAGCTCGTCGGCGCCGGCCTGGTGCTGTACCGCCAGCTCCCGAAGATCAAGCGGTACCTCGCGTACCTCCCCGAGGGTCCGGTGATCAACTGGTACGCGCCGAACCTGGACGACTGGCTGCAGCCGATGCTGGCGCACCTGAAGAACCAGGGCGCCTTCTCGGTGAAGATGGGCCCGCCGGTCGTCATCCGCCGCTGGGACGCGGGCGCGATCAAGTCCGGCATCCAGGACCCGGACGTCAAGCGCCTGCGCGACGTCGAGGCCACCCACATCGAGCCGCGCGCCTTCGAGGTGTCGGACCGGCTCCGCAAGATGGGCTGGCAGCAGGGCGAGGACGGCGGCGCCGGCTTCGGTGACGTACAGCCCCGCTACGTCTTCCAGGTCCCGCTGGCGAACCGTTCGCTCGACGACGTCCTCAAGGGCTTCAACCAGCTGTGGCGGCGCAACATCAAGAAGGCCGAGAAGGCCGGCGTCGAGGTCGTCCAGGGCGGTTACCACGACCTGGAGGAGTGGCAGCGGCTGTACGAGATCACCGCCGTCCGTGACCGCTTCCGCCCGCGGCCCCTCTCCTACTTCCAGCGCATGTGGACCGTCCTCAACAACGAGGACCCCAACCGCATGCGGCTGTACTTCGCCCGCCACAACGGCGTGAACCTGTCGGCCGCGACCATGCTCGTCGTCGGCGGGCACGTCTGGTACTCCTACGGCGCCTCCGACAACATCGGCCGTGAGTTCCGGCCGTCGAACGCGATGCAGTGGCGCATGCTGCGCGACGCCTACGCGATGGGCGCGACCGTCTACGACCTGCGCGGCATCTCCGACTCGCTCGACGAGACCGACCACCTCTTCGGCCTGATCCAGTTCAAGGTGGGCACCGGCGGCGAGGCCGTCGAGTACATCGGTGAATGGGACTTCCCGCTGAACAAGCTGCTGCACAAGGCGCTCGACATCTACATGTCGCGTCGCTGAGGCCCGCGTAGTCTCGTAAGCCTCGTACACACCGTCGATACACCGCAGCCACAGAAAGGTTCCGGGCCGGCCATGGCGCTCTCCCTCTACGTCGACACCGCTCGCTGGCGGGCGCACCAGAAGACCGTGATCGACCAGTTCCCAGGTCTGGTCCCGGTCTGCAAGGGCAACGGCTACGGCTTCGGCCACGAGCGGCTGTCGGACGAGGCGTCCCGCTTCGGCGCCGACATGCTCGCCGTGGGCACGACGTACGAGGCGGCGCGCATCAAGGACTGGTTCGGCGGGGACCTGCTGGTCCTGACGCCGTTCCGGCGCGGTGAGGAGCCGGTGCCGTTGCCGGACCGGGTGATCCGGTCGGTGTCGTCGGTGGACGGCGTGCACGCGCTGGTCGGCGCCCGGGTCGTCATCGAGTGCATGAGCTCGATGAAGCGGCACGGCATCGGCGAGCACGAGCTGGGCCTGCTGCAGAGCGCCATCGAGGACGTACGCCTGGAGGGCTTCGCGCTCCACCTCCCGCTGGACCGTACGGACGGCACCGACGCCGTCGAGGAGGTCATCGGCTGGATGGACCGGCTGCGGGCGGCCCGGCTGCCGCTGCACACCATGTTCGTCAGCCACCTGAAGGCCGAGGAGCAGGCGCGGCTCCAGCAGCAGTTCCCGCAGACCCGGTTCCGCGCGCGGATCGGTACGCGGCTGTGGCTCGGCGACCACGAGGCGACGCAGTACCGGGGCGCCGTCCTGGACGTGACGCGCGTGTCGAAGGGCGACCGCTTCGGCTACCGCCAGCAGAAGGCGGCGTCGGACGGCTGGCTCGTCGTCGTCGCGGGCGGTACGTCGCACGGAGTGGGCCTGGAGGCCCCCAAGGCGATGCACGGCGTGATGCCGCGCGCCAAGGGCGTGGCCCGCGCCGGTCTGGCGACGGTCAACCGCAACCTCTCGCCGTTCGTCTGGGCGGGCAAGCAGCGCTGGTTCGCGGAGCCGCCGCACATGCAGGTGTCGATCCTGTTCGTCCCGTCCGACGCGCAGGAGCCGAAGGTCGGCGACGAGCTGGTGGCCCACCTGCGGCACACCACGACGCAGTTCGACCGCCTGGTCGACCGCTAGGGCCTGACCCGGAAGACAGGCCCTGGGGCCACCAGGCCCCGCGCACGGCCCCGCCCGGCCCTCGGCGCGGGGCCTCAGTCGCGTACGGCGTCCCGCCGGACGTCCCGTCCCACGCCCCACTCCACACGCGGTCCCTCGACCGCGTGTGCCGCGTGCTGCGGGGGATGCGCACCGCGCCCCAGCGCGAAGACGTCCTCCGCGCCGTCCAGGACGCCGCCGGACGGATCGTCGCTTCCGTCGCGGCGTACCGGGTCCCGCTCCGGCAGCAGGATGTCGCGTACGACCATGGCGCACAGGAACAGCGTCCCGACGAGATGCAGGACGATCGCGAACTGGTAGCCCTCGGTCGGCAGCCCCTGCTTGTTGCCGCTCGACGTGTACGCCAGGTACATCCAGATCCCGAGGAAGTACATGACCTCGCAGCCCTGCCAGATCAGGAAGTCCCGCCAGCGCGGGCGGGCGAGGGCGGCGAGCGGGATCAGCCACAGCACGTACTGCGGCGAGTAGACCTTGTTGGTGAGGATGAACGCCGCGACCACGAGGAACGCCAGCTGCGCGAAACGCGGGCGGCGCGGCGCGGCGAGGGCCAGCGCGGCGATTCCGGCGCAGGCCAGCACCATCAGCAGGATCGCGTACGTGTTGACGGCCTCGACGTCGATGTCCACGCCCGTGCGCTGCGTGATGATCAGCCAGAAGGAGCCGAAGTCGATGCGGCGCTCCTGGCTGAAGGAGTAGAACTTCTTCCAGCCCTCGGGGGCCATCACCATCACCGGCAGGTTGACCGCCAGCCAGGAGGCGGCCGTGCCCAGCAGGGCGGCCCCGAACTGCCGCCACCTCCAGGCCCGCCAGCACAGCAGGAACAGCGGCCCGAGCAGGAGGAACGGGTAGAACTTGGCGGCCGTGGCGAGTCCGAGGAGCAGCCCGCACGCGAACGCCCGCCCCCTGGACCACATCAGCATGGCGGCGGCGGTGAGGGCGACGGCGAGCAGGTCCCAGTTGATGGTGGCGGTCAGCGCGAGCGCCGGCGCCAGGGCGACGAGCAGCGCGTCCCAGGGGCGACGGCGGTGCGTGCGCGCGACGCAGACGGCGAGCACGGCGGCGCAGACCATCAGCATGCCGGCGTTGACCATCCAGTACGCCTGCTCGCGTGACTGGACGTCTCCTCCGAAGGGACCGGTGATCCACGCGGCGACCTGCATGAACAGTCCGGTCAGGATGGGGTACTCGAGGTACTCCATGTCGCCGCCGAGCCGGTCGAAGTAGGGGATCAGGCCGTCGGCGAACCCACGCGCCAGGAACAGGTGCGGGATGTCGGAGTAGCAGGCGTGGGTGTACTGCGAGCTGGTGCCCCGGAACCAGGCCCAGTTGTAGCAGGGCAGCTTCTGGACCATCCCCAGCGCGAACATCCCGATCGCGACGAGTGCGACGACCCGCACGGGTGTGAGCGGACCGCCACCGGACCGCGCCCAGCGGCCGAACGGTCCGCCGATCAGCTCGCTGCCGGCGGCCGCGACCTCGTCCCGCCGCGTCGGGGGCACGACGGGCAGGTCCGGGTGCACGTGCGTCTCCTGTGGGCTCGGCATGGGGGACATCCTGCCGTACACCTCTGTGGATCCGTGCGGCCTGTGGACAACCCCGGGCAACGGCGAGGGCCGCCGCACCCGCCCGCGTACGTCGTGTACGCGGCAGGTGCGGCGGCCCTCGTCCGGCTCGTCCGCGGGTTGGTCCGGCGCTAGCCGTCCACCCCGCCGAACCAGCCTCCTCCGTTGCCTTCACCGCCGTTGCCGTTGCCACCGTTGCCGTTGGTGCCGCCGCCTGTCGGCGGTGTCGGTGTGGGTGTCAGGCCTCCGGTGGTACCGGCGTCGGTCGTTCCGCCGGTGTCCGTATCGCCGCCGCCGGTGTCCGTATCGCCGCCGCCGGTCTGGCCGCCGTTCTGCCCCTTGCAGTCCCAGTCGAGCGGGCCGCAGGAGTCGGAAGGCGTGGGGCTCGGGGACGGCGTGGTCTCCGACGGGGACGGGGACGGCGTCTCCGACGGGCTCGCCGACGGCGTCGGGGACGGCGTGGGCTTCGGGCTCTCGGCCCCGCCGCCCCACACGGGCTCGGCGCCCAGGTCCTCGGGCTGCGGGAACCTCAGGACCTTCTCGCCCTTGAGCGCCGCGGACATGTACTTCTGCCAGATCTCGGACGGGAACGACGAGCCGTGGATCTTGTCTTGACCACCTGTGCCGAACATCTTCTCGAACTCGCGGTTCTTGTTCGACGCGTTGTCGTCCATCCGGTACATGTCGATGGCGGTGGACAGCTGCGGGGTGTACCCCACGAACCAGGCCGACCGGTTGCCGTCGGTCGTACCCGTCTTGCCGGCGACATGACGGCCCGGGATGGCGGCGTTGTTACCGGTGCCATCCGGGTGCTCCACGACGTCCCGCAGCACATCGGTGACGTTGCTCGCGACGGCGGAGGAGAACTTCCTGGAGGCCTTGTCCTCGTGCTTGTAGACGGTGCGGCCGCTCTTCTTCACTTCCTCGACGGAGTACGGCTCGCGCTGCTCGCCGTTGGCCGCGAAGGTCGCGTACGCACCTGCCATGCGGATGGCACTCGGGTCGGAGATACCGATCGAGAAGGACGGCACATTGCCCTTGGCGAGGCTCTCCGGGCGCAGACCGGCGTCGATGGCCGCCTGCCGCACCTGCGGAATGCCGACGTCCATGCCGAGCTGCACGAAGGGCGAGTTGGCGGAGTGGATCATGGCCTTGCGGAGGTTGATGTCGCCGTAGCTCTCATCCCCGTCGTTGACCTGCAGCCACTCCTTGCCCTCTTCGTTCTGCCAGACGGTGCCGTCGTAGTCCCTAATCTTGAGCTTGTTGTCGCCGTTGTAGATCGCGGTGTCCGGGTCGATGATCCGGCGCTCGCTCGGGCCCTGCTCGGCACCGAGTTCGGGGTTGCGGACGCCGTCGCGCATCGCCGCCGCCAGGACGAACGGCTTGAAGGTCGATCCGACCTGGGCACCGGTCTGGTCGGCGTTGTTGGTGAAGTGCTTGGTGGCGTCGGCACCGCCGTAGATGGCGACGATCGCACCCGTCTTCGGGTCGACCGAAGCGCCGCCGAACTGGACGTGCGTGTCCGTCTTCGGGCGCTTCTCGGGGTCGATGTGCTTGTCGTAGACGCTCTTCACGGCGTCTTCGAGCTGCTTGACCTTCTTCTTGTCGAAGGTCGTGTGGATCTCGTAGCCGCCCTCGGCCAGCTTCTGAGCCGTGATGTTCTGGTCGTTGTTGTTGATGAAGTAGGCCTTCGCCAGGTCGACCAGGTAACCGGTCTGGCCGCTCAGCGTCGCGCTCTTCTTCGGCGGCTCGATCTGGGGAAGCTCGGTGTACTTCGCACGCTCCGAGGCGTCGAGGTGCCCGTCCTTGACCATCTCGTCGAGGATCCACCTCCACCGCTTGGTGGCGCGCTCGGTGTTGTCCTTCGCGTTGGCGGCCGGGTCGATCTCGGGGGCGCCGGCAGGGTCGTAGTACGTGGAGCCCTTCAGGAGCGCGGCGAGGAACGCGCACTGGTCGGGCTTCAGTTCCTTCGCGTCCGTGTCGAAGTACGTCCGGGCCGCGGCCTGGATGCCGTACGCCCCGCGGCCGTAGTACGAGGTGTTCAGGTAGCCCGCCATGATCTTGGGCTTTTCGACCTCGTTGCCGACCTTCATCGAGATGAACAGCTCCTTGGCCTTGCGGCTCAGGGTCTGGGACTGGTCGTTGAGCATGGCGTTCTTGACGTACTGCTGGGTGATGGTCGAGCCACCCTGCGTCTGCCCACCCATCGCCATGTTGACCACGGCGCGGCCGATACCCCTCGGGTCGATGCCCGAGTCGGTCCAGAAGGTCTTGTTCTCCGCCGAGATCACCGCGTTCCGCATGGCCTCGGGGATCTGGTCGTACGCGATGATCTGCCGGTTGATCTCACCACCGGTCGCGGCCATCTGCGTGCCGTCGGACCAGTAGTAGACGTTGTTCTGCGCCTTGGCGATCTTGTCCTCGTCAGGCAGATCGACCCACGCGTACGCGATCGTCGCCGCGCCCATCAGCGCGCCCGCGAACCCGAGGAACAGCCCTGCCATGAGCTTCCAGGACGGCATCCAGCGGCGCCACCCGTACTTGTCGTGGCGGGGGTAGTCGATCAGGCGCTTCTTACCGGGCTGCCCACCGGCGCCACGACCTCCGCCCCCGCCGCGGCCCCGCCCGCCGCCACCGCGCTGGGCGGCGCGGCGGGCTTCGGCGCGGCCGCCGTACTGGGGCTCCGTACCGTACGCGTCTGAGGGGGACCCGTGGCCGGCTCCCCGTGCTTGAGCCGCCCGGCGGCCTGAGGGCTGCTGGGCGGCTCGCCTGGCCGCGGCACGCCCGCCACCCTGTGGCTGCGGCGGTTTGCGACGGTGCTCGCTCATCGAACGACTACTCCTCGGGCAGGCGAGTACGCCTGGAAGCGGCAGTGAGTTCCGGTCCCCCCGAAATGACGACGGACCAGCCCTGGCTCGGGCTCATCCGCCATGCACAGAGTGCACTCAGGACGAGGACGCCCCCTGACGCCGCTTGGTTCCCGGTGCTGTGCATGCCGCACAGACTACGCACGGCCAAAACCCACCTAGAGGCGAAGTTCACCCCAAATCAGGCAACTCGTGTGCTGTGAATCAGCGATGTGACGCCGCTCACTATGGCCTCACTTGTCCCGAGGAGATCACCGTTCTATCGTCTGGATGTATCGAGTCGATACATCAGCACGGCATAAGCAACGGCTTGAGCAAGCGCGACGGTGACGGAGGAGGCGACGCATGAGCAGGCGCTCCGGCATCCTCGAGTTCGCCGTCCTGGGCCTGCTCCGCGAGGCGCCGATGCACGGGTACGAGCTGCGCAAGCGGCTCAACACCTCGCTGGGGATCTTCCGGGCGTTCAGTTACGGGACGCTTTACCCCTGCCTCAAGACGCTGGTCGCAAACGGCTGGCTGATCGAGGAGCCGGGCAGCGCGCCCGAGGACGCCCTCGCCGCTTCGCTCGCGGGGCGCCGCGCGAAGATCGTCTACCGGCTAACAGCCGAGGGGAAGGAGCACTTCGAGGAGCTCCTCTCCCACACCGGTCCGGACACGTGGGAGGACGAGCACTTCGCGGCACGCTTCGCCTTCTTCGGGCAGACCGAGCGCGAGGTGCGGATGCGCGTGCTGGAGGGGCGCCGCAGCCGCCTGGAGGAGCGTCTGGAGAAGATGCGCGCCTCCCTGGCCCGTACGCGCGAGCGCCTGGACGACTACACGCTTGAGCTGCAGCGCCACGGCATGGAGTCCGTGGAGCGCGAAGTGCGCTGGCTGAACGAGCTCATCGAGAGCGAGCGGGCGGGGCGGGATCAGAGACGATCCGGCCCGGAAGCCCCGGGGGACGCCGCTCAGCAGGACAACACATCTGGAGAGACGGGCGGCCTGCCCCGGCACGGGGGCAGTACCCGGCCGGATCCGTCCGACGACACCGCTAAGTGAGGCCCTGCGACTTGCAGGGCCTCGTCGAGAACACACAGGGAGCAACCGGAATGGGTTCGGTTCGCGTAGCCATCGTCGGCGTGGGCAACTGCGCCGCCTCGCTGGTGCAGGGCGTCGAGTACTACAAGGACGCCGACCCGGCGGCCAAGGTGCCGGGTCTGATGCACGTCCAGTTCGGCGAGTACCACGTCCGGGACGTCGAGTTCGTGGCCGCGTTCGACGTGGACGCGAAGAAGGTGGGTCTTGACCTCGCGGACGCCATCGGCGCCAGCGAGAACAACACCATCAAGATCTGCGACGTGCCGTCGACGGGCGTGACCGTCCAGCGCGGCCACACCCTGGACGGTCTGGGCAAGTACTACCGCCAGACCATCGAGGAGTCCTCCGAGGCCCCGGTCGACGTCGTCCAGGTCCTCAAGGACAAGCAGGTCGACGTCCTCGTCTGCTACCTGCCGGTCGGCTCCGAGGACGCGGCGAAGTTCTACGCCCAGTGCGCCATCGACGCCAAGGTCGCCTTCGTCAACGCCCTCCCGGTCTTCATCGCCGGCACCAAGGAGTGGGCCGACAAGTTCACCGAGGCCGGTGTCCCGATCGTCGGTGACGACATCAAGTCCCAGGTCGGCGCCACCATCACGCACCGCGTCATGGCCAAGCTCTTCGAGGACCGGGGTGTCATCCTGGACCGCACGATGCAGCTGAACGTCGGCGGCAACATGGACTTCAAGAACATGCTCGAGCGCGAGCGCCTGGAGTCCAAGAAGATCTCCAAGACGCAGGCCGTCACCTCCCAGATCCCCGACCGGGACCTCGGCGAGAACAACGTCCACATCGGCCCGTCCGACTACGTGGCCTGGCTCGACGACCGCAAGTGGGCGTACGTCCGCCTCGAGGGCCGCGCGTTCGGTGACGTCCCGCTGAACCTGGAGTACAAGCTCGAGGTGTGGGACTCCCCGAACTCCGCGGGTGTCATCATTGACGCCCTGCGCGCCGCGAAGATCGCCAAGGACCGCGGCATCGGCGGCCCGATCCTCTCGGCGTCCTCGTACTTCATGAAGTCCCCGCCGGTCCAGTACTTCGACGACGTGGCCCGTGAGAACGTCGAGAAGTTCATCCGTGGCGAGGTCGAGCGCTGAGGCGACGCCGAGCGCTGAGCGGCACCCGCTCTGTCGAAGGTCCCCGTGGCATCTGCCCGGGGGCCTTCGCCGTATGTGACCCTTGGGCCATGCCCGTCGTACGTGATCTACGCGTGCTCCTCCGCCTCGCGGACTTCCGCCGCCTGCTCGCCGTACGACTGCTCTCCCAGTGCGCCGATGGTGTCTACCAGGTCGCCCTCGCCACGTACGTCGTCTTCTCGCCCGAGAAGCAGACCTCACCCGCGGCGATCGCCTCCGCCATGGCGGTGCTGCTGCTGCCCTACTCCCTCGTCGGCCCGTTCGCCGGCGTCCTGCTCGACCGCTGGCGGCGGCGCCAGGTCCTGCTGTACGGGAACCTCCTGCGGGCGGTGCTCGCCGTCGGAACCGCGTTTCTGGTCCTCGCCTCCGTGCCGGACTGGCTCTTCTACGCCTCCGCGCTCTCGGTCACGGCCGTCAACCGCTTCGTCCTGGCCGGGCTCTCCGCCGCGCTGCCCCGGGTCGTCGACGCGGAGCGGCTGGTGGTGGCCAACTCCCTGTCGCCCACCGCGGGGACCCTGGCCGCGACCGCGGGTGGTGGCCTCGCCTTCGCCGTACGGCTGCTCATCGCCGACTCCGACGCCGCGGTGGTCGTGCTCGGCGCGCTGCTCTACCTGTCCGCAGCGCTCGCTTCCCTGCGCATGGGGCGTGAGCTGCTCGGCCCCGACCCCGAGGTGGTGCAGCCGCGGCTCGGGGCAGCAGTCGCCTCGACCGTGCGCGGCCTGGCGAGCGGGCTGCGGCATCTGGCGGAGCGCCGGGACGCGGCACGGGCGCTGGCCGCGATGACCGTCATGCGCTTCTGCTACGGCGCGCTGACGGTGATGGTGCTCATGCTGTGCCGCTACGCCTGGGCCGCGACCGAGAAGGAAGGGCTCGTCCTGCTGGGGCTGGCCGTCGGGATCTCGGGCGCCGGGTTCTTCGCCGCGGCGGTGTGTACGCCGTGGGCGATCGGCCGGGTGGGTCAGTACGGCTGGATGGCGGTGTGCGCCGGGTCGGCCGCGGTGCTGGAGCCTGCGCTGGCACTGCCCTTCGCGCTGGTACCGATGCTGATCGCCGCCTTCGTGCTCGGGCTCACTACACAGGGGACGAAGATCGCCACCGACACGGTGGTCCAGAAGACGGTGGACGACGCCTATCGGGGGCGGGTCTTCTCCCTCTATGACGTGCTCTTCAACGTCGCCTTCGTCGGCGCCGCGGGCATGGCCGCCCTGATGCTGCCTGCCGACGGCCGGTCCGCCGCACTGGTGACCATGGTCGCCGCTCTGTACGCGAGCCTGGCCGCCCTGCTGCTGCGGTGGAAACGCGCGGGCGCCGCGCGCTGAGGTCCCCGCCTCCTCCGGAACGAGGGCGATGTTTCACGTGAAACATCGCCCTCGGCTGTTGGTCGCGGTCGCCATGTTTCACGTGAAACATGGCGTGCGGTCACGTGCGAGCGGTCTCGTCCTGATCCGCCCACCACTCCTTGAGTGCCGCTACGGCGGCGTCGTGCTCCATCGGGCCGTTCTCCAGGCGCAGCTCCAGCAGGAACTTGTACGCCTGTCCCACGGCCGGCCCCGGACCGATCCCCAGGACGTCCTGGATCTGGTTGCCATCCAGGTCGGGCCGGATCGCGTCCAGCTCCTCCTGCTCCTGGAGCTTGGCGATGCGCTCTTCGAGCCCGTCGTACGCCCGGGAGAGAGCAGCCGCCTTGCGCTTGTTCCGTGTCGTGCAGTCGGACCGGGTCAGCTTGTGCAGCCGGCTCAGCAGCGGCCCCGCGTCGCGCACGTACCGGCGTACGGCCGAGTCGGTCCACTCGCCGGTCCCGTAGCCATGGAAGCGCAGGTGAAGCTCCACCAGACGTGCGACGTCCTTGACCATGTCGTTGGAGTACTTCAACG
The DNA here is from genome assembly GCF_040646655.1 of Streptomyces sp. NPDC045431. Lineage (NCBI taxonomy): Bacteria > Bacillati > Actinomycetota > Actinomycetes > Kitasatosporales > Streptomycetaceae > Streptomyces > Streptomyces sp. NPDC045431. The sequence continues at coordinate 156,284 of NZ_JBEZAQ010000010.1, forward strand.
CGGTCATGCGCTTCTTGACCATCTTGGCGCCGACCACCTCGTGGTGGTGGAACGAGACCCGCCCGTCGGGCTCGAAGCGCCGCGTCCGCGGCTTGCCGATGTCGTGCAGCAGCGCAGCCAGCCGCAGAACCAGGTCGGGCCCGTCCTCTTCGAGGTCGATGGCCTGCTCCAGCACGATCAGCGAGTGGTCGTAGACGTCCTTGTGCCGGTGGTGTTCGTCACTCTCCAGCCGCAGCGCGGGCAGCTCGGGCAGCACCCGGTCGGCGAGACCGGTCATGACCAGCAGGCCCAGGCCCTTGCGCGGGTGCGCCGAGAGGATGAGCTTGTTGAGCTCGTCCCGCACCCGCTCGGCGGAGACGATGTCGATGCGCTCCGCCATCTCGGTCATCGCGGTGATGACCTCGGTCGCCACTTCGAAGTCGAGCTGCGCGGCGAACCGTGCGGCGCGCATCATCCGCAGCGGGTCGTCCGAGAAGGACTCCTCCGGTGTGCCGGGTGTCCGCAGGACACGCGCGGAGAGGTCCTGAAGACCGCCGTGGGGGTCGATGAACTCCTTCTCCGGCAGCGCGACCGCCATCGCGTTCACCGTGAAGTCGCGACGCACGAGGTCTTCCTCGATGGAGTCGCCGTAGGAGACCTCTGGCTTGCGGGAGGTCCGGTCGTACGCCTCGGAGCGGTAGGTCGTGATCTCGATCTGGAACTGCTGGTCGGCGTCCCCGACGCGGGCGCTCTTCTGCGCCCCCACCGTGCCGAAGGCGATCCCGACGTCCCAGACGGACTCCGCCCACGGCCTCACGATCTTCAGCACGTCCTGCGGACGGGCGTCCGTGGTGAAATCCAGGTCGTTGCCGAGCCGACCGAGCAGCGCGTCCCGCACCGAGCCGCCGACGAGGGCAAGGCTGAACCCGGCCTCCTTGAAGCGGCGGGCGAGATCGTCGGCGACGGGGGACACGCGCAGTAGTTCACTGACCGCGCGGCGTTGCGCCTGGCTCAGGGCGGTCGGGTTCTCTTCGTTGGGGTTCGGCACAGCAGAAAAGGTTACGTGCCCTGGCCCGCCGGGGCGTCCCCGTTTCGGCCCGGGCATGTGGAGCACTCCGCGGCACTTAGCCCCAGCCGGTCTCGTTACCATGCGTGGACGCAGAATCCGACAACCACCAACGGCAACCAGACGACGAGGGACGGGCAGCGCGTGGCCGAGGCGGCAGACTTCCAGGGCACCCGCCCCTCCCCTGCCCGCCGGTGGCTGCGGCGTTCGGCCTCGGTGGTCGCTGCTCTGCCGCTGTTCGCCACCCTGCTGTACGGCCCCCTGGCCTCCTCCGCGCATGCCGACGAGAAGGCTCCAGGATCACGAACCGTGGATGTGTCCCTGGACACGTTGGTCCCGAGCACGCCCACGGAGGGAGACACCCTCACCATCACCGGCTCGGTGACCAACCAGGGCAAGCAGACGGTCAACGGGGCGACGGTGGATCTGCGGGTGGGGTCCGCGCTGCCCAACCGGGGCACGATCGACGAGGTGGCCCAGCGCAAGGGCTTCACGCCCAGCAGTGACGGCACCGCGGTCGCCCCCGCCTACGCGTACCCGATCCCGACGCTCCCGGCGGGGACCACCCAGGACTTCCGTCTCTCCGTGCCGGTCGACAAGCTCGGCCTCGGCAAGGCGGGCGTGTACCAGCTCGGGGTGTCGCTGACGGGACGGACGCCCAGCGACCCCTACAACCAGGTGCTCGGCATCGAGCGCACCTTCCTTCCCTGGCAGCCGGAAGACACCGAGAAGAAGACCCAGCTCACCTATCTCTGGCCGCTGATCTCCTCGACGCGGCTGTCCGCGGAGACCGGCTCGGACGATCAGCAGACCCCGGTCTTCGAGAACGACGACCTGGCCGCCGAGCTCGCCCCCGGCGGGCGGCTGGAGCGTCTCGTCTCCCTCGGCTCCGAGCTCCCGGTCACCTGGGTCATCGACCCCGACCTGCTCGCCACCGTGGAGGCGATGACCCGGAACTACCAGGTCAAGGACGGGGACACCGACGTCCCGGGCCGCAACCAGGCCGTCGCCAAGCAGTGGCTGAACTCCCTGGAGAAGGCGGTGGAGGGCGGCAAGGTGGTCGCGCTTCCCTACGCCGACCCCGACCTGGCGTCGCTCGCCCACCGCGGCAAGGACGTCTCCGGCTCCCTCAGCCATCTCCAGCCGGCCACCGAGCTCGCCGAGACCACCGTGGAGACGATCCTCCACGTGAAGCCGTCCGTCGACTTCGCCTGGCCGGTCGACGGAGCGCTCGACCCGTCCATCGTCGACATCGCCACCTCCGCCGGCGCCGACAAGGTCATCGCGCGCAGCGACAGCGTGCGCGACACCCTCCCGTACACGCCGACGGCCGCCCGGCCCATCGGTGGCGGCACCACGGCCGTGGTGGCCGACGAGGCGCTGTCCACCGCCTTCCACGGCGACATGACCAGGGCGGAGAACTCCACGCTGGCGGTCCAGCGGTTCCTCGCCCACACCCTGACCGTGACGCAGCAGCAGCCGGAGAAGCAGCGCAGCGTCGTCGTCGCGCCGCAGCGCATGCCGACCGCCGCCCAGGCCCAGTCGATGGCGAGCGCGCTGCGGGGCCTGTCCGCCCAGCGCTGGACGCTCCCCGCCGACCTGATCACCGCGGCGGCCGCCGAGCCCGACCCGCGCGCCACCACCCAGGTCCCCAACACGTCCCGCTACCCGCAGAAGCTGCGCCGCCATGAGCTTCCTGTGCAGGCCTTCCAGGACATGAAGGCCACGCGGGAGACGCTGGACAACTTCAAGGTGATCCTCACCGCGGCCTACCGGGTGGTGACACCGGTGGGCAACGCGATCAACCGTGAGATGTCGACCTCCTGGCGGGGGCGGCCGGACGCGGCGGCGTACCGCAGCGGCGTGCTGACGCATCTGAAGAGCCTGACCACCGAGGTCAAGCTGATCGAGAAGTCCGACCTGACCCTCTCCGGCCGCAGCGCCACGATCCCGGTGACCGTGCAGAACAAGCTGCTGCAGGGCGTCGACCACCTGGTGCTGCGGCTGACGTCCTCCAAGCCGACCCGCCTGAAGCTCAACGGAAGCGACACCGTCTCCGAGCAGCCGGTGAGGATCGACGGCGGGCACAGCCAGTCGGTGAAGTTCACCGCCTCCGCCAACGCCAACGGCCCGGTCCCCATGACGGCGCAGCTGTACACGGAGGACGGCAGGCCGTACGGCAAGCCGATGCACTTCACCGTCAAGGTCTCCGAGATCACGCCGACGGTGATGCTCGTCATCGCGGGTGGTGTACTGCTGCTGGTCCTCGCCGGCGTCAGGATGTACACCCAGCGCAAGCGCGCCGCCGCCCGGGAGGCCTCCGCGGAGGAGGCCGCCGCAGAGGAGGCCGCTGCGGAAGAGGCCGATCCGCAGCAGCCGAGTGACCCTACGCCGGACACCCGGGCGCAAAGCACCGAGCCGTCCGGCCCGGGTGAGAAAGTGGACCGTTGAGCGATGTCGTGGCCGGCCGGCCGGGGACGATGAGGTGGGGTTATCCATGAACGCGCCGTACGACGGTGACCGCGGCCAGGGCGCGGGTGGCGGCGGTACGCCTCCCGGCGGGACGCACGCGGCGCCCCCGGCGGGCCAGGTACCGCCACCGGCGTCACCGCCTGCCCCGGATCCGTACGTCCCGGACCCCTACGTCCAGGACGCCTACGACCACGACCCGTACCGGTCGCACGACCTCTCCGCGCAGGACCCGGTGGGCGAGGCTCTCTACGACCGCGCCGCACACCCGCCGCCTCCGCCCGGTACGTATCCGGAGCCGCAGCCTCTCTACCAGCAGCCCGCCGCTCCCGAGCACGCTCCCAATCCCCACGTCTGGGCACAGACCCCGCCGCCCGAGCCCGACGGCCCTTCCCGCCACCTTCCGTACGGTGACGATCCGCGGACCGTTCAGTACACCGGCGTCGACGACCTCGTCACCCGGGCCGGTGAGGAGGAGCCCGCGCCGGACGCCTTCGCCCACCTCTACCGGGACCAGCAGGCCCACGGCCGCCCGCCCACCGCAGGCAATCCCGGCCCCGGTGAGCCCGAGCCCGAGCCGGTGCCCGCGGCGGTGCCGGCCCCCACCGCGCCGAAGAAGTCCGGCGGCCGCGCCTCCGGCCTGCTGAAGTCCAGCGCCGTGATGGCCGCCGGCACGCTCGTCTCCCGCCTGACCGGATTCGTCCGCAGCCTGGTCATCACCGGAGCACTGGGCGCCGCCCTGCTCGGTGACGCCTACACCGTCGCGGCGACCCTGCCGACGATGATCTACATCCTCACCGTCGGCGGCGGTCTGAACTCGGTCTTCGTCCCGCAGCTCGTCCGCTCGATGAAGGACGACGAGGACGGCGGCGAGGCCTACGCCAACCGGCTGCTGACCCTGGTCATGGTCGCCCTCGGCGTGATCGTCGCCCTCGCGGTGTTCGGCGCCCCGCTGCTGGTCCGCGCGATGTCGGACACCATCGCCGGGGACGCGGCCGCCAACAGCGTCGCGGTCACCTTCGCCCGCTTCTGCCTGCCCACGATCTTCTTCATGGGCGTGCACGTGGTCATGGGGCAGATCCTCAACGCGCGCGGCAAGTTCGGCGCCATGATGTGGACCCCGGTTCTGAACAACATCGTCGTGATCTTCACGTTCGGGATGTTCATCTGGGTCTACGGCACGTCCGCGGAGACCGGCATGCGTGTCGAGACGATCCCGGACGAGGGTGTCCGGCTGCTCGGCATCGGCACCCTGCTCGGCCTCGTCGTCCAGGCGTTGGCGATGATCCCGTACCTGCGTGAGGCGGGCTTCCGCTTCCGGCCCCGGTTCGACTGGAAGGGCCAAGGCCTCGGCAAGACGATCAAGCTCGCCAAGTGGACCGTTCTCTTCGTCCTCGCCAACCAGGCCGGTGTCGTCATCGTCACGCAGCTCGCCACGGCGGCCGGCAAGGCCTCCGGCAAGGACGGGGCGGGCATCCTCGCCTACTCCAACGCCCAGCTGATCTGGGGCATGCCGCAGGCCATCATCACCGTCTCCGTCATGGCCGCGCTGCTGCCGCGCATCTCCCGCGCCGCGCACGACAACGACCCGGGTGCCGTCCGCGACGACATCTCGCAGGGACTGCGGAACTCGGCCGTCGCGATCGTGCCGATCGCGTTCACCTTCCTCGCGCTCGGCCTGCCGATGTGCACGCTGCTCTTCGCGTCCGCCTCCGACGAGGCCGCGCGCGGCATGGGGTACATGCTCATGGCCTTCGGCCTCGGCCTGATCCCGTACTCGGTGCAGTACGTCGTGCTGCGCGGGTTCTACGCGTACGAGGACACGCGTACGCCCTTCTACAACACCGTCATCGTGGCGGCCGTCAACGCGGCCGCGTCCGGGGTCTGCTACGTGGTGCTGCCGTCCCGGTGGGCCGTCGTCGGCATGGCCGCCTCGTACGGGCTCGCCTACGCCGTCGGGGTCGGGGTCGCGTGGCGTCGGCTGCGCAAGCGGCTCGGCGGCGATCTGGACGGCTCGCACGTCGTACGGACCTACGCGCGGCTGTGCATGGCGTCCATCCCGGCGGCGATGGCCGGTGGCGCCGTCGGTCTCCTCCTGCTGAGGACGCTGGGCGCGGGTGCCCTCGGCTCTCTGGCGGCGCTCGTCGCCGGTGGGGTGGTCCTGCTCGGCGTCTTCTTCGTAGCGGCGCGGAAGATGCGGATTCAGGAGCTCAACGCCATGGTGGGCATGGTCCGCGGCCGTCTGGGCCGCTGACGATCCGGCACGAGCGGGCCACCGGGGCAACCATCGTGGGCCACCGCGTGTCGTGCATGGCAGCGGACTGTGGGCACAATTGGCATGGCTGTTGGATATGGCGCAACGGATGGGGAGGCAGGAACGACGGTGGCGGAACGTAGCACGGCCGCCGTCGACGTGGCCGACAACAGCGGTGACGACCCGCTGACCGCGAAGGCGGACAAGGCCGCGGCCGACGGGGTGGCGGAAGCGCAGGACACGGCGGACGGATCCGCCGACAACACCGACGGCGAGCGGCGGACCGGCGGTCAGCCCTCCCGTGTGACACCCGAGCTGCACAGCGGCCACAAGCTGGCCAAACGCTACCGGCTCGAGGAGTGCGTCACCCGTCTGGACGGCTTCAGCAGCTGGCGTGCCGTCGACGAGAAGCTGCGTCGCGCCGTGGGGGTGCACGTGCTCCCCGCGAACCATCCCAGGGCCCGCTCGGTGCTGGCTGCGGCACGTTCCTCGGCGCTGCTCGGCGACCCCCGGTTCGTCCAGGTCCTGGACGCGGTCGAGGAGAACGAGCTCGTCTACGTCGTCCACGAATGGCTGCCGGACGCCACCGAGCTCACCGCCCTCCTCGCGGCCGGGCCGCTGGAGCCGCATGACGCGTACCAGCTCGTCAGCCAGGTCTCCCAGGCCATGGCCGCCGCCCACCGCGAGGGCCTCGCCCATCTCCGCCTCACCCCCGGCGCCGTCCTGCGCACCTCCAGCGGCCAGTGGCGCATCCGCGGGCTCGCCGTCAACGCCGCCCTGCGGGGCATCAGCGCCGAGCGCCCGCAGCGCACCGACACGGAGGCGATCGGCGCCCTGCTGTACGCGGCGCTGACCCAGCGCTGGCCGTACGAGGACGACGCACACGGTCTGTCCGGGCTGCCCAAGGGTGTCGGGCTCATCGCACCCGACCAGGTCCGGGCGGGGGTGCACCGCGGCCTCTCCGAGATCGCCATGCGCGCCCTCGCCAACGACGGGGCGACGGCCTCCCGCCAGGAACCCGCCTGCACCACCCCCGACGAGCTCGCCAAGGCCGTGGCGGCGATGCCCCGCATCCGCCCGCCGGAGCCGGAGTTCCCCGCCCCGCCGGACTACCAGCGCACGACCTACCAGCAGGGCACCTACGGCCGGCCCAAGCCGCGACCGGCCGCCACGGCCACCCAGCCGACGCCCATGCCGCCGCCCCCGCTGCAGAGCCGTACGGGCAAGGCACTCAAGTGGGCCGTGTCGGCACTCCTCATCGCCGCACTGGGCCTCGGCAGCTGGCAGGTGGCCGACAAGCTGCTCGACCAGCCCAAGGCCGCCGAGGACCCGAAGCCAAGGCAGACCACCTCCACATCCGGTGGTGGAGGTCAGCAGAAGACGAGGGTCCCCGTCCCGCTGAAGATCCAGGAAGCCAGGGAGTACGCCCCCGACGGCTCCCCGCAGAACGTCAATGACGTCCAGAAGACCTACGACAACGACAGCGGCAGCTACTGGCGGACGAACTACTTCCTCGACGGCCCGGAACTCGAGCCCTCGATCAAGCAGGGCGTCGGCATCGTGTACGACCTCGGCGCGGACAAGGACGTCTCGGGCGTCTCCATAGGGTTGCGCTACGGCGGACCGCACACGACCATCACGCTCTACGCCGCCGATTCGCTGTCGCCGTCCGGCTCCGTGGACACCATGAAGAAGATCGCTTCCGGACAGAGCAGCGGTACGAGCCTGCAGGTGTCCACCAAGGAGCCGGTGAAGAGCCGGTACGTGCTGCTGTGGATGACCGCGATGCCCTACTCGGCGCAGGACGGCTACAGCGGCGCGGGATACAAGCAGGCCATCACGGACGTGAAGTTCACCGGCTGACAGAGAGACGCGGGAGGGGGCGCACCGTTGGACGATGCCGAACTGGGCGGCACGAGCGACCAGGAACTACTGGCTCGCCATGTCAGCGGTGACCCTGACGCCTTCGGCGAGCTCGTGCGCCGCCACCGCGACCGGCTCTGGGCCGTCGCCCTGCGGACGCTGGGGGACAGGGAGGAGGCCGCCGACGCCGTCCAGGACGCCCTCGTCTCCGCCTTTCGGTCCGCCCATACCTTCCGCGGCCAGTCCGCCGTGACGACATGGCTGCACCGCATCACCGTGAACGCCTGCCTGGACCGGGCCCGTAAAGCCGCATCCCGCAAGACCTCGCCCGTGGAGGACACCGAGCGGCTGGAGCAGCTGCTGGAGCCCCATGAGTCGGCCGAGGCGCCTGCCGAGCGGCACGACCTTCACCGGGAGCTCCTGGCCGCGCTGGCGACATTGCCTGCCGATCAGCGCGCCGCGCTGGTGCTGGTCGATATGCAGGGTTACCCCGTCGCAGAGGCCGCCCGCATCCTCGACGTACCCACGGGAACGGTGAAGAGCCGCTGTGCCCGGGGCCGGGCGAGACTGCTCCCCCTGCTCACTCATCTGCGTGGTGACACCGTGGGTAAGGGTGGGTCTGAAGGGGGAAGGAACCGGACGCCAGGGACATCCGTCCCACCTGCGTCGGGAGCAAGCCGTGATGCAGGACCCCAGGATCCTGCTGCTGTGAAGGGCGGAGGTGGACGCGCGTGACATCCACGGCCGACACGACTCAGCATCCGGATGTCTCGGAGATCTCCGACCTCACCGAGGGGCTGCTCTCACCGTCGCGTACCGCCGATCTGCGACGGCATCTGAACGACTGCGCGCTGTGCGCCGATGTCCGTACCTCGCTGGAGGAGATCCGGGGGCTGCTCGGCACGCTTCCCGGTCCCGCCCGCATGCCGGCCGATATCGCCGGGCGCATCGATGCCGCGCTGGCCGCCGAAGCGCTCCTGGACGCCACCGCTCCCGCTGCGAGTGAGCACGTTTCACGTGAAACATCGCCCCCGTCGAAGCCGACCGAGCGGACTCCTGCGGACCGTCCGGCCGGGCCCTCCTCCGGGCGGCCCGCCGGCCGACCGAACACCGCCACGGGCCCCGGCCGCGCGGGTTCCGCGCGGCAGCGGCGTCGCAGGATGCTCCTCGGCACGGCCTTCGGCGCCGCGCTGGTCGCCCTGAGCGGGCTGCTCCTCCAGGGGATCCAGTCGTCGGGGGACAAGGACGGTAACGCCCGGAAGGCCGACAGCCCGGTCACTGCCGCCGATGCGGCGACCTTCTCCGGCGTCCCTCTCGACAACCATGTAGAGGCCCTGCTCGCCATGGAGACCTTCACCGCGACGCCCGAGAAGCAGGACCAGCGGAGCCTGGGGGCCAATACGGTGAAGCGCTCAGGTGACGTGGCCGTCCCGGACTGTGTCCAGGCGGGGACCGGTCGTACCGAGCAGGCTCTCGCCGCTGAGCTGGGGGAATACCAGGGCAGGAAGGCTTTTCTCGTGGTCCTGCCGCACTCCGCGGACGCCCGACGGGTCGATGCGTACATCGTCGACGCGTCCTGCACCACGACGAAGGCCTCCAAGGGAGACGTGCTGCTCACGCACTCCTACCCCCGTCCCTGACATCACGCTGCCGTGCCGCCTGGGCACTGCGGGAATGCGCGCCCCGTAGGATCCGTTGGGTGGGGTGAGAGTCCTTGACCCGGCCCCGTAGGCAGTAGGCAGTCTGCAGAGACGAGGAAGAAACCCGTGAGCGACGTCCGTAACGTGATCATTATCGGCTCCGGGCCCGCCGGCTACACGGCAGCGCTGTACACGGCGCGTGCCTCGCTGAAGCCGCTGGTCTTCGAAGGTGCCGTCACCGCCGGTGGTGCGCTCATGAACACGACCGAGGTGGAGAACTTCCCCGGTTTCCGTGACGGGATCATGGGCCCCGACCTCATGGACAACATGCGGGCCCAGGCCGAACGCTTCGGTGCCGAGCTCATCCCGGACGACGTCATCGCGGTGGACCTCACCGGTGACATCAAGACCGTGACGGACACCGCCGGGACCGTTCACCGCGCGAAGGCCGTCATCGTCACCACCGGCTCTCAGCACCGCAAGCTCGGCCTGCCGAACGAGGACGCGCTGTCCGGCCGGGGCGTCTCGTGGTGCGCCACCTGCGACGGCTTCTTCTTCAAGGACCAGGACATCGCCGTGGTGGGCGGCGGTGACACCGCGATGGAGGAGGCCACCTTCCTCTCCCGGTTCGCCAAGTCCGTCACCATCGTCCACCGCCGGGACACCCTGCGCGCCTCCAAGGCCATGCAGGAGCGTGCCTTCGCCGACCCGAAGATCAAGTTCGCCTGGGACAGCGAGGTCGCCCAGATCCACGGCGAGCAGAAGCTGTCCGGTCTGACCCTGCGCAACACCAAGACGGGTGAGACCTCCGAGCTGCCGGCGACCGGTCTGTTCATCGCCGTGGGCCACGACCCGCGCACCGAGCTCTTCAAGGGCCAGCTCGAGCTGGACGACGAGGGCTACCTCAAGGTGGAGGCTCCGTCCACGCGCACGAACATCACGGGCGTTTTCGCCGCCGGTGATGTGGTGGACCACACCTACCGCCAGGCGATCACCGCCGCCGGCACGGGCTGCTCCGCCGCCCTGGATGCCGAGCGCTACCTCGCCGCGCTCGGTGACAGCGAGAAGGCCGCCGAGCCGGAGAAGACCCCGGTCGTCTGACCGCACCCTGTTCCCCACTCCCACACCCCGTTGAAACAAGGAGGCTGCCGTGGCCGGCAACCTGCACGACGTGACCGACGACTCCTTCGAGGCCGAAGTCCTCAACAGCGAGAAGCCCGTACTCGTGGACTTCTGGGCCGCCTGGTGCGGTCCGTGCCGCCAGATCGCTCCGTCGCTGGAGGCCATCGCCGCTGAGCACAGCGAGGACATCAAGGTCGTCAAGCTGAACATCGACGAGAACCCGGCCACCGCTGCCAAGTACGGCGTCATGTCCATCCCGACGCTGAACGTCTACCAGAACGGCGAGGTCGTGAAGACGATCGTCGGCGCCAAGCCGAAGGCCGCGATCGTCCGCGACCTCGACCCCTTCATCGGTGGCGAGATCAGCAAGGCCTGACGCCTCCGTTTCACGTGAAACAGTGAGCGGCCCATCCCGGTCAGGGATGGGCCGCTCACTTTTGTGTCAGAGCGGGCGCAGCACCGGGTCCTTCTGGACCGCTCCTAGCAGGCGGTCGAGTGCCAGCTCGACATCTTCCTTCCAGGAGAGTGTGGTGCGCAGCTCCAGCCGCAGCCGCGGATGGACCGGGTGCGGTCGGACGGTCTTGAACCCCACCGCCAGAAGGTGGTCGGCGGGCAGCACGCAAGCCGGCTCCTTCCAGCGGGCGTCCCCGAAGGCCTCGATCGCCTTGAACCCGCGCCGGAGCAGGTCCTTCGCCACGGTCTGCACCATCACCCGGCCGAGCCCCTGGCCCTGGTACCCCGGCATGATCCAGGCCGTCATCAGCTGCACGGCGTCGGGCGAGAGGGGACTCGTCGGAAAGGCGGTCGAACGCGGCACATACGCGGGCGGCGCGTAGAGCACGAACCCGACCGGTACCTCGTCCACGTAGACGACGCGACCGCAGGATCCCCAGTCCAGCAGGACCGCGGAGATCCAGGCCTCCTTCTCCACGTCCGGAGTTCCGGCCTTTATCGCGGCCTCTCCGCTGACCGGGTCAAGTTCCCAGAAGACACACGCTCGGCAACGCTTGGGGAGATCCGGGAGGTTGTCCAGCGTGAGCGGTACGAGCCGACGCCCCATGAAGGCTGTTCCTCACTTCCTTCGCGTGCCGCCCCGAGAGCGGCTGCCAGCGCGCTCCGTTCCCGGAGCAGGCTGCCGATGAACCCACCGACCGCACCCAGTCCCAGGCCTGCTGTCACCAGTCGGCCGCGGCTCACCTCTCGCATGCCCGGTTCTCCCTCCATAGTGGGTCAGGGGGATGCGCATACCAGAACGCATCGTATCGATCGGGCGATGACACGCATACGGGAAGACGGCAAAGGGCGGGCCGTGTTCCGGTGAACACCGGTACACGGTCCGCCCTCCTGGCTGCGGTGAACGGGGGTCAGCCCTGGTCTTCCTGCTGCTCCTGCTCCGCGAGGCCCTGCGCCAGAACGCGTCCTTCGCCAGGGGCCAGGGTCGACAGGATCCGGTCGAGATCCTCCATCGAGGCGAACTCAACGACGATCTTCCCCTTCTTCTGCCCGAGGTCGACCTTCACCCGGGTCTCGAAGCGGTCCGACAGCCGGGTGGCGAGCTTGTTCAGCGCCGGCGACACCCGGGCACCGGCCCGCGGCCCCTTCGGCTTGGCCGGAGCACCGCTGGGCTCCGACTCCATCAGCTTCACGATCTCCTCGACCCCGCGCACCGAGAGGCCCTCGGCGACGATGCGGTACGCCAGCTTGTCCTGCGCCTCGGGGTCCTCCACCGACAGCAGCGCCCGGGCGTGCCCGGCCGACAGCACACCGGCGGCCACCCTGCGCTGAACGGGCGGCGACAGCCGCAGCAGCCGCAGCGTGTTGGAGACCTGGGGACGCGAGCGTCCGATCCGGTCGGCCAGCTGGTCGTGGGTGCAGTTGAAGTCCTTCAGAAGCTGGTCGTAGGCAGCGGCCTCCTCCAGCGGGTTCAGCTGCGCCCGGTGCAGGTTCTCCAGCAGGGCGTCCAGCAGCAGCTTCTCGTCCTCGGTCGCACGGACGATCGCGGGGATGCGCTCCAGCCCTGCCTCCCGGCAGGCCCGCCAGCGCCGCTCGCCCATGATCAGCTCGTAGCGCTCGGGGCCCAGCTGCCGTACGACCACCGGCTGGAGCAGCCCCACCTCCTTGATCGAGGTGACCAGCTCGGCCAGCGCGTCCTCGTCGAACACCTCACGCGGCTGGCGCGGGTTCGGCGTGATCGCGTCCAGCGGCAGCTCGGCGAAGTGCGCCCCGGCTGACGTCTCGCCCTCGGGTGCCGCCTCCGGCTCCGGCTGCGCTGAAAGCGCCGGTTCCACGGGCCCGGAGGCGTTCGGAAGCGTCGCGACCTTGGCGGCCGCCACCCCCCGCTCCGCCGTCAGTGCGGGAATGGCCCCCGGAGAGGTGGACCCGACTCCCACCGAAGGCGCCTGCCTCTCCTGGGGAGCAGCGGGGATCAGCGCACCGAGCCCACGCCCCAGTCCCCTACGTCGCTCGCTCACTGGATCCCCTCCGACATGCTGTGCTTGCTGATCTGGCTGCCCACGTGGGCGTGCTGCGGGTCGTAGTAGACACCAGCCCCCCGCAGGGCGATCTCGCGGGCCGCCTCCAAGTACGAGAGCGCACCGCTGGAGCCCGGGTCGTACGTCAGCACCGTCTGCCCATAGCTGGGTGCCTCCGAGATGCGGACGGACCGCGGAATGCTGGTCCGCAGCACCTCGTCACCGAAGTGGCTGCGCACCTCGTCGGCAACCTGCGAGGCGAGCCTGGTCCGGCCGTCGTACATGGTGAGCAGGATCGTCGAGACATGGAGCGTGGGGTTGAGGTGCCCGCGTACCAGCTCGACATTGCGCAGAAGCTGCCCCAGACCTTCCAGCGCGTAGTACTCGCACTGGATGGGGATCAGCACCTCCGCGCCCGCCACCATGGCGTTGACCGTCAGCAGACCCAGCGACGGAGGGCAGTCGATGAGGATGTAATCCAGCGGCTGCTCATACGCCTGGATCGCCCGCTGCAGTCGACTCTCCCGCGCCACGAGCGAGACCAGCTCGATCTCCGCACCGGCGAGATCGATGGTGGCCGGGGCGCAGAAGAGACCTTCGACGTCCATGACGGGCTGAACCACGTCGGAGAGCGGCTTGCTCTCCACCAGGACGTCGTAGATCGAAGGAACTTCGGCATGGTGGTCGATCCCGAGCGCCGTGGAGGCGTTGCCCTGCGGGTCCAAGTCGATGACCAGCACACGTGCGCCGTGCAGAGCCAGAGAGGCGGCGAGGTTGACCGTCGTGGTCGTCTTGCCTACCCCGCCCTTCTGGTTGGCGACCACCATGATGCGGGTCTGCTGAGGGCGGGGAAGCCCCTCACCGGCACGGCCCAGCGCCTCCACCGCCAGTTGGGCAGCATGACCAATGGGGGTGTCGTCCATCGGGGGCGGTGTTTCACGTGAAACATCCTCCCCCGCCGATTCGGTACGGGGACCGGGGACCGGATCGGTCATCGGTCCCGCGATGTTGGCGTCGGACCGCAAGGATTCACTCTCCTCGGCTTCAGGCTCGCGATGGGGAGAGCCTGCCATGCTTTCGGGGTCGTGAACCAGCGAGGCCCGTGGTTCTGTGGACAACTCCACCTCTGTGGACATCCCTGTAACCCCCACGGGGGGCTTACGGTCGCGCGGCGTGGCAGCCGCGCGACCGCGGCTGATGATTCCCTGCAGCAGTGAGCGACGTTTCACGTGAAACATTGATGCACTCGCCGCCCAGCGCGGGCATCACGACACTCCGAAATGCGTACGTATGAGGATCGACAGCAGGAAAACCCCGCACCGGGCCCTCAGCGACGACGACGGGACGTCCGCGCAGCCTTGGCGCGCTTGGCGGCGAACCGAACCCCACCGGGACTCTCGCCGACCTCCACGCGTACGACCGTCGACATCGGGTCGACGATGCCCTCACCGACGTGCAGCACCGAGGTCTGGACGACACCCAGTTTGCTGAGCGCGGCGCGGGCGCCCTGGAGCTCTTCCTCTGCGGTGTCGCCCTTCAGCGCGAGCATCTCGCCGTAGGGACGCAGCAGCGGTACACCCCAGCCCGCCAGACGATCGAGCGGCGCGACGGCACGGGCGGTCACTACATGGACCGGCGGCAGCTTGCCCAGCATCTCCTCGGCACGGCCGCGCACCACGGTCACATGGTCCAGCCCGAGCAGCTCGACGACCTCCTGGAGGAAGTTCGTACGGCGCAGGAGCGGTTCGAGGAGCGTGATCTTCAGGTCCGGGCGGACCAGCGCCAGAGGGATACCCGGCAGGCCGGCACCGGAACCGACGTCGCAGACCGTGACACCCTCGGGCACGACCTCCGAGAGCACCGCACAGTTCAGCAGGTGGCGCTCCCACAGCCGTGGCACCTCACGGGGCCCGATCAGGCCGCGCTTGACCCCCGCGTCCGCGAGAAGCTCGGCGTACCGGACAGCTTCCGGGAAGAACTCGCCGAATACCGTCCGCGCTTCTTGGGGCGCATGGGGAAGCTCTTCTGCCTCCGTCACGGGAACCGTCCTTCCGTACCGCATTGGCGCACCGCAGTGCCGAGCGGCAGTGCAGTGCTGAGTATCAGGCTGACAAAGATCGGCCCCGCCTGCGAACAGACGGGGCCGACATGAAGGGAGACTCAGGCAGGGAGCACGACGACGAAGCGCTGCGGCTCCTCGCCCTCGGACTCGCTGCGCAGGCCGGCGGCGGCCACCGCGTCGTGGACGACCTTCCGCTCGAACGGGGTCATCGGCTGAAGCTTCACCGGCTCACCCGTGCTCTTGACGTCGGCCGCGGCCTGGGCGCCCAACTCGGCGAGCTCGGTGCGCTTCTTGGCCCGGAAGCCGGCGATGTCGAGCATGAGACGGCTGCGGTCGCCGGTCTCCCGGTGCACGGCGAGGCGGGTCAGCTCCTGAAGCGCCTCCAGCACCTCACCGTCGCGCCCCACGAGCTTCTGCAGGTCGCGGCTGCCGGTGTCGCTGACGATCGAGACCGCGGCGCGGTCCGCCTCGACGTCCATGTCGATGTCGCCGTCGAGGTCGGCGATGTCGAGCAGACCCTCGAGGTAGTCAGCCGCGATCTCGCCTTCCTGCTCCAGGCGGGTCAGGGTGTCGACACCCTCGGCGGCGGCGGAGGTGGTGCCTTCCGTCACGGATGGGCTCCTTCTTACTTCTTGGACGACGGGTGCTTGGGCCGCTGCTGGCCCTTGCGCTGTCCGGACTTGGCTTGGCGTGCGGAACCTCCGGCGGCCCCGCCCTCCTGCTTCGGCTTGGCGTCCTGCGGCTCGTCGGCCTTCTTCTCCAGGGACGTCTTCGCCGCACCCTGCGGGGTGCCGGTAGCGGCCTGGCGCTTCGCCTTGGGCTGGCGCTTGGGCTGCTGACGGCGGGCGGCCGCGGCGCTCTGCGCCTCGGCGACGGCCGGGTCGACCTTGGCCACGGAGCCGTCCGCCTGGGCCGAGAACCCGGCCTTGGCCAGGGCACCGATGAAGCGGCGCTCGTTCTCGTTGCGGTCCGGGCCCTTGGCCACGATCGCCTGGACGACGCTGCGGCGGCGGCGACCACGGACCTCACCGTGCGAGGTGACGCTCTTCAGCAGGCGCTGCAGGTACTGGTCCTGGGCCTTGCTGCCCGGCGTCGGGTTCTGGTTGATCACGTACATCTGCTGGCCCATGGTCCACACGTTGGTGGTCAGCCAGTAGACGAGGACACCGACCGGGAAGTTGATGCCCATGACGGCGAAGATCACCGGGAAGATGTACATCAGCATCTTCTGCTGCTGCATGTACGGGGTCTTCACCGTCAGGTCGACGTTCTTCTGCATCAGCTGGCGCTGGGTGAAGAACTGCGACAGCGACATCATGATGATCATGACCGCGGTGACGATGCGGACATCCGTCAGCGAAGCGTTGAGCGCGGTGACCTTGTCCGGGTCGTCCATGAACTTGGCGGCGATCGGAGCCCCGAAGATGTGGGCCTCACGAGCGCTCTTGACCAGCGAGTCGTTGAGGACGCCGATCTTGTCGCCCGAGGCGATCTCGCTCAGCACGTGGTACAGGGCGAAGAAGAACGGCGACTGCGCCAGGATGGGAAGGCACGAGGAGAGCGGGTTGGTGCCCGTCTCCTTGTACAGCTTCATCATCTCTTCGGACTGACGCTGCTTGTCGTTCTTGTAGCGCTCCTGGATCGCCTTCATCTTCGGCTGGAGCGCCTGCATGCCACGCGTCGACTTGATCTGCTTGACGAAGAGCGGGATCAGGCAGATCCGGATGACCACCACGAGGGACACGATGGACAGACCCCAGGCCCAGCCGGTGTCCGGGCCGAAGATCGCCCCGTACAGCTTGTGGAACTGGACGATGATCCACGAGACAGGTGTGGTGATGAAGGCGAACAGACTGGCAATCGTGTCCACTAATCAGGCTCCTTGAGCATTGGGCGAGGTCTCTGCGGCCGGGCTCGGATCGGCGGAGTGCCCGCCCTTGCCACCGCGCAGCGCGGCACGCAGCAGTTCGTGCCAGCGCGGGCGCTTCCGTGGAGGGACATGGTCCACACCGCCCGGCGACCACGGGTTGCACCGCAGGATCCGCCAGGCGGTCAGGGCCGTGCCCTTCACCGCGCCGTGCCGGTCGATCGCCGTATATCCGTAGTGGGAACACGACGGGTAGTACCGGCAGACAGGGCCGAGCAGCGGGCTGATCGTCCACTGGTACAGCTTGATCAGAGCCAGCAGCGGGTACTTCATCGCGCGCCCCCTCCCAGCAACCGCTGAAGGGCGGCGTCCAGGTCGCGGGCCAGCTGTGCGTGGTCGGCGTCGCCCGCTCCGGGCAGCGCCCGTACTACCACCAGGCTACCGGGGGGCAGGACGGACAGCCGGTCGCGCATCAGGTGCCGCAATCGGCGCTTCACCTGGTTACGGACGACCGCTCCGCCCACGGCCTTGCTGACGACGAAACCCGCACGTGTCGGGGGAGCGCTCTCCCCTGACGCGTGCGGGTCCGTTGCACCGCTGCATAGATGGACGACGAGGAACGGGCGGCCGGCCCGGCGTCCTCGGCGTACCGCGGTCGCGAAGTCCTCGCGCCGCCTCAGCCGATTCTCGGTAGGCAGCACGTCATGACCTGTTTAAGCGATCAGGCGGACAGGTTGGCGCGACCCTTGCTGCGGCGGTTCGCCAGGATGGCGCGGCCGGCACGGGTGCGCATGCGCAGACGGAAGCCGTGGGTCTTGGCACGACGACGGTTGTTCGGCTGGAAGGTGCGCTTGCTCACTCGGGGGCTCCAGAAATGATTCGTTGGTGGCGGGACATCGCCTGGCTGTCACCGTGCGCCCACGAGTAGCTCGCAATACGCCCGAGTGCACCGCTTCACGATCACTGACCGTGATCTTTGCCCATCGGAGGCAGGCGGCAGCAGCCATCGACAACTCGACCTGGTTACGGTACGCGCGGCTACGCCATCCGGTCAAACCGGCACCGCGCCGGGCCCCGCTGTGCACAGGCTGTGGACAACAACTTGAACCACGTGAGCCGCCACGACTACCGTGGCTGAACTCGGATTCTTTCCGTTGTGTCCTTGCCTGTCCGTCCCGTCCCGTCCCGTCCCGTCCCGAGAACCACACATTCGTGGGACCTGTGAGAGAGCGTGCCTTGTGGCTGACGTACCTGCTGATCTTGCCGCAGTGTGGCCACGCGTGCTCGAGCAGCTCCTCGGTGAAGGCCAGCAAGGCATCGAGCCCAAGGACAAGCAGTGGGTCGAGCGGTGCCAGCCGCTCGCACTGGTGGCCGACACGGCGCTTCTCGCCGTACCCAACGAGTGGGGCAAGCGGGTCCTGGAGGGCCGGCTCGCACCGCTGATCAGCGACACGCTCAGCCGCGAGTGCGGGCGCCCCATCCGGATCGCGATCACCGTCGACGACTCCGCGGGCGAGCCGCCCGCGCCTCCGGCTCCCCCCGGCCGGCAGCAGCCGCGCTACGACGACTACGGCCACCGGCCGATGCCCGACGACGGGCTGCCGACCGCGCGCCCGGCCTACCCCGAGTACCAGCAGCACCGCCCGGAGCCCGGCGCCTGGCCGCGCACCCAGGAGGACCTCTCCTGGCAGCAGCAGCGCCTCGGCGGGTTCCAGGAGCGCGACCCGTACGCGGGCCCCCGCCCCCAGCAGCCGCACCACGACTACCGCGGCCCGCAGCGCTCCGAGCACGGGGCTCCGTCGCCGTACGAGCCCCAGCGCGAGGGGCGGCACGAGATGCCGGAGCCGCAGTCGCCGTCGCCGTCCCGCCCGGGCTCGGCCGGCCCTGGCGGTGCGTCAGGCACGGGCGGCACCGGGCCCGGAGGGGGCGCGGGGGCCGGAGGCGGGCGGCCCGGTGAGCAGCACGCGCGGCTCAACCCCAAGTACCTCTTCGACACCTTCGTCATCGGCTCGTCGAACCGGTTCGCGCACGCGGCCGCCGTCGCGGTCGCGGAGGCGCCGGCCAAGGCGTACAACCCGCTCTTCATCTACGGCGAGTCGGGCCTCGGCAAGACGCACCTGCTGCATGCGATCGGCCACTACGCGCGGAGCCTGTACCCCGGTACGCGTGTGCGGTACGTGAGCTCGGAGGAGTTCACCAACGAGTTCATCAACTCCATCCGCGACGGCAAGGGCGACACCTTCCGCAAGCGCTACCGCGATGTGGACATCCTGCTCGTCGACGACATCCAGTTCCTGGCGAGCAAGGAGTCGACGCAGGAGGAGTTCTTCCACACCTTCAACACGCTCCACAACGCCAACAAGCAGATCGTGCTCTCCTCCGATCGGCCGCCCAAGCAGCTGATGACGCTGGAGGACCGGCTGCGCAACCGCTTCGAGTGGGGCCTGACCACCGACGTACAGCCGCCGGAGCTGGAGACGCGGATCGCGATCCTCCGCAAGAAGGCGGTGCAGGAGCAGCTCAACGCCCCGCCGGAGGTCCTGGAGTTCATCGCCTCCCGCATCTCGCGCAACATCCGCGAGCTGGAGGGCGCGCTGATCCGTGTGACGGCGTTCGCCAGCCTCAACCGGCAGCCGGTGGACCTGGTCCTGACGGAGAGCGTCCTCAAGGACCTCATCCCGGGCGGCGAGGACGCGGCACCCGAGATCACGGCCGGCGCCATCATGGCGGCGACCGCGGACTACTTCGGCCTGACGGTGGAGGACCTGTGCGGCTCGTCGCGCAGCCGCGTGCTGGTCACCGCCCGGCAGATCGCCATGTACCTGTGCCGGGAGCTGACCGACTTGTCGCTGCCGAAGATCGGCGCCCAGTTCGGCGGCCGCGACCATACGACGGTGATGCACGCGGACCGCAAGATCCGTGCGCTCATGGCGGAGCGGCGCTCGATCTACAACCAGGTCACCGAGCTCACGAACCGCATCAAGAACGGCTGAGGTATCGCTGACGGCACCGCTGAGGCGCGGCTGAGGCACGGCACGGCCACGGCCACGGCCGCTGCGCGGGGCTGAAGCGCGCGGCTGAAGCGCGGTGGAGACCCCTTCCAAGGGCGCTCCTGGGACCCGTCCCGGGGGCGCCCTTCGTCATGCCCGCCCCTGCTGCGGACCCCCCGCTGTTCGAATACGTACGGCTCCGGGCCCCTTCTCCACAGATTCGGGGCAGATCTTCGATCCACAGGGTGGGGACTGTCGAGTTGTCCAGACAGCGTCCACAGGCGAGCCTGTTGGTATCGCGTTCCCCCAGGTCAGCAGGTTGTGGAATTGTGGCCGAGCGCTCTCCACAGCCTGTGGACGAAGATTTCTTCCACAGGCGGCCGACGCGGTTGTCCACCGGCGGCCCACAGGTAACGGTCCATGGTCCACAGCTTCTCCACACCGCTGTCCACTGTTCGGCAACGCAACACCCGAGCTCACCGGCCGGAGTGAAAGCGGTCACACGAAGATGCCGGATTGGGCTGTGGGGAAGCTGGGTAAAACTGGGGACGGCGCTGGGGAGAACCCTGTGTGTGCTGTGCATCGCGTGTGCACAACTTCCGCGCGTCCACAGACGGCCCCGGTTGTCCACGGGCGCCACCCACAGGGGCAGTGGACAAAAAACGCGGCCTGACCTGCGTGGACGACGTTATCCACGGTTTCCACAGGCCCTACTACTACTCCCACTCAGAGTTACCGGGGAATTCGCTTCGAAGAGGGCCCTGTGCACAACTCGGCACCGGAGCCCCAACCGCCTCATGGCTCGACTTGACCCCGAGCCGCACCGACTGTCCGCGGCGTGCGTCAGACTGGTTCTCGCAGTCGACGAAGAGCCAGCAACAGCAGGAGGCGGTTCCGGTGAAGATCCGGGTGGAGCGCGATGTACTCGCGGAGGCGGTGGCCTGGGTGGCCCGCAGCCTCCCGGCCCGTCCGCCGGCGCCCGTACTCGCGGGCCTTCTTCTGAAGGCCGAGGACGGCGCGCTCAGCTTCTCCAGCTTCGACTACGAGGTCTCCGCGCGGGTCTCCGTCGAGGCCGAGGTGGAGGAGGACGGCACCGTCCTGGTCTCCGGCCGCCTGCTGGCCGACATCTGCCGCGCCCTCCCCAACCGCCCGGTGGAGATTTCCACAGACGGTGTACGGGCGACCGTGGTCTGCGGCTCCTCCCGGTTCACCCTCCACACCCTGCCTGTGGAGGAGTACCCGGCGCTGCCGGAGATGCCGTCCGCGACCGGCACCGTGCCCGGCGAGGTCTTCGCCTCCGCCGCCGCCCAGGTCGCCATCGCGGCGGGCCGCGACGACACGCTGCCCGTCCTCACCGGCGTACGGATCGAGATCGAGGGCGACACGGTCACGCTGGCGTCCACCGACCGCTACCGCTTCGCCGTCCGCGAGTTCCTGTGGAAGCCGGAGTCGCCGGACGCCTCCGCCGTCGCCCTGGTGCCCGCCAAGACGCTGCTGGACACCGCCAAATCGCTGACCAGCGGCGACACGGTCACGCTGGCGCTGTCGGGCTCCGGCAAGGGCGAGGGCCTCATCGGTTTCGAGGGCGCCGGCCGGCGGACCACCACCCGTCTCCTCGAGGGCGACCTGCCGAAGTACCGGACGCTCTTCCCGACGGAGTTCAACTCGGTCGCGGTGATCGAGACCGCGCCGTTCGTCGAGGCCGTCAAGCGTGTGGCCCTCGTCGCCGAGCGGAACACTCCGGTCCGGCTCACCTTCGAGCAGGGCGTCCTCATCCTGGAGGCCGGTTCCAGCGACGACGCACAGGCTGTGGAGCGCGTCGACGCGCAGCTGGAGGGCGACGACATCTCGATCGCCTTCAACCCGACCTTCCTGCTGGACGGCCTGAGCGCGATCGACTCCCCGGTCGCCCAGCTGTCCTTCACCACCTCCACCAAGCCCGCGCTGCTGAGCGGCAAGCCGGCCGTCGACGCCGAGGCGGACGAGGCGTACAAGTACCTGATCATGCCGGTGCGCCTCAGCGGCTGAGCGGGTCGAACCGCGGGCCTGGCCCAGGGCGGGGGCCGCTCGGCCGAGCGGCCGAGTGAGCGCCCGACCCCACAGGTGTGCACCCGCGTCCGGGCGTAGTCTCGGACGCGGGTACGAACTCGGCACACAAACGATTGAGGAATGTCTGATGGAGCTCGGTCTCGTCGGTCTCGGCAAGATGGGCGGCAACATGCGCGAGCGCATCCGCCGCGCCGGCCACACCGTCATCGGGTACGACCGCAACCCGGACCTCGCCGATGTCCACAGCCTCGAGGAGCTTGTGAGCAAGCTCAAGGGCCCGCGCGTCGTGTGGGTCATGGTCCCCGCGGGCGCCGCGACGCAGTCCACCATCGACGAGCTCGCCGAGCTGCTCTCGCCCGGCGACGTGGTCGTCGACGGCGGCAACTCCCGCTGGACGGATGACGAGAAGCACGCCGAGGAGCTGGCCGCCAAGGGCATCGGCTTCGTCGACTGCGGCGTCTCCGGCGGCGTCTGGGGCCTGGAGAACGGCTACGCGCTGATGTACGGCGGCGACGCCGAGAACGTCGCGAAGGTCCAGCCGATCTTCGACGCGCTGAAGCCCGAGGGCGAGTTCGGCTCCGTCCACGCGGGCAAGGTCGGCGCCGGCCACTTCGCGAAGATGGTCCACAATGGCATCGAGTACGCCATGATGCAGGCCTACGCCGAGGGCTGGGAGCTGCTGGAGGCCGTCGACTCCGTCACGGACGTGCGCGAGGTCTTCCGCTCCTGGCAGCAGGGCACGGTCATCCGTTCCTGGCTGCTCGACCTCGCGGTCAACGCGCTGGACGAGGACGAGCACCTGGAGGAGCTGCGCGGCTACGCCCAGGACTCCGGCGAGGGCCGCTGGACCGTCGAGGCCGCCATCGACAACGCGGTGCCGCTGCCCGCGATCACGGCGTCGCTGTTCGCGCGGTTCGCGTCCCGGCAGGACGACTCGCCGCAGATGAAGATGATCGCCGCGCTGCGCAACCAGTTCGGTGGCCACGCGGTCGAGAAGAAGAACTAGCGAAGCAGCACCAGCACAAAGGCATCCACAGGCTGTGCACACCTCGGTGTGCACGGCCATGCCGGGGGAAGGTCGGCGCACATCATGCACGTCACGCATCTGTCGCTGGCCGACTTCCGCTCGTACGCCCGGGTCGAGGTCCCGCTCGAGCCGGGCGTCGGCGTTTTCGTCGGCGCGAACGGCCAGGGCAAGACCAACCTCGTCGAGGCGGTCGGCTATCTCGCCACGCTCGGCAGCCACCGGGTCTCGTCCGACGCTCCACTGGTGCGGATGGGGGCCGAGCGCGCCGTCATCCGCGCGGCCGTCCGGCAGGGCGAGCGGTCGCAGCTCGTCGAGCTGGAGCTCAACCCGGGGCGGGCGAACCGGGCCCGGATCAACCGGTCCTCGCAGGTCAGGCCGCGGGATGTGCTGGGCATCGTACGGACCGTGCTCTTCGCGCCGGAGGACCTGGCGCTCGTCAAGGGCGATCCGGGGGAGCGGCGGCGCTTCCTCGACGAGCTGGTCACCGCGCGCTCGCCGCGGATGGCGGGGGTGCGCTCCGACTACGAGCGGGTGCTCAAGCAGCGCAACACCCTGCTGAAGTCGGCGGCCATGGCGCGGCGGCACGGCGGGCGCTCCATGGACCTCTCCACGCTGGACGTGTGGGACCAGCACCTCGCGCGCACGGGCGCGGAGCTGCTGGCGCAGCGGCTCGACCTCGTCGCGACGCTGCAGCCGCTGGCCGACAAGGCGTACGAGCAGCTCGCGCCGGGCGGCGGGCCGATGTCGCTGGAGTACCGGGGGCCGGTCGCCGCCGGGGTGCACGGGCGGGAGGCGCTGTACGAGGGGCTCCTCGCGGCGCTGGCCGAGGTGCGCAAGCAGGAGATCGAGCGGGGCGTCACGCTGGTGGGCCCCCACCGTGACGATCTCGTGCTCAAGCTGGGCGAGCTGCCCGCGAAGGGGTACGCCAGCCACGGCGAGTCCTGGTCCTATGCCCTGGCGCTGCGGCTGGCCTCGTACGACCTGCTGCGCGGGGAGGGCAACGAGCCGGTGCTCGTCCTCGACGACGTCTTCGCGGAGCTGGACGCGCGGCGGCGCGAGCGGCTGGCGGAGCTGGTCGCGCCGGGGGAGCAGGTGCTGGTGACGGCGGCGGTCGACGACGACGTACCGGGGGTGCTGGCGGGTGTGAGGTACGTGGTGTCGGAGGGGACGGTGGAGCGGCTGTGACGGGCATGTCCGTACCCGGGCCCTCTTCCGTGCCCGGGTCTCCTTTGCCGGGGGCTTCTGTACCGGGGCCTCCTCTGCCCGGGGCTTCCGTGCCGGAGCCGTCGGGCGTCGACCTGGCGCGGGTCGCGCTGCGCGCGGCGAAGGAGCAGGCGAAGGCGCGGGGCGCGGCGGCGCAGCAGAAGAAGCAGGCGCGGCGGGGCGGCGGCCTGCGCTCGGGCGCGCGGGCGGACGGGCGCGATCCGCTGCCGCTGGGCGCCGCGATCAACCGGTTGATCACCGAGCGCGGGTGGGAGACCCCGGCGGCGGTCGGCGGTGTGATGGGCCGGTGGCCGCAGATCGTGGGCGAGGACCTGGCGAAGCACTGCGTACCGCTGCGGTACGACGAGGACCCGGAGGAGCGGGTGCTCACGGTGCAGTGCGACTCCACGGCGTGGGCGACGCAGCTGCGGCTGCTGGCGCCGCGGCTGGTGGCGCGGCTGAACGAGGACCTGGGGCAGGGGACCGTGCGGGTGATCAAGGTGCTGGGGCCCGGGGGGCCGCGGCGGGGGTACGGGCCGCTGCGGGCGCCGGGGAGCGTGGGGCCGGGGGACACGTACGGCTGACGCGGCCGGTGCTTCTCCCCCACCCCTCCCCTTCCCGTAACCGGGGGCTCCGCCCCCGGACCCCTGGCCCGCGCCGCTGCGCGGCCGGGCCGGATGCCTCGCTGCCGCGAGGCGCCAAGCCGGGGCTGCGCCCCGGACCCGGAGCCGCTCCGCCTGCGGCCCTCCCTGGCCGTGCGGCCGCCGGCGCGGCGCGGACTCCCAGCCGGAACGCCCGGAACCACGGCTGCGCCCTAGCCCAGGGGCCCGGACCCGCTCGGCCTGCGGCCTTCCCTGATCGCCCGGCCGCAGGCGCGGCGGGCTGCGAACCCTGGCGCCCGGGGCCACGGCTGCGCCCTAGGCCCCCGCCCCCCGGACCCCGCTCGGGCGGCGCCACTCCCTGACCGTCCGGCCTCGCCGGCGCGGCGGCCCCCGGAACCCTGAGCGTCCGGAGCTCACGCTGGAGCCCCTAGCCCCCACCCCGCTCGCCCCCCCCGGGCGCCCCGCTGAGCCGGGCCGCGCCCGCTCGCGCCGGGGGTCACGGGGGTTCCACACCAGCCCCCGTGACCCCCGTGACAGACGCGAAGAGTGAGGCCCCCGTCACCGTCGCTGGAGGTTGACAGGTCGAAGCGCTGAGTGGCGGTGTGAGCCTCTTGAAGCCCCTTCCCGGATATGGGGAGTAGGTGGGCGCCGGTTCAGGGCGGCACATGCGTACTCAGGTACCGGCAAACCCCCATGAGTGTCGGCGTCACCGGTACACTGGTAGGTAATCCCGCCCACTGCGGAACATGTCGAACGACGCAGCCGCTCCCGGACCCCCGGAGAGACGGCTTGTGCTGTGCCAGAAAGGGCGCTTCGTGGCCGATTCCGGCAACCCCAACGAGAACATTCCGTCCACTGCTGCCGGCGCGACGACGCCAACCTCGTCGTCGTACGACGCCAGCGCGATCACCGTCCTCGAGGGTCTGGACGCGGTCCGCAAGCGACCCGGCATGTACATCGGGTCGACCGGCGAGCGTGGACTGCACCACCTGGTGTACGAGGTGGTCGACAACTCCGTCGACGAGGCCCTGGCCGGGCACGCGGACACCATCGACGTCACCATCCTCGCGGACGGTGGCGTCAAGGTCGTGGACAACGGGCGCGGTATCCCCGTGGACATCCACCCCGTCGAGAAGAAGCCGGCCGTCGAGGTCGTGCTCACCGTGCTGCACGCGGGCGGCAAGTTCGGCGGCGGCGGTTACGCCGTCTCCGGTGGTCTGCACGGCGTGGGTGTGTCCGTCGTGAACGCCCTGTCGTCGCGGGTCTCCGTGGAGATCAAGCGGGACGGGTTCCGTTGGACCCAGGACTACAAGCTGGGCGTGCCCACCGCCCCCCTGGCCAAGCACGAGGCGGTCGAGGACTCCGGTACCGCGGTGACCTTCTGGGCCGACCCGGACATCTTCGAGACGACCGAGTACTCCTTCGAGACGCTCTCGCGCCGCTTCCAGGAGATGGCCTTCCTCAACAAGGGCCTGCGCATCTCGCTGACCGACGAGCGCGAGTCGGCCAAGGCGACGATGAACGCCGACGACCCCGACGCGGCGGAGACCGCCGAGGAGGCGCCGGCGCGCACCGTCTCGTACTACTACGAGGGCGGCATCGTCGACTTCGTGAAGTACCTGAACTCGCGCAAGGGCGAGCTCATCCACCCCACGGTGATCGCGGTGGAGTCCGAGGACAAGGAGCGCATGCTCTCGGTCGAGATCGCCATGCAGTGGAACTCGCAGTACACCGAGGGCGTGTACTCCTTCGCGAACACCATCCACACCCACGAGGGCGGTACGCACGAAGAGGGCTTCCGCGCCGCGCTCACCGGTCTGGTGAACCGTTACGCGCGCGACAAGAAGCTGCTGCGCGAGAAGGACGACAACCTCACCGGTGAGGACATCCGCGAGGGTCTGACGGCGATCATCTCCGTCAAGCTCGGCGAGCCGCAGTTCGAGGGCCAGACCAAGACCAAGCTGGGCAACACCGAGGCGAAGACGTTCGTCCAGAAGGTCGTCAACGAGCACCTGACGGACTGGTTCGACCGCAACCCCAACGAGGCCGCGGACATCATCCGCAAGTCGATCCAGGCCGCCACCGCCCGCGTCGCCGCCCGCAAGGCGCGTGACCTGACGCGGCGCAAGGGCCTGCTGGAGTCGGCGTCCCTGCCGGGCAAGCTGTCCGACTGCCAGTCGAACGACCCGTCCAAGTGCGAGATCTTCATCGTCGAGGGCGACTCCGCCGGCGGCTCGGCCAAGTCCGGCCGCAACCCCGAGTACCAGGCCATCCTGCCGATCCGCGGCAAGATCCTGAACGTCGAGAAGGCCCGGATCGACAAGATCCTCCAGAACACCGAGGTCCAGGCGCTGATCTCCGCCTTCGGCACCGGGGTCCACGAGGACTTCGACATCTCCAAGCTCCGCTACCACAAGATCATCCTCATGGCGGACGCCGACGTCGACGGCCAGCACATCAACACGCTGCTGCTGACCTTCCTCTTCCGCTTCATGCGGCCGCTGGTCGAGGCCGGGCACGTGTACCTGTCGCGCCCGCCGCTGTACAAGATCAAGTGGGGCC
This sequence comes from Streptomyces sp. NPDC045431, assembly GCF_040646655.1. Taxonomy (NCBI): domain Bacteria; kingdom Bacillati; phylum Actinomycetota; class Actinomycetes; order Kitasatosporales; family Streptomycetaceae; genus Streptomyces; species Streptomyces sp. NPDC045431. The sequence continues at coordinate 183,510 of NZ_JBEZAQ010000010.1, forward strand.
GGGACGACTTCGAGTACGCCTACTCGGACCGTGAGCGCGACGCGCTCGTCGAGCTCGGCAAGCAGAACGGCAAGCGCATCCGCGAGGACTCGATCCAGCGCTTCAAGGGTCTGGGCGAGATGAACGCCGAGGAGCTGCGCATCACCACCATGGACCAGGACCACCGGGTGCTCGGCCAGGTCACGCTGGACGACGCGGCCCAGGCCGACGACCTGTTCTCGGTGTTGATGGGTGAGGACGTGGAGGCGCGGCGCTCGTTCATCCAGCGCAACGCCAAGGACGTTCGCTTCCTCGACATCTGAGTCGGTCTCAGCTGACCGTACGAAAGGACTGAAGACCAGCAATGGCCGACGAGAACACCCCTGCCCCCGTGATGCCCGAAGAGGAGCCCGCCGTCCCCGGTGTGGGCCTGCGCGTCGAGCCCGTCGGGCTCGAGACCGAGATGCAGCGCTCGTACCTGGACTACGCGATGTCCGTCATCGTGTCCCGCGCGCTGCCGGACGTACGGGACGGCCTCAAGCCCGTCCACCGCCGCGTGCTGTACGCGATGTACGACGGCGGGTACCGCCCCGAGAAGGGCTTCTACAAATGCGCCCGCGTCGTCGGTGACGTCATGGGTACGTACCACCCGCACGGCGACACCTCCATCTACGACGCGCTGGTGCGCCTGGCCCAGCCGTGGTCGATGCGCCTGCCGCTGGTGGACTCCAACGGCAACTTCGGTTCCCCGGGCAACGACCCGGCCGCCGCCATGCGGTACACCGAGTGCAAGATGATGCCGCTGTCCATGGAGATGCTCCGGGACATCGACGAGGAGACCGTCGACTTCCAGGACAACTACGACGGCCGCAACCAGGAGCCGACGGTCCTGCCGTCCCGCTTCCCGAACCTCCTGGTCAACGGCTCCGCGGGCATCGCGGTCGGCATGGCGACCAACATCCCGCCGCACAACCTCCGCGAGGTCGCGGCCGGTGCGCAGTGGGCGCTGGAGCACCCCGAGGCCAGCCACGAGGAGCTCCTGGACGCGCTGATCGAGCGGATCAAGGGCCCGGACTTCCCGTCCGGCGCCCTCGTCGTCGGGCGCAAGGGCATCGAGGAGGCGTACCGCACGGGCCGCGGCTCCATCACCATGCGCGCGGTCGTCGAGGTCGAGGAGATCCAGAACCGCCAGTGCCTGGTGGTCACGGAGCTGCCCTACCAGGTCAACCCGGACAACCTCGCGCAGAAGATCGCCGACCTCGTCAAGGACGGCAAGATCGGCGGCATCGCGGACGTCCGCGACGAGACGTCGTCCCGGACCGGCCAGCGCCTGGTGATCGTCCTCAAGCGGGACGCGGTCGCCAAGGTCGTCCTCAACAACCTCTACAAGCACACCGACCTCCAGACGAACTTCGGCGCCAACATGCTGGCGCTCGTCGACGGTGTGCCGCGCACGCTCTCGCTCGACGCGTTCATCCGCCACTGGGTGACGCACCAGATCGAGGTCATCGTCCGGCGTACGAGGTTCCGCCTGCGCAAGGCGGAGGAGCGCGCCCACATCCTGCGCGGTCTGCTCAAGGCGCTCGACGCCATCGACGAGGTCATCGCCCTGATCCGGCGCAGCGACACCGTCGAGATCGCGCGCGAGGGCCTGATGGGCCTGCTGCAGATCGACGAGATCCAGGCCAACGCCATCCTCGAGATGCAGCTGCGCCGGCTCGCCGCCCTGGAGCGCCAGAAGATCGTCGCCGAGCACGACGAGCTCCAGGCCAAGATCAACGAGTACAACGAGATCCTCGCCTCCGAGGCGCGCCAGCGCCAGATCGTCAGCGAGGAGCTCGCGGCACTCGTCGAGAAGTACGGCGACGACCGCCGCTCCAAGCTGGTGCCCTTCGACGGTGACATGTCCATCGAGGACCTGATCGCCGAGGAGGACATCGTCGTCACGATCACGCGTGGCGGCTACGTGAAGCGCACGAAGACGGTCGACTACCGCTCGCAGAAGCGCGGCGGCAAGGGCGTGCGCGGTACGAAGCTGAAGGAAGACGACATCGTCGACCACTTCTTCGTGTCGACGACGCACCACTGGCTCCTGTTCTTCACCAACAAGGGCCGGGTCTACCGCGCCAAGGCGTACGAGCTCCCCGACGCCGGGCGGGACGCGCGCGGCCAGCACGTCGCCAATCTGCTGGCCTTCCAGCCGGACGAGAAGATCGCCGAGATCCTCGCCATCCGCGACTACGAGGCCGCGCCGTACCTGGTGCTCGCCACCAAGGGCGGCCTGGTGAAGAAGACCGCGCTGAAGGACTACGACTCGCCGCGTTCCGGAGGTGTCATCGCGATCAACCTCCGCGAGACGGAGGACGGCCGCGACGACGAGCTGATCGGCGCGGAGCTGGTGTCCGCCGAGGACGACCTGCTGCTGATCTCCAAGAAGGCGCAGTCGATCCGGTTCACCGCGACGGACGACGCCCTGCGCCCGATGGGGCGTGCCACCTCCGGCGTCAAGGGCATGAGCTTCCGCGAAGGCGACGAGCTGCTGTCGATGAACGTCGTCCGGCCGGGTACGTTCGTGTTCACCGCGACGGACGGCGGGTACGCGAAGCGCACCCGTGTCGACGAGTACCGCGTCCAGGGGCGTGGCGGCCTCGGTATCAAGGCTGCGAAGATCGTGGAGGACCGCGGTTCGCTCGTCGGCGCGCTGGTGGTCGAGGAGACGGACGAGATCCTCGCCATCACGCTGTCCGGTGGTGTGATTCGTACGCGAGTCAATGAAGTCAGGGAGACGGGCCGTGACACCATGGGCGTCCAACTGATCAACCTGGGCAAGCGCGATGCCGTCGTCGGTATCGCACGTAACGCCGAGGCGGGTCGCGAGGCCGAAGAGGTCGACGGGACCGAAGAGGTCGACGGGACCGAGGGTGCCGTCGAAGGCACCGAAGTGACGGCCGAAGTGACGGCCGAGGCCGCCGGGGGTACGGAGCCGCCGGCCGGGGAGCACGAGGAGTAAAGCGTGAGTGGAGCCACGGGCGCCGGATCGGCCGCTTCCGGAGCGAACGGTGCCCGTGGCCCTGCCACGGACTCCCAGGGGGTTACGGTGACCACGTACGACAATGGTCCATTGCCCGGAGAGCGGCCCGCCGGTCCGAAGAAGGCCGCGAAGGCGTCACAGCCGTACCAGCCGCCGCAGGCGTACGCCACCCAGCAGAACAGCGGCGGTACGGCCGGGGCGCGTCAGCCCCGGCCCGAGGTGAAGACCGTGCCGCGTACGCGCAAGGCGAGGCTGCGGGTGGCCAAGGCCGACCCGTGGTCGGTGATGAAGGTGAGCTTCCTGCTCTCCATCGCGCTGGGCATCTGCACGGTGGTGGCGGCCGCGGTGCTGTGGATGGTCATGGACGCCATGGGCGTCTTCTCGACCGTCGGCGGCACGATCAGCGAGGCCACCGGCTCCAACGAGAGCAACGGCTTCGACCTCCAGGCCTTCCTCTCGCTGCCGCGCGTGCTGATGTTCACGTCGGTGATCGCGGTCATCGACGTGGTGCTCGCCACCGCGCTGGCGACGCTGGGCGCGTTCATCTACAACCTCTCCGCGGGCTTCGTGGGCGGCGTCGAGCTCACCCTCGCCGAGGACGAGTAAGCGGGCCCTCCGGCGGGAGGTTCGCGGATTTGGGAACTCGCCGCTCCGTGCGCTAATCTTCAGAGGTCAGCGCGGGCGGCGAGTCCGACGCGGCGGGGCTATAGCTCAGTTGGTTAGAGCGCATCCCTGATAAGGATGAGGCCACAGGTTCAAATCCTGTTAGCCCCACAGTGACGGTGATCGGCCCGGTCGGAGAAATCCGACCGGGCCGATCGCGTTTCCCGTGTCTCTTCGGCGGACGTAGGTCACCGTATGGTCTCGACCGGTGTGTATAGTCGGGCGCCATAAGGTCTCCTACGTCAACGAAAGACGAGGTCGCGCGGTGAAGAAGCTTCTCCTGGTCGCACTGGCCGCCATCGGCGGGCTCCTCGTGTACCGCCAGATCCAGGCGGATCGCGCCGAGCAGGACCTGTGGACGGAGGCGACCGACTCCGTGCCCGCAGGTTCCGGTGTGTGAGACGACACGCAGTCTGCGTACGGGCCCCGGCCGCTGAAGCGGTCGGGGCCTTGTGCTGTCCGCCGTTCCCGGTAGCGAATATTTCGATTGCGTCTGCAAAGTACCTGAGGTGTGTGCAGACAGCGCGGGGACGGGCGGGGCAGGATGGTGCCCGCTCGGAGCTGGTACGCGTACGGAGGGGAAGAGCGTGAAGAGGCGGCGGGGCGGCGGCATGGCGGCGGCCAGGGCGGTCGCCGGGGCGGCGGCGATGGGCGCCGTGGTGGTGCTGGGCGCGCAGACAGGGGCGGCCGGGCAGGCACGCGCGGCCGGGCAGCCGACGCCGTACACCTTCGCCGAGGGCGCCCGGCCGGTGAAGGGTGCCGCCAGTACCAGTGAGGCCCCGCGGCTGACCACCGGCGGGACGTACCGGGACACCATCGACCGCGGCGAGAAGCTGGTCTACCGGATCGACCTGGACGCGGAGCGGGACGCGTACGTCTCCGCCGTGGCCGTGCCCGGGCCGGGCACCGAGGTCGGCTACTCCGACGGCCTGGAGGTCTCGCTCCAGGATCGCGACGGATACGAGTGCAGCTCCAACGACGACCGGTTCCGCTCCGCCGAGTTCCCGCGCCCGCTGGCCGCCTACGCGCACCGGACCATCGAGAAGGACCGCACCTCCTGCCAGAAGGCCGACTCGTACTACGTGGTCGTCGAGCGCACGACAACCGACGGCAAGGGCGGGGCCGAGCCGTGGGAGCTGGAGCTCCGGCACCAGACCGAGCCCAAGGTGAAGGAGGTCGGCCCGACGGCCGCGCCGTCGGCCTGGCCCAGCGCCTCGCCCCCGACCCCGGCCGGCGGCCCTCGCGAACGGGCCGGCGGCGCCGGCTTCTTCGACGCGACCGGCCTCACCCAGGGCGAGTGGACCGACCGGATCGAACCCGGCCAGTCGCGCTTCTACCGGGTGCCGGTGGACTGGGGCCAGCAGATCTTCGCCAGCGCGGACCTCGGCAGCTCGGCGGGCGGCCAGGGCTTCGTCGGCAGCGCGCTCTCCATGAGGCTGTTCAACCCCATGCAGGGTGTCGTCGGCAGCGTCGACTCCGTCTCGTACGACGGCAAGCAGAAGGCGGCGGCGCTCGACCCGCTGCCGCCGGTGCGGTACGAGAACCGCTTCGACTCCAGCGCCAAGTTCGAGGACATGCGGTTCGCGGGCTGGTACTACCTGCAGGTCAGCCTCAGCCCAGAGGTGGGTGAGAAGTTCGGCAAGAAGCCGTACGGGCTGACGCTGCGCGTCAACGTCCGGGGCGAGGCGCGGCCGGCCCCCGCGTACGACGGGCCGGCCGGGATCTTCAGCGTCACGCAGGACGACAAGGAGCAGGCGGCCAGCGGGCAGAGCGGCCCGGAGGCGGAGCGCAGCGGCACGATGAAGGCCGTCGCGGCGGCCGGGATCGGCAGCGGGACGGTGCTGGTGCTCGGGCTCGGGGTGTGGACGCTGCTGGCGCGGCGGCGCGCGGCGCTCTGAGCGGAGCGGGCGTTCAGACCTGGGTGAGCGCCCAGATCCCGACGGCGAAACAGAGCAGCGCGGTCAGCAGCACCGGTACCGCCACCTTCGCGGACGGCCCGGGCCGCTTCGGCACGGGGCGGGCGGTGGGCTGGGGGGTGGGCTGCGTGGTGGCCTGTGCGGCGGTGTAGGGGCGCGTCGGCGTCGCCGGAGCCGGCGGGGCGAGGTGGAAGCTCCCCGTCTCGGACGGCGTGGACGGCGCGGGCTGCGCGTACACAGGGGCCGTTACGGGCGCGGGCGGCACCGCGACGGCTTCGGGTGCGGGTGCGGGTGCGGGCGTGGGTGCCTGTGCGGAAGCCGGTGCCGGTGCCGGTGTCGGTACCGCGTCCGGAGCGGCCGTGATGGGGCCCTCCGGGCCGAAACCGGCCGGGAGCGGCCCGAGTTGGTCGAAGACCTCGACGGGCTCCTCGGTCCCGTCGGCTTCGGGCAGCAGCTCGACCGCCGCCGACAGGGCCTTGCGCGCGCCCGTCGCCGTACGGAAACGGATCTGCGGGTCGGGCTGGAGCAGGCCCGCCAGGACCTGCCACAGCGGCTCCGGGATGCCCTGTGGGGCGCCGGGCGTGCCGTACGCCGTGAAATGGTCCACCAGCGCCTGTGCGTCCGGCTTCTGACCCTGCAGCAGGTACAGGGCGACCAGGCCGACCGCGAACAGGTCGGCCGGGAAGTCGGGCTCCGCGCCCATCAGTTGCTCGGGCGCGAAGTAACCCGGCGTACCGACGACGTAGTTCGTCTCGGTCAGCCGGGGCTCGCCCTTGCGCATCGAGATGCCGAAGTCGGACAGCCGCAGATGCGGCCGTCCGGTTCCGGTCGCCTCCAGCAGGATGTTGGCCGGCTTGATGTCGCGGTGCACGACCCCCTCCGCGTGCACCGCGGCCAGTCCGGACAACAGCTGATCGAGCAGGGTGCAGACGAAGCGGGGCGGCAACGGCCCGTAGTCCCCTATGACATGGGCCAGCGACCCACCGCTCACCAGGTCCATGGTGAACAGCACCTTGTCGTCGTCCGCGGCCCAGCTGGCCGGGGCGAGGACGTGCGGGTGGTCGATCCTCAGCGCCTGTTCCCGTACGAAGCGCAGCAGCGTGTGCGCGTCGCTCTGCTGGAGCACCTTGGCCGCGACGTAACGGCGCCGGCGGTGGTCCCAGGCGCGCCAGACGGCGCCCACACCACCGCGCCCGATCGGGTCGGCCAACTCGTACCGACCCGCGAAGACCTCACCCATCGCGCTGCGCCGCTCCCCGTCCGTCCGCTCCCGCTCGGCCTGCTGTCAGCTGTGTCAGCTCTGGTGCGACTCGTAGTGGGCGACCGCGTCCGCGGTGCGCCCGGCGCCGTACACCCGGAGGAACTCTGCCAGCTCCGGGTGGGTGGGTGCGAGCGAGTCGGCCGCATCGATGATGTCGCCGGCCGCCGAGACGGAGCGCAGCAGCGACTGGATCTCCCGGACCACGCGCTTGACCGTCGGCGCCCCCGAGCTGGCGGTCGTCTGGCTGGATCCGGTGAGCACCGAGCCTCCCTGGGACCTCTTGATCTCGTCCATCCGGTCGGTGGCCTCGGCGGCGCTCACGCTGCCGTCGGCGACCTGGCTCGCCAGCTCCTGGAGGGCCTGGACGCGCTGCACCACGGCAGGGTTGCCGATCTTGGCGCGCTGACCGCTCATCAGCTGGGAGAGCATCGGAGCCGACAGCCCGAGCACCGCCGCGAGACGGGCCTGGTTCAGGCCCAGATCGTCGATGAGCCGGCGGAAGAGCGCCCCCAGTGGCTCCCCGTACCAACTGCGCTGGAGCTCTCTGGCTCTCGCGGTCGCTTCCTGCTGTGCCGTATCCATATGCGTCTCCCCATCGCTGTGGTTCGCGGCTGCGAACCTGTCCAGCATCTTACGGAGAGTGGTCGTTCCGGGGGAGTCCTAATCCTTTTGCGGTACACCCCCCGGCACCCGGTACTCTGGTCTGCGGCACCGGCCGCTCGTCGGCCGGCGCGGGGCCTTAGCTCAGTTGGTAGAGCGCTGTCTTTGCATGGCAGATGTCAGGGGTTCGACTCCCCTAGGCTCCACACCTCTTGTGCCCCCTCCGACCTGCGGATCCGCCGGTCGGAGGGGGCTTTTCGTTGCCGTACGCCCCCGGCCCCGAGGACCGCCGTCGGCGCGTAGTACCGGGGGGTGATCCGAGGGATGCGACCCCCGTGTGACGACCTCAACGGCCCTTCGTCCGCAGAGTCGTGCGCTTCCGAGCCGAGGAGGCGTACGCATGAGGGCAGACCGGTCGACCGTCCCGCCGCCGGTGGCGGCTCCGCGTGGGGGGCCGCGCCGGGAGGCCGCGGCGTGGGCGGTGTGCGCGGTGTTCGCCGGGGTGCTCGCCCTGGTGTCGACGCTCGGGACGCATCGGCTGTGGGGCACCGCGGCCGCCGCGGGGTACGCGGTCGGCGCGGGCGCCGTCGCGTGCGGCCGGGTGCTCCCGGGGAGGCTGGCCGCACTGACCGGTGCCGTGACGGTGCCGCTCGCCGTGCTCGTCGCGCGGGGGCGTGCGCAGCTGGAGGTCGAGGTGGTGGAGCGCTCCGGGGCCCTGCTGCTGACCGGCGGCAGCCCGTACGTGGAGAACCCGCTCGGTGTGGAGGACTACAACCCCTACCTGCCCGGCATGGCGGTGTTCGGCCTGCCGCGCGCGCTGTGGGGCGACTTCCCGCTCGCCGACGCGCGCTGGTGGTTCGCCGCGGTGTTCCTCGCGTCCATGGCCGCGGCGTCGCGGCTCGCGGCACGGGTTCCGGCGACGCGGCTCGCGACGCGGCTCGCGGTGCGAGTTCCGGCGACGCGGCTCGCGGTGCGAGTTCCGGCGGCGAGGCGGACATCGGCGGCGCGGGGTCCGGCGACCCGGCGGGGCCCGTACCTCGGCCGCGGTCGGGCGCTGGTGGTGCTCGCCGCCTTACCCGCCGTGGCGCTGCCCCTGGCCGTCGGCGGTACGGACCTACCGGTCGTCGGCCTCATGTGCCTCGCGCCGGCGCTCGCCTCGCGGGGCGCGGCCGCCCGTGCGGGGCTCGCGATGGGCGTCGCGGCGTCGCTCAAGTGGACGGCGTGGCCGCTGTTGCCGGTGGTGCTGGTCCTGCTGGTCTCGGTACGCGGCGGCCGGGCCGCCCTCCGCGCGGCGGGTGTGGCCGGCGGGGTGCTGCTGGTGGCGGTCGCGCCCGTGGCGGTGGCGCACCCCGCCGCGTTCGTGGAGCAGCTCGTCCTCTTCCCGCTGGGCCGGGGCGGCGCGGCCTCACCGGCGGCGAGCCCGCTGCCCGGTCACCTGGTCGCCTCGTTCGTGCCCGGCGGGTTCGTGCTCGCGACCGGAGCGCTGGTGCTCGCCGCCGTGGCGGTGGGCGTCCACCTCTTCAGGCGGCCGCCGCGCGACGCGCGCGCGGCGGCGGACCTCCTGGCGGTGGGACTGCTCCTGGCCATGTGCCTGGCTCCGGCCACCCGCTTCGGGTACCTGCTCTACCCGTTCGTGCTGGCCGGCTGGTTCCGGCTGGCGTCGATCTCCTCGACGAGCCCTTCGACGAGCTTCCTGATCTCGTCGCGGATGGGGCGTACGGCTTCGACGCCCTGGCCGGCCGGGTCGTCCAGCTTCCAGTCCAGGTAGCGCTTGCCCGGGAAGACCGGGCAGGTGTCACCGCAGCCCATGGTGATGCAGACGTCGGACGCCTTGACCGCGTCGACGGTGAGGATCTTGGGCGTCTCGGCGGACATGTCGATGCCGACCTCGCGCATGGCCTCGACGGCGGCCGGGTTGACGGCGTCGGCGGGGGCGGACCCGGCGGAGCGCACCTCGATCCGGTCCCCGGCGAGGTGGTGCAGCCAGGCGGCGGCCATCTGGGAGCGGCCCGCGTTGTGCACGCAGACGAACAGCACGGAGGGCTTGTCGGCCATCGGGGTCTCTCTTCGCACGTACCTGCCGTCGGCACGTATCAGCCGCCGGTGATGTGAGAGTATCAGTCCATGATGACGTCAGTCGACACTGATCTGATCCGGGTTCTGGCCGACCCGCTGAGGCTCCGGATCGTGACCCTGCTCGCCCGCGAGACCCTCTGCACCACCCACCTCGTGGAGGAGACCGGGGCCCGCCAGACGAACCTCTCCAACCACCTGAGAGTGCTGCGGGAAGCAGGGGTCGTGGACACCGAGCCGTGTGGCCGGTTCACGTACTACAAGCTGCGCCCGGACGTCATCGCGCACCTCGCCGACCGATTCGCCGAGCTGGCCGCCACCGCTCGTACCGCCGCCGACAACAAGAGGGCCTGTCCGTGACCCGTACCGAAGCGCCCGCGACCACCACCGGGGAACCGTCCGTCGTCGCGAAACTCTCCACGCTCGACCGCTTCCTCGCCGTCTGGATCATCCTCGCGATGGCCCTCGGGCTGGGCCTGGGCCGCCTGGTCCCCGGTCTGAACGACGCGCTCGCGAAGGTGGAGATCGGCGGAGTCTCGCTGCCCATCGCCGCCGGCCTGCTGATCATGATGTACCCGGTCCTGGCGAAGGTCCGGTACGACCGCCTCGACGCGGTCACCGGCGACCGGAAGCTGATGCTCTCGTCGCTGGTCGTCAACTGGGTCCTCGGCCCCGCGGTGATGTTCGCGCTGGCCTGGGTCTTCCTGCCGGACCTGCCCGAGTACCGCACCGGCCTGATCATCGTCGGCCTCGCCCGCTGCATCGCGATGGTCGTCATCTGGAACGACCTCGCCTGCGGCGACCGCGAAGCCGCCGCCGTGCTCGTCGCGCTCAACAGCGTGTTCCAGGTCCTGGCCTTCGGTCTGCTCGGCTGGTTCTACCTGGACCTGCTGCCCGGCCGGCTCGGCCTCGGCGACGGGGAGTCGCTGGACATCTCCATGTGGGGCATCGCCCTCAACGTCGTCATCTTCCTCGGCGTGCCGCTCCTCGCGGGCTTCCTGACCCGCCGCATCGGCGAGAAGAAGCTCGGCCGCGAGGCGTACGAGTCCGGCTTCCTGCCGAAGATCGGCCCGTGGGCCCTCTACGGCCTGCTCTTCACGATCGTCATCCTCTTCGCCCTCCAGGGGAAGACCATCACCTCGCAGCCGCTCGACGTCGCCCGGATCGCGCTCCCGCTGCTCGTGTACTTCGCGGTGATGTGGTTCGGCACGTTCCTGCTGGGCAAGGCCATCGGCCTGACCTACGACCGCACCGCGACGCTCGCCTTCACCGCCGCCGGCAACAACTTCGAGCTCGCCATCGCCGTCGCCATCGCCACCTTCGGCGTCACCTCCGGCCAGGCCCTCTCGGGCGTCGTCGGCCCGCTCATCGAGGTACCGGTCCTCGTGGCGCTGGTGTACGTCTCCCTCGCCTGGCGCAAGAAGTTCGCCGCCGCGTGAGGCCGCAGGGGCCCTGCCCGAGGCCGTGGGCAGGGCCCAACTTTTATTGCTCCGGACGAGTGCAGTTCATCGGAAGATCTGCCGGGGCGCGGCGCCGGTGCTCGCGCTTTCGGGACACATACACATCATGAGAAAGGTATGCAAATCGCCCAAGAAAGCGAGGGGCCATGGCCGCCGTCAGCTTCACGTCGTACGTCCGGACGCTCATCTCTCCACTGATCGCCCTGCTGACCGCACTCCTCGGAGCCCTGGGCTTCGGCCCCGGCACCGCGGCGAAGGCGGCGAAGACGGCACCGGCGCTCCCGGCCGCCTCGGCCTCGGCCTCGCTCTCCGCCTCCGCCGTCGTGCCCGTGCAGCGCGCCGCGTCACCCGTACGCGTACGGCCCCGGGCCCTGCCGCCCACGATCAAGCAGCGCATCCGCGCCGAGGCGCACGGATCGTCGCCCTCCGTGCGCCGTCTGCCGGCTGCCGCCCCCGCTGAGCCCGACCCGACGGACCTGGCCCTCGCGGCCTGACGGTCGTCGCGGTCCAGTGGTCGACGCGGCTCGAGCGGCTCCAGCGGCCGTCGTGGTCCTAGCGGCCTAGCGGCCTAGCGGCCTAGCGGCCTAGCGGTCCTCGCGGTTCCGGTCGGACGCCTCGTTCTCCGCCTGCTTGGCCTCCACCTCCGGGTCCAGCGGCGCCACACTGCCGTCGACCGACGTGACCGGGCCCTCCGAGACCTCGGTCGCAGCCGGGGGCTCCACCAGCCAGTCCGGGTTGGCCTGCTTGTCCCACCACTTCCACGCGGCGAACGCGGCACCCGCCAGCATCCCCGCGAGCGCCACACCCTTGAACATCCGCCCGGCCTTCGCCCGGCGCTCGTGCCTCCGGACGAGCCGCTGGATCTCCCGGGCCGTCACCTGGCCCCGCAGCGCGGCGACCGCCGCGGCCGAGCGGTTCATCGCCTCGGCCCGTACGGGCTGGGCCGCCGCCATCGCCTTCTCCATGCGCGGCGCCGTGTACCGCGCCGCCTCGCGCGCGGCCTTGCGGGTCTGCGTCATCGCACGCTGCGCGGCCTTGTCGAGCTTCGGCGGCACATGCGGCGCGACCATCGATTCGTACTGGGCACGCGCCTGCGTACGGGCCTGCTGCGCGGCCATCGAGACCTTCGGCGCGACCCTTACGCGCGCTTCGTTCGCGTAGTGCACGGCCGAGTCCTTCGCCGTGCTCGCGTAGGGCGCCACCACTTCCGCGGCGTGCCGCACGCTGTCCATTGCCGAATCGGTCGCGGCGCGCACGCTGTCCTTGCGGGTCACGGGATCCTCCTCCTCGGTGGCGGGGTCGCTATTCGCCTTTCCGTCCTTTTTGAAATCATGCCTGCCGCCCTCTTCCTCGGCATGCGGTACGGGCATCCGGGGCATCGGCCGCCTCCCGTGGGAGGATCGGCGGACGTCGGAGCAGACCGACGTCAGACCAGACTTACGGAAGGCACATCGTGGCCGAGCAGCTTTACGCCACCCTGAAGACCACCATGGGCGACATCGCGATCCGGCTCCTGCCGTTCCACGCCCCGAAGACGGTCAGGAACTTCGTGGAGCTCGCCAAGGGCGAGCGCGAGTGGACCAACCCGGCCACCGGCGTGAAGAGCACGGACCCCCTCTACGACGGCACGGTCTTCCACCGCGTCATCGGCGGCTTCATGATCCAGGGCGGCGACCCGCTCGGCAACGGCACGGGCGGCCCCGGTTACGAGTTCGCCGACGAGTTCCACCCGGAGCTGGGCTTCACCAAGCCGTACCTGCTGGCCATGGCCAACGCCGGGCCGGGCACCAACGGCTCGCAGTTCTTCATCACGGTCGCCCCGACGACCTGGCTGACCGGGAAGCACACCATCTTCGGTGAGGTCGCCGACGACGCGAGCAAGCGGGTCGTGGACGCGATCGTCGCCACCCCGACCAACCCGCGCACCGACCGTCCGCTGACGGACGTGGTCATCGAGTCCGTCGTGATCGAGTCCCGCAAGAGCTGAGGCCTGACCGGGCACTTTTCGCCCCGCCCCGTCCGTCCCTAAGGATGGACGGGGCGTCGCGTTGAGAGGGGAACCCCATGGAGCAGGCGCAGGCGCCGAGCTGTTATCGCCATCCGGGCGTGGAGACCGGCATCCGGTGCACCCGCTGCGAGCGGCCGATCTGCCCGGACTGCATGGTCGAGGCGTCGGTCGGCTTCCAGTGCCCCGAGTGCGTGCGCGGCGGGTCCGGCACCGGCCACGCGCCGTCGGATAGCCGGCCGCGCACGGTCGCGGGCGGGGTGATCACGGCCGGCGACCCCCAGCTGATCACCAAGATCCTCATCGCCGTCAACCTGGCGATGTTCCTGGCCGTACGGGCCAAGCCGGAGCTGCTGCACCAGCTGGACCTCATCGGGCTCGCCTTCGTGCCGCAGCTCGGCGAGGTGGTCGGCGTCGCGGACGGCGAGTGGTACCGGCTGGTGACGGCGGCGTTCCTGCACTGGGAGATCTGGCACATCGGCTTCAACATGCTCGGCGTGTGGTGGCTCGGCGGCCCCCTGGAGGCGGCGCTCGGGCGGGCCCGCTACCTCGCCCTCTATCTGCTCTCCGCGCTCGCGGGCAGCGCCTTCACCTACCTCGAGGCGGATCTGAACTCGCCCTCCCTCGGGGCGTCCGGCGCGGTCTTCGGTCTGCTGGGCGCGACGGTGGTGCTCATGCGCCGGCTCAAGTACGACATGCGGCCGGTGATGACGCTGCTCGTGCTGAACCTGGTGCTGACCTTCTTCTGGGACAACATCGCCTGGCAGGCGCACATCGGCGGACTGGTCGCCGGCGCGGTGATCGCGTACGGGATGGTCGGCGTCCCGCGCGAGCGGCGCCGGGTGACCCAGTGGGCGGCCTGCGGGCTGATCGTCGGGTTGACGCTGGCGGCTGTGGTTCTGAGGACCGCCGCGCTCAGCTGAGCACAAGCTTTCCCCATCGTTGTCCACAACGGGTGGCGGATCTTGTGCACCGGGTGGGGAACGTCTGTGCCCCTCGCCGTTGACCTGCGGTTTTACGAGGCGGGGCGAGGGGTGCGCGCAGTCACATCGGCGTCAACATCGTGGAGGTTATCCACAGATCGTCTGACCTTTTTCCACTGGCCTGTGCACAACGCTGTGGATAACCTCTGGGTACGGCTTGACGACGGCTGGGCCGAAGCCGCGAAGCCGCCGCAGCCCGTCACTTCGCCCGGGTCACTTCCACTGGGTGGAGACGCCGAAGCCGCCGGCGATGAAGCCGAAGCCGACCACGATGTTCCAGTTGGTGAGCGACTTGATGGGCAGCGAGCCGTCGGTGACGTAGAAGACGACGATCCAGGCGAGCCCGATGGCGAAGAGCGTCAGCATCACCGGTGCCACCCAGCTGCGGTTGGTCAGCTTGATGGTGGTCGCCTGCTTCGCGGCCGGCTGCGGCGTGAAGTCGGCCTTCTTGCGGATACGTGACTTCGGCACGAGGGACTCTCCTGTCGATGCGCTGCGTGACCGCGCAGGGAACTGTGGCGTGTGTGCTGCTGTCGCCGGGGCTGAGAGCGAGGGGGACCACTGCCTCACCCGGGCGTCCGTTAGCGTAGTGCTTCCGCGGCGCTGAAGGAGATAAGGGTACGTTGAGCAATTCCGCCGACTCTCCAGCAGAGCCCGCCCGGCGCCGCACCTGGCGACCGGTCCGGGTGCTCACCGCCGGCGTCTTCGCGCTCGCCGGCCTGATCTTCGTGACGAGCTTCAACACCGCCAAGGGCACCAACATCCGCGAGGACGCCTCGCTGCTCAAACTCTCCGACCTGATCAGCGAGCGCAGCCGGAAGAACGCCGAGCTCGACGAGTCCACCGCGGTGGTACGCGGCGAGGTCGACGCCCTGGCCCGCCGCGACGACGGCTCCACCAAGGCGGAGGACGAGAAGCTCGGCGCCCTGGAGAAGACCGCGGGCACGACGCCCGTCGCCGGCCGCGGTCTGACCGTCACCCTCAACGACGCCCCGCCCGACGCCCAGGCCGCCCCCGGCTATCCGGAGCCGCAGGCCAACGACCTGGTGATCCACCAGCAGGACCTCCAGGCGGTCGTCAACGCGCTGTGGAAGGGCGGGGCCCAGGGCATCCGCGTCATGGACCAGCGGCTGATCTCCACCAGCGCGGTCCGCTGCGTCGGCAACACCCTCATCCTCCAGGGCCGCGTCTACTCCCCGCCCTACAAGATCACGGCAGTGGGTGACACCGGGAAGCTCCAGCGCGCGCTGGAGGGCTCCACGGCCGTCCAGAACTACCTGCTGTACGTGAAGGCGTACGGTCTCGGCTGGAAGGTCGACGAGCACGACGCGGTGACGCTGCCCGGCTACTCGGGCCCCGTGGACCTGCACTACGCCAAGCCGACTTCCTAGGGACACGACCGGGGAGCCGGGCGGCCGGCTGTGGACAGCTGACCCATCGGGCGGCCCGGACCCGTACTCTGGTGCGGTATCGAAGGGCATTCGAGGAAGGACCAGCAGACGTCATGTACGGCTGGATCTGGCGGCATCTGCCGGGCAACGCCTGGGTGCGGGCGGTCATTTCGCTCGTCCTGATCCTGGCGGTGGTCTACGTGCTCTTCCAGTACGTGTTCCCCTGGGCGGAGCCTCTGCTTCCGTTCAACGATGTGACGGTGGACGGACAGTGAGCGCGCGCATCCTCGTCGTCGACAACTACGACAGCTTCGTCTTCAACCTGGTCCAGTACCTGTACCAGCTGGGCGCCGAGTGCGAGGTCCGGCGCAACGACCAGGTGGAGCTGAGCCACGCCCAGGACGGCTTCGACGGCGTCCTGCTCTCGCCGGGCCCCGGTACGCCCGAGGAGGCCGGCGTCTGCGTCGACATGGTCCGGCACTGCGCCGAGACCGGTGTCCCCGTCTTCGGCGTGTGCCTCGGCATGCAGTCGATGGCCGTGGCGTACGGCGGCGTCGTCGACCGCGCCCCCGAACTGCTGCACGGCAAGACCTCGCTCGTCACGCACGAGGGGCGCGGCGTCTTCGCCGGGCTGCCGTCGCCCTTCACCGCGACCCGGTACCACTCGCTGGCCGCGGAGCCGGGCGACCTGCCCGATGAGCTGGAGGTCACGGCGTGGACGGAGGACGGCATCATCATGGGGCTGCGCCACCGTGACTTCGCGGTGGAGGGGGTCCAGTTCCACCCGGAGTCGGTGCTCACGGAGCACGGGCACCTGATGCTCGCCAACTGGCTGGAGCAGTGCGGCGACACCGGCGCGGTCGGCCGGTCGGCAGGGCTCGCGCCGGTGGTGGGCAAGGCCGTCGCGTGACCCCCGTGCGCCCGGAGCACGAGCACGGTTCGCCGTGGTTCCGGGCCGCGAACCTCCCGGCGGAACCAGATCCTCCGCTTGCGGCGCCGACGTACGAGACATCGACGTACGAGACGCCTCTGTACGACCCGTCTTCGTACGAGGTGCCCGAAGCACCCGAGGCGCCGGACCCCGAGACGATGGCACTCCGCACGGAGGACACCCGCCGCGCTGCGCCCACGCCCGCGCCCACGCCCGACAGCCCCGCTACCGGCGGCCGCGCCGAGCGCCGCAAGGCCGCCAAGGGCCGTGGCCGCCGCCGCGCCGGCAAGCACGCCCCCGCGCCGGCCGCACCGTCCCCGGCCGGCCCCGACCGGCCGCTGACGCGCGTCGAGGCCCGGCGCGCCGCCCGCGCCCGCAAGGACAGCGTCGGCGTGGTCGCGAGCCGCGTGCTGGGCGAGCTCTTCATCACCTTCGGCGTCGTGATGCTCCTCTTCGTCACGTACCAGCTGTGGTGGACCAACATCCGCGCCGGCCTGCAGGCCGACCAGGCGAAGAAGGGCATCGAGGAGGCCTGGGCGGAGGGGCGCAAGCCCGGCGCGTTCGAGCCCGGCCAGGGCTTCGCGATCATGTACATCCCGAAGCTCGACGTCGTCGTGCCGATCGCCGAGGGCATCGACAAGGAGAAGGTGCTCGACCGCGGCATGGTCGGCCACTACGCCGAGGGCGCCCTCAAGACCGCCATGCCCTCCGACAAGCAGGGCAACTTCGCGGTCGCCGGGCACCGCAACACCCACGGCGAACCCTTCCGCTACATCAACCGCCTCCAGCCGGGCGACCCCATCGTCGTCGAGACGCAGGACGCGTTCTACACGTACGAGATGACGAGCATCCTGCCGCAGACCCCGCCCTCCAACATCTCGGTGATCCAGCCCGTCCCCGAAGGCTCCGGCTTCAAGGGCCCCGGCCGCTACCTCACGCTCACCACCTGCACCCCCGAGTTCACCAGTACGTACCGCCTGATCGTGTGGGGCAAGATGGTCGAGGAACGCCCACGCAGCAAGGGGAAACCGGATGCGCTCGTAGGCTGACGACCGACTTCCAGACTTTTCGACGGGACAGATGCAGTGGCACGTGCGCGCAGCCGGATCGCCGGCTTCATCAGTGTCTTCGGTGAACTGCTGATCACCGCGGGCCTGGTGATGGGCCTCTTCGTCGTCTACTCCCTGTGGTGGACGAACGTGCTCGCCGACCGCGAGGCGGACAAGCAGGGCGAGGACGTACGCCACGCCTGGGTGTCGGCCGGCCCCGGCGCGCTCGACACCAAGGGCGGCATCGGCTTCCTCCACGTACCGGCGATGAAGAACGGCGAGGTGCTGGTCAAGAAGGGCACCGACCCCGACACCCTCAACCACGGCGTCGCCGGCTACTACACCGACCCCATCGCCTCCGCGCTGCCCTCCGACAAGCAGGGCAACTTCACCCTCGCCGCGCACCGCGACGGCCACGGGGCGAAGTTCCACAACATCCACAAGCTGAAGCACGGCGACGCGATCGTCTTCGAGACGAAGGACCTCTGGTACGTCTACAAGGTCTACAAGACCCTCCCGGAGACGTCGAAGTTCAACGTCCGCGTCCTGGACCCGGTCCCGAAGGAGTCGGGCAAGACGAAGCCGGGCCGCTACATCACCCTGACGACCTGCACGCCGGTCTACACCTCCGACTACCGCTACATCGTCTGGGGCGAGCTGGAGCGCACGGAGAAGGTCGACGCCGAGCGCACCCCGCCGGCCGAGCTGCGCTAGCGGCACGCGCACGGCCCCGCGTACGACGGAGCCCCGGCACCCTCACCGAGGTGGGTGCCGGGGCTCCGTCGTAGGGCGTTCCCGGGTGTCAGTCCTTGGGCAGGACGGCGCCGGAGGGGCCGCCGAAGAAGCCGCCGTCGCCTTCGTCGCCGTTGTTGCCGTTGCCGTTGCCGTTGCCGCCCACGGTCTTCACGTTGACCGGCTGGTTCGGCTGGGCCGGGGTGCCCGGCTGCGGGTCCTGGGCGATCACGAAGGCGGTGTCGTCCTTCGGGCCGTCGACGTTGCCGAGCTGGAGACCCGCCTGCTGGAGCGCCTGCTTGGCCTGGCCGAGCTGCTGCCCGACCAACTGCGGCACCTGGGCCTGCTGCTGCGGGCCCTTGGAGACCTTCAGCGTGATCTCGCTGCCCTTGGGAGCCTTGCTGTTGCCCGCCGGGTTCTGCTCCAGGACGGTGCCCGCGGGCTGGTCGGAGTCGACGTCCTCCCGCTTGACCTTGAACTCCAGCGTCTCCAGCTGGCTCTTCGCGGCGTCGTACTGCTGGCCGGTGACCGGGGGCACGTTCACCTGGGCCTGCTTGGAGACCGTGAGGGTGATCGTGGCGCCCTTCTCCTGCTGGGTGCCGCCGTCCGGGCTCTGCCGGATGACCTCGCCCGGCTGCTGCTCGGACTCCTCGTACTTCACGTCGACCTCGAAGCCCTTGTCCTCGAGTGCCTGCCGCGCGCTGTCCTCGGACTTCTCCGTGACGTCCGGCACTTCGATCTTCGGGGCGCCCTCCGAGAGCCAGACCTGGATGGTCTCGCCCTCCTTCATCTCGGCGCCCGGATCGGCCGCGGGGGCCTGCCGGCAGATGCTGTCCTTGGGCTGGTCGCAGCGCTCGGTGCCGGCCTGGGACACCTTGACGCTCACGTTGTCCGCCTGCTTCTGCGCCTTCGGCAGCGTCTGACCGACGAGGTTCGGCACCGGGATCTGGTTGGCGCCGCCCTCCTTGCTGTCGAAGACGGCGCGGCCGATCAGGATCGCGCCGACCAGCACCAGGATGCCCGCCAGGGCCAGCAGGACGGTCGAGGTGCTCGACTTCCGCTGGCGGCGGCGGTCCGGGCGGTCGTCGTAGCCGTAGCCGCCGTCGTCCGGGTTGACGGGCGGCAGCATCGACGTCTGCCCGGCCGGGTCGGCCTGGCGGAGCGCCGTCGTCGGCTGCTCGTCGGGGGCGTACCCGCCGTAGCCGACGGTGCCCATGGCGGCGGTCGCGGCGACCGGCTGGCCGTCGAGGCACGCCTCGATGTCGGCGCGCATCTCGTCGGCCGACTGGTAGCGGTAGTCCGGGTCCTTGACCAGCGCCTTCAGGACGATGGCGTCCATCTCGGGCGTGATCTCGGGATCGAAGTTGCTCGGCGGCTGCGGCTCCTCGCGCACGTGCTGGTACGCCACCGCGACCGGCGAGTCGCCGACGAAGGGCGGGCGCACGGTCAGCAGCTCGTACAGCAGGCAGCCGGTGGAGTACAGGTCGGAGCGGGCGTCGACCTGCTCGCCCTTGGCCTGCTCCGGGGAGAGGTACTGGGCGGTGCCGATCACGGCGGCCGTCTGCGTCATGGTCATACCGGCGTCGCCCATGGCGCGGGCGATGCCGAAGTCCATGACCTTGACCTGGCCGGTGCGGGTCAGCATGACGTTGGCCGGCTTGATGTCGCGGTGGACGATGCCGGCGCGGTGCGAGTACTCCAGGGCCTGGAGGATGCCGACCGTCATCTCCAGCGTGCGCTCGGGCAGCAGCTTGCGCCCGGAGTGCAGCAGCTCACGCAGGGTGGAGCCGTCGACGTACTCCATCACGATGTACGGGATGGAGATGTTGTCGACGTAGTCCTCGCCGGTGTCGTAGACCGCGACGATCGCCGGGTGGTTGAGCGAGGCGGCCGACTGGGCCTCACGGCGGAACCGGGCCTGGAAGGACGGGTCACGGGCGAGGTCGGCCCGCAGCGTCTTCACGGCGACGGTGCGACCGAGCCGGGTGTCGTGGGCGAGGTAGACCTCCGCCATGCCACCGCGGCCGAGCACCGAGCCCAGCTCGTACCGGCCGCCGAGGCGACGCGGCTCTTCCATAACTGTTCCAGCCCTCTCCGTCAGTCCCGACCGCACCCCTCTGTGTGGTCCGGCGGTGTGCTGTCCGCGCATACGCTACCGGCCACGGCGAGCCGAGCGGACCGCGACCGCCAGCTGATACGCGACCGGTACACAGCCACAGCCGTCACTTCTTGCTGTCCAGAACCGCCTTCATCACATCGCGGGCGATGGGTCCGGCCAGGCCGCCACCGCTGATGTCGTCGCGGGTCGCGTCGGAGTCTTCGACGATAACCGCTACGGCGACCTGAGAGCCGCTGTCGGTCTTCGCGTATGAGATGAACCACGCGTAGGGGCGGGCCTTGTTCTTCTCGCCGTGCTGGGCGGTACCCGTCTTGCCACCGACCGTGACGTCCTCGATGGCCGCCTTGCCGCCGGTGCCGTTCTTGACGGTGTTCTCCATCATCTGCTGGACCAGCTGCGCGGTCTTCGCCGACATGGGCCGGCTCATCTCCTCCGGCTCCGTCGTCTCCAGGACGTCGAGGTCGGGGCCGGTGACGCGGTCGACCATGTACGGCTTCATCAGCTTGCCGTCGTTGGCGATGGCCGCCGTGACCATGGCCATCTGGAGGGGGGTGGCCGCGGTGTTGAACTGGCCGATGGAGGAGAGCGCGTTGCCCGGGCGGTCCATCTGCGTGTCGTAGACCGACTTGGCGGCGCGGACGGGGGTGTCGATCTCCCCGTTGTTGAAGCCGAACTTCTCCGCCATCTTCACCATCTCGTCACGCCCGACCTCGTCACCGAGCTTGGCGAAGACCGAGTTGCAGGAGACCTCCATGGCCCGGTTGAGGGTGGCGTTCTCGCACCCCTGGGCGTGGTTCTTCATCGGCGTGCGCGTGTGGGGGAGGATGTACGGCTCCGGCGTGTCCGTCGGCGCGTTGATGTCCGTGACCTTGCCGGTCTCCAGGGCCGCCGCGGCGGTCAGCACCTTGAAGGTGGAGCCGGGCGGGTAGACCTCGCGCAGCGCGCGGTTCAGCTTCGGCTTGTCCTTGTCCTTCTCCAGCGCGACCCACGCCTGCTCGTCCTTCGCGCTGTAGCCGGCGAAGGTGGACGGGTCGTACGACGGGGTCGAGGCGAGCGCCAGGATCTTGCCGGTGGACGGCTCGATGGCGGCGACGGCGCCCTTCTTCTTGCCGAGACCCTCGAAGGCGGCCTTCTGCGCGGCGCCGTTGAGGGTGGTGATCACGTCACCGCCCTGCTTCTTGTCGCCCGTGAACATCGACATGGTGCGGTCGAAGAAGAGCCGGTCGTCGTTGCCGGTGAGGATGCCGTCCTCGAGCTTCTCGATCTGGTTGGCGTCGTACGCCTGCGACGCGTAGCCGGTGACCGGCGCCCACATGGGGCCGTCGATGTAGGTGCGCTTGAACTTGTAGAAGGGGTCCTTCGAGTCGATGGAGCCGGTGATCGGCTTGCCGTCGACGATGATGTTGCCGCGCGGGTTGGCGTACCGCTCGATGATGACCCGCTTGTTGCTCGCGTGCGTGGAGAGCTCGCCCGCCCGGACGTACTGGATCCAGTTGTCCCGGATGAGCAGGGCGAGCATCAGCAGGCCGCAGAAGATCGCGATATGGCGCAGGGGCTTGTTCACGGTCGGACCACCTGGGTCATCTCGGCGTCGGGGGACGGGGCGGGGGCCGGCGCGGGACGGCGCGCGGTGTCGCTGATCCGCAGCAGGATGGCGATCAGGGCCCAGTTCGCGATCACGGACGAGCCGCCGTACGCGAGGAACGGCATGGTCATACCGGTCAGCGGGACGAGGCCCATGACGCCGCCGGCGACCACGAAGACCTGGAGGGCGAAGGCGCCGGACAGGCCGGTCGCCAGCAGCTTGCCGAACGGGTCGCGGGCGGCGAGCGCGGTGCGGATGCCCCGCTCCACGATCAGCGCGTACATCAGCAGGAACGCCATGACGCCCGCGAGGCCGAGTTCCTCGCCGACGGTGGCGAAGATGAAGTCGGAGTTGGCGGCGAAGCCGACGAGGTCGGAGTTGCCCTGGCCGAGGCCCGCGCCGAGGGTGCCGCCGGAGCCGAAGGACATCAGCACCTGCGTCATCTGGTCGCAGGCCATGGCCATGTTGGTGCCCTCGGGCGCCGTCTTCAGGCACTCGAAGGGGTCGAGCCAGGCGGCGACACGCGACTTGACGTGGGTGGCGGTCGAGCCGACGACGACCGCGCCGCCGATGGCCATCAGCAGACCCATGATGATCCAGCTGGTCCGCTCGGTCGCCACGTACAGCATGATCACGAACATGCCGAAGAACAGCAGCGACGTACCGAGGTCGTTCTCGAAGACCAGGATGAGCAGGCTGACGGCCCAGATGGTGAGGATCGGGCCCAGGTCGCGGCCGCGCGGCAGGTACAGCCCCATGAAGCGGCGGCTGGCCAGCGCGAGCGCGTCGCGCTTCACCATCAGGTAGCCGGAGAAGAAGACCGCGATCACGATCTTCGCGAACTCACCGGGCTGGATGGAGAACGGACCCACCTTGATCCAGATCTTGGCGCCGAAGACGTCGGTGCCGAGACCCGGGACGAGCGGCAGCAGCAGCAGGACGATCGCCGCCACCATGGAGATGTACGTGTAGCGCTGCAGGACGCGGTGGTCCTTGAGGAGCATCAGCACCAGCAGGAACAGCGCGACGCCGATCGCCGAGTACATCAGCTGCTTGGGGGCGTCCGGGCTGTAACTGCCGAACTGCCTCATCGACTTGGCGATCACCCGCGGCGACTGGTCCAGCCGCCAGATCAGCACCAGGCCCAGGCCGTTGAGCAGCGTCGCCAGGGGCAGCAGGATCGGGTCGGAGTACTTCGCGAACTTCCGCACCAGCAGGTGTGCGACACCCGCGAGCAGCGCCAGCCCGACGCCGTACCCGAGCATGCCCGCCGGGACCTTGCCGTCCAGGGCCAGGCCGACGTTGAGGTACGCGAACACCGGGATCGCGACGGCGAAGCCGAGCAGCGCCAGTTCGGTGTTGCGGCGGCTCGGCAGGTCGATCGCGCCGATGGTGGTCGTGTTGGTGACAACGCTCATGGTGGTGAAAGGCCCCCCTACGGGTCCTTACTGCTTGCCGCAGTTCGAGGCCAGCTTCTGCTCCTCCTCCGAGAGGCTGGGGCCCGGGGAAGGAGTGGCAGTGGCTGCGGTGGGCTTGGTGGTGGTGGGGACGCCGGTCGTGCCGCCGGCCTGGCCCTCACCGGGCGGTGCGGCGTTCGCGCGGTCCGCCGCCTCCCGGCGCTGCTCCTGCTTCTTGCAGGCGGAGGCCTGGACGGCCAGCTCGTCGATCTTCGCCTGCGCCTTGGCGCGGCTGCCGCCGATGATGGTGTCCTCGACCGTCTTGCGCGCGTAGTCGGGGAGGTACTTGAGTTCGATCTCGGGGTGGTCCTTCTCGACCTCCGAGAGCGAGACCCCGGCCAGGTCCTGGCTGATGCCGCGGTAGAGCGCGACATGGCCGTCGTTGGCGCCGACGTAGTACTGGGTCTGCGTCCAGCGGTAGCCGCCGTACAGCGCGCCGCCGACCACGGCCAGCGCGAGCACGATGTAGAAGGAGCGCTTCAGCCAGACGCGGTTCTTGCGGGGCTTGGTGAAGTCGTCGTCGCCGTACGCGCCGAAGGAGCCCTCGGGCGGCATGCCGTCGTAGCCGAGGTCGTCGCCGCTGCCGGGCGGGCCGAAGCCCCCCTGCGGCGCTTGCGGGGCGGGGCGGCCGAGGCCGGAGGCGCGGCCCGCCGGCGTCTCCATGGCGCCGCCGTCGTTCAGCTGGGGCTGGTTCTCGGCGACCGCGCCGACGATGACCGGGGTGTCGCTGAGCTGCCCGGCGAGGGTGTCGCCGCCGTCCACGTCCAGGACGTCCGCGACGATCACGGTGATGTTGTCGGGGCCGCCGCCGCGCAGCGCGAGCTGGATCAGGTCCTGGACGGTCTCCTGGGGGCCCTGGTAGCTGGCGAGGGTCTCCTCCATCGTCTGGTGGGAGACGACGCCGGACAGGCCGTCGGAGCAGATCAGGTACCGGTCCCCGGCCCGCACCTCGCGGATGGACAGGTCCGGCTCGACGTGGTCGCCACTGCCCAGGGCGCGCATCAGGAGCGAGCGCTGCGGGTGGGTGGTGGCCTCCTCCTCGGTGATGCGGCCCTCGTCGACCAGCCGCTGCACCCAGGTGTGGTCCTGCGTGATCTGCGTCAGCACGCCGTCGCGCAGCAGGTACGCGCGCGAGTCGCCGACGTGGACCAGGCCGAGGCGCTGGCCCGTCCACAGCAGGGCGGTCAGGGTGGTGCCCATGCCCTCCAGCTGCGGGTCCTCCTCGACCATCATCCGCAGCTGCTCGTTGGCGCGCTGCACGGCCGTGCCGAGCGAGGTGAGGATGTCCGAGCCGGGGACGTCGTCGTCGAGGGTGACGATCGTGGAGATCACCTCGGAGGAGGCGACCTCGCCGGCGGCCTGGCCCCCCATGCCGTCGGCGATCGCGAGCAGGCGGGGACCGGCGTAACCCGAGTCCTCGTTGCCCTCGCGGATCATGCCCTTGTGCGATCCGGCGGCGAAGCGCAGTGAAAGGCTCATGCGCACCTGCCCTGTCGACTCTGCCTCGGGGTACAGCCGGTCTCGAGCCACACTGCCCACCCTCCGGTCGGGAGCCGGTGCCGGTCGCCTGTGGGCGCCACCGCTGCGGCTCGCTCGCTCCGCTCGCTCATTGTCGTACTACTTCCGCAGCTCGATGACGGTCTTGCCGATGCGGATCGGCGCGCCCAGCGGAATGGGGGTCGGGGTGGTGAGTCGGGTCCGGTCGAGATACGTGCCGTTGGTGGACCCGAGATCCTCGACGATCCACTGGCCGTCACGGTCCGGGTAGATCCTGGCATGCCTGCTGGAGGCGTAGTCGTCGTCCAGCACGATCGTGGAGTCGTGCGCACGGCCCAGGGTGATGGTCTGGCCCTGGAGGGCGACCGTGGTGCCGGTCAGGCTCCCCTCGGTCACGACCAGCTTGGTCGGCGCGCCACGGCGCTGGCGGCCGGCCTGCTGACGCTGGGGCGGCGGGGCGGAACCCTGCCGTGCCGCCTGCTGCGGGCGCGCGGCGTCACGGCGCGAACCGCGCTGTGTGACGCGCGTACCGAACAGGTCGCTGCGGATGACCTGGACGGCCACGATGACGAACAGCCACAGTACGGCGAGGAAACCCAACCGCATGACCGTGAGGGTCAGCTCTGACATTGCCCCCGCTTCACCCTTCGGCTTGCCGGTAAACGATGGTGGTACTGCCCACGACGATCCGCGAGCCGTCGCGGAGCGTAGCGCGGGTGGTGTGCTGTCCGTCCACCACGATGCCGTTGGTGGACCCGAGATCCTGGATCGTCGAGGGCGTTCCGGTCCGGATCTCGCAGTGGCGGCGCGATACGCCGGGGTCGTCGATCCGCACGTCGGCGTCGGTGCTGCGGCCCAGCACGAGCGTCGGGCGGGAGATCTGGTGGCGCGTGCCGTTGATCTCGATCCAGCGGCGTACCTGGGCGCCGGGCATGGGGCCCGGACCGGCCGGCGGGCGGCCGGCGGCGGGCGGACGGTTCATGCCCGGCGGCGGGGCCGCGGGCATGGGAGGGGCGCCGGCCGGAGGGTATCCGTAACCGCCGGGGCGACCGCTCGGTGCGGGGCCGGCCGGTGCGGCCGGGCCCGCGGGGCCTGCCGGTCCCGCGGGGGACTGCGACTGTGACGTACTCGACGCGAGGGTGCGGCTGCGCACCCGGTACAGCCCGGTGTCGAGGTCGTCGGCCTTCTCCAGGTGGACCTTGATGGGCCCCATGAAGGTGTACCGCTGCTGCTTGGCGTAGTCGCGGACCAGGCCGGACAGCTCGTCGCCGAGCTGGCCCGAGTACGGGCTGAGGCGCTCGTAGTCCGGCGCGCTCAGCTCGACGATGAAGTCGTTCGGCACGACGGTCCGCTCGCGGTTCCAGATCGTCGCGTTGTTGTCGCACTCCCGCTGGAGGGCGCCCGCGATCTCGACGGGCTGGACCTCGGACTTGAAAACCTTGGCGAAGGTGCCGTTGACCAGGCCTTCGAGTCGCTGCTCGAATCGCTTCAGGACTCCCATGGGGCACCTCCTCCGTCGTTGCCGTCCTGGTACTGCTTACTGATCGTATCCACGCGTCGGGAAATCGGCTGGTTCCCCTTCTCTGGCCTGTGGATGAGTGTCACCTCTCACACGGATCGTAGAGGGGGCCTCCTGACAGTGTCCCGCACCCCGGGTGCACCGTGGAGGAGTGGGTACGGCGAGGTCCGGTTCGCCGCCTCCCCGTCGTCTTCGCCCTCCCCCCTCCCCTCCCCTCCCCTCCCCTCTTTCCCCGGTGGCCCTCCGCCTGCCCCTCCGCCTGTGCCTCCCCCCTGTCTCTGTTCGGGGGCCGGGGCGCCGAAACAAACGGATGTGAACCCACCCCTGGCGACGTGCTAATCTTCAGATGTCGCCAGGCGCTCCGGCCGAAAAACCGGGGCCGACAGCGGCAACACCCAATGCGCGGGTGGCGGAATAGGCAGACGCGCTGGATTCAGGTTCCAGTGCCCGCAAGGGCGTGGGGGTTCAACTCCCCCCTCGCGCACCAGGGGACACCCTCGAGTGTCCTAGTAGCACCGTAGAAACGGGCTCATCGTGATCACGATGAGCCCGTTTTCTTGTGTCTGGGCAGGCGTGGTGCGTCGTGCTTGCGCCTGTGCCTGCCCGGCGGTCGATTCCGATTCCTTCTGTCCGGGACGTGTTTCGCGGTCCTTGCGTGAAGCGCCCGGTTTGATGAATCCCCTGGTCACGCTGCGTTGTGCTGCATATGTAACGGGAGTGATACTCTCGGTACACGTGTCATTTCCCCGTGCGTCCGAGGTGAAGGGGACCTGAGGCGTCGCGAGGGGCCCGGGGAGCGAGTAACGACTTGACATACTCGCTGTGCTGCTTTTTTATCGGCCCGGCTGGACGTCGCACGCGGATCAGGGGGAGACGGCGTGGACATCAACTTACTGGGCGCCTTGTGCGTCACGGAGAACGGGGTGTCCATCGCCCCGACCGCACCCAAACCTCGGCAGGTGCTCGCGCTTCTCGCGCTCCACGCCGACCAGGTTGTGCCGGTCACGGAACTCATCGAGGACCTGTGGTCGGGACAGCCTCCTCGTAGCGCACGTACCGCCCTGCAGACCTATGTCATGCAACTGCGTGAGCTCATAGCCACCGCACTGGTCAAGGACAGTCCCGCCGGCGGAGGGCCGCGCGACGCCAAGGACGTGCTGACGACCTTGCCCGGCGGGTACTTACTGGTTTCCGGCGGAGGCACAAGCGACGTACGCGAGTTCGAGCGACTTTCGGCCACCGGGCGCCGTGCCATGGACACCGGGGACTACGCGGGCGCCGCCCGCAAGCTGCGCGACGCCCTGGGGCTGTGGACCGGCTCCGCCTTCACCGACGTGCAGACGGGCACGCAGCTGGAGATGGAAGCCCTGCGCCTGGAGGAGAGCCGGCTCTGCGCACTCGGCCATCGCATCGAGGCCGACTTGTACCTCGGACGTCACCGCGAACTCCTCGCGGAACTCACCATGTTGACGGGCCGTTATCGCGCTCACGAAAACCTGCATGCCCAGTTCATGCTGGCGCTGTACCGTTCGGGGCGGCGCGGTGAGGCGCTCGACGCCTACCACCGGCTGCGCGGCACCCTCGTACGGGAGATCGGACTGGAGCCGTCCGCGCCGTTACAGCGGCTCCAGCAGTCGATCCTCATGGCCGACCCCGAGACGCCGCTGCCGCCGGACCCGCTGGCCGCCCTGTCCGCGAAGCCCGAGCGTGGGCTCGCCCCATGCATCTCACGCAGTTTATCTGACGCCGGGTAACGGAGACGCCGCAGGGCTCCTCCGGCCGCCAGTTGGCTGCCCCACGGCAGACTGCGACGATGCTTGGAGACGCCCAGCATGACCAGTGATCAGCCAGTCCCCGTGACGCCGGTGAATCTGTGGATCTGCCCCAACGAGGAGTTGGCTCCGGGCGTGGCCGGTGTGCTGGCCCGGCACTGGCTCGACGAGCACGAGAAGCAGGTAGCCGACCGGTTCCTGCACGCACGCGACCGCCGGCAGTACGTGGTCGCGCACGCCCTGGTGCGGCGCGCCCTCGCCCTGGAGTCGGGAATCCCCGAGGCCGAACTCGTCATACGGCGCTCCGCCCGCGGGAGGCCCTTCCTGCAGCACCCGGACGGCGGACTGCCCCGCGGTGCGGGGGACCTCGACTTCAACCTCTCCCACGTGAACGGCCTGAACCTGCTGGGCACCGTGCGCGGGAGCCGCATCGGTGTCGACGCCGAGCGCCTCGACCGGGAGGAACGCTCCATCGACGCCGTCGTGGAGATGCTCAGCCCCGAGGAACGGGACTGGGTGGCCAGGGCGCCGTGGGGGCGTTCGCGCCGGCGGCGTGCCATGCGGTTGTGGACTCTGAAGGAGGCGTATTCCAAGGCGCGCGGCCTGGGGCTCCGCCTGCCTTTCGACACGTTCTCCTTCGCACTGGCCGAGAACCGCGGGATCGAGGGTTTCCGGCCGCCGGGGGACGACCGGGCCGGGCGGTGGCGGTTCATCGAACTCGAACCGCTCCCCGGTGTGCTCGCCGCCGTCGCTCTGCAGAACGACGTCGGCCGGGGTGCGGTACTGCGACTGCACCACGGTTTCCCCTGGGGCCGGTCGCCGACCTACCACGTCGCTCTGCCCGAACCGGTCGGGGCGCCGGACGCATATCGATGAGGAGCTCGATCACGATGGTGGACACCGTGAAGATTCAGATTTTGGGTCCGTTGAGCGCCGAGGTCAACGGGGGATCGTTCGTTCCGACAGCGGCCAAACCGCGGCAGATCCTGGCGCTGATGGCGCTGTACGCGGGACGTGTGGTGACCGTGCCCCTGCTGATGGACGAGATATGGGGAACCGAACCGCCGGCGAGTGCCCTCTCCACCATGCGGACGTACATCCTGCAGTTGCGCAAGAGGATGGGGACCGCGATGGGGCCGAGCGCGTCCGGCGGCGCGAAGGACGTGCTGGCCACCCGGCACGGCGGCTATCTGCTGCAGATTCCCGACGGTGGCGGTGTCGACGTGCACGACTACGAGCGGCTGGCGCGCGCGGGGCATGCCGCGTTCGAGACGGGTGACGACGAGGTGGCGGCCCGCCGGTTCAGGGCGGCGCTCGACCTGTGGCAAGGGTCCGCCCTGGTCGACGTACGTGTCGGACCGATCCTCGAGCTGGAGATGAGACGGCTGGAGGAGAGCCGACTGGCCACCATCGAGCGGCGTATCGACGCCGACCTGAGACTTGGCCGCCATGCCGAACTCATCGCGGAGCTCACCGACCTGACGGCACGTCACCCCGCGCACGAAGGACTGCACTCCCAGGTCATGGTGGCGCTGTACCGGTCGGGGCGGCAGGCGGCAGCGCTCGACGTCTACCGGAGACTGAGGGAGCGGCTGATCGACGAGCTCGGACTGGAACCCTCGCCTCAGCTTCAGCGGCTGCACCAGGCCATGCTCTCCGTCGACCCGCTGTTGGACGTGCAGGCGGGACCGCGCCGCACCTCGACGTACGACCTCTTCGCGGCGTGACGGCCCGTCTTTCCCCGTCCGAGTGGCAGGGAAGACCAGCGAAATCCGGGCCCGGATGGGGATACCGTGGCCCGGATTCCGCAGCTTCGCAGGTGGCGGGAAAGGTCAGCGAAGGTGAGCCCGGATCGCTGCCATGACCTGGGCTGCCTGTGCATTGAGATAGAAGTGGCCGCCGGGGAACACCTGCAGGCTGAACGCGCCGCTCGTGTGCTCCCCCCAGGCGCGCGCCTCGTCGAGCGTGACCTGTGCGTCGGCGTCGCCGGTCAGGGCGAACACCGGGCAGTTCAGCCGTGGCCCCACGGCCCACCGGTACGTCTCTGCCGCCCGGTAGTCGGCCCGGATCGCCGGCAGGATCATGCGCAGGATCTCCGGGTCGCCCAGCACCTGGCTGTCGGTGCCGCTCAGCCGCGTGACGTCCGCGATGAGACCGTCGTCGTCGCGCAGGTGGACCCGCTCGTCACGCGTGGTGGACGGGGCGCGACGGCCCGAGGCGAACAGCCCGTGCAGCGTGAGCCCGTCCGCTTCCAGCCGGCTCGCCAGCTCGAACGCCAGCGACGCTCCCATGCTGTGCCCGAAGAACGAAACCGGCCGGTCGAACCAGGGGCGCACCTCGTCGACCAGCGCGTCGACGAGCGCCGGTATGGAGTCCAGGCACGGCTCGTGACGCCGGTCCTGACGCCCCGGGTACTGGATCGCCAGCACGTCGACGTCCGGTGACATCGCCTGTGACACCGGGAAATAGAAGGATGCCGAGCCTCCCGCGTGCGGGAAGCAGATCAGGCGATGAGGGGCGTCGGCGGCGGGGTGGAAGCGCCGGACCCACGTCCCGGTGTCGACGGTCGTCTGCTCGGCCACTCACGCCCCCAGCTCGGGCGAGATCACGTAGTCGGACACGTCTGCGGCGTTCTTCCGGATCCGGCCGAGCGCCGCCTTCACCGGGGCGGCGAGCCGTTCCCGCTTGGCCGTCTCACGGGCCTCGCGACGCTCGACGAACTCCGGCATCACCTCGCGGGCGAAGAGCTCGAGCGACTCCAGGATGTGCTCGTGCCGGTTCTTGCCGACCTGCACCGAGAAGATCAGCTGGTCTACGCCCGCCTGCTCGTACTGGCGGATGACCTCGGCGACCTGCTCCGGGGTGCCGATGCCACGCCGCAGCGAGGTGATCTGCTCCAGCATCGCCTTGGCCTCGGCGGTCGGCTCCTCGCCGTCCGCGGGCGCGGCCGGCTCACGGGTCAGACCGACGGAGGCGCGGTTGTCCTGGAAGTCCTGCCACACGTCGGTGACGCCCGGGCGGTGTTGACCGGTGATGTAGTAGTGCATCAGCGAGTACGAGAAGAAGTGCGCGCCGTCCAGACCACGGTCGAGGGCGGTCTCCTCGTCCGGGTGGCACATGAACGGGAAGACCACCGAGAAGTTCGGGTTGACGTCGCGGCCCGCCGGGACGCACTCGTCGGAGGCGATGATGTCGTAGTAGGTGTCCACCCACTCCTTCGCCTCCGCAGGGGAGACGAAGGAGAAGGAGAGGGCGCCGATGCCGTTGCGCGCCGCGGTCTCGATGGTCGTACGGGCGCTGCAGGCCATCCAGAGCGGCGGGTGCGGCTTCTGCTTCGACTTGGGCAGCAGGTTGCGCGGCGGGACATCCACCCACTTGCCCTGGTGGCCCGTGAACGGGGTCTCCGTCAGCAGTCGGGTGATGACCTCCAGGGACTCCTCCCACTGGTCCTTCTTGGTGTCCCGGTCGACGCCGAAGGCGCCCAGCTCCAGCTGCGAACTGCCCGCGCCGCTGCCGAAGTCGACCCGCCCGCCCGAGATCAGGTCCAGGGTGGCCAGGCGCTCGGCGACCCGCACGGGGTGGTTCACCGCGGCCGGCAGGGAGACGATGCCGTGGGCGAGACGGATGTTGTTGGTGCGCGCGGCGGCCGCGGCGAGGAAGACCTCGGGGGCCGAGGAATGCGAATACTCCTCCAGGAAGTGGTGCTCGGTCGCCCAGGCGTAGTCGAAGCCGAGTCTGTCGGCCAGTTCGATCTGCTCCAGGGACTCGTTGAACAGGCGCTCCTCGCTGTCCTCCTCCCACGGCCGGGGCAGCTGGTGGTGGTAGATGAGACCGAATCGCATGCGGAGTGACTCCTTGGTTGCTGAGCGGGCGGCCGTGCCGCCGCGGGACGGGACGTTCAGGCCGCGGGCCGGTGGAACGCGGAGCGATAGAAGAGCAGGGGGGCGTCGTCGGAGCCGGTGACCTCCACGGCGCGCACCCGGCCGACGACGATCTCGTGGTCGCCCCCGGGATGCACCGCCTCGAGCGTGCAGTCCGCCCAGGCGAGCGACCCCGCGAGCACGGGTGAGCCGGTGGCCGGACCCGGGGTCCAGCGGACCCGGTCGAAGCGGTCCGCGCCGCGCAGCGCGAAGGACCGGCACAGGGCCTCCTGGCCCGCGGTGAGGATGTTGACGCAGAAGGCGCCGGACGGTGCGATCCGCGGCCAGGTCGTGGACGTCCGGGCCACGGAGAACGTGACGAGCGGCGGCTCCAGGGACAGCGAGGCGAACGACTGGCAGGTGAAGCCGACCGGCTCGTCGCCGTCCGGCCCGTCGGCCAGCGAGGTGACGATGGTCAGCCCGCTGCAGAAGTGGCCGAGGACCCGCCGGAACTCGTCCGGGGCGATCCGGTTGTCGAAAACGGTGCGCGCAGGCGCAGGCATGGGGACTCCCGTCAGTGCGGCGCTTCTTCGAGGATCACGTGGGCGTTGGTGCCGCTGATTCCGAACGAGGAGACCCCCGCCCGGCGCGGCCGGCCGGTCTGTGGCCACGGACGCGCTTCGGACAGCAGCCGGACCAGACCGGTGTCCCAGTCGACCTGTGGCGTCGGCCGGTCGACGTTGAGCGTTCGCGGCAGGGTGCCGTGCCGCATCGCGAGGATCATCTTGATGATCGACGCGACGCCGGCGGCCGCCTGGGTGTGCCCCAGGTTGGACTTCACCGAACCGAGCCACAGCGGCCGGTCGGCGGGCCGGTCCCGGCCGTAGGTGGCCAGCAGGGCCTGGGCTTCGATCGGGTCTCCCAGTTTGGTCGCCGTACCGTGCCCGTCGACCGCGTCCACGTCGGCGGCCGTCAGACCCGCGCCGTTCAGCGCCTGTCGGATCACCCGCTGCTGCGCCGGTCCGTTCGGCACGGTCAGACCGCTGGAGGCACCGTCCTGGTTGAGGGCGGAGGACCGTACGACGGCCAGGATGCGACGCCCGTTGCGCTGGGCGTCGGACAGTCGCTCCAGGAGGAGCATGCCGCTGCCCTCGCCCCAGCCGGTGCCGTCCGCCGCCGCCGCGAAGGACTTGCACCGGCCGTCGGGGGCGAGCCCCCGCTGCTTGGTGAAGTACTGGAACGTCTCCGGTGAGGCCATCACCGTCACCCCGCCGGCCAGGGCGAGCGAGCACTCGCCCGTGCGCAGCGCCTGGGCCGCCAGATGCAGGGCGACCAGCGAGGAGGAGCAGGCCGTGTCGACCGTGACGGCCGGGCCCTCCAGACCGAGGGTGAAGGCGATCCGGCCGCTGATCAGGCTGCCGCCGGTACTGGCCCCCTCGTACTCGTGGTACATCAAACCGGCGAAGACTCCGGTCCTGCTTCCCTTGAGGGAGAGCGGGTCGATGCGCGCGTTCTCGAGGGTTTCCCACGCCGTCTCCAGCAGCAGTCGCTGCTGCGGGTCCATTTCCAGCGCCTCGCGCGGCGAGATGCCGAAGAGCTCGGCGTCGAAGCCCGCCGCGTCGTGCAGGAACGCTCCGTGGCGCGTGATGCTCTTGCCCGGGGCACCGTGCTCCGGGTCGTAGAGGCGGTCGACGTCCCACCCGCGGTCCGTGGGGAAGGGGGCGACGCCGTCACGTTCTTCCAGCAGCAGCCGCCACAGGTCGTCCGGGGTGTCGACCCCGCCGGCGAACCGGCAGGCCATGCCCACGACGGCGACGGGCTCGGACGTGGTCTGCGCCAGCCGTTCGTTCTCCCGGCGCAGTCGCTCGTTGTCCATCAGCGAGGCGCGCAGCGCCTCGACGATCTCCTCGGTGTTCATGACTGCTCCCAGCCTCCGCCTCAGTCGGTCTTCCTGGCCGCGAGGGCCGTACGGACCAGATCACTGACGTCCATGTCCGCGATCGCGCTCCGGGAGGGGTCCGCCTCGCCGTTCGCATCGTTCGACGGCTCGGTCCCGCGCTGCGGCGGAGCAAGCTCCTCGAGCAGGTACCGCGCCAGCACTTCGGGGTTCGGGTAGTCGAACATCATCGTGGCGGGGAGCCTCAGCCCGGTCTCGGCACCCAGCAGGTTGCGCAGCTCGATCGCGGCCAGCGAGTCGAGGCCGAGTTCCGTGAAACCACGGCTCATGTCGATCGCGTGCGGGGCATCGTGGCGCACCGCGGCCACCTGGTCGCGTACGAGGTCCAGCAGGATGCGCAGCTGCTCGTCCTCGGCGAGACCGGAGAGCCGCTCCTCCAGGCTCTGGTTCGCGGCCGGCGTCGGGGCGGCGGCCGCCGGGGCGGCGGCCGCGACGGCCCGGGCCGGGACCTGGTCGGCCGGTACGAGACCGTGCAGGGGTGCGGGGACCTTCTCGGCCGCGGCGAGCGCCGCACCGTCGATCCGCAGCGGCACCTGCACGGTCTCACCCGTGGTGAGCGCGGTGTCGAACAGCGCCAGACCCTCCTTCGGGGTGATCGCCGGGGTGCCCAGACGACGCTGCCGCTCGAACACGGCCCCGTCCAGGACGGCCCCCATGCCGTCGCCCTCCCACAGGTGCCACGCGAGTGCCGTCGCGGGCAGTCCTGTGGTGTGGCGGTGGTGGGCGAGGGCGTCGAGGAAGGTGTTGGCGGCGGCGTAGTTGGCCTGTCCGGCGTTGTCGAGGAATGCGGCGGTGGAGGAGAACAGGACGAAGGCGGTGAGGTCGATGCCGCGGTCGGTGGTCAGCTCGTGGAGGTGCCAGGCGGCGTCGGCCTTGGGGGCCAGGACGGTGTCCAGCCGTTCGGGGGTGAGGGAGGTGAGGAGGCCGTCGTCGATGGTGCCGGCGGTGTGGACGATGCCGGTGAGGGGGTGGGTTGTGGGGATGGTGTCGAGCAGGGTGGCGAGGGCCTGTCGGTCTGCGACGTCGCAGGCGGCGAGGGTGACGGTGGCGCCGGCGGCGGTGAGTTCGTCGTGGAGTTGGGTGGCGCCGGGGGCGTCGGGGCCGCGGCGGCTGGTGAGGAGGAGGTGGCGTACGCCGTGTTCGGTGACCAGGTGGCGGGCGACGAGTGCGCCGAGGCCACCGGTGCCGCCGGTGATCAGGACGGTGCCCTCCGGACCCCACGGGCTCGCACCCGTACCGCCGGAGACCTGCGCCAGGCGAAGGACGAGCGCCCTGCCGCCCCGCAGGACGAGCTCCGGCACGCCGGACGCTGCGGCGGCGCCCAGCGCCTGGTCGGACTCGGCCGTGGCATCCAGGTCGACCAGGACGATCCGGCCGGGGTGCTCCGCCTGCGCCGCGCGCACCAGACCCCACACCGGGGCCTGGGCGACGTCGGGGCTCTCATCCGCCGACACGGCCATCGCGCCGTGCGTGGCCACGACCAGCCGCGAGGCGGCGAACCGCTCATCCGCCAGCCAGGCCCGCAGCGCCGCCAGCACCCGGTGCACGGTTGCCCGCGCACCGGACGCCCCCGGGCCGGCCGATTCCACGGGCAGCAGCACGACTTCCGGCACGTGCCCCGTCGATGCCGACACCGACACGGTGTCCAGCACCGGAAGCGGCTCGTCGGAGGAAGTCAGCGTCGGGCCCGCCACCCAGGAGAACCGGTACAGGTCCTCGACGGGCCGGCCGTTCGACGCCCCCAGCTGCTCGGTGGAGACGGGGCGGGACACCAGCCGTTCCACCGTG
Organism: Streptomyces sp. NPDC045431; assembly: GCF_040646655.1. Classification (NCBI taxonomy): domain Bacteria; kingdom Bacillati; phylum Actinomycetota; class Actinomycetes; order Kitasatosporales; family Streptomycetaceae; genus Streptomyces; species Streptomyces sp. NPDC045431. The sequence goes on from NZ_JBEZAQ010000010.1 coordinate 219,138, forward strand.
GCCACCGGCCGACCGGTGGCGTCGGCCACCTGCAGCGTGGTGACCTCCTCACCCCGCACCCGGCGCAGCAGCACGCGCAGCGAGGTGGCACCCGTCGCGTGGACGGTCACCCCGCTCCACACGAACGGAAGCTGCGTGGTCCCCGCGTCCTCCTCGTTCAGCAGGTCCACATGGCTCGCGGCGTCGAGGAGGGCGGGGTGGAGGGTGAAGTGGGTGGCGTCGGTGTGGGCGTGGTCGGGGAGGGTGACTTCGGCGTAGACGTCTTCGCCG
>NZ_JBEZAQ010000011.1:0-218046 GCF_040646655.1 Streptomyces sp. NPDC045431
ACGTGCAGAGCGTCCCGGTCCGGATCGGCGTAGACGGCTACGCTCGCGATCCCGGCATCCCGGCAGGCACGGGCGACACGGACAGCGATTTCGCCGCGATTGGCGATGAGCACCTTGCGCACGAAGGCTCCTCGAATACGTCACGAACATCGGGCACGGAACAGCACCGCTCGAAACAGCACCGCCCGCTCGAACGTATAGGCGTCCGTTCCGTGCATCGGCCATCCGCCGGTAATCACCGGCGTGTCCCACGGGACCGGCGGATGACCTTCCGCTGAAGGCCCGGCACCGCGCCGCGGCGTCCGCGCCCGGGTTCCCGCCGGGTTACCCGGCCATGACGAACGGCTGGAAACGTTCGCGCACGGCACGACACTCGTGCGGATTTCCGACGCTCAGATCTCATGGAGGCATGCGATCATGACCGAATTCTCCCGGCGTGGGCTGATGAGAGGCGCCGCCGCGACCGGTGGCGCACTCGCGCTGCCGGCCCTCGCCACGACACCGGCCGTGGCCGCCGCCGTCGACGGGATCGACGGCGCCGAGCACACCGTGCGCGCGACCCCGGCCATCCACGTCACCTCCGCCGACCCGCGGTACAAGGGCCTCATATCGGGCTCCAACCAGCGCTGGGTCGGCTCGCCCGACTACGTACGCGTCGTCCACAGCGCCGACCAGGTCGTCACCGCCGTCCAGGAGGCCGTCGACCGCAACCTGAAAGTGGCCGTACGCAGCGGCGGGCACTGCGACGAGGACTTCACCGCCAACCGGGACGTCCGCGTCGTCATCGACATGGCCGGCATGAACGCCATCGACTACGACCCGGCCATGAACGCCATCGCCGTGGGCCCCGGCGCGCTCCTCGGCTCCGTGTACCGCACGCTGTACAAGCGGTGGGGCGTCGTCCTGCCGGGCGGCACCTGCCCCACCGTCGGTGCCGGCGGGCACATCACCGGCGGCGGGTACGGGGCGCTGTCCCGCTCCCGCGGCCTGACCGTCGACCACCTGTACGCGGTGGAGGTCGTCCACGTCGGTGCCGACGGGCGGGCCCGCAAGGTGGTCGCCACCCGTGAGCCCGGCGACCCGAACCGTGAGCTGTGGTGGGCCCACACCGGCGCGGGCGGCGGCAACTTCGGCGTCATCACCCGCTACTGGCTCCGCTCGCCCGGCGCCACCGGCACCGATCCGTCGAAGCTGCTGCCGCAGGCGCCGACCGAGGTGCTGCTGTCCGACGTCAGCTGGTCCTGGAGCGACCTCGACGAGGCGAGCCTCACCCGGCTGCTGCGCAACTTCAACGCCTGGCACGAGGCCAACTCGGCGCCCACCTCGCCCGGCCGCCACCTGTTCAGCCAGCTGAAGATGATGCACAAGGCGGCCGGCTACTTCCGGATGAGCACCCAGGTCGAGGCGACGGTGCCGGGCGCCGAGCAGCTGCTCGACGAGTTCCTCGCCGCGGTCACCGAGGGCACCGGCGTCGCCTACCACGTGGGCGACCGGTACCGGGCGCCCTGGCTGTACGCGGTCTCCGAGTGGTCCGGCTTCGTGGAGGCCGCCGTGCCGCGCTGGAAGGCCAAGTCGGCGTACGTCCGCAAGGCCATGCCCGACGAGCAGCTGAAGGCGGTCTACCGGCAGCTCACCCGCGACGACTACCCCGGCCCGTACGGGATGATCGCCGTCGTCGGCTTCGGCGGCAGGATCAACGCGGTGGCGAGCGCCGACACCGCCACCGCGCAGCGCGACTCCTTCGCCAAGATCCTCTACTGCAGCCTGTGGAGCGACCCGGCGGACGACGCCGTGCAGACGCGCTGGGTGCGCGAGGCGTACGCGGACGTCTACGCCACGACCGGCGGCGTCCCCCGCACCGGCGGCGTCAACGACGGCGCCTACATCAACTACGCCGACGCCGACCTCGCCGACCCGACGCTCAACACCTCGGGCGTGCCCTGGCACCAGCTGTACTTCAAGGACAACTACCCGCGCCTGCAGCGCGTGAAGGCGAAGTGGGACCCGAAGAACGTCTTCAGCCACCGCCTCTCCATCCGCCTTCCGTAGCCGCCGCCCCCTTTCCCTCCCGACATACGAAGAGGCCCCGCCGGCCGAAGCCGGCGGGGCCCTTTCGTGAGCGCCCGGGTGTTACGGGGCCGGGAAGTGGTTCTCCTCGACGAAGAACCGGACGTACTTCTCGAAGAGCTCCTGGGTCAGGGCGGGGATGCCGATCCCCGTGTCCTCCAGGGCCCGTTCCGTCTCCGTCGTGTCGATCGGCGGGTAGAAGCCGTCCGTGTCGGACGTCATCATCTCGAAGGCGTCCAGCAGCGGCAGCAGCGCGTTGTCGCCCGAGGTCACCGTCGACGTCCAGGTCTCCCAGTCGACCTCGTCCAGCTCGTAACCGAGGGCGCGCAGGTACTGGGCGCACTGGGTGAGCGCCAGGGAGCCCTGGTTGAACAGGTGGTACGTGCCGCCGGCCGCCTCCGGGCGGGCCGCGATGCCGGTGATGGCCGCGCTGACGTAGTCGACGGGCAGCAGGTGGAAGCGGCCCTCGACGCCCTTGGGCACCGACCGCGCCTGCACCAGGCCCTTGAGCGTCAGCCACACGAAGTCCCTGGTCTGGCAGGCGCCGTTGACCTGGTCGCCGGAGATGACGTCCACCCGGTACACCGACACCGGCAGGCCACGCTCCCTGGCCAGTTCGATGACCTGCTCGGCGACCCACTTGGAACGCAGGTAGCCGCTCGCCAGCCGCTCGGCGGGGCCGGTCGGGTCCGTCACCTTCAGCGGTACGCCCGGTTCCCGCACGCCGTTGAAGACGCCGACCGTCGAGACGTAGTGCACCGGCACCGTGCGGTGGCGGGCCGCCAGCCGCAGGACCTCCTCGGTGCCGCCGACGTTCGCCGCCTTCAGCGTCTCGTACGGCAGCAGCCAGTGCACCCGGGCACCGTTGTGGTAGACCACGTCGACGGTACGGGCCAGCTCGTCGAACGCCTCCTCGGTGAGCCCGAGGCGCGGTTCGGCCAGGTCGCCGCGGACGACGACGATCCGCTCCGGGTCGACGTCGTCCCACACCCGGTACCAGCGGGCGTTGTCCCGCAGCCGCTCCAGCGCCGCCGCGTCGTCCTCGCCGCGCACCAGGCAGTGCACGCGCGCCGTGGTGGTGCGCATCAGGTCGCGGAGGAGGAACGCGCCGAGGAAGCCCGTCGCGCCGGTGAGGAGGATGTCACGCGGCGCGGCGGCCGCCACGACCACCTCGGCGGCCGGCTGGACGTCGTCGGCGAGCCGCACCTCGGCGGCGAAGTCGACACCGCCGCGGCCGCCGCCGGACCCGTCCGCCGGGGCCGGCGCCGTCACCACCTCGCCGTGCAGGAACGCGGCGAGCGCGGCGGGCGTCGGGTGGTCGAACACCAGCGTCGGCGGCAGCTTCAGGCCCGTCGCCGTACCGAGCTGGTTGCGCAGCTCGACGGAGGTCAGCGAGTCGAAGCCGAGCGCCGAGAACGGCTGGCCCGTCGGCACCCCGGACGCGTCCGCGTGGCCCAGCACCTCCGACACGCGGCCCAGCACCAGCTCCAGCACCGCCGTCCGCTGCTCCTCGTCGGAGAGCCCCGCCAGCCGGTCGGCCAGCGACTCCGTGGAGACCTCGGTGTTCTGGGCGGTCCGCCGCCCCGACGAGCGGGCCAGCTTCTGCAGGAGGACCGGCACCTGCACCTGCTCCCGCAGCGTCGCCAGGTCCATGGGCGTCGCCGCGAGCGTCGCGTGACCCGTCGTCATCGCCAGGTCCAGCAGCGCCGGGCCCTGCTCGGACTCGACGGGCCGGAACCCGCCGCGGGCGATGCGCTTGAGGTCGGCCTCGTCGAGGTGCCCGGTCATGCCGCTGGTCTGCGACCACAGGCCCCAGGCGAGCGAGGTCGCCGCCAGACCGCGCGCCCTGCGGTGCTGGGCGAGCCCGTCCAGGAAGTGGTTGGCCGCCGAGTACGTCGACTGGCCGGGGCCGCCGACGACCGCGGCGATCGACGAGAACAGCACGAACGCCGACAGGTCCAGGTCCTTCGTCAGCTCGTGCAGGTGCCACGCCGCGTCCACCTTGGGCCGCAGCACCGCCGCCAGCCGCTCGGGGGTCTGCGAGCCGACCAGCCCGTCGTCCAGCACACCGGCCGTGTGCAGCACACCGGTCAGCGGGCGGTCCTCCGGTACGGACGCCAGCAGCGCGGCCAGCGCCTCCCGGTCCGCGACGTCGCACGCGGCGATCGTCACCTCGGCGCCCAGCGCCCGCAGCTCCTCCTCGAGCGCGGCCGCGCCCTCGGCGGCCGGGCCGCGCCGGCTGGTGAGCAGCAGGCTCCGCACACCGTGCTCGGTGACCAGGTGCCGGGCGAACAGGGCGCCCAGGCTGCCCGTACCGCCGGTGACGAGCACCGTGCCGTCGGGGTTCCAGGAGCCGGTGGTGCCGGACGCCGACTCGCCGACCCGGCCGAGCCGCGGGATGTGCACCCGCCCGCCGCGTACCGCCGCCTGCGGCTCCCCGGCGGCCAGCACCGCGGGCAGCGCCGCCGCCGACGAGGACTGGCCGTCCAGGTCGACGAGGACGATCCGGCCCGGGTTCTCCGACTGCGCCGACCGCAGCAGGCCCCACACCGCGGAGGCGCCCAGGTCGGTGACGTCCTCCGCGTCGGTGACGGCGACGCCGCCGCGGGTGAGCACCACCAGCCGGGTGTCGGCCAGTCGCTCGTCCGCCAGCCACCGCTGGACCAGGTCCAGCGCGTCCCGCGCGACCGTGTGGGTTTCGGTCGCCACGTCACCGGATGTCCCGGCGGCACCGTCGGACATCGCACCCAGCGGGGCCAGGACGACATCGACGCGCTCACCGGCGGCGACCGCTCCCGAGACCGCCGCCACATCGGCGAAGGCGCGGCCCGCGGCGAACGGACCCTCGCCCAGCGCCGCCCAGTGCTCCGGCTCGTCCGCCGGCACCAGCGGGTAGTGGGCCCAGTCCACGTGGAACAGCGCGTCCCGGTTCCTGGCCAGGGCGTTGGACAGCTCGCCGACGGCGATGGCCCGGCAGGCGACCGCCGACGCGGTCGCCACCGGCTGCCCCGCCATGTCCGCGAGCCGCACCTCCAGCGCCCCGTCCTCGCCCACGGCCAGGCGCACGCGCAGTCGCCGCGCCCCGGTCGCGTGGAGCCGTACGCCGTGCCAGTCCGTCGAGATCCACACCGCGCCGGCCGGGCTGCTGCCGTACGTGGCCAGGCAGGAGGCGGCCAGCGCGATCTCCAGCAGCGCCGGGTGCAGCCCGAAGCCCTCGACGCCGGTGCGGCTCTGCTCGGGCAGGCTCACCTCGGCGTACACCTCGTTCTCGCCGACCCGCCACACCGCGTCCAGGCCCCGGTACACCGGCCCGTACGCGTAGCCCTGCGTGGCCAGCTTCTCGTAGGCGTCGTCCAGCGGCACCTCCTCCGCACCGGCCGGCGGCCACTGCGCGAGCGTGAACGGGGCGTCCGGGCCGCGGAAGCCGAGGTGCCCGCGGGCGTTGAGCGTCCACGGCACGTCGGCGCTGTCGGGCCGCGAGTAGATCGACACCTCCCGGTGGCCGCCCGCGTCCGCGGCGCCCACGCTGACCTGCACGTGCACCCCGCCCTTCGCGGGCAGCGCCAGCGGGCCGAGGATCGACAGGTCCTCCAGCACGGTGCAGCCCAGCTGGTCGCCGGCCCGCACGGCCATCTCCACCAGCGCCGTCGCCGGCACCAGCGTCTGCCCCAGCACCACGTGGTCGGCCAGCCACGGATGGGTCCGCACCGACAACCGGCTGGTGAACAGCGTCTGTTCGACGCCCGCCACGGTCACCGCGGCGCCCAGCAGCGGGTGCTCCGCCGACTCCAGGCCCAGGTCCGAGGCCTCGGCGACCACGCCCGACGTCTCCACCCAGAACCGCTCGTGCTGGAACGCGTACGTCGGCAGGTCGGTGTGGCGCGCCCCGGTACCGGCGTAGAAGCCCTGCCAGTCCACCGGCACGCCCGCCGTGTGCAGCCGGGCCACCCCGGTGACCAGGCCCTCCGGCTCCGGCCGGCCGCGCCGCAGCAGCGGCACCGCGGCCTCCGGGCCCACGTCGACCGTGTCCCGCACCAGCGTGGTCAGCACCGCGTCCGGCCCCACCTCGGCGAACGCGGTCGCGCCCAGGCCGTGCAGGGTGGTCACCGCGTCGGCGAAACGGACGGCCTGGCGGACCTGGTCGGCCCAGTAGGCGGGGGTGCGCAGGTCGTCGCCGGTGGCGAGCCGGCCGGTGAGCGTCGACACGACGGGGATCGTCGGCTCGTTGTACGTCAGTTCGCCGGCGATACGGCGGAACTCGTCGAGCATGCCGTCCATGCACGGCGAGTGGAAGGCGTGCGAGACGGTCAGCCGCTTCGTCTTGCGGTCCAGCCGCCGGAAGTGCGCCGCCACGTCCGAGGCCGCCGCCTCGTCGCCCGAGACGACCACGGACGCGGGCCCGTTGACGGCGGCGACCGACAGCCGGTCCCCGACGTCCTTCAGGAGGGGGAGGACCTCCTCCTCGGTGGCCTGCAGGGCGATCATCGTGCCGCCGGCCGGCAGGTTCTGCATCAGCCGGGCGCGGGCGGCCACCAGCCGGGCCGCGTCGGGCAGGCTCAGGACGCCCGCGATGTGGGCGGCGGCCAGTTCGCCGATGGAGTGCCCGGCGACGTAGTCCGGCATGACACCCCAGGACTCCACCAGGCGGTACAGGGCCACCTCGGTGGCGAACAGCGCCGGCTGCGTGTACCCGGTCTGGTCCAGTTCGCCTCCGGCGGCGATGACGTCGCGCAGCGGCTTGTCCAGCAGCGGGTCCAGCTCCGCGCACACCGCGTCGAACGCCTTCGCGTACGCCGGGTAGGCCTCGTACAGCTCCAGGCCCATGCCGGTGCGCTGCGCGCCCTGGCCCGTGAACAGGAACGCCGTCTTGCCGGTGGTCCGTGTCCCCTGGACGACGTGCGGCGCCGGTTCCCCGGCCGCCAGGGCCCGCAGCCCCGCCAGCAGTTCGTCCCGGTGCGCGCCGACGACCACCGCGCGCTGCTCCAGCGCGGAGCGGCCCGTACCGAGCGAGTACGCCACGTTCAGCGGGCACACCAGGTCCGCGTCCCGCTCCAGGTGCGCCAGCATCCGCCCGGCCTGCGCGGCGAGGGCCTGCGCCGTCTTCGCCGACACCACCCACGGCAGCAGCGGGTGCGTGAACGCGGCCTCGCCGTCACCGGACGCCTCCGCCGTACCGGCCAGGTCCTCCGCCGCCGGCTCCTCCAGAATCACATGCGCGTTGGTGCCGCTCACACCGAACGCCGAGACGCCCGCCCGGCGCGGCGCGCCCGTGTCCGGCCACGGCCGGGCATCGGTCAGCAGCTCGACCGCGCCCGCCTCCCAGTCGACCATCGGGGTCGGCGTGTCGACGTTCAGGGTCCGCGGCAGGATGCCGTGCCGCATCGCCTGGATCATCTTGATGACGCCGCCCGCGCCGGCCGCCGCCACCGTGTGCCCGATGTTCGACTTCAGCGAGCCCAGGTACAGCGGCTTGCCCTCCGGCCGGCCCCGCCCGTACGTGGCCAGCAGCGCCTGCGCCTCGATCGGGTCGCCCAGCCGGGTGCCCGTACCGTGCGCCTCCACCACGTCCACGTCGGACGCGGACAGCCGGGCGCCGGCCAGCGCCTGCTGGATGACCCGCTCCTGGGACGGACCGTTGGGCGCGGTGAGGCCGTTGGACGCGCCGTCCTGGTTGACGGCCGTACCGCGGATCACGGCCAGCACGCGGTGGCCGTTGCGGCGCGCGTCCGACAGCTTCTCCACCAGCAGCAGGCCCACGCCCTCGGACCAGGCGGTGCCGTCGGCGGCCGCCGCGAAGGACTTGATGCGGCCGTCCTCGGCGAGCCCGTTCTGCCGCGAGAAGTCCACGAACCCGCTCGGGTTTCCGGACACCGTGGCACCGCCGGCCAGCGCCAGCGTCGACTCGCCCTTGCGGACCGACTGCACCGCCAGGTGCAGCGCCACCAGCGACGAGGAGCAGGCCGTGTCCACCGACACCGCGGGCCCCTCGAAACCGAAGGTGTACGCGATGCGGCCCGAGGCGACACTGCTGAGCTTGCTGGTCATCAGGTAGCCCTCGAGCTCCTCGGGGCCCTCCAGCCCCAGGTAGCTCTGCTCCACGACACCCGCGAACACGCCCACCGGGGTGCCGCGCAGCGTCGCCGGGTCGATGCCGGCCTGCTCGAACGTCTCCCAGGCGGTCTCCAGCAGCACCCGCTGCTGCGGGTCCATCGCCAGCGCCTCACGCGGCGATATGCCGAAGAAGCCCGGGTCGAAGAGGGCCGCCCCGTCGAGGAAACCGCCCTTCTTCGTGTACGACTTGCCCGGCTTGCCGCGCTCCGGGTCGTAGAGGGAGTCGATGTCCCAGCCGCGGTCGGTGGGCCATTCGGTGATGCCGTCGGCCTCGTCCATGACGAGCTGCCACAGCTCGTCCGGGGACGTCACCCCGCCGGGGAAGCGGCACGCCATGCCGACGATCGCCACCGGCTCCTCGGTGCCGGCCTCCAGTTCGGCGAGCCGCTGCCGGGCCTTCTGCAGGTCGGTGGTCACCCATTTCAGGTACTCCACCATCTTCTGTTCGCGTGCGGACGCCCCGTCCTTGCCGGCGTCCTGACCTGACGTCTGAGGTGATTCAAGGGACATGCGGGATCAACTTCTCCTCGGGCTGGTCGTGGGGGTGATCAGTTCGCGCTGCGGCCGAGCTGGTTGTCGATGAAGTCGAAGAGGTCCTCCGCGGAGGCGGCCTCCAGGGCCTCGGCCACCTCCTCGTCCCGGCCGCTCTGCGCCGCGGTCTCGTTGAGCCGGGACAGCAGGGTCTGGAGCCGTACGGAGACGGCCGTCCGAGCGGCGTCGTCGCCCAGTTCCGCCAGGGCCGCGTCCAGCCGGTCCAGCTCGGCGAGCAGCGGCTGGGACGCGCCCGGGCCGTCGCCCTCCGGGGCCACCTCGGCCACGATGTGCTCGGTCAGCGCCTCCGGGTTCGGGTGGTCGAACACCACGGTCGCGGCCAGCCGCACCCCGGTCCTGGCGTTCAGCCGGTTCCGCAGCTCCACCGCCGTCATGGAGTCGAAGCCCATCTCCTGGAACGCGCGCCCCGCGTGGACCGCGTCGACCCCGGAGTGCCCCAGCACCGCCGCGACCTCGGTACGCACCAGGTCGAGGACCGTCTGCCGGCGCTCCACGGCCGACAGCCCGGCCAGCCGCCGCGCCAGCGACTCCACCTCGCCGCCGCCCGACCGGGCCACCCGCCGGCCCGGCACCCGCACCAGCGACCGGAACACCGGCGGCACCTGGCCGTGCGCCCGCATCGCGGACAGGTCCACGGGCAGCGCCACCACGGCGGCCGTGCTGTCGGTGAGCGCCGAGTCGAACAGCGCCGCGCCCTCCTCCGGCGACACGGGCCGGAAGCCCTCGCGGCCGAACCGCTGCAGGTCGTTGTCCGTCAGCGCCCCGTTGATGCCGTAGCTGAGGCCCCACAGGCCCCAGGCGATCGACGTCGCCGCGAGCCCCCGGGCCGCCCGGTGACCGGCCAGCCCGTCCAGGAACGCGTTGGCCGCCGCGTAGTTGGACTGCCCGGGCCCGCCGATCACGCCCACGCTGGACGAGAACAGGACGAACGCGGACAGATCCAGGTGCTCCGTCAGCTCGTGCAGGTACCAGGCAGCGTCCGCCTTCGGGCGGAGCACCGCGTCCAGACCGCCCTCGGTCAGCGCCGGCACCAGCCCGTTGTCCAGGACACCGGCCGTGTGCACGACACCCCGCAGCGGATGCGTATCCGGTACGGCGGCCAGCACGGCCGCCAGCGCCTCGCGGTCGGCCACGTCGCAGGACGCGAACGTGACCCGCGCGCCCAGCGCCGACAGCTCCGCCTCCAGCTCGGCCGCACCCGGGGCCCCGGCACCGCGGCGGCTCAGCAGCAGCAGGTGCCGCACGCCGTGTTCGGCGACCAGGTGCCGGGCGAACAGGCTGCCCAGGGCGCCCGTACCGCCCGTGATGAGCACGGTGCCGTCCGGGTCCCAGGCCGCGGCCCGGCCCTCCGTACCACCCTGCGCGGAGCCCACCGGCATACGGCGCAGCCTCGGCAGCAGCACCGCACCGCCGCGTACCGCCGCCTGCGGCTCGCCCGAGGCGACCACCGCGGACAGCACCTCCGCCGTCGCACCGGCGGCGTCCGGCGCCTCAGCCGTGACGCCCGGCGCCCCGTCCAGGTCGATCAGCGTCAACCGGTCCGGCGCCTCCGCCTGGGCCGACCGCAGCAGGCCCCAGACGGTCGCCGCGGCCGGCTCCGGCACGCCCTCGGCGCCCGTGTCGACGGCGCCCCGCGTCAGGACCACCAGCCGCGTACCGCCGAGCCGAGGCTCGGCCAGCCACTCCTGCACCAGACCGAGCGCCCGCCGCGCCGCCGCGTGGGCGGCGCCCACCACGTCGTCCGCGGCACCGGCCGCGAACCGGGCCAGCACGGCGTCCACCCCGGCCCCGGCCTCCACGGCCTTGCCGACCGCCGCCACCTCGTCGAACACGGGCACCTCGGCACCCGCGCCCGCGACGGCGCCCGCCGCGTCCAGGCCGTCCCCGTCGAGGACGCCCCAACGGAGCGACCCGTCCGGAGCCGGCAGCGCGGCGCGCTCCCAGTCCAGCTCGAACAGCGGCCTCGCCGCGTCCACGGCGGCCCCGCTGAACGCCGCGTCCGGCACGTCGCGGAAGACGAGCCGCCCGATCGTCACGACGGGCCGGTCCTCCGCGTCGGCCAGCACCACCGCGACCGCGTGCGCGTCCACCGCACCGCCGCCATCGGCCCCGACACCCGCGTCGGCCGCGGACTCCGGCAGTTCGGCCGGCGTGACCCGTACGCGGACGGCGGTCGCGCCGCTCGCGTGCAGCCGCACCTGCTCCCAGCGCGCAGGCACCCGGGTCGTCCCCGGCTCGCCGTCGCCGGCGGACGCGGTCACCGCGGCCTCCAGCAGCGCCGGGTGCAGCTCGTAGCGGGCGGCGTCCGGCAGCAGGTCCTCCGGCAGCCGCACCTCCACCGACGGGCCGTCCGACGGGACCGGAGCCGACGGGGCCTCCGGCGTACCCGTACCGGCCGGCACCAGGAAGCCCCGGGCGTGGACCGTCCACACCGCGTCCGCCCCGGCGTCCTCGCCGCGGCTGTGCACGGTGAACGGCCTGCGGCCGGCCGCGTCCGCCGGGCCCACGCCCAGCTGCAGCTGCACCGCACCGTCCGCCGGCAGCACCACGGGCGTCATCAGGTCCAGCTCCACCGAGCCCGGCAGGCCCAGCTCGTCACCGGCCCGCACGGCCATCTCGACCAGCGCGGACGCCGGCACCACCGGCGCGTCGAACACCGCCTGCTCCGCCAGCCACGGGTGCGTACGCGCCGACAACCGGCTGCTGAACAGCGTCTGCTCGGCCCCCGCCACGGTCACCGCCGCACCCAGCAGCGGATGCCCGGTGCCCGCCAGGCCGTACCCGGAGTCCCCGCCCCCGGCGGTACCGGTGAGCCAGAACGCCCGGTGCTGGAACGCGTACGTCGGCAGCGTCACGGGCCGCGGCTCCGCCTCGGCACCGGAACCCGCGAACAGCGCCCGCCAGTCGACGCGCACGCCCCGGCTGTGCAGCACTCCGACGGTCGTTGCGAGTTGGTGTGCTTCGGGGCGGGTTTTGCGGAGGGTGGGGGTGGCGTCGGCGAGGGGGCTGAGGACGGCGTCGGGGCCTATTTCGAGGAGGGTGGTGGCGCCGAGGTCGCGGAGGGTGGTGAGGGCGTCGGCGAAGCGGACGGCTTGGCGGACTTGGTCGGCCCAGTAGGTGGGGGTGCGCAGGTCGTCGCCGGTGGCGAGGGTGCCGGTGAGGGTGGAGACGATGGGGATCTTGGGTTCGTTGTAGGTGAGTTCGGCGGCGGTGCGGCGGAACTCGTCGAGCATGGCGTCCATGCGGGGGGAGTGGAAGGCGTGCGAGACGGTGAGCTGCTTCGTCTTGCGGCCCAGCTTCTGGAACTGTTCCGCGGCCGTCTGTGCTGCGTCCTCGTCGCCGGAGACGACGACCGACTCGGGGCCGTTGATGGCGGCGATGGACAGCCGGTCGGCCTTGTCGGCGATCACCGGGAGGACTTCGTCTTCGGTGGCCTGGAGGGCGATCATGGCCCCGCCGGTGGGCAGCTCCTGCATCAACCGGGCCCGTGCGGCGACCAGTCGGGCCGCGTCGGGCAGGTTCAGCACGCCCGCGATGTGGGCGGCGGCCAGTTCGCCGATGGAGTGCCCGGTGACGTAGTCGGGGGTGATGCCCCAGGACTCGAGAAGTCGGTAGAGGGCGACTTCGGTGGCGAAGAGGGCGGGCTGGGTGTAGCCGGTCTGGTCGAGCTCCTCGCCGGTGGCGATGACGTCGCGCAGGGGCTTGTCCAGCAGCGGGTCCAGCTCCGCGCACACGGCGTCGAAGGCGTCGGCGTACGCGGGGTAGGTGGCGTAGAGCTCCAGGCCCATGCCGGTGCGCTGGGCGCCCTGGCCGGTGAAGAGGAAGCCGGTCTTCCCGGCGGTCTTCGTCCCCTGGGCCACGTACGGGGCGGTCTCCCCGGCGGCCAGGGCCCGCAGCCCCGCCAGCAGTTCGTCGCGGTCGGCACCGGCCACCACCGCACGGTGGTCGAAGGCCGTACGGCTCATGGCGAGCGACCAGCCGACGGCGGCCGGGTCCAGGGACGCGTGCCGCTCGGCGTACGCCAGCAGCCGGGCGGCCTGGTCGGACACCGCCTCGGGCGTACGGCCGGACAGGGGCCACGGCGTGACCGGCAGGGAGACGGCCGGGCCGTCCTGCGGTGCGTCGGTGCCCGGAGGCTCCTCCAGCACGAGGTGGGCGTTGGTGCCGCTGATGCCGAACGACGACACCGCCGCGCGCCGCGGACGTCCGGGCGCCTCCCACGGACGGGCCTCGGTCAGCAGCTCGACCGCGCCCGCCTCCCAGTCGACGTGGCTGGTCGGCCGGTCGACGTGCAGGGTCTTCGGCAGGACGCCGTGCCGCATGGCCTCGATCATCTTGATGACGCTGCCGACACCCGCCGCCGCCTGGCTGTGGCCGATGTTCGACTTGAGCGAGCCCAGGTAGAGGGGCCGCCCGTCGGCCGGCCGGTCCTGCCCGTACGTGGCCAGCAACGCCTGCGCCTCGATCGGGTCGCCGAGCCGGGTGCCCGTGCCGTGCGCCTCCACCACGTCCACATCGCGGGGCTGGAGGCCGGCGTTGGCGAGGGCCTGGCGGATGACCCGCTCCTGCGAGGGGCCGTTGGGGGCGGTGAGGCCGTTGGAGGCGCCGTCCTGGTTGACGGCCGTGCCGCGGATGACGGCCAGCACCTGGTGGCCGTTGCGGCGCGCGTCCGACAGGCGCTCCACGAGGAGCAGGCCCACGCCCTCGGACCAGCCGGTACCGTCGGCGCCGTCGGCGAACGGCTTGCACCGCCCGTCGGGCGCCAGGCCGCGCTGCCGCGAGAACTCCACGTACGAGGTCGGGCTCGCCATCACGGTCACGCCGCCCGCCAGCGCGAGGTCGCACTCGCCCGAGCGCAGGGCGCCGGCCGCCATGTGCAGGGCCACGAGGGACGACGAGCAGGCCGTGTCCACGGTGACCGCGGGGCCTTCGAGACCCAGCGTGTACGACACCCGGCCGGAGGCGACGCTGCCCGCGTTGCCGCTGGCGAGGTAGCCCTCCAGGTCCTCGGGGACGCTGTCCAGCCGGGAGCCGTAGTCGTGGTACATCACGCCGGTGAACACGCCGGTGCGGCTGCCGCGCAGCGACGCGGGGACGATGCCCGCGTTCTCCAGGGTCTCCCACGCGGTCTCCAGCAGCAGCCGCTGCTGCGGGTCGGTGGCGAGCGCCTCGCGCGGCGACATCCCGAAGAACTCGGGATCGAACCGGTCGGCGTCGTGCAGGAACCCGCCGCCCTTGGCGTACGTGGTGCCGGTGTGCTCCGGGTCGGGGTGGTACAGGTTCTCCAGGTCCCAGCCGCGGTTGGACGGGAACGCGGTGATGGCGTCGACGCCTCCGGCGACGAGCCGCCACAGGTCCTCGGGCCCGTTGACACCGCCGGGGTAGCGGCAGGCCATGCCGACGATCGCGATCGGCTCCAGCGAGGAGGAGTCTGCCGTCACCACGGCCGGGGCCGCCTCGGGCGCCGAGCCGAACAGCTCCGCGTCCAGGTGCGCGGCGAGCGCCGCCGGGTTGGGGTGGTCGAAGACCAGCGTGGTCGGCAGCCGCAGCCCGCTCACCTTGTTGAGCTGGTTGCGCAGCTCGACGGCGGTGAGGGAGTCGAAGCCGATCTCCTGGAAGGCCCGTTCGGCCCCGATGGCGGACGGGTCGGCGTGGCCGAGCACCCCGGCCACCTGGGCACGTACCAGGTCCGTGAGCGCCTGTCGACGCTCGTCCGGCGACAGGCCCGCGAAGCGCTGCGCCAGCGGCGACCCGGCGTCCCCGCCGCCCGCCGCGGCCGACGCGGCCGTGGCGCGGCGGGGAGCCGCGGGTACGAGCCCGCGCAGCAGCGGCTGCGGATCGTCCTGGCGCCGCAGCGCGGCCGTGTTGAGCCGCGTGACGGCCAGGACGGCCTCGCCCGTGGAGGGGGCGGCGTCGAACAGCTCCATCGCATCGTCCGACGACAGCGGCAGCAGCCCCGTGCGCTCGATGCGCTTGAGGTCGGTCTCGTCGAGGCCACCGCTGATGGTGGAGGACTCGGCCCACAGGCCCCAGGCGAGGCTGGTGGCGGGCAGGCCGTGGGCGTGGCGGTGCTGGGCGAGCGCGTCGAGGAACGTGTTGCCCGCCGCGTAGTTGGCCTGCCCGGCGTTGCCGATGAGACCCGCGATGGACGAGTACAGGACGAACGCCGTGAGGTCCTGGTCCTTCGTCAGCTCGTGCAGGTTCCAGGCGGCGTCGACCTTCGGCTGGAGGACCTTCGCCAGCCGCTCGGCGGTGAGCGACGACAGGAGCCCGTCGTCGAGGACGCCGGCCGTGTGGACGACCGCGGTGAGCGGCCGGTCCGCCGGGATGGCGGCCAGCACTCCGGCCAGCGCCTCGCGGTCGGCGGCGTCGCAGGCCGCGAACGACACGTGCGCGCCCAGCCCGGTCAGTTCGTCCCGGAGCTCACCGGCGCCGGGGGCGTCGATGCCGCGGCGGCTGAGGAGCAGCAGGTGCCGTGCCCCGTGCCGGGTGACCAGGTGGCGGGCCAGGACGCCGCCCAGGGCGCCGGTGGCACCGGTCACGAGGACCGTGCCGCCGTCCCAGCGCGGCGCCTGCGCCTCCTCGGCGATGGTGGCCGTACGGGCCAGCTGAGGCGTCAGGACCTCCGCGCCCCGGACCGCGACCTGGGGAACGTCGGGGGAGACGTTCCGAAGGTCGAGGGTGTCCGTGTCGCGGTCGACGAGGACGATACGGCCCGGGTTCTCGCTCTGGGCCACCCGCACCAGACCCCACACACCGGCGTGCGCCAGGTCCGTGACGTCCTCACCGTCGCCCGTCGCGACCGCGCCGCGCGTCGCCACGACCAGGGTCGCGTCGGCCCGCCGCTCGTCCGCCAGCCACGCCTGGAGCGCCGCCAGGGTGTCGCGCAGCAGGGCGTGCGCCGCCCCGGCCACGTCGTCGGAGCCGACCGTCGGGGCCGGCGCGTACACGACCGTGCCCGTACCGGCCGGGACCTCGTCCAGCGACGCGTACCGTGTCGCGCCGTCCACGGCGACCCCGCCGACGACCGCCCGGTCGGACACGTCCACCGGCGCCGCCGCCGGCGCGCCCGCCGACCACACGACCCGGAACAGCCCGTCGCGTGCCGTCGACGCGGCCTCCCGCAGCGCCTCCTTCGACAGCGGCCGCAGCAGCAGCGACTCGACGGACGCCACCGGGGCGCCCACCGCGTCCGCCACGGCGAGGGACACCGTGTCGGCGCCCGACGGGGTCAGCCGTACGCGTAGCGCCGTCGCGCCCGACGCGTACACCCGCACCCCGGACCAGGAGAACGGCAGCATCGCCACGCGGCCCTCGTCGGCCACGCCCGGCAGCAGCGGGTGCAGGGCCGCGTCGAGCAGCGCCGGGTGCAGCAGGAACCGCCCCGCATCGCCCCGCGCGCCCTCCTCCAGCGCGACCTCCGCGAACAGCTCGCCGTCCGCGCCGCGCCACACGCGACGCAGGCCGCGGAACGCGCCGCCGTACGCGTACTCCTCGTCCAGCAGGCGCTCGTACACGTCCGTCAGCTCGACCTCGACGGCACCTGCAGGCGGCCACGCCACCAGGGCGGTGCCCTGCTCGGCCGGCGCGGCGGGCGCCAGCGTGCCTCTGGCGTGCAGCGTCCACGGGCCGGCGTCGCCGCCCGCGTCACCCTCGCGCCGCGCGTACACCTCGATCGCCCGGTGCCCGTCGGCCGCGCCGTCCGCGTCGCGCACGACGACCTGCACCTGTACGCCGCCCTGTTCGGGCAGCACCAGCGGCGCCGACAGGGTCAGCTCCTCCAGGCTCGGGCAGCCCAGCTGCTCGCCCGCGCGGACCGCCAGCTCCACGAAACCGGTGCCCGGCAGCAGTGCCGTCCCGGCCACGGCGTGGTCCGCGAGCCACGGGTGCGTGGCGAGCGACAGCCTGCTCGTGAAGAGCGTGTGGTCACCGTCCGCCAGCTCCACGGTGGCACCCAGGAGCGGGTGTTCCGTCGCGAGCAGGCCGAACCCGGAGGCGTCGGCCGGGGTGTCGGAGGCGTCCAGCCAGTACCGGTCGCGCTGGAAGGCGTACGTCGGCAGGTCGACCGGCTCGCCCGGACGCCCGCCGAGGAACCGCTCCCAGTCGACGCGGCCGCCCTGGGCGAAGAACCCGCCCACGGCCGTTACGAGTTGGTGTGCTTCGGGGCGGGTTTTGCGGAGGGTGGGGGTGGCGTCGGTGAGGGGACTGAGGACGGCGTCGGGGCCGATTTCGAGGAGGGTGGTGGCGCCGAGGTCGCGGAGGGTGGTGACGGCGTCGGCGAAGCGGACGGCCTGGCGGACTTGGTCGGCCCAGTAGGTGGGGGTGCGCAGGTCGTCGCCGGTGGCGAGGGTGCCGGTGAGGGTGGAGACGACGGGGATCTTGGGTTCGTTGTAGGTGAGTTCGGCGGCGGTGCGGCGGAACTCGTCGAGCATGGCGTCCATGCGGGGGGAGTGGAAGGCGTGCGAGACGGTGAGCTGCTTCGTCTTGCGGCCCAGGTCGCGGAAGTGCGCCGCCACATCGGAGGCCGCCGTCTCGTCGCCCGAGATAACCACGGACTCCGCGCCGTTGATGGCGGCGATCGAGAGCTGGTCGGTGAGGAGGGGGAGGACTTCCTCCTCGGTGGCCTGGAGGGCGATCATGGCCCCGCCCGTGGGCAGGTTCTGCATCAGCCGGGCGCGTGCGGCGACGAGTCGGGCGGCGTCGGCCAGGCTGAGGACGCCCGCGATGTGGGCGGCGGCCAGTTCGCCGATGGAGTGCCCGGTGACGTAGTCGGGCGTGATGCCCCAGGATTCCAGGAGCCGGTAGAGGGCGACTTCGGTGGCGAAGAGGGCGGGCTGGGTGTAGCCGGTCTGGTCCAGCTCCTCGCCGGTCGCGATGACGTCGCGCAGGGGCTTGTCCAGCAGCGGGTCCAGTTCCGCGCACACCGTGTCGAAGGCGTCGGCGTACGCGGGATAGGTGTCGTACAGCTCCAGGCCCATGCCGGTGCGCTGGGCGCCCTGGCCGGTGAAGAGGAAGCCGGTCTTTCCGGCGGTCTTCGTCCCCTGGGCCACGTACGGGGCGGTCTCCCCGGCGGCCAGGGCCCGCAGGCCCGCCAGCAGTTCGTCGCGGTCGGCACCGGCCACCACCGCGCGGTGGTCGAACAGGGCACGCGTGGTCAGCAGCGAGTGCCCCACGGCGGCCGGGTCGAGCCCGTCCCGCTCCTCGGCGTACGCGAGCAGCCGCTGCGCCTGGCCCGCCAGGGCATCGGGCGTACGGGCGGACAGCACCCACGCGTTCACCGGCGGGGCGGTCGCGACCGGCTCGTCGGACGCGGCCTCGGCAGGAGCGGCCTCCTCGGGCTCCTCGATCACGACGTGCGCGTTGGTGCCGCCGAAGCCGAACGACGACACGCCCGCGCGGCGCGGCGTATCGGACTTCGGCCACGGACGGGCCTCGGTCAGCAGCTCGACCGCGCCCGCGTCCCAGTCGATGCGGGACGAGCGCTCCTCGGCGTGCAGCGTCCTCGGCAGGACGCCGTGCCGCATGGCCTCGATCATCTTGATGACGCCGCCGACACCGGCCGCCGCCTGGGCGTGGCCGATGTTCGACTTCAGCGAACCCAGCCACAGGGGCCGCCCCTCGGGCCGGTCCTGCCCGTAGGTGGCGAGCAGGGCCTGCGCCTCGATCGGGTCGCCCAGGGCCGTACCGGTGCCGTGGGCCTCCACGGCGTCCACGTCGTGCGGCTGGAGGCCGGCGTTGGCGAGGGCCTGGCGGATGACCCGTTCCTGCGAGGGGCCGTTGGGGGCGGTGAGGCCGTTGGAGGCGCCGTCCTGGTTGACGGCCGTGCCGCGGATGACGGCCAGCACCTGGTGGCCGTTGCGGCGCGCGTCCGACAGGCGCTCCACGAGGAGCAGGCCCACGCCCTCGGCCCAGCCGGTGCCGTCCGCGCCCTCCGCGAAGGACTTGCATCGCCCGTCGGGCGCCAGGCCGCGCAGCCGCGAGAACTCGATGAACGCGGTCGGTGTCGACATCACCGCGGCACCGCCGGCCAGGGCCAGGTCGCACTCCCCGGCCCGCAGCGCGTTCACCGCGAGGTGCATCGCCACCAGCGACGACGAGCACGCCGTGTCGACCGTGACGGTGGGGCCCTCCAGGCCGAACGTGTAGGCGAGCCGCCCGCAGGCGATGCTGCCGGCGCTGCCGCTGAACAGGTAGCCCTCGTTGCCCTCGGCGGGCAGGTGGGGGCGGGAGCCGTAGTCGTTGTACATGAGGCCGGTGAACACGCCGGTACGGCTGCCGCGCAGCGACGCCGGGTCGATGCCGGCCCGCTCGAAGGTCTCCCAGGTCGTCTCCAGCAGCAGCCGCTGCTGCGGGTCGACCGCCAGCGCCTCGCGCGGCGACATCCCGAAGAACTCCGGGTCGAAGCGGTCCGCGTCGTGCAGGAAGCCGCCCTCGGTCGCGTACGACGTACCGGGCTCGTCCGGGTCCGGGGCGTACAGCCGCTCCAGGTCCCAGCCGCGGTTCGTCGGGAAGCCGCCGACCGCGTCCACACCGTCCGACACCAGGCGCCACAGGTCCTCGGGGCTGGTGACGCCACCGGGGTAGCGGCAGGCCATGCCGACGATCGCGATCGGCTCCTGGGCCTTGTCCTCGACCTCGCGCAGGCGCTTGCGCGCGTCCCGCGCGTCCGCGATGGCCCGCTTGAGGTACTCCCTCAGTTCTTGCTCGTTCGCCACGTGTTCTCAGCTCCCCGACGTGATGTGGCTCGGTGGTGAAAGGTCGTTGTGGGCGCGTCGTCGCGCCTCGGTGTCCGCCGCCATCGCGCGGCCTCAGTTCAGGTCGTCGAGGAGCGCGAACAGCTCCTCGTCGGTCGCCGTGTCCAGGTCCCGGCCGTCGGCCTCGTCGCCGTCGCCCTCGCCCGCCGCCGCTCCGGCCAGCTCCAGCAGCTCCTTGAGCCGGCCGGTGATCTGCTCGAACGCCTCCCGGTCGGCCGCGGCGACCGACTGGATGGAGTCCTTCAGCCGGTCCAGGTCCGACAGGACCGGGGTCGCCGCCGACACCTCCTCGACCGTGATCTGCTGCCGCAGGTACGCGGCGAGCGCGGCCGGGTTCGGATAGTCGAAGACCAGCGTGGACGGCAGCCGCAGGCCGGTCGCCGCGTTGAGCTGGTTGCGCAGCTCGACGGCGGTGAGCGAGTCGAAGCCCAGCTCCTGGAAGGCGCGCCCGGCGTCGACGGCGCCGTGGTCGGAGTGCCCCAGCACCCCGGCGACCTGGGCGCGCACCAGGTCCGTCAGGACCTCCATGCGCTGCTCCTCCGGCAGTGCGCCGAGGCGCTCCGCCAGGGACGGGCCGCCCTCGCCGCCCGTGCCGGCCGCCGTGCCGGCCGCGGCGGCGGTACGGCGCGGGGCGCTCGGCGCCAGGGCCCGCAGGATCGCCGGGAGCCGGTCGGGCTGCCTGCGCAGCGCGGCCGTGTCGAGGCGGGTAACGGCCAGGACGGCCTCGCCCGTGGAGGGGGCGGCGTCGAACAGCTCCATCGCGTCGTCCGACGACAGCGGCAGCAGGCCCAGCCGGGCGAGCCGGCGCAGGTCGGTCTCGTCGAGGCCGCCGCTGATGGTGGAGGACTCGGCCCACAGGCCCCAGGCGAGGCTGGTGGCGGGCAGGCCGTGGGCGCGGCGGTGCTGGGCGAGCGCGTCGAGGAACGTGTTGCCCGCGGCGTAGTTGGCCTGCCCGGCGTTGCCGATGAGACCCGCGATCGAGGAGTACAGGACGAAGGCCGTCAGGTCCTGGTCCTTCGTCAGCTCGTGCAGGTTCCACGCCGCGTCGACCTTCGGCTGGAGGACCTTCGCCAGCCGCTCCGGCGTCAGGTCCGTGAGGACCGTGTCGTCGAGGACGCCGGCGGTGTGGACGACCGCGGTGAGCGGCCGGTCCGCCGGGATGGCGGCCAGCACTCCGGCCAGCGCCTCGCGGTCGGCGGCGTCGCACGCGGCCACCGTGACCTCGGCGCCGAGCCCGGTGAGCTCGTCCCGCAGGTCGGCGGCGCCGGGGGCTTCGATGCCGCGGCGGCTGAGCAGCAGCAGGTGCCGCGCCCCGTGCCGGGTGACCAGGTGCCGGGTCAGGACGCCGCCGAGGGCGCCGGTGGCACCGGTCACGAGGACCGTGCCGCCGTCCCAGCGCGGCGCGGCCTCCGCGTTTACGGCCGTCGTGCGGGCCAGTTGCGGCGTCAGGAGCGCGGTGCCGCGTACGGCGGCCTGCGGGACGTCGGGGGAGACGTGCCGCGGGTCGAGGGTGTCCGTGTCGCGGTCGACGAGGACGATACGGCCCGGGTTCTCGCTCTGTGCCACCCGGACCAGACCCCACACACCCGCCCGGACCAGGTCGGTGACGTCCTCGCCGGGTCCGGTCGCGACCGCGCCGCGCGTCGTCACGACGAGCCTGCCGTCCGCGAAGCGCTCGTCCGCCAGCCACGCCCGCAGCGTGGCGAGGGTGTCCCGCAGCGCCGCGTGGGCCTCCTCGGCGCTGCCCGTGCCCGTGCCCGTGCTCGTACCGGCAGGCGGCGCGTACACCAGGGTGTCGGCCCGCTCGACGGTGTCGAGGCCGGTGTGCCGGGACGCGCCCGGCACGGTGACGTCACCGAGGACGGCCCAGCCGGAGGCGTCCACCGGAGCCGTACCGGCCGGGCGGGCGAGCGGCGTCCAGACGACGCCGAACAGCCCGTCCCGGGTCGTCGCGGCCGCCTCGCGCAGGGCTTCCGCCGACAGCGGCCGCAGCAGCAGCGACTCCACGGTCGCCACCGGGGCGCCCGTGCCGTCCGCCACCGTCAGCGCCGCCTCCAGCGTGTCGGTGTCCTGGCCGGACACCGCCAGCCGCACCCGCAGCACCGAGGCGCCCACGGCGTGGACCGTGACCCCGGACCAGGCGAACGGCAGCCGTGCCTGGCCCTTCTCGTCGACGACGCCCGGCAGCAGGGTGTGCAGGGCCGCGTCGAGCAGCGCCGGGTGCAGCAGGAACCGCCCGGCGTCGCCGCGCACCGGCTCCGGCAGCGCGACCTCGGCGAAGACCTCCCCGTCGCCGCGCCACACCCGGCGCAGCCCGCGGAACGCCTCCCCGTACTGGTAACCCAGGGTCTCCAGGCGCTCGTAGACGCCGCTCAGGTCCGTCTCGACCGCGCCCGCCGGCGGCCACGCCGTCAGCGCGGTGCCCGTGGCCCCTCTTGCCGGGGCGAGCGTGCCGGAGGCGTGCGCCGTCCAGGGGCGCTCCCCGGACTCGTCGCCGTCGTCGGGCCGGGAGAACACCTCCACGGAGCGCCTGCCCGCCCCGTCGGCCTCGCCGACGACCACCTGTACCTGTACGGCCCCGTCCTCGGGCAGGACCAGCGGCGCCGACAGCATCAGCTCCTCGACCCGCTCGGCGCCCAGCCGCTCACCGGCCCGGGCGGCCAGCTCGACCAGGCCCGTGCCGGGCAGCAGCACCGTGCCGTGCACGGCGTGCTCGACCAGCCAGGGGTGGCTGCGCCGGGACAGCCGCCCGGTGAACAGGTGCTCGTCGCGGTGGGCCACGCCGACCGCCGCACCGATCAGCGGGTGCTCCGTCGCGGCGAGCCCGAGACCGGCCGCGTCGGCCGGGGCCTCGGTGCCCTCCAGCCAGTAGCGCTCGCGCTGGAAGGCGTACGTGGGCAGCGGCACCGTGCGGGCGCCCGGGAAGACCGTCGCCCAGTCGGGCGACGCGCCCCGCAGGCGCAGCCGCGCCAGCGCGCCCATGACGCTCTCCTGCTCGGAGCGGTCCCGGCGCAGCGCCGGCACCAGCAGCCCGGCCTCCTGCTCCAGGCAGGACTGGGCCAGCGCGGTGAGGACCCCGTCCGGGCCCAGCTCCACGAAGTCCGTGACGCCCTCGGCCTCCAGGCAGCGCACGCCGTCGAGGAAGCGCACCGCCTCCCGGATGTGCGTGGCCCAGTAGTCCGGCGAGGTCAGCTGCTCCGCGGTGGCGAGCGCGCCGGTCACGTTGGACACCACCGGGATGCGCGGCGGACGGAACGTCAGCCCCGACGCCACCTCGCGGAACTCGTCCAGGACCTCCTCCATGTGCGGCGAGTGGAAGGCGTGCGACACCGGCAGCCGCTTCGTACGGGCACCCTTGGCCCGCCACGCCGCCGTCAGCTCGTCGACCGCGTCCGCGTCACCCGATATCACCATCGAGTCGGGCCCGTTGACGCCCGCGATCGCCACGGCACCGCCGTACGGCGCGAGCGACGCGCGCATCTCCTCCTCCGTGGCCTGCACGGCCGCCATGGCGCCGCCCTCGCGGGCCGCCTGCATCAGCCGGCCGCGCTCGGCGACCAGGCAGCAGGCGTCCGGCAGGTCCAGGACGCCCGCCAGGTGGGCGGCCGTCACCTCGCCGATGGAGTGGCCCAGGAGGTAGTCGGGGGTGATGCCGTGGTGCTCGAACAGCCGGAACAGCGCCACCTCCACCGCGAACAGCGCGGCCTGCGTGAACGCGGTCTGGTCGATCAGCGCCGCGTCCGCCGTGTCGGGGCGGGCGAACAGCACGTCCTTCAGCGGGCGGGCCAGCTCCGGGTCGAGGTGCGCGCACACCTCGTCCAGGGCCCGTGCGAACACCGCGTCGCCCTCGTACAGTTCGCGGCCCATGCCGAGCCGCTGGCTGCCCTGCCCGGTGAACAGGAAGGCCCGCTTGCCGGGGCGCGCCGCGTGCCCGCGCACCACGCCCGCCGGCGTGCCCTCACCGTCGGCGAGGGCGGCCAGGCCGCGCAGCAGCTCCTCCCGGTCCCGGCCGACGACCGCCGCGCCCTGTTCCAGGACGGCACGCTCGGTGGCGAGGGACAGGCCGATGTCGGCCGCGGACACCTCGGGTGCCTCCACGGCGTACCGGTGCAGCTTCGCCGCCTGGGCCCGCAGGGCCGCCTCGTCCTTGGCGGACAGGATCCACGGCATCACCGCGGGCGCCGCCTCCTGCGGGGCGGTGCGCGGTGCGGTGGACGGCGCCGGCGGGGCCTGCTCGATGATCACGTGGGCGTTGGTGCCGCTGATGCCGAACGAGGACACGCCCGCGCGCCGCGGCCGTCCCGTCTCGGGCCAGGAGGTCTCCTCCGTCAGCAGGGCCAGCGCGCCGGAGTCCCAGTCCACATGCGGGGACGGCTCGTCCACGTGCAGCGTCCTCGGCAGGACGCCGTGCCGCATCGCCTCGATCATCTTGATGACGCCGCCGACGCCGGCCGCCGCCTGGCTGTGCCCGATGTTCGACTTCAGCGAACCCAGGTACAGGGGCCGCCCGTCGGGCCGGTCCTGGCCGTACGTGGCGAGCAGGGCCTGCGCCTCGATCGGGTCGCCGAGTCGCGTGCCGGTGCCGTGCGCCTCGACGGCGTCCACGTCGCCCGGCCGGAGCCCGGCGGTCGCCAGCGCCTGCTGGATGACCCGCTCCTGGGACGGCCCGTTGGGCGCGGTGAGCCCGTTGGACGCGCCGTCCTGGTTGACGGCCGTGCCGCGGACCACCGCGAGGACGCGGTGGCCGTTGCGGCGCGCGTCCGACAGCCGCTCGACCAGCAGCAGGCCGACGCCCTCGGACCAGCCGGTGCCGTCGGCGGCCGCCGCGAACGACTTGCACCGCCCGTCCGGCGACAGGCCCCGCTGCCGCGAGAACTCCACGAACGTGTTCGGGCCGTTCATCACGGTCACACCGCCGGCCAGGGCCAGGTCGCACTCGCCGGAGCGCAGCGCGTTCGCCGCCATGTGCAGGGCCACCAGCGACGACGAGCACGCCGTGTCGACGGTGACCGCCGGGCCCTCCAGGCCGTACGTGTACGACAGCCGGCCCGAGATCACGCTGGACAGGTTCCCGGCCAGCAGGAACCCCTCGAACTCCTCCGGCGCGGCCGGCAGGCGCGACGCGTAGTCGTCGTACATGGCGCCCGTGAACACCCCGGTGTTGCTGCCGCGCAGCACGGCCGGGTCGATGCCCGCGCTCTCGAACGTCTCCCACGCGGTCTCCAGCAGCAGCCGCTGCTGCGGGTCCGTCGCGGTCGCCTCACGCGGCGAGATGCCGAAGAACTCCCGGTCGAACAGGTCCGCGTCGTGCAGGAACCCGCCCTCGCGGACGTACGAGGTGCCCGTGCGCTCCGGGTCCGGGTCGTACAGGGCGTCCAGGTCCCAGCCGCGGTTCACCGGGAACCCGCTGACCGCGTCGGTGCCCTCGGCGACCAGCCGCCACAGCTCCTCCGGCGAGGACACCCCGCCCGGGTAGCGGCACGCCATGCCGACGATGGCGATCGGCTCGTCCGTCGCGCCCCGCGACCGCGCCTTCGCCGCGGCGGCCGGGGCCTTCGCGGCGGACACCCTCGTCAGCAGGTACGCGGCCAGCGCCGCCGGCGTCGGGTGGTCGAACACGGCCGTCGCAGGCAGCCGCAGCCCCGTGGTGGTCGCGAGCCGGTTGCGCAGGTCCACGCCGGCCATCGAGTCGAAGCCGATGTCGTTGAACGCCCGGTCCGGCTCGACGGCCGACGCGCCCGCGTGCCCCAGCACCCCGGCGACCGTGGCGCGCACCAGGTCGAGGACCGCCTCGCGGCGCTTCTCCTCGGGGAGCGCGGCGATCTGCCGGCCCCAGTCCGTACCGCCGCCCGCGGCCGTCTCGGCGGCGCGTGCCGCCGAGCGCCGCGTACGGGTCCGCACCAGGCCCCGGTACAGGGCCGGTACGGGCTCCGCACCGCCCGCGAACCGGCCCGGGTTCAGGGCCACCGGGGCCAGCAGCGGCTCGTCGCCCGCCAGCGCCGCGTCGAACAGGGCCAGGCCCTGCTCGGGCGTGAGCGGCCTCATCCCGGCCCGGCTCCAGCGGGCCAGGTCCGCGTCCGTGAGGGACGCGCCCATGCCGTGGCTGCCGTCCCACAGGCCCCAGGCCAGCGCGGTGGCCGGCAGGCCGGCGGCGCGCCGGTGCGCGGCCAGGGCGTCCAGGAAGGTGTTGGCGGCCGCGTAGTTGCCCTGCCCGGCGGTGCCGGTCAGCCCGGACACGGACGAGAACAGCACGAACGCCGCCAAGTCCTGATCCCGCGTCAGCTCGTGGAGGTGCCAGGCCGCGTCCACCTTCGGCCGCAGCACGGCCGCCACGCGCTCCGCCGTCAGCGACTCCACGGTCCCGTCCGCCAGCACCCCCGCCGTGTGCACCACGCCGGTCAGGGGGTGAGCCGGGTCGACCGCGGCGAGCAGCCGCTCGACCGCCGTACGGTCCGCGGCGTCCGCGGCGACGACCGTCACCTCCGCGCCCAGCGCGGACAGTTCGGCCACCAGCTCCGCGGCGCCCGGCGTGTCGGGGCCGCGCCGGCTGCTCAGCAGCAGGTGCCGCACCCCGTACGCGGTGACCAGGTGCCGGGCGAACAGCGCGCCCAGCCCACCGGTGCCGCCCGTGACGAGCACGGTGCCCTCGGGATTCAGCACGCGGCGCTCCGCCGCTCCGGAGCCGCGCCCGGCGCGGGCCAGGCGCGGCGCGTACAGGGCGTCGCCGCGCACCGCCAGCTGCGGCTCGCCCGCCGCGCCGGCGGCGAGCGCCGCGACCGGCACGGCCGCGTCCGGCGCGTCCAGGTCGATCAGCGAGACCCGGTCCGGGTGCTCCGACTGCACGGAGCGCAGCAGGCCCCACACCGGGGCCGCGCCCAGGTCCGTGACGTCCTCACCGGGCAGCGCCGCGACGGCGCCCCCGGTGACCACGGCGAGCCGCGCGTCGGCGAACCGGTCGTCGGCCAGCCAGCGTCGCACCAGCTGCAGGGTCCGTACGGTCGTCTCGTGCGCCGCCGCCGGGGTGCGGTCCGCACCGGTGGTGCCGTCCGTACCCGCGGTGCCGTCCGCACCGGTGGTGCCGGACACCCGTACCACCGCCACGTCCACGCCGACGGCCGCGTCCAGGTCGTCGCCGACGAGGCCCCACGACGGGTCGGCCTCGCCCTCGGGCGCCGCCACCGCAGCCCACTCCACCGTGAACAGCGCGTCGTCGACCGGGCCGGCCGCCGCGGACTCCAGGTCCGCGCGGGCGATCGGCCGCAGCACCAGCGACTCCACCTCGGCGACCGGGGCGCCGGTCGTGTCCGCCAGGCTCAGCCGGTAGGTGTCCGCGCCGAGCGGCGAGATCCGCAGCCGCACCTCGGCCGCACCCGTGGCCCGTACGTCGATCCCGGACCAGGCGAACGGCAGCCGGATCCGGTCCGTCTCGCCCTCCACGGCCGCGTCCAGCACCAGCGGGTGCAGCGCCGCGTCGAACAGCGCCGGGTGCACGGCGAACCGCGTGGCGGCCTCGGCGTGCTCCTCCGGCAGCCGGATCTCGGCGAACAGCTCGTCACCGGCCCGCCACATCGCCCGCAGCCCCTGGAACGCGGGGCCGTACCCGTACCCCAGCGCGGCGAGGCGCTCGTACACACCGGTCAGGTCCGCCGCGACCGCCCCCTCGGGCGGCCACGCCGTCCAGCGGTCGGGCTCGTCCGCCGTCTCCGCGGCCGGGGCCAGCGCACCGGCCGCGTGCCGCGTCCAGGCGCGGGCCGCGTCGTCGCCGACGCCCGCGCCCGCGTCACCCGTGTCGGGGCGGGCGTACACCGAGAACGGCCGGACACCCGAGGCGTCCGCCGCGCCGACCGCCACCTGGACGCGTACCGCCGCACGCTCCGTCAGCGGCAGGGGCGCCTCCAGCGTCAGCTCCTCCACGCGCGGCGCGCCGAGGTGGTCGCCGGCCGCCGCGGCCAGCTCCAGGAACGCGGTCGCCGGCACCAGCACGGTCCCGCCGACGGTGTGGTCCGCCAGCCACGGGTGGCCGCGCAGCGACAGCCGGCTGGTGAACACCGCGTCCTCGCGCTCCGCCAGGTCCAGCGTCGTCGACAGCAGCGGATGCCCGGCAGGGTCGAGCCCGAGGCTTCGCGCGTCCGCCGGCACCGACGGCGCCAGCCAGTAGTGCTGCCGCTGGAAGGGGTACGTCGGCAGGTCGGCCGACGCGGCCGGGGTGCCCGCGCCCGTGAAGAACGACGCCCCGTCCAGCGGCGCGCCCGCCGCGTACGCCCGCGCCAGGCCCTCGACGAGCGTGTCGCCCTCCGGCTGCCCGGCCCGCAGCAGCGGCACGGCCGTGACGTCGTCCAGGGCGCCGCGCGTGAGCGCGGTCAGCACCGCATCCGGGCCGGCCTCCACGAACACCGTGGCGCCCTGGGCGGCCAGTTCACGCACCGCGTCCAGGAACCGCACGGTGGCCCGGATCTGCCCGGCCCAGTAGTCCGGCGAGGTCAGTTCGGCGTCCGTGGCCCTCGCCCCGGTCACCATGGACACGATCGGGATGCGCGGCGCCTTGAAGTCCACCTGGGAGGCGACCTCGCGGAACGCGTCGAGGATGCCGTCCATGTGCGGCGAGTGGAACGCGTGCGACACCGTCAGGCGCTTCGTCCTGCGGCCGCGCTCCCGCCACTCGCCGGCGATCCGCTCGGCGGTCTCCGCGTCCCCGGAGATCACCACCGAGTCGGGCCCGTTGACGGCGGCGATCGCCACCGCGTCCTCGTGCCCGGCGAGCGAGGCGGCGACCTCCGCCTCCTGCCCCTGGACGGCGATCATGGCGCCGCCCGCGCGGGCCGCCTGCATCAGCCGGCCCCGGGCGGCGACCAGCTTCGCCGCGTCCTCCAGCGACAGCACGCCCGCCACGTGAGCGGCGGCCAGCTCGCCGATCGAGTGCCCGGCCAGCAGGTCCGGGGTCACCCCGTGGTGCTCCAGCAGCCGGAACAGCGCCACCTCGACGGCGAACAGCGCGGGCTGCGTGTACGTCGTCTCGTCGACGAGCGCTGCGTCCGGACCGTCCGGGTCCGCGAACACGACCTCGCGCAACGGCCGCTCCAGGTGCGGCGCGAACGCCGCGAACACCTCGTCCAGCGCCGCCGCGAACACCGGGTGACGTGCCGCCAGCTCCCGGCCCATACCGGTCCGCTGGGCGCCCTGACCGGTGAACAGGAACGCGGTACGGCCCGCGTGCGCCGCGCTGCCCGTCACCACGCCGGGCGCCTGCTCCCCCCGGGCGAGTGCGTCCAGACCGGCCAGGAACCCGGCACGGTCCGCGGCGACCACGGCCGCCCGCTGCTCGAACGCCGTACGCGTGGTGGCCAGCGCACGGCCCACGGCCGCGTCACCCGGTGCGCCGTCGCCCGCCGCGTACGCCCGCAGGCGCTCGGCCTGGGCGCGCAGCGCGGCGGAGTCCCGCGCGGACAGCAGCCACGGCGCGGGCAGCGCCGGCGCGGCGAGGCCCGCCGGCTCCCCGGCCGGGACGGCCGCCTCCTCCGGGGCCTCTTCCAGGACGACGTGGGCGTTGGTGCCGCTGATGCCGAACGACGACACTGCGGCCCGCCGCGGCCGGCCAGGCGCCTCCCACGGGCGCGCCTCGGTCAGCAGCTCCACCGCGCCGCGGTTCCAGTCGACGTGCGGCGAAGCCTCGTCGACGTGCAGCGTCCTCGGCAGGACGCCGTGGCGCATGGCCTCCACCATCTTGATGACGCCGCCGACACCGGCCGCCGCCTGGGCGTGGCCGATGTTGGACTTCAGGGAGCCCAGGAACAGCGGCGCGCGGTCCTCCCGGTCGCTGCCGTACGTCGCCATCAGCGCCTCGGCCTCGATCGGGTCGCCGAGCCGGGTGCCGGTGCCGTGCGCCTCGACGGCGTCCACGTCGGCCGTGCTCAGGCCCGCGTCGGCGAGCGCCTGGCGGATGACCCGCTGCTGCGACAGGCCGTTGGGGGCCGTCAGGCCGTTGGACGCGCCGTCCTGGTTGATCGCCGAGCCCCGGATGACGGCGAGGACGCGGTGGCCGTTGCGGCGCGCGTCCGACAGCCGCTCCACCAGCAGTAGGCCCACACCCTCGGACCAGCCGGTACCGTCGGCGGCCGCCGCGAACGACTTGCAGCGGCCGTCGGGGGCGAGGCCGCGCTGCCGCGAGAACTCCACGAACATGCCCGGCGAGGACATCACGGTCGCGCCGCCCGCCAGCGCCATGTTCGTCTCGCCCGAACGCAGCGAGCGGATCGCCAGGTGCAGCGCCACGAGCGACGACGAGCACGCCGTGTCGGCGGTGACGGCCGGGCCCAGCAGACCCAGCTGGTAGGCGATGCGGCCCGACATCACACTGGCGGTGCTGCCGGTGAGGACGCTGCCCCGGACGTTCTCCGGCGCCTCGTACATGCGCGGCCCGTACTCGAGGGCTGTGGCGCCCACGAAGACGCCCGTGCGTGAACCCCGCAGCGCCTCCGGGTCGATCCCGGACCGCTCGATCGCCTCCCACGCCGTCTCCAGCAGCAGCCGCTGCTGCGGGTCCATCGCCAGCGCCTCACGCGGCGA
Organism: Streptomyces sp. NPDC045431; assembly: GCF_040646655.1. Classification (NCBI taxonomy): domain Bacteria; kingdom Bacillati; phylum Actinomycetota; class Actinomycetes; order Kitasatosporales; family Streptomycetaceae; genus Streptomyces; species Streptomyces sp. NPDC045431. Next base: position 30,048 of record NZ_JBEZAQ010000011.1, read on the forward strand.
GATACCGAAGAAGCCCGCGTCGAAGCGGCCCGCGTCGTGCAGGAACCCGCCGTGGCGCACCGCGCTCTTACCGGGCCGGTCCGGGTCGGGGTCGTACAGGTCCTCGTCCCAGCCGCGGTCCGTGGGGAACTCCGAGATCGCGTCGACGCCCTCGGCGACCACCCGCCACAGGTCCTCGGGGGACGCCACGCCGCCGGGGTAGCGGCAGGCCATGCCGACGATGGCGATCGGCTCGTCCGCGTCGACGGGTCGTACGAACGTGTCGGCGTCGCCGGCCGCACCCAGCAGCTCCGCCTCCACGAACTCGATGAGCGCCTGCGGCGTCGGGTGGTCGAACAGCAGGCTCGTCGGCAGATCCAGACCGGTCGCGCGGGCGAGCGCCGCACGCAGCTCGGTCGTCATCATCGAGCTGAACCCGAGCTCCTGGAACGGCGTGCGCAGCTCCAGGCGCTCGTCGTCGCCGTACTCCAGGACGGCCGTGACGTGCCCGGTGACCAGCTCGGCCACGGCGCGCCGCCGCTCCTCGCCGGACAGCCCGGCCAGCCGCTCGCCGAGCGCCCCGCGCGGAGCGGCCGCGGCCGCCTCTGCCCGGACACCGCCGTCGCCGGAGACCGGCAGGACCGCCTCCTTGCGGGTGGCCGCGTCGAACCAGTGGCGCCTCCGCTGAAAGGCGTACGTGGGCAGGGTGACGCGCCGACCGCCCCACGGCCCGTACACCGCGGCCCAGTCGACGTCCGCGCCGCGCGTGAAGGCCGTCGCCACGGCCGTCAGGACGGTACGCGTCTCGGGCCGGCCGGCGCGCAGAGCCGGGGTGGCACCCGCGAGGGGGCTGAGGACGGCGTCGGGGCCTATTTCGAGGAGGGTGGTGGCGCCGAGGTCGCGGAGGGTGGTGACGGCGTCCGCGAACCGGACGGCCTGGCGGACCTGCTCGGACCAGTAGCACGGGGTGCGCAGGTCGTCGCCGGTGGCGAGGCGGCCGGTGAGGGTGGAGACGACGGGGATCGTCGGCTCGTGGTAGGTGAGCTCCTTGGCGACCTTGTGGAACTCCTTCAGCATGGCGTCCATGCGGGGCGAGTGGAAGGCGTGCGAGACGGTGAGCTGCTTCGTCTTGCGGCCCAGGCCACGGAAGTGCGCGGCGACCGCTTCCGCCGCGTCCTCGTCGCCCGAGACGACTACGGATTCGGGTCCGTTGATGGCGGCGATGGAGAGGTGGTCGGCCAAGTCGGTGAGGAGCGGCAGGACTTCGTCTTCGGTGGCCTGGAGGGCGATCATGGCCCCGCCGGTGGGCAGCTCCTGCATCAGCCGGGCGCGTGCGGCGACGAGTCGGGCGGCGTCGGCCAGGCTCAGGACGCCGGCGATGTGGGCGGCGGCCAGTTCACCGATGGAGTGCCCGGTGACGTAGTCGGGGGTGATGCCCCAGGACTCGAGAAGCCGGTAGAGGGCGACCTCGGTGGCGAACAAGGCGGGCTGGGTGTAGCCGGTCTGGTCCAGCTCGGAGCCGTCTGCGATGACGTCGCGCAGGGGCTTGTCCAGCAGCGGGTCCAGCTCCGCGCGCACCGTGTCGAAGGCGTCCGCGTACGCGGGGTGGGCGGCGTACAGCTCCAGGCCCATGCCGGTGCGCTGCGCGCCCTGACCGGTGAACAGGAACGCGGTGCCGGCCGGCCCCGCCGTCCCGTCACCGTCCGCGCGGACGACCGCGCCCGACGGGCGGTGCTCGGCGAGCGCCCGCAGTCCGGCCACCAGCTCGTCCCGGTCCGCGCCGACGACGACCGCGCGCTCGGCGAAGGCCGTACGGTCCGTGGCCAGCGACAGGCCCACGTCCAGCGGCCGCGGCGCGTCCTCCGCCGCGGCGAACGCGGCCAGGCGCCCGGCCTGGGCGCGCAGGGCGGCCTCCGACCGCGCCGAGACGACCCAGGCCAGGGAGTCGGGGGCGGCCTCCGGGCCGGCGGGCGGCTCCGTCACCGCCCCGGCAGGCGCCTCCGCCACCACGACGTGGGCGTTGGTGCCGCCCATGCCGAAGGAGCTGACGCCCGCCACCAGGGGCCGCTCCGGACGCGGCCAGGCGGTGTGCTCGCGCTGCACGGCCAGACCCAGCTCGTCCAGCGGGATGGCGGGGTTGGGCGTCTCGAAGTTGAGGCTCGCGGGCAGCTCGCGGTGCGTGATGCTCAGCAGGGTCTTGATGAGCCCCGCGATGCCGGCGGCGCCCTCCAGGTGGCCGATGTTCGTCTTGACGGAGCCCACCAGCAGCGGGTCCCCGGGCGCGCGGTCCGCACCGAGCGCGGCGCCGAGCGCGGCCGCCTCGATCGGGTCGCCGACCGGCGTGCCCGTACCGTGCAGCTCCACGTACTGGACGGTCTCGTCGGGGCCCAGCGCGGCCCGCTCGTGGGCCAGGCGCAGCACCTGCTCCTGGGCGTCGCGGCCCGGCACCGTCAGGCCCTCGGTGGCGCCGTCGTTGTTGACGGCGGTGCCGCGGATCACGCCGTGGATCCGGTCGCCGTCCGCGAGGGCCGCCGACAGCGGCTTCAGCACGACGACGCCGCCGCCCTCGCCGGGCACGAAGCCGTTCGCGCGGGCGTCGAAGGTGTACGACACGCCGTCGGGGGAGAGCGCGCCGAAACGTTCCTCCGTGAGGGCGTTCTCCGCCAGCAGGTTGAGGTTCACCCCGGCCGCGATCGCGGTCGTCGACTCCCCGGCGCGCAGGCTCTCGCACGCCAGGTGCACCGCGACGAGCGACGACGACTGCGCCGAGTCCACCGTCATGCTCGGCCCGTGCAGGCCCAGCTGGTACGAGACCCGGTTGGCGATGACGCCGCGGTTCACGCCCGTCATCGTGTGCTGCGTGACCGCCTCGGCGCCGTACTGGTACAGCAGGTTCGTGTAGTCGTCGCGCAGGGTGCCGACGAACACCGCGGTGGACGTGCCGCGCAGCGCCGCCGGCACGATCCCGGCGTCCTCCAGCGCCTCCCAGGTCAGCTCCAGCACCAGCCGCTGCTGCGGGTCCATCGCGGCGGCCTCGCGCGGTGAGATGCCGAAGAAGCCCGCGTCGAAGTGGTCGACGTCGGGCAGGAATCCGCCGCGCCGGGCACCCTCACGCGTGCCCGGGGCCGCGTCCTCGGGCACGTCCCAGCGGCCCGGCGGCACCTCCGTGACGGCGCTCGCGCCCTCGCGCAGAAGGTTCCAGAACTCGGCCGGCCCCGCCGCACCGGGGAACCGGCAGGACAGCCCCACGACAGCGATCGGCTCCCCGGGGCCCGCGTTCGCGGCCTTCCCCTTCGGTGCCCCGGCTGCTACAGGATTGTTCTCACTCGTCACCACGCTCGGCTGCCCTTTCATGGCTGTGTCGCTCCATGGACCACTCGGTGAACTCCCCGGCGGATGAATTCCGCGGGCGCCCGCGCCTCCTGCGGAAAGCGCCCGGAGTTCTTCGCGCGAGTTCTGTACGAAACCTTGAAAGCTGATGCTCAAAAGGCTAATGACGCAGGGTTTTCGAACAGTCACGCGGCGGTAACTCCCGCGTGGGGGAAGGCCGATGACCCGCGCGTTGCCGCACGGTGGGCGGCCGGTGGAACGCGACTGGATACCTTCTTACGCGGGCTCACGCGATATGAAGTCACGGCAGTTCTTCGGCGAGTTCGTCGTGGCCCCGCCCCGGGAATCCCCAGCGAATTCAAGGAGATCGAATCGCCATGATCAACGATCGGGAAGGCCGCGCGATAGTGCTCGGCGGCAGCATGGCGGGACTGTTCGCGGCACGTGCGCTGTCCGAGACCTTTGCCGAAGTGGTCATCGTGGACCGCGACGAGCTCACCGGCCCGGGCGACCTGCGCCGCGGCCTGCCGCAGGGCCACCACCTGCACGGCCTGCTGGCCCGCGGCCAGCAGATCACCGAGGAGTACTTCCCGGGGATCACCGACGAGATGAGGGCCGACGGCGCCCAGACCGGCGACGTCGCCGGCGACGTCCGCTGGATCATCAACGGCAAGCGCCTGGTGCAGGTCGAGTCCGGCCTCGTCGCCCTCACCTCCAGCCGCCCCTTCCTGGAGCGGCACGTCCGCGACCGGGTGCTGGCCCTCGACGGCGTCGGCGTCCTGGAGAACGCCACCATCCTGCGCCTGCGCACCGAGGCGGACGGCCGCGAGGTCACCGGGGTCGTCGTCACCCGCAACGGCGCCGAGGAGACCCTCGACGCCGACCTCGTCGTCGACGCCACCGGCCGCGGCTCGCGCACCTCCGTCTGGCTGGAGGAGCTGGGCTACGAGGCCGTGCCCGAGGAGAAGCACAAGATCGGCCTCGGCTACACCACCCGCTACTACCGCGTGCCCGACGAGGCGTTCGAGGGCAACATCTCCATCAACACCGTCGCCTCCGCCGGCATCCCGCGCGGCGCCATCTGCCAGAAGATCGACGGCGACCGGGCCATCGTCACCGCGTACGGCATCCTCGGCGACCACCCGCCCACCGATCCCGAGGGCTTCATCAGCTTCATCAAGTCCCTCGCCGCGCCCGACATCCACGAGGTGCTGCAGGTCTCCGAGCCGCTCGACGACCCGGTCGCCTACAAGTTCCCCACCAACCTGCGCCGCCACTACCAGCGCATGACGGACTTCCCGTCCGGCCTGCTCGTCATCGGCGACGCCGTGTGCAGCTTCAACCCCAGCTACGCGCAGGGCATGACCGTCGCCGCGATGGGCTCCCTCGTGCTGCGCAGGCACGTCGCCGAGAACCGCCGCCCGGACGCCCTCGCGTACTTCCGCGACCTGGCGACGGACGCGATCGACGGCTGCTGGGAAATGGCCGTCGGCGCCGACCTGAGCTTCCCCGAGGTCGAGGGCGAGCGGACCCCCGAGGTCCAGGCGGCCCACGCCTTCATCGCCCAGGTCCAGGACGGCGCCGCCCGCGACGCGGCCGTCGCCCGCGCGTACTCGCGCGTCATCGGCCTGGTCGACCCGCCGTCGGTCCTCCACGACCCCGAGATCGAGGCCGCCCTCGCCGGACCGCGGAACTGACGGGCGGCGACCACCATGCAGATCACCCTGGACGACCTCGTCTTCGACGTCGCCGTCGACGGACCGCTCGACGGCGAACCGGTCCTGCTGCTCCACGGCTTCCCGCACAACAAGGAGTCCTGGACCGAGACCGCCCCCCTGCTCCACGCGGCCGGGCTGCGCACCATCGCCCCCGACCAGCGCGGCTACTCGCCCGGCGCCCGCCCCGCGGACGTCGACGCGTACCGGCTGCCGCACCTGGCCGCCGACGCGCTCGGCATCCTCGACCGCCTCGGCGTCGAGACCGCCCACGTCGTCGGACACGACTGGGGCGCCGCCGTCGCCTGGTACCTGGCCGCGAAGCGGCCCGACCGGGTGCGCACCCTGACGGCCCTCGCCATCCCCCACCTGGACGCCTACCAGTACGCGTACCGCGTCGACGAGGAGCAGCAGCGCAGCTCCCAGTACGTGAGGTTCCTCGTGTCGGACGGCGCCGCCGGGCACTTCCTCGCGGACGGTGCCGCGCAGCTCCACGCCTGGTTCACCCAGGCCGGCGAGGGCGTCCTGACGGACGCGCAGATCACGCGGTACGTGACGACCCACACGCGCCCCGGCACCCTCGACGCGGCCCTCAACTGGTACCGCGCCAACGACCTGCTCGGTGACCCGCTCGACTTCGGCCCGGTCACCGTGCCCACCACGTTCGTCTACAGCCGCACCGACACGGCCGTCAGCGAACTGGCCGTCGAGCGCACCGCCCGGCACGTCACCGGCCCCTACCGGCTGGTGACCCTGGACGAGACCTCGCACTGGCAGCCGCAGCAGGACCCCACCACCATCGCCGCAGAGATCACCGCCCGCGTGCGCACCCACGGCACGGCCGAACCCGCGCCCGCGGCGCCCCCCGCGACGTACTGAACCATCAGGCAGAAGAAGGGACCCCCTCACTCATGTCCTCCAACACCGCACCCGCGGCGGAGCTGCGGGCCGGACCACGCGAGTGGCTCGGACTGCTGGTGCTGCTGCTCCCGGTCACGCTGATGACAGCCGACCTGGGCGTGCTGTGGCTGGCCACCCCGTACCTCGCGGCCGACCTCCAGCCCAGCAGCTCCCAGCTGCTGTGGACCACCGACATCTACGGCTTCATGACCGTCGCCTTCCTGGTGGTCATGGGCACGCTCGGAGACCGGCTCGGCCGGCGCCGGCTGCTGATCCTCGGCTCCCTCGGCGTGATCGCCTCCTCGCTGCTCGCCGCCTACGCGACCAGCCCCGAGGTGCTCATCGTCGCCCGCGGCCTCCTCGGCGTGGCCGGCGCCGCCGTCCTGCCGTCCACCCTCTCCCTGATCAGCCACATGTTCGCCGACGCCAAGCAGCGCGCCACGGCGATCGCCATGTGGGTGACCTCCCTCTCGGTCGGCATCGCGATCGGCCCCGTCATCGGCGGCGTCCTGCTGGACGTCTGGTGGTGGGGCTCGGTGTTCCTCATGGGCGTGCCGGTCATGCTGGTGCCGCTGCTCCTGGCGCCCGTGCTGCTGCCCGAGTACCGCGACCCGAAGCCGGGACGCATGGACCTCGCCAGCGTCGTGCTGTTCCTCGCCGCGATGCTGCCGATCGTCTACGCCGTGAAGAAGTTCGCCGAGGACGGCTGGTCCACCGTCAACCTGGTGGCCATCGTCGCCGGCGTCGTCCTCGCGGTGGTGTTCGTCCGCCGGCAGAACGGCCTCGAGACACCCCTGCTCGACATGCGCCTGTTCCGCGGCCGCGCCTTCACCGGCGCGCTGCTGACCCTGCTGTTCGGCATGATGGCGCTCAACGGCGTCGAGTACCTGGTGCCCCAGTACCTGCTGGTGGCGGGCGGACTGAGCCCGCTGGCGGCCGGTCTGTGGCTGCTGCCCGGCGCGGTGGGCCTCATCGTCGGCTCCCAGCTGACCCCCGTGCTCGCCAAGCGGATGCGCCCGGCGTACGTCATCACCGCCGGCCTGCTCGTCACCCTGGCCGGCTTCGCCCTGACCGCCGCCGCCGACGGGGACAAGGCCGGTGTCGTACCGGCCTCGATCGGCCTGGCGGTCGTCATGTTCGGTGTCGCCCCGATCAGCGTCCTCGGCACGGCCCTCGCCGTCGGCTCGGCGCCGCCGGAGAAGGCCGGTGCCGCCGCCGCGACCGGGCAGACCGCCTACGACCTGGGCCTCGCCCTGGGCATCGCGGTCACCGGCAGCGTCGCCGTCGCCGTCTACCGCGGCGACGTCGCCGAGTCCGCCCCGGCCGGCATCCCGGCCTCGGCCGCCGAGGCCGCCCGCGACTCGGTGGGCGGTGCCACCGCCGCCGCGGAGTCGCTCCCGGCGGAGCAGGCGGGCCAGCTCGTCGCCGCCGCGCGGGACGCCTTCACCGCCGGCTTCCACATGACGGCCTGGGTCAGCGCCGGGCTCGCGGTGCTGACGGCCGTCATCGTCCTCGCCCTGCTCCGGCAGATCCCGGCGATCGGCGCCGAGGCCGCCCCCGAGGCCGCCGAGGCCGCACCGGAGTCCGCCGAGGTCCCGGACGAGGCCGCCGCGCAGGCCGGCGCGGGGGCCCCCGCGGGTGCCCGCGAAGAGACCGTCACCACGGCCTGAAGGGGCGTCAGATGACCGAGAACACCACCCCGCACGCCGCGGGATCGGAGTACGCCGAGCCGTTCCTGCTCGAGGTACTCGCCTCCGGCGGCCTCGACGCCGAGTACGTACGCGGCGAGCGCAACACCCTCTACCTGCGCGGCGAGAACGGGGACGAGATCCCCGTGGTCGACTTCGTCGGCGGCTACGGCTCGCTGATGCTCGGGCACAACCACCCCGAGATCAACGCGTACGCCAAGGAGCTGCTCGACGGCGGGACCCCCGTCCACGCGCAGTTCTCCCGCCACCCGTACGCCAACGACGTGGCGGCCGCGCTCAACCGCATCATCCAGCGGGAGCGCGGCGACGACGAGTCGTACTACGCCATCTTCGCCAACAGCGGCGCCGAGGCGAACGAGGCGGCCATGAAGCACGCCGAGCTCGACCGCGGCCTGCGCGTGGCGGCGCTGGCCGAGGAGATCGACGGTCACCTCGCGGAGGTGACCGCGCGGGTCGCCGACGGCACCGCCGTCCTGCCCGCCGGGCTCGCAGACTCCGCGGAGGAGCTGGCCGCCGAGGTACGCCGCCGCAACGAGGCGCAGTTCACCCGGCAGCCGCTGTTCCTGGTGCCCGAGGGCGGCTTCCACGGCAAGCTCGCGGGCAGCGTCCAGCTGACCCACAACGAGGTCTACCGGCTGCCGTTCCGGGCGCTGGCCGCGCAGGCGCGGTTCGTGCCGCGTGACCAGCCGGGGGCGCTGCGCAAGATCGTCCAGGAGGAGCGCGCCACGGTCCTCGACCTGGCGGTCGAGGGCGGCGAGGTCCAGCTCGTCGAGCGGGACTTCCCGCTGTTCACGGCGTTCGTGCTGGAGCCGGTCCTCGGCGAGGGCGGCATCCACGAGCTGACCCCCGCGTTCGCGGAGGAGGTCCAGCAGGTGTGCGCCGAGACCGGCATTCCGCTCGTCATCGACGAGATCCAGACCGGCATGGGCCGCACCGGAACCTTCCTCGCCGCCACGCGGCTCGGCCTGAAGGGCGACTACTACACCCTCGCCAAGAGCCTCGGCGGCGGTATCGCCAAGGCCGCGGTGATGCTGGTCCGCAGGCCGCTGTACCGGGGCCAGTTCGAGCTGGCCCACAGCTCGACCTTCGCCAAGGACAGCTTCTCCTGCCTCGTCGCGCTGAAGGTGCTGGAGCTCATGGAGGCGGACGGCGGGGCCGTCTACCGCACGGCCGCCGAGCGCGGGGAGCGGCTGCTCGCCATGCTGCGGTCCGTCCGGGACGACTTCCCCGAGGTCGTCAAGGACGTCCGCGGGCGCGGGCTGATGCTCGGGCTGGAGTTCCACGACCAGTCGGGGGCGGCGGCCGAGCCGCTGCGGCAGGTGGCGCTGAGCGGGTTCTTCGGCTACTTCGTGGCCGGGCACCTGCTGCGCGCGCACCGCGTCCGCGTCTTCCCGACGTCCAGCGCCGTCAACACCCTGCGCTTCGAGCCGTCCGTGTACCTCACGGACGAGGAGATCGGCCGGCTGGAGACGGGGCTGCGGGACGTGTGCGCCGTCATCCGCGACACCGATGGCGCCGCCCTCGCCCCGCAGTGAGGCACCGTCCTCGCCGCGCGGTGATCCATTAACAGACCGTCCGGTCTGGTTTCGAGTGGCGTAGATCACCCAGCCGCCACGTCGCCACCGCATCACCTCGCCTCTCGGCTCCCGGTTCCCGGGGGTCGGCGGCACTCCCGGAGGGCCCGGACTTTTTCTCAGTCCGGGCCCTCTGGCCTGCTGTTTTGATGCGACGTCAACGGCGGTGCTGAGCTGGCGAGGGCGTCGGGGCGTGTCGTCCGCATAGTCGGTCGGTGTATGTCTCTTTGACAAACCGGACTGCTGGTTTGTAATCTCCGGGTCAAGTGGCAGAGCCCATCGGCTCGGACGTGGGGGAGACATGCGCTTTCGGATGCTGGGACCGCTCGAAGTCACATCGGACGACGTACCGGTCCCCCTCGGGGGGACGAAGCAGCGCGCGACCCTGGGCTATCTGCTGCTCCAGGCCAATCAGGTCGTCCCCACCAGCCGCCTCCTGTCGGCCCTCTGGGGCGCCGACAACGCTCCCGCGACCGCCCGCAAGATCCTGCAGAACGCGGTCTGGAGCCTGCGGGGCCTGCTGGGGACACACGCCCCGGCCGGGGGGTCCTCCGCGGAACTCGTCACCCGCGTACCGGGCTACATGATCTGCGTCGAACCCGACCGGGTCGACCTCCACCTCTTCCGCATGTGGGTCGCGCAGGGCCGCGCCAAGCTGGCCGCCGGCTCCCCGGACGAGGCCCTGGCCCTGCTGTGCCGCGCGCTGGAGCTGTGGCGCGGCCCGGTCCTCGCCGACCTTGTCGAGATCGGCATCATGTGGCCCGAGCTGACGGCCGTGCAGAACGCCCGCCTCGACGTCCTGGAGGACTACTTCGAGGCCCGGCTGAGCTGCGGCCAGCACTACGCCGTCATCGGCGAGATCGAGGCCACCGTGGAGGCGGAGCCGCTGCGCGAGCGCAGCTCCGGCCAGCTGATGCTCGCCCTGTACCGGTGCGGCAGACAGGCCGACGCCCTCGGGGTCTACAACCGCATCCGGGCCACCCTCATCGAGGACCTCGGCCTGGAGCCGGGGCACGAACTGCGCCGCCTGCAGCAGGCGATCCTCGCCCAGGATCCCGCCCTCGACCTCCTGGACGTCCCGGTGTTCGGCGGCGGTACCGCCCTCGGCGCAGGCCCGGCCGCCGCCGACGGAGGCGCCGCGCCATGGGCGGAGAGGCACCGTCCGCTCACCAGGGTGTCACCCGCCGCGCCCGCCCGGGACCACGGCAGGACCGTGCCGCCCGCCACCCGGCCCGGCGCGCAGCCCGCCACCCCGGCCGGCCCGGTCGCGGCCGCCGCCACGGCCACCGCCAGGCCCCGCCCCCTGACCGGCGCCCCGGGCCTTTCCGGCGCCGCTGGTGCGGCCGCCCGGCAGGGCCGTGTCAACGGCGGTCCGCCCGCCCAGCTCACCGAACGGCCCGCCCCCGGCCGGCCCGCCCCGGCCCGCGCCGTGCCCCCGCCGCACGGTCCGCGCCCCGGCTCCGCCGCGGCCCGTACGGCCGCAGCCGCCCGGCCGGTCGCGGCACGCCGCCCGGTCCCCGGGCAGGGCACCGGGCTGGTGACGGAGCGTCAGCGCCTGAGCGTCCTCCTCGCCCGCACCCGGGTCCCCGGACCCCTGCCGGGCGGCGGCCTCACGGCGTACCCCGAAGAGCTCATGGACGAGCTGCTGGAGTGCGCCAGCGCCACCGCCCAGCGGCAGATCGAACGGTTCGGCGGCGAGCCCGTCGCCACGATAGGTCCGGTCACCCTGGGTGTCTTCCGCACCGAGAGCGACGACGGCGCCGCCCTGCGGGCCGTCCGCGCCGCCGCGGCCCTGCGCGAGGCGCTGGCCGCACCCGGCGGCGCCGGCGCGTACCCGGCCCGTCCGCAGTCGCGCCGCGGCGTCGTCCTGCACGCCTCCGTCGCCACCGGTCAGGCGCTCGTCCGCTTCCACCCGGGGGAGGCCCTGCCGCCCTCCGTCAACGGCGCCCTTCTGGACCTCTGCCAGGGCCTGCTGAGCACCGCCCCCGCCGGCACCATCCAGGTCTGCGACACCACCCGCGCGGCCACCGCGTCGGCCGTCGCCTACACCCCCGTGGAAGGACAGCCGCGCACCTGGCGCGCCGTCGACGTCCTCGCCCACAGCCGCGCGGCCCGCGCCCGCGCGATGTGAACGGCCCGCCGGGGCGCCGGCCGAGCCGGCGTTCCGGCATTTCAAACGGGCCACACAAATGGAATTGGCCAGGGGTTACCCGACGGTGGGAACTGGCCTATAACGTTCGGCGCCATTGGGGCTGAACGTCATGAAACCCATGCCACCTCCGCGTGAGGAACGGCTGTGGTTGTCGAGTTCCGTACCCATGCGGTTCGAACCCACACCCCCACAGCGAAATCCGCAATTCCCGGAATCACATCCTCACGGAGGTACCTCGCAATGACCGGACTTTCCCGCCGGGTGTTCCTGCGAAACAGCGCGGTAGCCGGCGGCGCCGCCGCCCTGGCCCTCCCGGCCATCGGCGGCTGGGCGGGCGAGGCGTACGCCGACACGCCCACCCCGGCCGAGGCCGTGGCCGGCGAGGCGCTCGTCAAGGTCACGCCCGACGACCCGCGCTACGCCTCGCTCGTCACCGGTGCCAACGGCCGCTGGATCGGCACGCCGGCCTACGTCCTCGTGGCCAAGACGGCCGACCAGGTCGTCCAGGCCGTGCAGGAGACCCTCGACCAGGGCCTGCGCTTCACCGTGCGCAGCGCCGGCCACTGCTACGAGGACTTCAGCACCAACCCGGAGATACGCGTCCTCATCGACGTCTCCGCCATGACGGCCATCGGCTACGACTCCACGCGCCGTGCGTTCGCCATCGAGCCCGGCGCCCGGCTCGGCTCCGTCTACGAGACGCTCTACACCAACTGGGGCGTCACCCTGCCGGGCGGCACCTGCCCGTCCGTCGCCGTGGGCGGACACGTCCCCGGCGGCGGTTACGGCCCGCTGGCCCGCTCGCACGGCGTCACCGTCGACCACCTGGCCGCCATCGAGATCGTCGTCGTCGGCGCCGACCGCAAGGCCCGCAAGGTCGTCGCCACCTGTGCCCAGGACGACCCCCACCGCGAGCTGTGGTGGGCCCACACCGGCGCGGGCGGCGGCAACTACGGCATCGTCACCCGCTACTGGTTCCGTACCCCGGGCGCGACCGGCGCCGACCCGGCCGCGCTTCTGCCCCAGGCCCCCCGGGAGCTGATCCTCTCCGAGGTCGCCTTCTCCTGGACCGGCATGACCGAGGCCGCGTTCAGCAGGCTGCTCTACAACTTCTCGGCGTGGCACGCGGCGAACCAGTCGCCCACCGCTCCGTACGCCAAGCTCTTCAGCGCCATCAAGCCGCGGCACCGCTCGGCCGGCGAGTTCCTGATGACCACCCAGATCGACTCGGCCGTGCCGGACGCCGACAAGCTCCTCGACGACTACCTCGCCGCGATCGTCGCCGGCACCGGCCTGACGTACCGCGTCGACACCCGCAAGCGCGTCGACTGGCTGTACAACGTGCTCAACTGGCCGGGTCTCGGCGGCAGCGGCTTCGAGGGCAAGGGCCGCTTCAAGGCCAAGTCCGCCTACCTGCGCAAGCCGTTCCCCGCGGCCCAGCTCAAGGCGTTCTGGAAGCACCTGAACCGCACCGACTACAACAACCCGGCCGCCCTCGTGGAGATCGCCGGTTACGGCGCCAGGGCCAACCAGCTCGCGTCCAGCGCCACGGCCACCGCCCAGCGCGACTCCATCATCAAGATGCTCTTCATCGACCTGTGGGCCACCGAGGCCGAGGACGCCCAGAACATCGCCTGGGTGCGGGAGTTCTACCGGGACGTCCACGCCGCGACCGGCGGCGTCCCGCGGCCCGGCGGCGTCAACGACGGCGCGTTCATCAACTACGCCGACTCCGACCTGGCCGACCCGGCGCTCAACACCTCCGGCGTCCACTGGGGCACGCTCTACTTCAAGGACGGCTACAGCCGCCTCCAGACGGCCAAGCGCACCTGGGACCCCCACAACCTCTTCCGCCACGCGCTCAGCATCAAGCCCTGACCCCACGGCCTCCGGCTGACAGAGCGGGCCTTCGGACGGCGAGGCGAACCCTCGGCGATCCGGAGGCCCGCTCCGGCGTTCACCGGCCGCCCGCGGGCCCCTCGCACACGGGAAGGGGCATACGAAGGAGCCGCCCCCTCCCCTCTCTGCGAGGGGGAGGGGGCGGCTGGCTTCCGCGTGCGGGACGGAAGAAGGCCCCTCTGTGCCGAACCGGTCAGATGCCCAGGCCGGAACCCCCGCTCGCGTCGATGTTCTGGCCGGTCACCCAGCGGGCGTCGTCCGAGGCGAGGAAGGACACCACGTCGGCGACGTCCTCGGGCTGGCCGACCCGGTTGAACACCGAGAAGCCGGCGGCGTGGGCCTTGGCGGCCGGGTCGGCCATCCACGGGTGGATGTCCGTCTCGATGGTGCCCGGCGACACCGCGTTGACGGTGATGCCGCGGGAGCCCAGGGTCTGGGCCAGCGTCAGCGTCAGGACCTCCAGGGCGCCCTTGGTGGCCGCGTAGGAGGTCATGCCCGGGAAGGCCACCTTGGTGACACCGGAGGAGATGTTGATGATGCGGCCGCCGTCACGCAGCCGCTCCAGGCCCTTCTGGATGATGAAGAACGGGGCCTTGGCGTTGACCGCGAACACGCGGTCGTAGTCCTCCTCGGAGACCTCGTGGATGAGGCCCGGGCCGGCGACGCCCGCGTTGTTCACCAGGATGTCCAGGCCCGGGGTGTCCGCGTACTGGCCGATGCGGGCGTCGAACTCCGCCCACAGGGCGGCGGCGTCACCCGGGACACCGAGCTCCGAGCGGAAGGCGAAGGCGCGGCCGCCGTCGGCCTCGATCGCGGTCACCGTCTCCTTGGCGGCGGCCTCGTCGCTCGAGTAGGTCAGCGCGACCAGCGCGCCCTCCTTCGCCAGCCGCTTGGCGATGGCACGCCCAATGCCCCGGCTGCCACCGGTGACCAAAGCCGTCTTGTTCGTGAGGGCAGTCATGCAGGGAACTCCCAATTCTCTCGACCGTGGCGACCTCTGATGCCAGGGCCGCGAATGCGATCGTCCTCCGGTGCCCTCACCCGCCGCCCATTCCCGGCCCATCGCCCGGTCTGCGCGCGCGATCGCGGAATTAGTCTCCGGCCATGACCTACGAACCCGTTCTCGTGATCGGCGGCACCGGAAAGACCGGGAGCCGCGTCGTACGGCAGCTCACCGAGCGCGGCGTGCCGGTGCGCTCCGCGTCCCGCAACGCCGAGCACCGCTTCGACTGGCTGGACGAGTCCACCTGGGGCCCCGCCCTCGACGGCGTCCGCGGCGTCTACATCGTCCAGCTCGACGGCGCCAACAGGACCGGCGCGTTCGTCGAGGCGGCGGCCCGCGCCGGGGTGGAGCGCCTCGTCCTGCTGTCCGCGCGCGGCGTGGACACCCCCGGCTACTACGGCTCCGCCGCCGAGACCAGCGAGGACTTCCTCGCCGGCGAGGCCGCCGTCCGGAACAGCGGCCTGGACTGGACGGTGCTGCGACCCGGCTGGTTCGCCCAGAACTTCAGCGAGGGCTTCTTCAACGACGGCATCCTGGCCGGGGAGTTGCGCCTCCCCGCCGGTGACGGCGCCGCCAGCTGGATCGACGTCGAGGACATCGCCGCCGTCGCCGTCGCCGCCCTCACCGAGAAGGGCCACGCCGGCCGTACGTACGAGCTGTCCGGGCCCGCGCCCGTGACCCTCGCCGAGGTCCTGGAACTGATCCGGGAGGCCACCGGCCGTACCGTCCGCTACACGCCGCTCACCGCCGACGAGTTCGTCGCCGAGCTCGTCGGGCAGGGCGTCGCCAAGCCGGACGCGGAGCTGTGGGCCGCGGCCATGTACCCGATCGCCCAGGGCTTCGAGCGGAAGGTGTCGGACGGCGTACGCGAGGCCCTCGGCCGCGAGCCGCGCGCCTTCGCCGCCTACGCGGCCGACGCCGCGGCGGCCGGAGCCTGGCGCGCCTGACGCGCCGGGGGAGCGGCCGCCCCCGCCCGGCACCCGGCGCACCGGGCGGGGCGCGGCCGCCTCGCACGGTCGCCCCCGCCACGTGGGGCCCGACGGCGGTTCAAGGCAACCTCAAGAAGACCTGTAGCGGAATTTCCCACTATGAGTGGTATGCCGTGGCGCACGCCCGGTGCACGGTGTTCCGCGCCGCCCGGCGCGTCGACGAGAACCACCTTCCCCCGCATCTGGAAAGGACAGGCATGAGCATCCTTGAGGAACAGCCGCCCAGCCCCTCGCCCGCGTCGATGGCCGGGCGGGTGGCGGAACTGGCGGACCTGCGCGAGCAGGTGCTGGCCGGCCCCAGCGCGCAGGCCACCGAGGCGCAGAAGAAGAAGGGCAAGCTCACCGTCCGCGAGCGGCTGGAACTGCTCTTCGACAAGGGCACGTTCAGCGAGACCGAGCCGTTCCGCCGGCACCGCGCCACGGGCTTCGGCCTGGAGGCGCGGAAGCCGTACAGCGACGGCGTGGTGACCGGCTGGGGCCTCGTCGACGGCCGCACCGTCTTCGCGTACGCCCACGACTTCCGCATCTTCGGCGGCGCGCTCGGCGAGGCGCACGCCCAGAAGATCCACAAGCTGATGGACCTCGCGGAGAAGGCCGGCGCCCCCATCGTCGGCCTCTGCGACGGCGCGGGCGCCCGTATCCAGGAGGGCGTCACCGCCCTCGCCGGCTACGGCGGCATCTTCCAGCGCAACGTCCGCAACTCCGGTGTCATCCCGCAGATCAGCGTCATCATGGGCCCCTGCGCGGGCGGCGCCGCGTACTCCCCGGCGCTCACCGACTTCGTCTTCATGGTGCGCGGCACCTCGCAGATGTTCATCACCGGCCCCGACGTGGTGCAGGCGGTGACCGGCGAGCAGATCACCCAGGACGACCTGGGCGGTGCCGACGTCCACGCCGGCACCTCCGGCGTGGCCCACTTCGCGTACGACGACGAGGAGCACTGCCTGGAGGACGTGCGCCACCTGCTGTCGTACCTGCCGTCCAACAACCGCGAGCTGCCCCCGTCGGAGCTGGCCGACGACCCCGCGGACCGGCGCAACGAGTCGCTGCTCGACCTCGTGCCCGCCGACCCGAACCGGGCCTACGACATGCACGCCGTCATCGAGGAGATCGTCGACCACGGCGACTACTTCGAGGTGCACGGACGCTGGGCGCCCAACATCATCTGCGCGCTCGCGCGGCTCGGCGGCCAGGTCGTCGGCATCGTCGCCAACCAGCCGCAGACGCTGGCCGGCGTCCTCGACATCGAGTCCTCGGAGAAGGCCGCGCGCTTCGTCCAGATGTGCGACGCCTTCAACATCCCGCTGGTGAGCCTCGTCGACGTGCCCGGCTTCCTGCCCGGCGTCGACCAGGAGCACGGCGGCGTCATCCGGCACGGCGCCAAGCTGCTGTACGCGTACTGCAACGCCACCGTGCCGCGCATCTCCCTGGTGCTGCGCAAGGCGTACGGCGGCGCCTACATCGTGATGGACTCCCGCTCCATCGGTACGGACATCGCGCTGGCCTGGCCCACCAACGAGATCGCCGTGATGGGCGCCGAGGGCGCGGCGAACGTGGTGTTCCGCCGCGAGATCGCCGCGTCCGACGACCCCGACGCCACCCGCGCGGCCCGTATCGAGGAGTACCGCCGGGAGCTCATGCACCCCTACTACGCCGCGGAGCGTGGTCTGGTCGACGACGTCATCGACCCCGCCGACACCCGTTCCGCGCTCATCGGCGCGCTGGCCATGCTGCGCGACAAGCACGCGCCGCTGCCCACGCGCAAGCACGGCAACCAGCCCCAGTGACGCCGGACGACCGGCCGGCCCGAGGAGGAACCATGGCGGTACGAGCGGTGAGCGCGGTGAGTGATCTGCCGGAGGAGGCCACGAGCCAGGTGTGGCGCATCACGGGCGGGTCGCCCACCGCCGAGGAGGTGGCCGCGGTGGCGGCGGTCCTGTCGGCGGTGCTGGCGGCCCGCGCGGAAGAGGCGGCCCGCGAGGCCCGGGAACGCGACGGCGCCCGCCGCCGCAACGGAGCCCCCTGGCTCCCGTCGGCGGCCCGCCGCAGGGCGGCCACCTCCTGGGCCGCGGCTCCCGCCCCGACCTGGCGCGACGCGGCCTGACGCACACGGGCCGCCGCCGACAGGGCGGCATCACCACAGCAGCGGAGCCGTACCCCGCGGACAGGGGGTACGGCTCCGCTGCTGTGGTGATGTGCCCGGCGGGCCTCAGACGGGCTCCGGGACCGGCGGCCCCTCGCCGCCCTCCGCCCGTACCCGGTCCGCCAGTTGCTCCGACGCCAGCCGCGGCAGGAGCAGCCGCCACAGGCCGGTGGACGTGTGCCGGTCCCACCAGCGCGGGTCCGTCCGGCCCAGCGCCTCCAGGCCGACGGTGGCCGCGGCGACGACCGTCGTGGCGTCCTCGGGCCGCACGCCGTCGGCGAGCGCGCCCCGGCGGGCCGCGAGGGACAAGCCCTCGTCCACCCAGTCCACCCAGTACTGCCGCAGGTCCGAGCGGCTCTTCCAGGTGGCGTCCGCGCTCAGCCCGAAGCCGGCCCGCAGGATCACGTCCTGTCGGAGCCGTGCCACGAGGGCGTGCGAGGTGTCCACCAGGGTCTGCAGGCCGCCGCCCACGTCCCCGTGCTCGCTCCAGGGGGCGGCGATGCCGCGCAGGACCGCCATCGCCTCGACTTCGACCTCCTCCGCCAAGGCGCCCTTGTTGACGAAGTGGAAGTGCAGTGCACCGTTGCTCACACCTGCGCGGCGGCTGATCGACGTGAGGGAGGACGGGGCGAATCCCTCCTGGTCGAACACCTCGGCGGCGGAACGAATCAGCGCTTGGCGCGTACGGGCCGCCCGCTCCTGTTTCGTCATGTCGTGCTCCGTGGTCACAGTGGTCGGGCTGAAAGGGGCGCGAAAAGCCAGTGTAGGAAACCGCACAGGCGGTTTGTTAGTTCGACGGTAACCTGGCTGGAACCCCGTGGTTCGATGCGTACAAATCGCCGCTCAGCTAAGCGGAAACCGTCGTACCGGTCATGCCCCGCTCATCATGTGGTCACTCCGCGGTCTGCCGCCGGCCGATCTCATGTGACGCACAAGCGCTGTGCCGGAGGCTTGCCCAGGTCTCCCCGGGTGAGCCCTCATCCGGGCGAGTGACAGAGCGGTGAGGGGAGCACGATATGGCCAGCGACTGGTTCCGGCGATTCGGCGCGGAGGCGCCCGGTGGCGGGGTACGCCTCGTCTGCTTCCCACACGCCGGTGGTGCCGCCAGCGCGTACCTCGGCCTCCAGCGGGAACTGACCCCGGACCTCGACGTCCTGGCCGTCCAGTACCCCGGCCGGCAGGACCGCCGCGCGGAGCCGCCCGTCGACGACATCGGCCGCCTCGTCCAGGCCCTCGCCGGCGAGGTGGAGCGCGAACTCGCCCCCGGCGCGGCCGCGGCGGACGCGCCCCGCCCGTACGCGTTCTTCGGCCACAGCATGGGCGCCGTCCTCGCCTACGAACTCGCCAGGGAACTGGAAGGGCGCGGAGTACCCGGGCCCTGCCACCTGTTCCTGTCGGGCCGGTTCGCGCCCACCCCGCAGGGCGACGACACCGACCGGCTCGACACCGACGAGAAGATCCTCGCGATGATCCGCCGCCTCGGCGGCACGGTCGGCGCCGTGTTCGACGACCCCGACGTGCTGGAGATGGTGATGCCCCCGCTCCGCGCCGACTACCGGGCCATCGGCACCTACACCTGGCGCCCCGGCCCGCCGCTCGACACGCCGCTGACCGTCCTCGTCGGCGACCGCGACCCGGTGGTGCCCGTCGACGCCGCCGTCGGCTGGTGCGCACACACGACGGCGCCCGCACAGATGAAGGTGCTGACGGGCGGGCACTTCTACCTCGACCAGCGCACCGCCGAAGTGGCCGGCATCGTGCGGGACGCCCTCGTACGGCAGGCCACATCGACGGGAGGCCCTGTTCCCCTCTGATGGGTCCGCAGTGGGCACCCCGGCGAACAATCGGAAACGGACGCCCGGTTCATACGGGCGTCCGGATCCACCACCACGGGGCAGCGCGCCAGGACAGGAGCATGAGACGTGCGGTTCAACCTCATCGGTCCGTTCGAGATCGTCGCCGACGACGGCAGCGTCCACCTCCCCACCACCCCCAAGGTGTGCCAGACCCTCGCCCTGCTCCTCACCCGGCCCGGCGAACTGGTCCCCGTCGACTCCCTCATCCGGGAACTGTGGGGCGACTGCCCGCCCCGCAGCGCGCCCGCCACCGTGCAGACGTACGTCCACCAGGCCAGGCGCATGCTCAACGAGCACCGCCTCGGCTCGCGCGGGGACCAGCCGCTCGTCACCCGCCCCCCGGGCTACGCGCTGGAGGTGGACCCGGACGATGTGGACATCACCGTCTTCGAACGGCTCGTCACCGGTGCCCGCGCGGCCCTGGAGGACGGCCGGCCCGAGGCGGCCGCCCACGACCTGTGCGCGGCGCTCACCCTGTGGCGCGGCCCCGTCCTGTCCAACGTCCCCGCCGGCAAGGTCCTCGAAGGGCGCATCGTCTATCTGAGCGAGCTGCGCATCCGCGCCCTCGAACTGCGCATCGAGGCGGAGGACCGGCTCGGCCGCCTCCGCGAGGTCATCCCCGAACTGCGTGCCCTGGTCCACGACTACCCCCTCAACGAGTGGTTCCACGGCCGGCTGATCTCCGCGCTGCACCGGGCCGGCCGCCGCGCCGAGGCCCTGGAGGCGTACCTCGACCTCTACCGCATCCTCGACACCGAACTCGGCCTGGAGCCGTCCCCCGAACTCCGGCGCCTGCACGCCGAACTGCTCCACACCGGCGGCGCTTCGGGCGCCGACCCGGCCGTGTCACCCTTCTG
The DNA here is from genome assembly GCF_040646655.1 of Streptomyces sp. NPDC045431. Taxonomy (NCBI): domain Bacteria; kingdom Bacillati; phylum Actinomycetota; class Actinomycetes; order Kitasatosporales; family Streptomycetaceae; genus Streptomyces; species Streptomyces sp. NPDC045431. Next base: position 50,154 of record NZ_JBEZAQ010000011.1, read on the forward strand.
GATGGCGTCCTTCGCCGTCTGAACCGTTCCGTCCGGCGCCCCGTACCCCTGCCGAGGCCCCCGCCGCACCCGCCGTACCCCTCCGTCCCCGTCCCACCACAGGAGCCCCGCCCATGCCATCGACCGCAACCGCCCTCCAGGCCACGACCGCCTGGCTCGAGTCCGTCGAAGCGGACATCCTCCGCCGCAACCCCGGCGAGCCGGAGTTCCACCAGGCCGTACGGGAGGTGCTGGAGACGCTCGCGCCCGTCGTGGCCGCCCGCCCCGAGCTGCGGGAGGCCCGGCTGGTCGAGCGGCTGGCGGAGCCGGAGCGGCAGCTCGTCTTCCGCGTGACCTGGCAGGACGATCGGGGCGACATCCAGGTGAACCGGGGCTTCCGGGTGGAGTTCAACAGCGCCCTCGGCCCCTACAAGGGCGGCCTGCGCTTCCACCCCTCCGTCAACCTCGGCATCGTCAAGTTCCTCGGCTTCGAGCAGATCTTCAAGAACGCCCTCACCGGCCTGGGCATCGGCGGCGGCAAGGGCGGCAGCGACTTCGACCCGCGCGGCCGGTCGGACGCCGAGGTCATGCGGTTCTGCCAGGCGTTCATGACGGAGCTCCACCGCCACCTCGGGGAGCACACCGACGTGCCCGCCGGCGACATCGGCGTCGGAGGCCGCGAGATCGGCTACCTCTTCGGCCAGTACCGGCGCATCACCAACCGGTGGGAGGGCGGCGTGCTCACCGGCAAGGGCACCGGCTGGGGCGGCTCGCTGATCCGCACCGAGGCCACCGGTTACGGCAACGTGCTGTTCACCGCCGAGATGCTCCGCAAGCGCGGCGAGGACCTGGCCGGCCAGCAGGTCACCGTGTCCGGCTCCGGCAACGTGGCCCTCTACACGGTGGAGAAGGCCCAGGCCCTGGGCGCGGTGGTGCGCACCGTGTCGGACTCCGGCGGGTACGTCGTGGACGACAAGGGCATCGACCTCGACCTGCTCAAGCAGGTCAAGGAGGTCGAACGCGGCCGCGTCGGCGACTACGCGGCCCGCCGCGGCGCCTCGGCCCGGTACGTGGCCGGCGGCAGCGTCTGGGACGTGCCCGCCGACGTGGCGCTGCCCTCCGCGACCCAGAACGAACTCACCGAACGGGACGCCCTGACGCTGGTCCGCAACGGCGTCAAGGCCGTCTCCGAGGGCGCCAACATGCCCACCACGCCCGAGGCCGTGCGCGTCCTGCGCGACGCGGGCGTCGCCTTCGGCCCCGCCAAGGCGGCCAACGCGGGCGGCGTCGCCACCAGCGCCCTGGAGATGCGCCAGAACGCGTCCCGCGAAGCGTGGCCGGCGGCGCGCGTCGAGGACGAGCTGACCCAGGTGATGCGGCGCATCCACGACACCGCGTACGAGACGGCGGAGCGCCACGGCCGCCCCGGCGACTACGTGGCGGGCGCCAACATCGCCGCCTTCGAGCAGGTCGCCGACGCCATGCTCGCCCAGGGCGTCATCTGACCCCTCCACCCCCGGCCCCCGCCCCCAGACCCTCTGGCGGCGGGGGCCGGGCGCGTACCTCGACGGCGCGCAGACCCTGACGTGGCGTCAACCTGCCATTCGGGTTCAGCGTTGGACGGCGCCGGTGAAGCTCACCTCAGCCGGATACCTCCGGGCCCGCTCCCCCCACTCGGAGCCCCCATGCGCCGTCGCCTCAACGGTCCCGCCGCCAGACCGCTCGCCGGACCACTCGCCGGTCCGCTCGCCGCGGTCGCCGTCGCCGTCCCCGCCGCCCTCCTGCCCGCCACTGACGCCGCGGCGGTCCCCGCCGACAAACCACGGGTGCTCGCCGCCTGGACCCAGCCCGCGCTGAGCAGCTACCAGGCCTGGGACGCCGCCCGCAGGAACCAGGCCGCCTGGAGCGCGTACGCCTTCGACTGGACGACCGACTACTGCTCCGGCGCGCCCGAGAACCCGCTCGGCTTCCCGTTCAAGGACGCCTGCGCCCGCCATGACTTCGGCTACCGCAACTACAAGGCGGCCGGCGCCTTCCCGGCCAACAAGCCCCGCCTCGACAACGCCTTCCACGCCGACATGAACCGCGTCTGCACGACGTACTCCGGCACGCTCCGCACCCGTTGCCAGGGCGTCGCCTGGATCTACTACCAGGCCGTCGTCTACGGCGGCAGGTCCGCGGCACCCGCCGGTTCCCCCCTCGCCTGACCGGGCCGGGCGTCGCATCCTGGAGTCATGGTCCGAGCCAACGACGAGGTCCAGGCGCTGCTCCAGGAGTACGCCGACCTCATCGCGATCACCGGAGGCGACGCCTTCAAGGCACGCGCCTACGAGAAGGCCGCCCGCGCCGTCGGCGGGTACCACCGCGACGTCTCCACGCTCGACGCCCAGCAGCTCCGTGAGATCCCCAACGTCGGCAAGTCCATCGCCGACAAGATCACCGAATACCTCGCCTCCGGCCACGTCTCCGCCGTCGAGGAGCGCCGCGAGGCCATCCCCGCCGGCGTCCGCGAGCTGATCACCATCCCCGGGCTCGGCCCCAGGAAAGCCCTGGTGCTCTACGAGGAGCTGGGCGTCTCCTCCGTCGACCAGCTGCTCGACGCCCTCCACCAGGAGCGGCTGCGCGATCTGAAGGGCTTCGGCGAGAAGACCGAGGAGAACATCCTCCACGGCATCGCCCTGATGCAGAAGGCCGGCGACCGCATCCTCCTCGACTCCGCCATGGACACCGCCGAACAGCTCGTCTCCGAGCTGTCCCGCGTCACCGGCTGTGCCGGATGCTGCTACGCCGGGTCACTGCGCCGGATGCGCGAGACCATCGGCGACATCGACGTCCTGGTGGCGGCCGAGCGGTCGGCGCCGTTCATGGAGGCCCTCGCGAGCCTCCCGTACACCGCGGAGATCCTCGCCCACGGCGCGAAGAAGACCTCCCTCCGCACCACCAAGGGCCTCCAGATCGACGTCCGCGTCCTGCCGCCCGACTCCTGGGGCGCGGGCCTGCAGTACTTCACCGGGAGCAAGGCCCACAACATCCGCACCCGCGAGATCGCCGTGCGCCACAAGCTCAAGCTCTCCGAGTACGGGCTCTTCGACGCCGGGAGCGGCGAGAAGATCGCCTCCGAGACGGAGGAGGACGTTTACGCCCGCCTCGGCCTGCCCTGGATCCCGCCGACCCTGCGCGAGGACCGCGGCGAGATCGCCGCCGGACTGCGCGGCGACCTCCCCGACCTCATCGAGGAACGCGACATCATGGGCGACCTGCACACCCACACCGACCTCACCGACGGACTCGCCCCGCTGGAGGACATGGTCGCCGCGGCCGCCGAACGTGGCTACGCCTACTACGCGGTCACCGACCACGCCCCCGACCTCGCCATGCAGCGCATGACCAAGGAGAAGATCCTCGCCCAGCGCGAGCGCGTACGCGCACTCGATCGCGCGCACCACGGGATGCGCCTCCTGCACGGCACCGAGCTGAACATCGGCCCCGAGGGCACCGTCGACTGGCCCGACGACTTCCTCGCCGGCTTCGACCTGTGCGTGGCCTCCGTCCACTCCCACTTCACCCTCGGCCGCCAGGCCCAGACCCGCCGCCTCGTCCGCGCCTGCGAGAACCCCCACATCGCCGTCATCGGCCACCCCACCACCCGGCAGCTCGGCAGACGCCCGCCCATCGACGCCGACTTCGACGCGGTCTTCGCAGCCTGCGCCCGCACCGGCACCGCCCTGGAGATCAACGCCCACCCCAACCGCCTCGACCTCTGCGACGAGGACATCCTGCGGGCGAAGCGGTACGGCGTGAAGTTCGCCGTCGACTCCGACGCCCACGCCGTCATCCACCTGCCCTACCTGCGCTACGGCATCGGCACGGCACAGCGCGGCTGGCTCACCAAGGACGACGTCATCAACACCTGGCCGCTGGGCAGGCTGCGCCGCTTCCTCCACGGCCGGGGCCACGGCCGTACCGCCGGCGAGGGATGATCAGCGACCACCCCCCACCGGCGCGCCGTCAGGACGGGATCGCCCGCAGCTTCGTGGTGAAGACGTGCGCGGCGACGTCCTCGCCGAGCTTCAGCCCGTCCGTCGCGTCCCACGGGTAGTGGACGCCCAGGTACACGCGACTGTCGGCGTTCTCGCGCGCCGCCTGGCTGAAGCCGGTGTACGACCGCGTCCGCACGGGGGCGTGCGGGTCCTCCGTCGTCAGGCTGAAACTCACCCCGTCACCGTCGAAGAACCGCTGCATGATCCCCGCCCACGCGCCCGCGAACGCCGCGTGCCCGGACGCCCACGCGGGGAAGCACGGCGTGGTGTTCACCCCCGCCCGGTTCGCCGACAGCGGCTTCCACGCCGGGTCGACGCCCCCGTCCCGGATCGCGGACACCGGCCGTCACGGTGCTGATCCTTTCGGCGGAGCCAGGCGCGCTGAGGCGATGTCGCGCAGGTGCTACCCCCGGTACGCACCCGCACGCGACCGGCCTGCGGAATGACCGATTTCGGCCACCTCAAGGTCCGGCCCACGCCGACAGCAGCGCCGCCGCCGCACCCACCAGCGGATCATCACCGTGTCCCAGGCGCCGGGCCGCGCCCAGCACGGCGGCCACGGCCTCCGTGTCCCGCGCCTGGACACCGGCCGCCAGCAGTGGCGCCCACACCTCGGGGCCGGCCCCCGGCACCTCGCGAGCCCAACGGCCGATCCCCGCCGCGTCCGCCCCCGGCAGCGGCGGGCACCCCGGCGGCCGCTCGGCCGCGACGGGCCCGGCACGGACGGCGGCGGCCAGCGCCGCGGCCAGCGTCGTGTGGTAGCAGGTCCCGAAGACGTACGCCTCCGCCTTGCCGCCGTCCAGACCGGCGAGCACCTCCGGGCGGTGCACGGGGCTCGGCACCGCGCCGTCCGGCCGGGCCGCCCCCGCCAGCGCGGCCCACGCGTCGTACACCAGCGCGTCACACCCGTACGCCCCGGTGAGCGCCGTGTCGCACAGCAGCAGCTCCGCCAGCAGGTCCAGCCCGCCGCGCACCAGCTGCGCGCCCAGCAGCACCCGCACCGTCCCGCGCAGCCGCGCCACCTCCCGGGCCCCGCCCAGCAGGTCCCGGCGGTGGCCGAAGTCCGTGGCGTAGAACAGCGCGTGCGTCAGGGCGTACGTCTCGCTCGCCGTCAGCTGGAGCACGTCCGGGTCGAGCGCCGCGACGCTCCCCCGGTACAGCGTCCCCAGGTCCGGCAGCCGCGCCGGAGCCGTGAAGCCGCCGCGGTCGGCGAAGTACCGCAGCTCCAGCCGCCCCAGCACCGGCTTGTACGCGCGGCAGTGGCCCCCGGCGTCCGCCGCCAGCAGCTCCTCGCACACCGCGCGCGGCCCCGGCTGCGGCCGGCCCAGCAGCTCCAGCAGCGCCACCAGGTTGAGGTGGTACGGGAACAGCTCGTCACCGCGGCGCAGCCCCCGCCCGAACTCCGCGTCCGCGACGGCCTCCTCGGCCAGGTCCAGCGCCCGGCGCGCGAGCGGCGCGTCCCTCGCCACCACCCCCGCCCGGTCCAGCACCCGCACCAGCCCCAGCAACTCCAGCAACGGGCCCGGCCGGAAGGGCCGCCGCGGCAGGAACTCCTCCCACCGGCCCGGCGCGAACCACTCCAGGTTCGCCTCCACCCAGCGCAGCGCCCCCGCGAGCACCCGCCGGTCCGCCGCTCCCACCCGCGGTCCCGCCCCGGCTCCCACCTGCGGTCCCGCCTCCGCTCCCACCCCCGGCCTCACCGCCCGCTCCGTACCCGCAGCAGCGCCAGCACCGCCACCAGGATCCCGCCCAGCACCCCCAGATCCGCCCACCACGGCAGCAGCCCGCCCCCGCCCAGCAGCGTCTGCCGGGCCAGGTCGACGGCGTACGTCATCGGGTTGGCGTACATCAGCCACGCCAGCCACCGCGGCGCGTCCTCGGCGCTGAAGACCGAGCCCGACAGGAACAGCATCGGGAACATGGCCAGCTGGACCGTCGCCTGGAGCGTCTGCATCCGCGTGACCACGGTCGCCAGGCACAGCCCGATGACGCTGAACACGGTCGCCGCCAGCGCGTAACACCCCACCGCGGCCACGAACCGGCCGGCCGTCAGCTCCACGCCCATCAGCGGCGCGAACGCCAGCATCAGCACGCTCTGCGCGGTCACCGTCCCGGCCCCCGCCACCACCTTCCCCAACGGCAGGCACACGCGGGGCACCGGCGCCACCAGCAGCTCGCGCAACACCCCGAACTCCCGGTCCCACGCGTACGACTGCCCCGACGCCACCCCGATGGAGACGACCTGGATGGCGACGATCCCCGGGAAGACGTACGCGCTGAACGGCACGGGCGCGGCGCCCACCGCGTCGACCGAGCCGATCATGCCGTCAAAGCCGACCGCGTACACCAGCACGAAGAACAGGATCTGCACGGCCTGGCTGAACAGCACCCCCGGCCGCTTCACCTGCCGCAGCAGATCGCGATGGGCGATGACCCCGATGGCGGCGAGCGACGGCCGGACGGAGGGAGGCTTCGCCGGCGCGCTCGCGCCCACGGCGCTCACGACGTGCTCCCCGCCGCCGCCACGTACACGTCGTTCATGGACGGATGGCGTACGGACACGGTCAGACCGGGCACGTCCAGGGCCCGCACCACCGCCGCGATCCGCGCCTCCGGATCGGCGCAGTGCACCGCCACCCCGCCCGGCTCGACCAGCGCCTCGAAGCCCGCCGCCCGCAACTGCCGCACCGCCGCCTCCTCGTCCGCGCAGCTCACCACGATCCGCGACGCCTCCAGCGCGCCCTTCAGCTCGGCCACCCCGCCGCGCCGCACGACGCGGCCGCCGCGCAGGATGACGATCTCGTCGGCGTACTCCGCCTCGTCCATGTAGTGCGTCGCGAACAGCACCGTCACGCCCAGCTCGGCACGCAGCCGCAGCAGATCCGCCCAGACGGTCGCGCGTGCGGCCGGGTCCAGGCCGTTGGTCGGCTCGTCCAGGACGATCAGACCGGGCCGGTGCAGCAGGGCGCGGGCGATCTCCACCCGCCGGGCCAGCCCGCCCGACAGCTCCTCCACCGGCTGGCGGCGCCGGTCCGCCAGCTCGAACAGGTTCAGCAGCAGCGCGATCCGCTCCCGCGCGTCCGCCCGCCGCATCCCGAACAGCCGTGCGTGGAACCAGAGGTTGCGCTCCACCGACAGCTCCTTGTCCAGCGTCCGCTCCTGGAACACCAGCCCCAGGCGGCGGCGCGCCGCCATCGGCGCCTCGCGCACGTCGTGCCCGAAGATCCGTACCGTCCCGGCGGCGGGCCGCGCGGCCGTCGACAACACGCCCAGCAGACTGGACTTGCCCGCGCCGTTGGGCCCGAGCAGCGCCGTGATCCGGCCCGGGGGAGAGGCCATCGACACACCGTGGACGGCGGTCACCCGGCCATGGCGCACGACCACGTCGGCCAGCTCGAACGCCGGTGTTCCGTCGGCCATCCCGCTCACCACCTCCGCCGCCTCCCTCACGCGAGCCCCAGCGTCCGGTCCCACGGCAGCGGTACACCGTCCTCGACGGGCAGCAACGCCAGCGCCACACCCGCCGCGCCCTCCAGCATCCCCGCCGTGTCCACGGCCCGGTGCGGCACCGGCGAACGCGCCGCCGCCGGGAAGCGCATCAGATGCCGGAAGCCGAACGGCGCCTCCTCATCGGCACACGCCAGCACCTTGCCCACGAGCCGTTCCCGCCCCGCCACCAGCTCCGCGTCACCCGTCGCCGCCGCGGCCCGCGCCACGATCCGCAACAGGCCCGCGTAGCCGTGGCACACCGTCGCGCCCTCGATCGCCCACAGCGCCTCGTCGCGCCGCAGCGCCGCACGCAGCCCCTCGACGGCCGCCGCGCACCACTCCGGCCGCCCCATCGCCCGCCCGGCCCGCAGCAGCGCCGCGGCCACGCCCGGAGTGCCGTAGCACCACGCCGTCCGCGTGAACAGCGCGCTCGGACGCCGCTGCGCCACCTCGTGCTCCAGGCCCGCGCGGGCCGGCCAGTACGGGCCCGCCTCGTCGTACAGCCTCCATCCCAGCAGCCAGTCGGCGATCCGCCCGACGGCCGCACGCATGCCCTCCACCTCGCGTCCCGCCTCGTACGCGGAGCACAACACCGCCAGCGGGCCGGCGATCCCGTGCGCCATCCCCAGGTTGAGGTCCCCGCGCGGATAGTCGCGCCGGTCCCGCTCGCTGACCTGGAGCTCCGGCGGCACCCACCACCCCGGCACCTCCTGCCCGTCGACCCGTACCGGCTCGGTCAGGCGCACCAGGTGCCCGAGGGACGCCGTCAGCGCCGACGCGACGACCGGCGACGCCTCCGCCGGGTCGGCCGCCGCGTCCAGCAGCAGCCGGGTCGTCCCGGAGACGCCGTTGATCAGGTCGTACGCCGCCCAGTCCACGCCCGCGCCCGTACGGGTACGGAACACCGCCAGCCGGTCCAGCTGGTCCTCGGCCAGCCAGTCGGCCAGCTTCCGGCGCAGCCCGGCATAGTGCCCCTCCGGCCCGGCGCAGGTCTGCGCGGCGGCGAACAGCGCGGCCGGACCGGAGAACAGGCCCCGGTTCGGCGCCGTGTGCATCGCCCGTCCGGCCGCCGCCAGATGCCGGTGCGCCACCGGCCGCCACGCCTCGTCGGCGCGCGCGAGCTCGCCGTACAGCAGCGCGGTGCCGGGCAGCCCGTTGGCGAGCGTCAACGGCCCCCACATCACGGCGTCGTACACCGGGTCCCGGTTGTCGTCGCGCGAGGCGACCGCCGCGACCCGCTCCGGGTCGGCGAGCCGCCCCGCCACCCACTCCACGGCCTCCGCCGTACCGACCGCTGTCGTCATGACCGGTGCCTCCGCCGGTTGAGGTGGTCCTGTACGGCGCCCCGGGCGATCCCGAGCACGGTCAGCTCGCGGGCGCCCTCCCCGCCGAAAAGGCGGTTGCACACCATGTGCAGCAGACTGCCCACGACCCGGCCCTCGGGCGTACCGCCCGCCTCCCGTACGACGCGGGCCAGTTCGCGCACGGCCTCGTCGCGCGGGCGCAGCGCCTCCAGCGCGGCGGCACCGGCCGGGTCCCCGCCGCCGGTGAACGCGGGCCAGCCGCCGTACGGATCGACCGTGCGCCGCCAGTGCGCGGCGCGGCCCCGGTACGCGGCCGGCAGGTCGCGGCGCCCGCCGGTCATCGACAGCCAGGCCGCCGCCCCGTCGTCACCGCAGTCCTCGGCGAGGAGCGGATGACCGGGGTCCGGAGGGCCGAAGGCGTGCGCCAGCGCGGCGCACGAGACGACGGCCAGGTCGTCGACGCCGTACGCGTTGCCCGGGTCCTTCGCCAGCCGCAGCAGCGCGAGCGCGGCCTCGCTGTCGTACTGGAAGACCCGCTCCGCGAGCCGCAGCGCGGCCGGGCCGCCGTACCGCTCCACTTCCGGGTCGTACGCGGCCACGGCGTGCCCGCGCAGCAGCCCCCGCTCCCGCCACCGCGCCAGCAGCGCCCCCACGGCGGGCGCCGCCTCGCCCCACAGCCGCCCCGGGTCGGGGCCGTGCAGCCGCAGCCGCAGGTGGTGGCCCCCCTCGTCGGTGTAGCGGATGAAGAACCAGCCGTCGGCGCCGTGCCCGGCCGCCGCCGCGACCAGCTCCGGAACGTGGTCGCGCACCAGGTCGTCCTGCGTCCGCGCCGCGCCGTACAGCTTCAGGTACAGCCACTCGCCACCCAGGCCGTGCACGGCCCGCGCGGGCCGGTGGCTCCCCGCGTACGGGCGCCGGCGCGGCCCCCCGGTGTCGCGGCGCGTCAGCGGCACCACCAACTCCGCCAGATGCCCGGCCAACGGACTGTCCAGCCAGCCCTCGTACTCGCCCGGCACCTCCTGCGCGACCAGGTCCGGGTGGCGCGCGACCTGGTCCCGCAGCAGCTCCCGGTGGAACGCGTCGTCCAGGTCCAGCAGCAGCCGCTGGTCCGCCGTGACGGCCAGGACCCGGCGCGGCACGCCCCAGGCGGCGCGCCAGTCGGCCACCGCGCGCGACCAGCTCTCCCCGTCGGTGTCCCGCAGCGCGTCGAGCCGCCACACGGCCGGGGCCAGGACGAACCTCCCGTACCGCACGCGCGGCACGAAGGGCGCGTCGGCGAGCGCGCCCCAGTTCCACGGCTCCCACAGCCGCCGGCCCTCCAGGCCGATCTCCCACAGCAGCCGTACGGCGTTGGGCGCCTGGGCCGGCGCGCTCACCATGTTGCCGAGGACCGGGACGATCTCGCGGCCGGTGGGCAGGTGCACGGCCGTCAGCCGCTCCAGCGTCGCGCCGATGCCGATGTCGGCGAGCCTCAGCTCCTCGACGCCGCCACCCGGCACGTCGGGTACGCCGACGGCGATGCGGCGGCCGGTGGCCGGGACGGTGTGCGCCAGGTTCGCCGCCCGGCCCGAGCGCGGCCGGAACGCCAGGTCCACCGGGACCGCCCCCTCGACGTGCACCGGACTGTCACGGTGCAGCGCCGCGAACTCCGCGCGCCAGGACGGGTCCTGGTCCGCGAAGCGCGCGAAGGTCGACCCGGCGCGGTGTGAACCGGGCGACGGCGCCAGGAAGACCCGGAACACCCCGTCGTCCAGCGCTTCCACGGACGGGGCCACGACCTGGACGGTCACCTCGCAGGAGCCGGGGAGGTCGGCGGGGTCGGGAGCCCGGTCGGCGTCGCCGTGGTGCTCGTGGTGCTCGTGGTGCAGCTCCGGCAGGTCCTCGTCGGTCAGGACGACCTCGCGCCGTCCGGCGCGCAGTGCGCCCGCGACCAGCCGCGCCATCGCACGGTCCCGGCGCGCGGTGCGCGGAACGTCCGGCTCCACGGGCGCCGCCTCGCTGTTGGGCCAGCCGTAACCGGCCGGTGCCCCGAGCCCCGTCGACTCGTCGACGAGCTCCAGGACCGGTACCAGTCGGTCGGCGCCGTACACGTCGAGGAAGCGGCGGTGGTAGTCGCGCAGCGCGAAGAGCCCGAGCTTGGGCCGGGACAGCCGCCACATCACCTCGGTGGCCCGCTCGACCACCTCCCGTACGGAGTACGGGAGGTGGAGCGCGGTGTCGAGCCGGGTGTCGATGTGCAGCGGCGTGTCGTCCGGTTCCACCGCCCGCGCCGTCGCCAGCAGCCGGCCCAGCTCGGCGTGTCCGGCCCCGACGGGGCGGACGTCGTACGCGTGCCGCTCGCGCTCCACAGCCAGCAGGCCCTCGTGCACGCGGTGCGTCTCGGCGGACGCACCCCGCACGGTCGCGAGCAGCCCGAGCACATGGTGCAGCGGGTCGCCGCCGTCCAGGGGCGGGCGCAGCGCGGTGATGAGGACCTCCTGGCGGACCAGCTCCGCCAGCAGCCCCCGGACCCGCTCGGCGGGCGCCCCGGGAAACCCCTGCGCGGTGTGGCGCACGAGCTCCTCGTACGGCACCGGCGCCACGGCCCCGGCCACCGCCCGCGCGACGACGGGGGTGTGACGCACCGACACCGTGGAGCGGCCCTCGCCGGTCTCCGGGAGCCGTACGCCCTGGTTGGAGGGCGCGGTCAGGACCAGCCGGTCCCCGCGTACGACGAGGGCCTGGTGCGCCTGGACCGTCAGCGCGGCGAGGACGGCCGGGTCGCGTTCCAGGCGGTGGACGACACGCGTGAGCCACTGCAGGTCGACGTGCGTGCGGGTGCGGTGGGCCGTGCCGCGCGCCACCTTGGCGGTCGAGTCGAAGTGCCCGGCCGCCACACCCGCGAACAGCCCGAAGGGTGTGGGGCGGGTACGCATCCTGATGTCGTAGCGCGACACCGCGAGTGCGGCCCGGCGCAGCCGGGCCGCCTTGACGCCCTCGGGGCCGTGCTCGGCGACACGGCGGACGAGGGCGCTGAGGCTGGGGGAGGCGAGTTCGAGCGCCTCGCCGAGCAGGGGGTCGGCGGCGGCGCGGGCGAGCACCGCGGCGCACGCGCCGAGGTCCAAGGGGCCGTCTGCTTGCGGTGCGCGGAAAGGCGCTTCCGCGGTCTGATGAGTCTCACGCGTCTCGCGGGATTCTCCGGACCCGCTGGTACCGGCCGTCTCCGGGGCCAGCGGTGCCCGGTGCAGGAAGACGTCCTTCGCCTCGAACAGTGCCGGCCGTGCCGGTGATGTCTCCGGTGCCGCTTCCCCCACGGGTCTCCCTCTCCTCCTCCGTACGGCCCTGAACGCCCGTGGGACCGGGGCGGGCGACCCGCCGGCCCCGGCCCCACGGACGCGTCACGCTAGGCGGTTCAGCAGCAGTGGCTGCAGCCGGAGCCGCCGCCCTCGCTGGTGCAGCCCGGGGTGCAGTAGGAGATGCTCGTGATGGCCGGGCCGGCGACGGACTGCTCCACGCCGATCTCCAGGTCCAGGTCGAACAGGTTTCCGTCGTTCTGCGACGGAGCAGGGGCGTTGATTCCCATGCTGAACTCCTCCGTTGAAACCGAATGGATGTTCGTGGACCGCGATCCGGTGCCCCACCGAATCACGCCGCGAGATGCCCGATCAATGGCTTCCGCCCGGCTTGGCAGTCATGGCAGTTCGCTGGCAGGACGGCCGCACCGCCCTCGCCCGCCCGTCGGTTTCCGGTCGTACATCAATTCGGTGGCGCGGGACCGTGAACCGACGCGCCCGATCTGGATACGTACGTGATGTGTGTTCGGACGAAGCTCTGCTGACCGCCGTGGCCCGCGGCGACCAAACCGCCCTCCGCGCCCTCTACGAGCGGCACGCCACCGCCATGCTCCGCCTCATCCGCCGGCTCACCTCCGACCAGGGAGTCGCCGAGGAGATCCTCCAAGAGGCATGGCTCGCCGTATGGCGCTCGGCGGGCGGCTTCCGAGGCGACTCCAGCGTGCGCGGCTGGCTCCTCGGCGTCGCCAGACGCCAAGCCCACAACCAGCTCCGCAGATCCCGGCCGCAACTCACCGACCTCGCCGAAGCCCAGGACGTCCCCGACCCCGCACCCAGCGTGGAGGACCACATCCTGAAAGAAGCCGAACGCACCGAACTCGCCGCAGCCGTACGCGCCCTCCCCGAACACCTCCGCGAAGTGCTCGCGCTCGTCCTCATCGAGGAACTGGCCTACCCCGAAGTGGCCACCGTGCTCGCCATCCCGGTGGGTACCGTCAAAAGCCGGATGTCCCACGCGCGAAGGCGGCTGGGCAGCATGCTCGCCGCCACGCGGCTGGAAGGAACGGGACGACGATGACCGACCACCACCACCCCCACAAGCCCCACCAGCCCCACTCCCTCGCCGAACACCTCACCGACGACGTCCTGGCGCGCCTCGCCACCCGCACCCCCCACCCGGACGACACCACACCCCACCGCACGCACCTCACGCGCTGCCCCGACTGCCGAACCCGCCTCGCCGTCTGGCAGGACATCGGCGCGGCGGTACGCGTCACGGAAACCCCGGCACCGGCCGAAGCGGCCACCCCGACCGAGGCCGTCATCACCCCGCCACCCTTCGACGCCCTGCTCGGCCACGCCCTCGCCGACCTCACCAGCCCCGCCAGCCCCGCCAGCCCCGCCGGCGACCCTCGCCGAGCCGTTTCCCCGGCCCTGGCCCCGGCCCCGGCCAGCACCCCCGGCGTCGCCCGCCCCTGGCGCACCGCATGGCAACTCGCCGTCAGACAGGCCACGCTGATGACCAGCCTCTGGGCACCCCTCAGCGCCGCCGGATTCGTCGGCGCCGCCCTCCTCGCGTCCGCGCACGTACCGGACCGGTTCGCCGTACGGCTCTTCGGCGCCGTGGCCGTCCTGCTGGTGATGTTCGGCGCGCTCATGGTCGCCTCACCCGCCCGGGACCCCCGGCGCGAACTGCTCTTCACCCTCCCCGTGCCGCCGGCCGCCGTGTTCCTCGCCCGCCTCACCGTGGTGCTCGCCGTCGACGTGGCCCTCGCCATGGCCTGCTCGACACTCGTCGACGGGCCAGGGTGGTGGCCCGTGGTGTCCAGCTGGCTCGGCGAAGCCCTGCTCGCCGCCTCCCTCGCCCTCGCCCTCGCCGTCCGGCACTCACCGGCCGTCGGCGCGGCATCCGGCGCCACACTCTGGATGCTGGGCGTGTTCGGCGGGCCCCAGGGCATCCTCGCCACCCCCTTCGACGGCCTGCTCGACGTCCTGCTGGCCACCACGCCGTGGACCCTCCTGCTGGCCGCCGCCCTGCTGGCCTGGGCCGCCACCGCCATGCGCTCCTTCGGCGCCTCCGCCACACCGTCGTCGTAGGCCCCGCCCGCCCGACACCCCCGCGCCTGCGGCCTGCAGCCCGCGCCCGCGACCGAGTCCCGTGCTCGTCGTCCACATCGGCGCATTCGTACGCGCCGACCGTGAACCACCCCAGGCCGCGCCGCTACGTACAGGGAGTACCGCCGCTTCCGGCCGGCATCCCGGTAGCCGACACCGGGCGGCGGTACACCACGCACGGCCGGCCCCCTGAGGAGGGAGCCGAAACGGGAGGAGCCGACATGACCGCTGCGACCTGGTGGACGCACGAGGTGCGCCGCTGCGGGAGGCAGGCCTACGCACTGCCCCTGCTGGCCGCCCTCCTCGCGTACGCGGCGATGGCCACCGGCCCCGACGGCGGCGCGCTCCTCGGCCGCGCCCTGCTGACCACCGCGCTGCCCGCCGCCACCGCACTGGCCTGCGCGGCGATCGTCGCCCGCGAGCCGATGCTCGAACTGCACCTCTCCCTGCCCACGCCGTACGCACGCACCGTCGCCCGCCGCCTCGCCTGGCCCGCCGCCGTCACCTCCGTCGCCGCCGTCGCGCTCGTGACGCTCCTCGCGGCCACCGGGCGCGACCTCGATCCCGCACCCGCCCTGCTGGAACTGGCCGGACTCGCCGCCCTGCTGAGCGGCGCCGCCGTCTGGGCGACCGTACGGACCGGCTCCGCCGCCCCCGCCACCGGCCTCGTCGTCGCCGCCGTCCTCGCCAAACTCCTGCTCGTCGACCGCGTCGTACCGGACGGAGCCGCGCAAGCCGTGCCCGCCCTCCTCGCCGGGGCCTGGCTCACCGCCCTCGCCCTGCGCGCCCTCGGCCCCGGCGGACCGACCGGCACCCGCCTGCGCCACACCGCCGGACCGCACCTCGGCACCCGGGAGGAAGCATGACCGCACTGCTGTGGACCCTGCGGTACGAGGCCCTCATGGCCGCCCGTCGCAAAATCGTCTGGGGCGCCGTCCTGCCACTGGCCCTGCTCAGCCTGCTGCTCGCCGCGACCTCACCCGTCGTCACCGGACACGGCGACCCCGCCGCCCGCACCGGCGCCGCCGCCGTCCTCGTCAACACCCTCTGCACCCTCGGCGTCGGCCTCGCCCTCGCCGACCGCCTCCGCCGCGACATCGAAGCCCGCGGCATGCCCGAACTGCTCGCCGCCACCCCGGCGCGCCTTCTCCCACGTACCGCCGGAGCCCTCGCAGGCCCCCTCCTCACCGCCCTCGGCCCCGTCGCCGCCCTCTTCCTCCTCTACGCCACCGTCGTCTCGGCCACCAGCGGCACCCTCGCCCCCCTCGGCTCCGCCGCCATCGCCCTGACCACCGCCGTGCTCCCCGCCGCGCTCCTCGTCACCGCGCTCGCCGGACTCCTCGGCGTACTCCTGCCAGTCGCCGCCGCCCGCGCCGTCACCGCCGTACTGTGGCTCTGGGCCTGCCACTTCCCGCCGACCTTCTCACCGCTCCCCACCGCGACCGGCACCGTCCTGTCACCACTCGGCGGCTACGCCCTGGTGGCGTGGGCACACGCGCCGCACGTGTGGGCGACCCGGCAGGGCACCGGCGCGCTGCGCCCCGCCGTCAGCGACACCACCGCCCTGCTGAACGTCGCCCTCGTCCTCGCCATGGCCGCCGTCTGCTACGCACTCGGACACCTCGTCGCCCGCGCCACACACCACGGAGCATCATGAACATCACCACCGAGCAGCTCACCAAAATCCACCCCGGCGGCCGCCGCGCCCTCGACGCCGTCGACCTCCACATCGAAAGCGGCACCGTCGGACTCCTCGGAGCCAACGGCGCAGGCAAAACCACCCTCCTCCGCATCCTCACCGGAGTCCTGCGCCCCACCTCCGGACGCGTCACCGTCGCCGGACACGACCTGTCCACCAGCGCCGGCCTCACCGCCGTCAAACGCACCCTCGGCTACCTCCCGCAGGAACTCGCCCTCTACCCCGACCTCACCACCCGTGAATTCCTCGACTACATCGGCGTCCTCAAAGGCATCCACGACAAACGCGAACGCCGCCGACAAGTCGACGAGCACATCGCCGAAGTCGGCCTCCAAGACCGCGCCCGCGAACGCCTCGCCGGATTCTCCGGCGGCATGAAACGCCGCGTCGGCATCGCCCAAGCCCTCATGGGCAACCCATCCGTCCTCATCGTCGACGAACCCACCACCGGCCTCGACCCGCACGAACGCATGCGCTTCCGCACCCTCCTCGCCGGACTCGGCCACGGCCGCACCGTCCTCCTCTCCACCCACATCCTCGACGACGTCGCCCAGACCTGCCCCGAAGTAGCCGTCCTCTCCACCGGCCGGCTCGTCTTCCACGACACCACCAGCGCCCTCGTCAGCCAGGCCGCCGGCTGCACCTACACCACCCGTGCCACCGGCCCCGGTGGCCCGCCCGCCGGCGCCGAAGTCGTCAGCGCCGTCACCACCGCGGAAGGCACCGAATACCGCATCGTCACCACTACCCCGCCCGCCGGAGCACGCCCCGTCGAGCCCTCACTCGAAGACGGCTACGCCGCCCTCCTCGCCGCCGACGGCGCCACCCACCACCCCACCAGCACACTCCGACAGTGAGGCAGTCACACCCGTGAAGACGACACACACCACCACCCGCCACCGCACCCACACCACCCTGGCCCTCCTCCTCAGCGGCCTCACCCTCACCGTCACCGTCGGCCTCACCGCGTGCGGAGGCGGCGGCCGCACCGACCCCGCCACCAAAGAACCCGTCCCCCTGCCCAGCCCCACCGCCGCCAGCCAGCAGCTGAGCGAGAAGAACCTCGGCTACATGTGGCCCCTCACCGTCGACCACGGCACCGCCGAATGCCGAAAAGGCGAACAAGCCGTCTTCACCGCCCCCGACGGCACCACCTACGCCCTCAACGACCGCGCCGAAGAAGCCGGCTACCGCGACATCGACGCCGTACGCGCCACCGGCGACGGCGGCGACAAAGTCAGCCTCGGCACCCTCCTCAGCACCACCATGAAACTCTGCCGATTCTCCCGGTGACAGCACCCGGCACGGGACACCGCCGGGCACGCGCACCCCACCAGCAGCACCACGCACCCGATCATCGGCCCGACCACCGATGACCACGGGACGACCACGGGGGACACGCCCTTGCACCCGCACGCCACACACACCAGCCACATCCACGTCCTCGCCCACGCCGGCCTCCAAACCCACCTCGACTCCCCGAACGCCCCACTCAGCACGGTCCGCACCATCCTCGACCGCGTCGACTTCGTCGACGACGAAGACCTCACCGCACCCGGCGACGCCATCGAGCTGCCCGTACTGATACCGGTCACCAGCGAATTCCAGGCCGAAGGCCTCCGTGCCGTACGCGTACGGCACCCCCTCTCCCTGCTCATCGCCGTCACCACCGACGTCTCGGGATACCGCACCTACTACGCCATCCGCTCCGGTGCGAACTTCGTCCTCAACCTCGCGATACCGGCCGAAAGCCAAATCGACATGCTGTATGCGCAGTTGCGGGCCCACAGCATGACCGCCACCCGGTGCGAGCCCACCGAACCGGCCGAACAGGCCGACCCGGCTGCGGCCGGACCTGCCGCGCCCTGGCTCCAGGCCATCCGCAGCCACGACGAGCACCAGCACCAGCACCAGCCCGAGGAGCCGGCCCGCCCCAGGACGTATCAGCAGGCGTCGCACCCGCCGGCCCTGTGCGAGGGAGACCTGGAGCTGGCACGCATGCTCTGTACGTCGATGACCGTGTCGGAGATCGCCCGACGCCACTACTGCTCCGAGCGGTCCATGTACCGCCGCATCCGCAGGCTGTACGACGATCTGGGTGTCACCGGCCGTGCCGAACTGATGTCGATGGCCGCCGTGTTGGGCGCGCGCCTGAGCCCGCGCCGCCAGGCGTTGACGGCTCGCGCGGGCTGAAGCCCTCGCTGATGGGCCCCGTGACGCTCGCGTCGGCGGGGCCCATCAGCGGTGCCGTCCACCGGGCCGGTCAGCGGATACCCGCATCGGCGCTTTCGAGCAGCCGGAAGAAGCCGGCTTCCACGTCTCCGTCGACGGCGAGGCCCGCCAGCGGCCCTTCGTACTGGGTGCGGCCCGACGCCAGGACCTGGACCCGGTCACAGACCTGGGCGACTTCGGCGAGCTGGTGGCTGGCGATGAGCACGGCCACACCTTCGCCGGCCAGTGAGCGGATGATGCCCCGCATCTCGCGGATGCCGACGGGGTCGAGGCCGTTGGTCGGCTCGTCGAGGACGATCAGCCGCGGCCGGGCCAGCAGGGCGACGGCGATGCCCAGCCGCCAGCGCATGCCGAGGGAGTAGGCGCCGACCCTCCGGTCGCGCGCGTCGGTCATCTTGACGAGGCTGAGCGCCGGTTCGATCCACTCCTCGGGCACGCACCGCAGCTTGGCGTGGACCTTGAGGGTCTCGTCCCCGGTCAGGGTCGGCCACAGCCCCGGTACTTCGATCAGGGCGCCGACATCGGCCAGCGACTCCCGTCCCACGGGCTTGCCGAAGATCTCGATGGATCCCGAAGTGGGCCGCTGAAGGCCCAGCAGCGCCTTCATCAGGGTCGTCTTGCCGGCGCCGTTGGGCCCGAGCAGGCCGTAGACCTCGCCCGTCCCGACGGTGAGGTCGACCCCGTCGAGGGCGCGGTGGGAGCCGTAGTGCTTGTGCAGCTCGCGGATGCGCAGCGCGGGCGTCGGCGTGACGGGGGAGCCCGGCGCGGCGGGGGTGGTCGGCGTGGTCATGGGTCAGATCTCCTTACGGCGCATGTGCAGACTGCCGACGACCAGCAGGATCGCGGTCAGGGCGAAGGCGAGGACCAAGGCGACCGGAATGGCGGACATCGCCGTCACCGGACTGTCCTCGGGCAGCGGTACACCGTTGGGCCCGATCCCGGCGAGCGGCAGCACCACCCGCATGGGCCAGGCGAAGGGCACCGCGTACCAGAAGTCCTTGTCCGAGACGAGGGCCCCGCTCAGCAGCCCGGCCACGCCCACGCCGATGCTGGGGCCCATGCCCCACACCACGGCGACGAGCACGGCCAGGGCCGTCATGGACAGGCCCACCAGCCACGGCAGGTACACCGCCGCGACCACCGTCCCCAGGGCCCCCGGGAACCGCCCGCTGACCGCCGCGCCGAGCGAGAGCATGACCAGCAGCACGGTCGAGGAGACGAACCCGAGGACGCCGAGTGCGGCGACCTTGCCGACGAAGTACCGCCCGCGGGGCACGCCGTACGACAGCAGCAGCCGCCAGGCGTCCTGGTCGGCCCGGACCGACAGCGCCGCGGCCAGGCCCGCCGTCATCGGCACGAGCACGCCCCAGAACTCCAGGGTCACGTTCCGGAAGACCTCGAAGGTCTGGCCCGCCTTCGCCTCGGACGAGCCGAGCGCGCCGAGGAACAGCGGAACCGTGATGATCACGGGCGCGAGGAGGTGGTACCAGGGGATGAACCCCCGCTTGTGGCGGGCGAGCTCGGTGCCCACCACAGTCACCAGCGAGGGATTGTCGCGCCGACCCGCCAGGGGCGGGGCAGCCGTGTCGTACGCCATGGGTTCTCCTACCCGGCCCCGTGGGCCTGGCCGCTTGCGGTTACGCCCTGTACGTAGCGCGGCCGCGCGGCCCGGTTCACCGCCGGGAACGCCGGATGCTGCCACCGTGTGCCGCGTCGGCTGGCAGTCGGCGGACAGCTGACACGGGACTGCCAACCCCGCTGCCAGGGGGCACACGGGGCGGTGCCGGAGTGCGAGGGTCGTAGAGCCCGGACCGGTCGAATCCCCCGTCGGCCGGTCCGGGGCATGGCTCATCGTCGTCCCACCAGTCCTCGGGGAGGACCCATGAAGACACTCCGCCCGCTCCACCGCACCCTTGCGGCGGCCGCCCTCGCCCTCACCCTCGGCGGCCTCCTCGCGCCCGCCGCCTCAGCGGCCCCTGCGGCCCCCGCGGCACCGGCCACCCTCGGCGGGATCCAGGTCATGAAGACCTGGCACGCCACGGTCCAGTGCCAGATCGTCCGCATCAGCGACAACAACGTCGTCGGGTACGAGCGCGCCGACGGCACGGGCAACAGCAAGGAAGCGGCCATCCACGACGCCCAGCGCAACGTGCCCGTCCCGCAGGGCCACTACAAGCGCCACTGCGACACCAAGCGCGTCTGGTAGCGTCGAACGTCCCTTCTCACCGGCACGAACTGGCACAGGAACAGGTGCGCGATGTCCGAGGACCCGAGTGTCTGGGAAGTACGGCTGGGTATCTACGCCACCGAGAAGCAGGCCGAAGAGGTCAAGGAGCGCATCACCAGGCTGCTGTGCCCGGACCCCGACCACGCGCCGCCCTGCCCGGTCCCGTGGTCGGTGATGCTGCTGCACGGGACGGACCTCGACGACGCGTACGAGGAGCTCCTCGAACAGGCCCGCATCGAGGGGGCCGCGGCCGAGGACCGCGACGGCGGGTAGAGCACCAAGCTAGGACCGCGGGACTCCCGAGGTCCGCTCGCGCAGGGGGTGTTCCGCCCAGACGACCTTGCCCGTCCCGGTGTATCTGGTGCCCCAGCGCTCCGCGAACTGGGACACCAGGAACAGCCCCCGCCCGCCCTCGTCCGTCTCCGCCGCCCACCGCAGGTGCGGGGCCGTGCTGCTGCCGTCGGAGACCTCGCAGATCAGCGCCCGGTCACGGATCAGCCGTACGCGGATCGGGGCGGCGGCGTGGCGTACGGCGTTGGTGACGAGCTCGCCGAGAACGAGCTCGGTGGCGAATGCCTCGTCGGCCAGCCCCCACGCCTCCAGCGTCCGCCGGGCCTCCGCCCGGACGCGCCCCACGGCGGCAGGTTCCGCGGGCACGTCCCAGGTGGCGGTGCGGTCCGGCGCCAGCGTCCGCGTCCGGGCGACGACGAGCGCGACGTCGTCGCGGGGCCGCTCGGGCAGCAGGGCGTCCAGGAGCGCGCGGCAGGTCTCCTCGGGTGTCCGGTCCGGGTGCGCGAGGGTGCGGCGCAGCAGCCGGAGGCCCTCGTCGAGGTCGCGGTCCCGGTCGCGGTCCTCCAGCAGTCCATCGGTGTAGAGCACCAGGCTGCTGCCCTCGGGCAGGTGCACCTCGGCCCTCTCGAAGGGCAGGCCGCCGAGCCCGAGCGGCGGCCCGGTGGGCAGGCCGGGGAACTCCGCGCGCCCGTCGGGGTACACGATCGCGGGTTCGACGTGACCGGCGCGGGCCATGGTGCACACGCCCGAGACCGGGTCGTACACGGCGTACAGGCAGGTCGCCCCGGTGACCGTCAGCGCGTCGCCGTCCCCGCTGTCGTCCTGGTCGATCCGGGCGACCAGTTCGTCCATGTGCCAGAGCAGTTCGTCGGGGGCCAGGTCGAGGGCGGCGAAGTTGTGGACCGCGGTGCGCAGCCGCCCCATGGTGGCGGCGGCCCGGATGCCGTGCCCCACCACGTCTCCGACGACGAGACCGACCCGCGTGCCGGGCAGCGGGATGACGTCGAACCAGTCGCCGCCGACGCCCCCCTGTCCGCCTTGCCCGGCCTGCGCGGGCAGGTAGCGGTGCGCGATCTCCAGGGCGGTGTGCCCGGGCAGGGAGCGGGGCAGCAGGCTGCGCTGGAGGGTGACCGCCATGGTGTGTTCGCGGGTGTAGCGGCGGGCGTTGTCGATGCTGACGGCCGCGCGGGCGACCAGTTCCTCGGCGAGGGACACATCGCCCTCGTCGAAGGGCTCGGGCTCGTCGGCGCGCCAGAAGGTGGCCACGCCCATGATGACGCCCCGTGCCCGCAGCGGGGCGGCGATCATCGAGTGGATGCCGTACGCGACGAGCCGGCGGGCCCGGTCCGGTTCCTGCGACTGCCAGCCGTGGAGCGCGGTCATGTCCGCCTCCAGTACGGCGCTGCCGGTGTCGAAGCCGCGCGCCTGCGGAGTGTGGGGCAGGAACCGGATGAGGGTGCCGGCGGGGTGGAGTGGCGTGTCGTCCCGGATGCCGCAGTACGCGACCCGGCGCATCTCGCGGAGGGAGCCGGTGCCCGTGGGCTCACCGCCGCGCAGCACGGCGTCGGGGACGTCGACGGTGACGAAGTCGGCGAACCGTGGCACCGCGAACCGGGCGAGCTCCTGGGAGGTGCGTACGACGTCGAGGCTGGTGCCGATCTCCACGCCCGCGTCGTACAGCAACTCGAGGCGGCTCTGGGTGCGGTCCGCCCGGCTGGTGACCTGCCGGAGTTCCGTGGTGTCCCGCAAGGTGGCGACGGCGCCGGGCGGCCCTCCGGTACGGTCTCCGGTCAACCGCAGGCTGACGGCGAGAAGCCGGTCGCGGGCCGGGTGGACCTCGTCGGTGGCCGGCCGCCCGGAGTCCAGCAGCCGGGCCATTCCCGGCTCGATGCCCAGGTCGCCGACGTGGCGGCCCTCCGCGTCCGGGGGCAGACCGAGCAGTCGGCGCGCCTCGTCGTTGGCGAGCAGGAGCCGGTGGCCGCCGTCGAGGATGAGCACGCCCTCCCGGACGGAGTGCAGGACGGCGTCGTGGTGTTCGTACATCCGGGCCATCTCGGCCGGCCCGAGGCCATGGGTCTGGTGCCGCAGCCGCCTGCTGACCAGGGCGGCGCCGGCCGTCGCGAGGGCGAGGGCGGCGGCCGCGGAGCCGAAGACGACGGGCAGCTGGTGTTCGACGACACCACTCACCTCGTCGACGGTGATCCCGGTCGAGACGAGCCCCACGACCCGGCCGCCGGGACCGGTGACCGGGACGACGTGCTGAATGGCGGGGCCGAGGGAGCCGTCGACGGTCTCCGTCACGGTGCCGCCGGCCACGGCGGGGGCGATGGTGCCGATGTACCGCTCGCCGATCAGGTCCGGGTTCGGGTGGGTGTGACGCGTGCCGTCGGGGGACATCACGACGACGAAGTCCACGCCGGACGCCTCGCGGAGCCGTTCGGCGTGCGGCTGGAGGACGGCGGACGGGTCGGGTCCGGTCAGGGCGGCGGCTACGCCGGGCGCCCTCGCGAAGGTCTCGGCCACGGCGGCCGAGCGCTGACGCGCTTCGCGCTCGCTGTCGGTGCGCGACTGCAGCACGAGCGCCACCACGGCGGCGACGACGAGCAGCAGCACCACCGCCGCTTGCAGGGCGAACACCTGGCTGGCGACGGCACGCGTGCTCAAGCGCGAACGCAAGCGGCCGAAAAGTCCGGCCATGTCTCATTTTCTCATATGAGCTCTCCGGCCTCCGCCGCGCGGGACACGCTGAGTGTCGTAGTTGGGCCGAACGGGTGAGGCGGGCGAGGATAGGTCCATGAGTAGGTACGAGAGGTACGACGTCACCGACGAACAGTGGGAGGGCCTGGCCCAGGTGGTCCCGCTTCGGGGGCGCAACGAGTGGCCGTCCAGGATCGACCACCGGACGATCCCGCAGGATTACGAGGCCGCCGAGCAGCGCCGCATGGTCGTACTGCGGGTGCAGGTCTTCGCGGACGCGCGGGAGGTCGCCGAGTACCTCATCGCGCAGATCCCGGTCCTGCTGGACCTCACCGGGGCGGACGCCGAAGTCGCCAAGCGGATCCTCGACTTCAGCAGCGGCGTCGTCTTCGGGCTCGGCAGCGGCATGCACCGGGTGGACCGGAACGTCTTCCTGCTGGCGCCGGTCGGGACCGAGGTCGAGGGCGCGGCGGCCGAGACGGCCGTCCCCCATTCGTAGGAGCCCGTCCGGGTGAATCGGTTCGCCGCGCACGCGTGACCGTACGGTCCGGCCATGGACCGCACCCACACCACGCACCCGGCCCGCCCCGCCCTCACACAGCTGCGGCTCTCCGCCTTCAGAGCGCACCGCGGGGCGGCCCTCCCACTCGGCCCCGTCACCCTCTTCGCGGGGCCGAGCGGAAGCGGCAAGTCCAGTGCGGTCCAGGCGTACGAGGCACTCGCGCTGCTCGGCGGGGGAGCGGCGCTCGGCCGGGCGTTCCCGGACCCGGCCGGCTGCGTACCGGACGGCGCGGCGGCGGACGCGCAGGGGCGGCGGGGGTTCAGGATCGGCTGCACCGTGGACGGCCCGGCCGGCCCCGTACGGCTCGACCTCGCCGTGCAGGCGGAACCCGAACCCCGCATCGTGAGCGAGCGGCTGACGGACGCCGACGGGCGGATACTGCTGGCCACCGCGCCGCACGACCCGCGGCGGGGCACCGTGCGGGCCGAGTGGCTCACGGCCGGCCCGGCGTCCATGACGCGTGAGCAGCTGCCCGACGACCGGCTCGGCACGGCGCTGCTGCCACTGCGGGTGGCGGGGCGGACGGACGGGCAGCGGCGGGTGCTGGCCGCGGCCGAACAGGTCGTCCTGGCGCTGCGGTCCGTCTTCCCGTGCCAGCCGCGGCCCGACCGGATGCGGGCGCCGGTGGAGCCGGGGGACGGCCGGCTGCGGCGCGGCTGCGAGAACCTCGCGGAGGTGCTGCACCGTACGCGCGCCGACTGCGCGCGGCGCCACGCCCGGCTGGCGGCCGCGGCCCGGGCGGGGTGCGCGGGGCCGGTACGGGACGTGGGCGTGGAGCGGCTCGCGGACGGCAGGGTGCGCGCGGTACTCGACCGGGGCGCCGGCGCGTCGCGGCACGGCACGCCGCTGGAGCGGCTCGGCGACGGCGAGCTGCGGTACCTGGCGCTCGCGCTGGTGCTGCTGACCGGGCCGCGGGTGCTCGCCGTCGATCAGGCGGTGGAGGTGCCCGGAGCGCTGCAGACCCTCACCGTCCTCGCGGACGGCTTCGACCGGGACCTGGACGGGCGCCAGGCGCGGGAACTGGTTGCGCTGGCCGCGCTGATCTGCGGGGAGGGCCACATGCGGCTGGTGGGGACGGCCGGTGAGGCGGTGGCGGGGGCCGTGCGCGGGCGGGAGGGGGTGACGGTGGTAGACCTGGGGCCGTGACGGAACCGGATGTACGAGAACTGCAGCGCCGACTGGCGGAGTTCGCGGCGGCGCGCGAGTGGCAGCCGTACCACACGCCGAAGAACCTGGCCGCGGCGCTGAGCGTCGAGGCCGCCGAACTGCTGGAGATCTTCCAGTGGTTGACACCCGAGGAAGCGGCGCGGGTGATGGAGGAGCCGGAGACGGCGCACCGGGTCGCCGACGAGGTCGCGGACGTGCTCGCCTACCTGCTGCAGTTCTGCGGCGTGCTGGGCGTCGACCCGCTGGCGGCGCTCTCCGCGAAGATCGACCGCAACGAGCTCCGTTTCCCGGTGGGGCGGCCACCGGGGCGCGCCGCACGGGACGACCGTCACTCTCCGGAGTGATCGAGTTATTCACACTGAGTTTCCTGTCCACAGATTTCCGAATTCCCCTGGCTTTTGGGTCCGTTCAGCCTCACTCTGGGTAGTGAAAGAGTGGCGGACAGACGTACGAACGGGGGCGGCTCGGATGGACGCGGAACGACTGATCACGGCGGGTCGGGGTGGACTGGCGGAGAGCCGGGTGGCGCTCGACATCGTGGCGGAGGCCTGGCAGGCACAGGCGCTCGCCCAGGCCATCGGCCGTCGCCTGGCGCTGACGGGGCCGCCGGAGCTGCGCAACGACGCGCGGGGACTCAGCGAGATCGGCGGGCGCGGCGGCACCGTGCCCGACCATCCCGGGCTGCGCGACGGGGGCGTGCGGGCCGCCCGCCTGACGGGTGTCGCCGATGTGCGAGGCACGTTACGGGCGCTGGGCGCGCTGCTGGGCGAGGTGGGCATGGCGCTCGTCGGCGTCGCCTGCGCCACCGACGAGGAGGGGCTGTACTGGCAGTGCATCGAGGCGATCGACGCCGCCGACGAGTCCAGTGACCGGGTGCGCGTCATGCTGCGCAGACTCACCGCGCGGCAGTCGGGCAGACCCTCAGGATCGCCCGTGCCGCCCGACGAGGAGCGGTCGGCGCGCGACCCGGTGGATCCGTCGGAGCCGCCGAAGGATGCGAAGGACCTGAAGGACCTGAAGGGCTTAAAGGGCTGGGAGGAGCTGGCCGGTCTGTCGATCGATCTGCCAACGGATCTGCCGACCAACCTGCCGACCGGCCTGTCGACCGATCTGACGGACGCGGCGGACTCGATGGCGGGCCCGCCATGACCGGGAGTGCACCGCCGGGACGCCGGAGGGAGCGCCGGGCCGAGTGTCAGGCCGGTCGCTCGGGGGCGGCCTCGCCGGCGGCGCGGCCGCGGTCGGCCGAGCCCTGGAGGTCGGCGTCGAGCTGCGAGAGATCGGCGGTGAGCGCCGCCATCAACTCCTCCATCTGCTGCAGCAGGCCCTTGGGGGCGCCGGCGCCCTGTTGCTGCTCGGGCATTGCTTCCTGGGACATGAGGGCCTCCTCGGCAACGACGTGCCGACAGCTGCCGCCGGCACGCGGGCCGGGCGGTCCGGCTCCAGCCGAGCCAACGACGGGTACGGGCGGCGAGTCACCAGGTTCATGGATCTTCACCCGGGCGAGCCCGTGAAATGACGCCCGTTCGAACGGGCAGGATGGGGGGCATGGATCTCCGCATCTTCACCGAGCCCCAGCAAGGGGCGAGCTACGACACCCTGTTGACCGTCGCCAAGGCGACCGAGGACCTCGGATTCGACGCCTTCTTCCGCTCGGACCACTATCTCCGCATGGGGTCCGTGGACGGCCTGCCCGGGCCCACCGACGCCTGGATCACGCTGGCCGGCCTCGCCCGGGAGACCAAGCGGATCCGCCTCGGCACGTTGATGACCGCCGCGACCTTCCGGCTGCCGGGCGTGCTCGCGATCCAGGTCGCGCAGGTCGACCAGATGTCGGGCGGCCGCGTCGAGCTCGGGCTGGGAGCCGGCTGGTTCGAGGAGGAGCACCAGGCGTACGGCATCCCCTTCCCGAAGGAGAAGTTCGGGCGCCTGGAGGAGCAGCTGGCCATCGTCACCGGCCTGTGGGAGACGGAGGCCGGCAAGACGTTCTCGTACGAGGGGAGGTACTACCAGCTGACCGACTCGCCCGCCCTGCCCAAGCCCGCCCAGGCCAAGGTGCCGGTGCTGATCGGCGGCCACGGCGCCACGCGCACCCCGCGGCTGGCCGCGCGGTACGCCGACGAGTTCAACATCCCGTTCGCCTCGCTGGAGGCCACGCGGGAGCAGTTCGGCCGGGTCCGGACGGCCGCGGAGGAGTTCGGCCGCCGCCCGGACGACCTCGTGTACTCCAACGCGCTGGTCGTCTGCGTCGGCAAGGACGACGCCGAGGTCGCCCGCCGCGCGGCCGCCATCGGCCGGGACGTGGACGAACTGAAGGCGAACGGCCTCGCGGGCTCACCCGCCGAAGTCGTGGACAAGATCGGCCGCTACGCGAGCCTCGGCTCGTCGCGGATCTACCTCCAGCTCCTGGACCTGACGGACCTGGACCACCTGGAGCTGATCTCGTCGCAGGTGCAGTCGCAGCTGGACTGAGGACGCCTGGCTGAGGACGCCTGGACTTGAGGGCACCTGGACTGAGGGTGGCGCCGGCCACCACGATGCTCGGGGTGACACGGCTGGCGGTCCCCGGCCAGCTGGTGGAGCTGGAGGGGACCGCCGTCGCGTGACCGTCGTGTGAGGTGACCTCGACGCCCGCTACAACCGCGGGTCCACCGGTTCCGACTCCAGGGCGAGGACCGCGAAGACCGCTTCGTGGACGCGCCACAGGGGTTCGCCGTCGGCGAGCCGGGAGAGGGCTTCCAGGCCCAGGGCGTACTCGCGCAGGGCGAGGGAGCGCTTGTGGCCCAGGAAGCGGGAGCGCAGGCGGTCGAGGTTGTCGGGGCGCGTGTACTCGGGGCCGTAGATGATCCGCAGGTACTCGCGGCCCCGGCACTTGATGCCGGGCTGGATGAGGCGGCCCTTGCCGTCGTGGGCGAGGGCCTGGAGCGGCTTGACGACCATGCCCTCGCCGCCGCGGCCGGTCATCTCCAGCCACCAGTCGATACCGGCCGCGACCGACGCCTCGTCGCCGGTGTCGACGTAGAGACGCCGGGTGGTCCGGAGCAGACCGGTGGTGTCGTGCTCCACCATGCGGTCGATCAGGGCCAGCTGTTCGTCGTGCGGGAGCGCGGCGAGGCTGCGGCCCCGCGCGGCGAGCAGTTGGAACGGCGCCAGTTCGACACCGTCCAGTCCGTCCGTGGTCCAGCAGTAGCGGCGGTACGCCTCCGTGAAGGCGGCCGCGTCGACCGCCCGGTCGCGCTGCCGCGCCAGCAGCCCGCCGACCTCGACCCCGCGGGCGGCGGCCGCCTCCAGCGCGGCGAGCGCACCGGGGAAGACGGCCGACGACGCGGCGCCCACCGCCGCGTACTGCGTGCGCAGCAGACCGGAGGCCTTGAGGGACCAGGGCATCAGCTCGGCGTCGAGCAGCAGCCAGTCCGTGTCGAGCTCCTCCCACAGCCCGGCCGCCGTCAGCGCCGGGCGCAGACGGCCGAGGATCTCCTCCGTGACCGAGGCGTCGTCGAAGAAGGGCCGCCCGGTGCGGGTGTACAGGGACCCGGTGGGCCCGGTGGCCCCGGTCGGCCCCGGCTCCACGCCGAAGTGCTCCCGCGCGGCCTCCGCGTCCCGGCACACCAGGGCCACGGCCCGCGACCCCATGTGCTTCTCCTCGCAGACCACCCGCGCCACACCGTCGGCGGCGTAGGCGGCGAACGCCTCGGCCGGGTGCTCCAGGTAGCCCTCGCGGCTCGACGTGGCGGTGGGCGCCATGGTCGGCGGTAGGTACGGCACGAGCCGCGGGTCGACGGCGAAGCGGCTCATCACCTCCAGCGCCGCCGCGGCGTTCTCCTCGCGCACACCGACGTTGCCCGCGTAACGCGTCTCGACGACCCGGCGCCCGTGCACGTCGGCGAGGTCCAGCGGCCGCCCCTGGTGGCCGCCGGGCGCCTCGGTGGCGAGCGGCTTGACCGGCTCGTACCAGACCTTCTCGGCCGGTACGTCGACGAGTTCGCGCTCCGGCCAGCGCAGCGCCGTCATCCTGCCGCCGAACACCGCGCCGGTGTCGAGGCAGATGGTGTTGTTGATCCACGAGGTGTTCGGAACCGGCGTGTGGCCGTAGACCACGGCCGCCCGGCCCCGGTAGTCCTCCGCCCACGGGTAGCGCACCGGCAGGCCGAACTCGTCCGTCTCGCCGGTCGTGTCGCCGTACAGCGCGTGCGAGCGCACCCGCCCGGACGTGCGGCCGTGGTACTTCTCCGGCAGGCCCGCGTGACAGACGACGAGCCTGCCCTCGTCCAGGACGTAGTGGCTGACCAGGCCCGCGATGAACTCCCGCACCTGCGCCCGGAACTCGTCGCTCTCGCGCTCCAGCTGCTCGATGGTCTCGGCGAGGCCGTGCGTGTGCTGGACGTTCTTGCCGTTCAGCCAGCGGCCCAGCTTGTTCTCGTGGTTGCCGGGTACGCACAGCGCGTCGCCCGCGGCGACCATGCCCATGACGCGCCGCAGCACGCCCGGGCTGTCCGGCCCCCGGTCGACGAGGTCGCCGACGAAGACGGCGGTACGCCCCTCGGGGTGGTGGCCGTCGACGTACCCGAGCTTGGCGAGCAGGGTCTCCAGCTCGGAGGAGCAGCCGTGGATGTCGCCGATGATGTCGAACGGCCCGGTCAGGTGACGCAGGTCGTTGAACCGCTTCTCCAGGACGACCTCGGCCGCCTCGACCTCCTCGACGCTGCGCAGCACGTGCACCTTGCGGAAGCCCTCGCGCTCCAGGCCGCGCAGCGAACGGCGCAGCTCGCGCCGGTGGCGCTGGATGACGTGGCGCGGCATGCCCGCCCGGTCCGGCCGGGCGGCGTTGCGCGCCGCGCACACCTCCTCCGGCAGGTCCAGCACGATGGCGATGGGCAGCACGTCGTGCTCGCGCGCGAGGCGCACCAGCTGCCGGCGGCTCTCCTGCTGCACGCTGGTCGCGTCGACCACCGTCAGCCGGCCGGCCGCGAGGCGCTTCCCGGCGATGTAGTGCAGGACGTCGAAGGCGTCGCGGCTCGCGCTCTGGTCGTTCTCGTCGTCGGCGACGAGGCCGCGGCAGAAGTCCGACGAGATGATCTCCGTCGGCTTGAAGTGCTTGCGCGCGAAGGTCGACTTGCCGGAGCCCGTGGCACCGATGAGGACGACGAGGGACAGGTCGGTGACCGGCAGCCTGCGCTTGATGGTTTCGGTCTCGGTCATGCGGCCTTCTCCTCGGATACGGGGGCGGCCAGCGCGAACACGGCCATCTGCGTCGGCGGACCGACCTCGGGGTCGTCGGGCCCGACGGCCACGAACTCCACGCCGTACCCGTGACGTTCGGCGACCGCCACGGCCCAGTCGCGGAACTCCGCACGCGTCCACTCGAAGCGGTGGTCGCCATGGCGTACGTGTCCGGCCGGGAGGGTCTCCCAGCGGACGTTGTACTCGACGTTCGGCGTCGTCACGAGCACGGTCGCCGGGCGGGCCGCGCCGAACACGGCGTACTCCAGCGCGGGCAGCCGCTCCAGGTCGAGGTGCTCGATGACCTCGCTGAGCACGGCCGCGTCGTACCCCTTGAGCCGCTTGTCGGTGTACGCGAGCGAGCCCTGGAAGAGCCGTACGCGCTCCGACTGCCGCTCGCCCATGCGCTCGATCCGCAGCCGCCGCGCCGCCAGGGACAGCGCCCGCATCGACACGTCGACACCGACGATCTCGGTGAAGCGCGGGTCCTTCAGCAGCTCGCGCACCAACTGGCCCTGCCCGCAGCCCAGGTCGAGAACCCGGCTCGCACCCGCGCCGCGCAGCGCCTCGATGATCGCCTCGCGCCGCTGGACCGCCAGCGGCACCGGGCGCTCCTCCGTGTCGGTGTCCTCGTCGACGGCGTTGTCGATCTCCTCGACGTCGCTGTCGTCCGCCGCGGCCAGCCGCGCCAGCTCGATGCGCTCCATCGCCTCACGCGTCAGCGACCAGCGGCGCGCCAGGTAGCGGCTGGTGATCAGCTTGTGCTCCGGGTGCCCGGGCAGCCAGCCCTCGCCGACCCGCAGCAGCTTGTCGACCTCGTCCGGCGAGACCCAGTAGTGCTTGGCGTCGTCCAGCACCGGCAGCAGCACGTACAGGTGACGCAGGGCGTCGGCGAGCCGCTGCTCACCCTCCAGTACGAGGCGGACGTAGCGGGACTCGCCCCACTCCGGGAACCGCTCGTCGAGCACCACCGGCTCCGCCGTCACCGCCCATCCCAGCGGTTCGAACAGCTTCCGTACGAGCTCGGCGCCGCCGCGCGCGGGCAGCGCCGGCACCTCCACGCGCAGCGGCAGCGCCTGGCCGACGAGCTCCGGCCGGGCCTGGCACTGCCCCTTGAGCGCACTGGAGAAGACGTTGCCGAGGGCGACGGCGAGCAGCGAGGAGGCGGCGTACGGCCGGTCGTTGACGTACTGCGCGAGCGCCTGGTCGGGTGCGCCGCCGCGCCCCTTGCCCTTGCCGCGGCGTACGAGCGCGACGGGATCCACCTCCAGCAGCAGCGCCGCCGTGCAGCGCTCGGGCGACGCCTCCGGGTAGAGGACGTGGGCCGTGCCGTAGGAGGTGGAGAACGCCTGCGCCTTGTCCGGATGCTTGTGGAGGAGGAATCCGAGGTCGGTGGCGGGGCGTTCAGGGGTACCGGTCGTACTGATCGTCAGGAACACGTGTCCGAGTATCGACGAGGCGGCCTTCTCCAACCATGGAATTTCGGTCGCGGATCGCCGCGGAGGTACGGGACGCGGGCGAGGAGGCGCGCGCCGAGGCGTGGGGAGGCGCACGGGGAGCATGGAAAGGTGCACCGTTTCGTGGCCCCCGGAGCGTGTTGACGCAGGTCGGGACGAGCCCGTACGTTCGTGGACGCGTGGAGTGACGGCCTCCCAACTGGGCCTGAAAAAGGGTCAGTTGGGAGGGGCGATGTCTCCCCTTACCGGTGGCGGTGGACCGAGGGAGGGGACGGCCCACCGCCACCCCGACGAACCGACGACTGGGACGGCACATGAGCCCGCGCACCGCTCCACCACCCGACCGCCCCGAACACACGACGGTGCACCAGATCGTCCTCCGCCCCCACGCCGACGGAGGGTTCGGTCCGGTCGC
This sequence comes from Streptomyces sp. NPDC045431, assembly GCF_040646655.1. Taxonomy (NCBI): domain Bacteria; kingdom Bacillati; phylum Actinomycetota; class Actinomycetes; order Kitasatosporales; family Streptomycetaceae; genus Streptomyces; species Streptomyces sp. NPDC045431. The sequence continues at coordinate 82,320 of NZ_JBEZAQ010000011.1, forward strand.
CTGGTCCCACAGCCGCGACATGGCCGACGCCGTCTTCCACCGGGCCGCCGCCCTGCTGCCGGGCCCCGGCGGCGAGGACCCCGGGCCGGCGCTGCTGCGCCTGCGGTACGGGGACGACGTCCTGCTCGTGCACCGGTCGCCGTGGCGCGACACGGGCGGCGGCACGGGGCCCCTCTGCCACGCGCTCGTCGGAGCGGCGGAGCTCCTCACTCCGGTGACCTGCCTGGGGCTCCACGGCTGGTGCTGGCAGGGCGGCAGGCTGCCGCCCCGGGCGAGCGGGACGCTCCCGCCCGTGCCCCTGGCCGCGCTGGAACCGACGGCACGCGAGGGCCGGACGCTGCTGGCGCGGACGCTGCGGCGCGCGCGGGACGAGCTGACGGGCGCGGTCGCCGAGCTGCTGCGCGACCCCGGCGCCCGCTTCACCCTGCTGGACCCGTCGGGCGGCGAGACGGCCTGCCGGGTGCTGTGGGGCCTGCACGAGATCTTCGGCGCGTACGCCGCCGGGGGCGGGTTCGCCGCCGAGGGCGAGGCCGGGGACGGCTGGACCTTCGCCACGCGCGACACCGCCGAGACGGACGACGTGCGGTTCGTCTTCGCCGGGAGCCTGGCCGGTTCCGGTGCGCCGCCGGGCGGCGGCTCGCGGCGGCGGACCGACCCCCTGGAGCGGCGCGCCGACCGGGCGGACGGGATCGCGCGGCGGCTGGTGGCGAGCCATCTGCGGTCCGACGTCGGCGCCACGCTCCGGGCCGCCGCGGAGCAGGGGCCGGGCACGCTGCTGGACATCGCGGAACGCGCCCTCGCACTGCTCGAGAACGAGCCCGGCACCCGTACGCCTACGCCTACCCGTACGCCTACGCCTACGCGTACACGGACACAGGCGGCGGTACCAGGCAGCCCCGCCGCCCCCGACTGGCCGGTGCCCCGGCGCGGGCCGCGCGGGCCGCTGCACCGCGTAGGGCGCTCCCGCCCGCGGCGCCCCGGCCGACTGCCCGCCGCGCTCGCCGCCGTCGCCGAGGCGGGCGTGCCGCTGCCGCGCGAGGCGGCGGCGGTGGCCCCGGACACCGAGCTCCTGCGGGCGCTGCGCCGGCCCGTCCCGTACGACGTGCTGACGCGGCTCATGGAGGAGGCCGTCGAGCGGTGGCCGTCCTGGAACCGCGAGACGCGCACCCAGTTGTGCGTCGTCCTGCTCGACCAGGAGCTCTTCCTCACCGACCGGCCCGTAGGCCTCGGCGACCCCGACTGCGAGGTGCGCGCCGCCAACGCCGCGTCCGTCTACCGCTGGGCGGTCCGCCCGCTGCTGGGCGACCCGCGCGTCGCCGACCGGGTGGCGGTCCTGCTGCCCCGGCTCAGCACCGGCCCGCACCGGGCCGCCCGGGCGGCGGTCCGGCGGATCGTGGAGAGCGACGAGCCGCGCCTGCCCGAGGCGGCGTGGCAGGCCCTGCTCATGGCCTCCTACACCGCCGAGCCTCCGCCGAAGCCGAAGCCGAAGCCGAAGCCGGAGCCGGAGCAGGAGCAGGAGCAGGAGCCCAAGCAGGACCCGAAGCCGCCGGAACCGGAATCGGAGGCGGAACCCGAGTCCGTACCCCGGGCGCAGCCCCCGTCGGATCCCCCGTCCGCGCCCGCCGGGCTCTCCGCACAGGACGGCCGCCTCGTCCTCTACGGACTCAGCGCCGCCCTCGTCGTCCTCCTCCTGGTGCTCATCACGCTGCTGACGGCGTTCTGACGGTACGTTCGTGCCGTAGGCGGGGGCGCGCCGAGCGCGCGGCTCGGCCAGGATGGGTGCATGGGATTCCATGTCGATTCCGAGACCGGGCGGCTCCGCCGCGTCATCCTGCACCGGCCCGACCTGGAGCTGAAGCGGCTCACGCCCAGCAACAAGGAGCGGCTCCTCTTCGACGACGTGCTCTGGGTGCGGCGGGCCCGCCAGGAACACGACGGGTTCGCCGACGTGCTGCGCGACCGGGGCGTGACCGTCCACCTCTTCGGCGATCTGCTGCGCGAGGCACTGGAGTTGCCGGCCGCCAGGAAGCTCGTCCTCGACCGGGTCTTCGACGAGAAGGAGTACGGGCCGCTCGCCACGGACCACCTCAGGGCAGTCTTCGACGAGATGGAGACGGCCAGGCTCGTCGAAGCGCTGGTCGGCGGGATGACGAAGCGCGAGTACCTCGCCGGCCACCCCGAGCCGACCTCCGTCCGGTTCCACGTGATGGACCTGGACGACTTCCTGCTGCCGCCCCTGCCGAACCACCTCTTCACCCGGGACACCTCGGCCTGGATCTACAACGGCGTCGCCATCAACGCCATGCGCTACCCCGCCCGGCAGCGCGAGACCGTGCACTTCGAGGCGATCTACAAGCACCACCCCCTCTTCACCGGCCCGGAGGCGGGCGCGTTCCACCACTGGTCGGAGGGGCAGGACGACTACCCGTCCACCATCGAGGGCGGCGACGTCCTGGTCCTCGGCAACGGCGCGGTGCTGATCGGGATGAGCGAGCGGACCACCCCGCAGGCGGTGGAGATGCTGGCCCGCGGCATGTTCGCGGCCGGCTCGGCGCGCACGATCGTGGCGCTGGACATGCCGAAGAGCCGCGCGTTCATGCACCTGGACACCGTGATGACGATGGTGGCGCCGGACACGTTCACGCAGTACGCGGGGCTCGGCATGCTCCGCTCGTACACCATCGACCCCGGGGACCGGATGGGCACGCTCAAGGTCTCCGACCACCCGCCCGAGCACATGCACAGCGCCATCGCGGCGGCGCTCGGCATGACCTCCATCCGGGTGCTGACGGCGACGCAGGACGTGCACGCGGCCGAGCGGGAGCAGTGGGACGACGGCTGCAACGTGCTGGCGGTGGAGCCCGGGGTCGTGGTCGCGTACGAGCGGAACGTCACCACCAACACGCACCTGCGGCGGGAGGGCATCGAGGTGATCGAGATCCCGGGCAGTGAGCTGGGGCGCGGCCGGGGCGGTCCGCGCTGCATGAGCTGCCCGGTCGAGCGTGACGCCATATGAGGTTCGTCTGAGCCGGGCCGGGCGCCCGCGTCGCGCCTGAGCCGGGCCGGGGCGCCCGCGTCTCGCCCAGGCCGCCGCGCCGGGCGTCCGCGCCTCGCCCCTGCCGCCGCGCCGCTGAGGCGTACCTCACGGAAGCGAACGAATAGAAATGCCGACCTTCGTATAGACTTCCACAGTCCCCGACCCCCGTAACCCAGGAGCGCCCCATGGCCACCGATCTCACCGGCCGCCACTTCCTCAAGGAGCTGGACTTCACCGCCGACGAGTTCCGCAGCCTGATCGAACTGGCCGCCGAACTCAAGTCGGCGAAGAAGGCGGGGACCGAGGTCCAGCGGCTGCGGGGTCGGAACATCGCGCTGATCTTCGAGAAGACCTCCACGCGCACGCGCTGCGCGTTCGAGGTCGCGGCGGCCGATCAGGGTGCCTCCACCACCTACCTGGACCCCTCCGGCTCGCAGATCGGCCACAAGGAGTCGGTCAAGGACACCGCCCGCGTACTCGGTCGGATGTTCGACGCGATCGAGTACCGGGGCGACGCGCAGGCGACGGTCGAGGAGCTGGCCGCGTACGCCGGGGTCCCGGTCTACAACGGCCTGACCGACGACTGGCACCCCACCCAGATGCTCGCCGACGTGCTCACCATGACCGAGCACACCGACAAGCCCCTGGAGGCCGTCGCCTTCGCCTACCTGGGCGACGGCCGCTACAACATGGGCAACTCCTACCTCGTCACCGGTGCCCTGCTCGGCATGGACGTACGGATCGTGGCGCCCAAGGAGTTCTGGCCGGCCGAGGCCGTCGTGGCGAAGGCGCGCGAGCTCGCCGAGGCCAGCGGGGCGCGCGTCACGCTCACCGAGGACGTCGCCGAGGGGGTCCGGGGCGCCGACTTCGTCGCCACCGACGTCTGGGTCTCGATGGGCGAGCCGAAGGAGGTGTGGGACGAGCGCATCGCCGCCCTGGCCCCGTACGCCGTGACCATGGACGTGCTGCGCGCCACCGGCAATCCCGGGGTGAAGTTCCTGCACTGCCTGCCCGCCTTCCACGACCTGGGCACGGCGGTCGGCCGCGACATCCACGAGCGGCACGGCCTGACCGAGCTGGAGGTCACGGACGAGGTCTTCGAGTCGGAGCACTCCGTCGTCTTCGACGAGGCCGAGAACCGCATGCACACCATCAAGGCGGTGCTGGTCGCCACCCTCGGCTGATTCCGCATCGGCCCCGGGGGGCCGGGATGGCCATGCGGGCGATGGGGTGAATATGCGCGGTACCGGTTAGTCTCGGTACAGAAGGTGGGGTCCGGGCTCACATGTCCGGACCCCTTCCGCTTGTGCGCCACCCCTGCACGAGCCCGCACCACCGCCGGGAGAACCACCCATGCAGCGCCTCAAGACCCCCGCCCAACTGGTCGCCGAATCCGGCGCCGATCTGGAGGGGCATGGCCTCAAGCGGACCATGGGCCTCTTCCAGCTCGTGTGCTTCGGGGTCGGCGCCATCGTCGGCACCGGCATCTTCGTCGGGCTCTCCGACAGCGTCGCCGAGGCGGGCCCCGCGGTCGTCGTCTCCTTCGTGCTCGCCGCGATCACCTGCGTCTTCACCGCCTTCTCCTTCGCCGAGCTGGGCAGTGCCATCCCGGTCTCCGGCAGCTCGTACTCCTTCGCGTACGCCGCCCTCGGCGAGCGCGTCGCGTTCCTCACCGGCTGGTGCCTGCTGCTGGAGTACGGCGTGTCCGTCTCCGCCGTCTCGGTCGGCTGGGGCCAGTACCTCAACGAACTGCTCGACAGCCTCATCGGCGTACAGCTGCCCGCCGCCCTGTCCGCCCCGCCCGGGGACGGCGGCATCGTGAACGTCCCCGCCGTCGTGGTGATCGCCCTCGCCGCCGTGCTGCTGGTGCGCGGCGTGCGCGAGAGCGCCCGCGCCACCGCCGCCATGGCCGTCGTCAAGATCGCGATCCTGATCCTGTTCTGCGCGCTCGCGTTCAGCGCCTTCCGCTCGGGCAACCTCTCGCCGTTCGCGGCGCACGGCCTCGCCGGGGTCACCTCGGGCGCGTCGCTCGCCTTCTTCTCGTACATCGGCTTCGACGCGATCACCACCGCCGGCGAGGAGGTCAAGAACCCGCGCCGGAACATCCCCCTCGCGATCATGATCTGCATCGGTGCCGTCACGCTGTTGTACGGGCTGGTCGCCCTCGCCGCGATCGGCGCGATGTCCGCCGACGACGTCGCCGACCAGCCGGCCGCGCTCTCGCTCATCGTCGACGAGGTCACCGGTTCCGCCCTCGGCGGCGGGATCATCGCCTTCGGCGCGGTCGTCGCCATCGCCTCGGTCGTCCTCGCCGTGATGTACGGCCAGACCCGCATCCTGATGTCGATGTCCCGGGACGGGCTGATCCCGCGCGTCTTCGAGAAGGTCTCGCCGAAGACCTCCACCCCCGTCGCGAACACCTGGATCGTCGCCGCCGTCTTCGCCGTTCCGGCCGCCGTCGTGCCGCTCGACGTCGTGATGAACCTGACGACGATCGGCACGCTCGCCGTCATGGCCGTGGTCAACATCGCGGTGATCACGCTGCGCCGCCGCCACCCCGCCCTCGAGCGCACCTTCCGGGTGCCGCTCTACCCGGTCAGCCCGGTCCTGGGCGTCGCCTTCTGCCTGTACCTGATGTGGGGCACCGGCTGGACCACCTGGCTGCAGTTCGCCGTCTTCCTGCTGGCCGGCGCGCTGGTGTACGCGGGCTACGGGCGCCGCAACTCGCGCCTCGCCGCCGCCGGCGCCGTGCCGGAGGCGGAAGAGGTCACGTCGTCCCGAGCCCCGGGAGCGTGAACCACACCGCCTTGCCCTGCGGGGTACGGCGGTGGCCGCACGCCGCGCTGAGCGTACGGATCAGGAGCAGCCCGCGGCCGTGCTCCTGCCACGGGTCCGGTGGCGTGGTGTGGGCGGGAGACAGGTCACCGGGCGGGGCCGGGTCGCGGTCGTGCACCTCGACCTGGCACCCGGTCTCCAGCAGCTCCACCACCAGCTCGATCGGCGGGTCGCCGGGATCGGTGTGCTTCACCGCGTTCGCCACCAGCTCAGCCGTCAGCAGCTCCGCCGTGTCGGTGTCCGCCGACGCCGGAGCGTCGAGGTCCGCGAGGGCCTTCCGTACCAGCGCCCGGGCGAGTGGCACGGCGGCCGCGGAGTGCGGCAGGGCCAGGCGCCAGTAGGCGGGGCCGGAGGCTTCGAGCACGATGGCGGTCCTCCGTTGCGTCTCTTCGGTCTCTGCGGTGTCTTCGGTCTCGGCGGCGTCCGCCGGCTCCGCGGCTGTCTCCGCGGCGTCTGTCCGGTGGGCCGTTCGGTCGTTCGGTTTCCTCCCCTCCACCTTACGGACCGCAACCGACGCCACCAGAGCCTCAGGCCTTCCTTCAGGAGACCTGTGCCACACCTGTCACACGACCGTCGCGGTCCGCGTACCCTCTATCGCGTGTACGTGACGGTGGTCACGGTTGAGTGATAGCGTCGACGGGCAGGTACTCGCCAGGCAATCCGCTCGCCGAGGGAGGCCGCACCCCATGAGCCCCTTCACCAGCTCCGCGCCCCGGACCCCCGAGTGGCGCCATCTGAGGCTCACCGTCGACGACGGCGTCGCCACCGTGACCCTCGCCCGCCCCGCCAAGCTGAACGCGCTCACCTTCGGCGCCTACGCCGACCTGCGCGACCTGCTCGCCGAGCTGTCCCGCGAGCGCGCCGTGCGGGCCCTGGTCCTCGGGGGGGAGGGGCGTGGCTTCTGCTCCGGCGGCGACGTGGACGACATCATCGGCGCCACCCTCGCCATGGACACCGCTCAGCTCCTCGACTTCAACCGGATGACCGGCCAGGTGGTGCGGGCGCTGCGCGAAGCGCCCTTCCCCGTGATCGCCGCCGTCCACGGGGTCGCCGCCGGCGCCGGAGCGGTCCTGGCCCTCGCCGCGGACTTCCGCGTGGCCGACCCCTCCGCACGCTTCGCGTTCCTCTTCACCAAGGTCGGCCTCTCCGGCGGCGACATGGGCGCCGCGTACCTCCTGCCCCGGGTCGTCGGCCTCGGCCACGCCACCCGGCTGCTGATGCTCGGCGAACCGGTCCGCGCCCCCGAGGCCGAGCGCATCGGCCTGATCAGCGAGCTCACCGAGGAGGGCCGCGCCGACGAGCGCGCCGCCGCGCTCGCCCGCCGCCTCGCCGAGGGCCCGGCCCTCGCGTACGCCCAGACCAAGGCGCTGCTCACCGCCGAGCTCGACATGCCGCTCGCCGCCGCCGTCGAGCTGGACGCGGCGACGCAGGCCCTGCTGATGAACGGCGAGGACTACGCCGAGTTCCACGCCGCCTTCACCGAGAAGCGTCCTCCCAAGTGGCGGGGGCGGTGACCCGCCGTGAGCCGTGCCCTGCGCGTGGCCGTCATCGGCGGCGGGCCCGGCGGCCTGTACGCCGCCGCGCTGCTCAAGCGCCTCGACCCCGCCCGTGACATCACCGTCTGGGAGCGGAACGCCCCGGACGACACCTTCGGCTTCGGCGTCGTGCTCTCCGACGAGACCCTCGGCGGCATCGAGCACGCCGACCCCGCCGTGTACGCCGCGCTCCAGGCGGAGTTCGTCCGCTGGGACGACATCGACATCGTCCACCGCGGCCGCACCCTCACCTCCGGCGGCCACGGCTTCGCCGCGCTCGGCCGCCGCCGGCTGCTGGAGATCCTCCACGCCCGCTGCGCCGCGCTCGGCGTACGGCTCCGCTTCCGCACCGAGGCGCCGCCCGCCGCCGAGCTGGCCACCGCGTACGACCTGGTCATCGCCGCCGACGGCGTCCACAGCCGCACCCGCGAGACCCACGCCGACGTCTTCCGCCCGACCCTGACCACCCACCGCTGCCGCTACATCTGGCTCGCCGCCGACTTCGCCTTCGAGGCGTTCCGCTTCGAGGTCGCGGAGAGCGAGCACGGCGTGATGCAACTCCACGGCTACCCCTTTTCGGCGGACGCCTCCACCGTCATCGTCGAGATGCGCGAGGAGGTCTGGCGGGCGGCCGGCTTCGACGAGCTCGACACCCAGGAGTCCATCGACCGCTGCGCCAAGATCTTCGCCGAGGCGCTGCGCGGCCGGCCCCTCACCTCGAACAAGAGCACCTGGACCGCTTTCCGGACCGTCGTCAACGAGCGCTGGTCCCACGGCAACACCGTCCTGCTCGGCGACGCCGCCCACACCGCGCACTTCTCCATCGGCTCCGGCACCAAGCTCGCCGTCGAGGACGCCCTCGCGCTCGCCGCCTGCGTCGAGGAGCAGCCGGACCTCGACCGGGCGCTGGCGGCGTACGAAGCGGAACGCCGGCCCGTCGTCGCGTCCACGCAGCGCGCGGCCGCCGCCAGCCTGCGCTGGTTCGAGGAGCTCGCCGGCTATCTGGACCAGCCGCCGCGCCAGTTCGCCTTCAACCTCCTCACCCGCAGCCGCCGCGTCACCCACGACAACCTGCGGCTGCGCGACCCGCGCTTCACCGGCGCCGTCGAACGCGACTTCGGCTGCCCGCCCGGCACCCCGCCGATGTTCACGCCGTTCCGGCTGCGCGGGCTGACCCTGCGCAACCGCGTCGTCGTCTCGCCCATGGACATGTACTCGGCCGCCGACGGCGTCCCCGGCGACTTCCACCTCGTCCATCTGGGGGCCCGCGCCCTTGGGGGCGCCGGGCTGGTCATGACCGAGATGGTGTGCGTCAGCCCCGAAGGGCGCATCACCCCCGGCTGCGCCGGCCTGTACACGCCCGCGCAGGCCGCCGCCTGGTCCCGGATCACCGACTTCGTGCACCGCCAGTCACCCGGCACCGCCCTCGGCGTCCAGCTCGGGCACTCCGGCCGCAAGGGCTCCACCAAGCGCATGTGGGAGGGCATCGACCAGCCCCTCGACTCCGGCAACTGGCCGCTCGTCGCCGCCTCACCCCTGCCGTACCGCCCCGGCGTCAACCAGGTCCCGCACGAGCTGCACCGGGCGGCGCTCACCGACATAAGGGAGCAGTTCGCCGCCGCCGCGCGCCGCGCCGCCCGCGCCGGGTTCGACCTGCTCGAACTGCACTGCGCGCACGGCTACCTCCTCTCCGGATTCCTCTCCCCGCTCACCAACCGCCGCACCGACGCCTACGGCGGCTCCCTCGAGCGCAGGCTCCGCTTCCCGCTGGAGGTCTTCGACGCGGTCCGCGCCGCTTGGCCCGGCGAGCGGCCCATGACCGTGCGGCTCTCGGCCACCGACTGGGCGCCCGGCGGCACCACCGCCGAGGAGGCCGTCGAGATCGCCCGCGCCTTCGCCGAGCACGGCGCCGACGCCATCGACGTCTCCACCGGCCAGGTGGTGCCCGACGAACGCCCCGAGTACGGCCGCTCGTACCAGGCCCCGTACGCCGACAAGATCCGTAACGCGCTGAAGGTCCCGGTCATCGCGGTCGGCGCCATCTCCTCCTGGGACGACGTCAACTCCCTGCTGCTGGCCGGCCGCGCCGACCTGTGCGCCCTGGCGCGCCCGCACCTGTACGACCCCCACTGGACGCTGCACGCGGCGGCCGACCAGGGTTACGAGGGCCCCGCCGCCCCCTGGCCGGCCCCGTACCGCGCGGGCAGCCGCAAGCCCCCGACGGGCCGCACGGACGCGCCGAAGCCGCGCCTCAGCCTGTCCCCGCGCCCCTGACGAAGTCCTCGCCCCGGTCCCGCAGCAGCCCGTGCAGCCCGCCGAAGACGGCCGCCGCCCTGCCGCCCGGCCAGCCCGCCGGGAGCAGGGCGGCCGGCAGGCCCGGGTCCGCGTACGGGAGGCGCCGCCAGGAGTCCAGGGCCAGCAGGTAGTCGCGGTACGCCTGCTCGGGGGAGGGCTCGCGCGTCGACCAGGTGCGCAGGACCGGCTCGTGGAGGTCGAGGAACTCCTCGTACAGCTTGGCGATCGCGGCCAGGTCCCACCAGCGGCCCACCGCCTCGGCCGTCGGCGCGAAGCCGAGGTGCTCGCCGCGGAACAGGTCCACGTACGGGTCGAGGTGCAGCCGCGTGAGGGTGTGGCGGGCCTCCTCGTGGAGGGCGGCGGGGGCGATCCAGACGCCCGGGGCCGCCGTGCCGAAGCCGAGGCGGCCCAGCCGGGAGCGGAGCAGGTGGCGCTTGTGCCGCTCGGCCTCGGGGACCGAGAAGACGGCGAGTACCCAGCCCTCCTCCTCGGGCGGCTCGCCGGCCGCGTAGATGCGCCGGTCGCCGTCGTCGAGGAGCTGGCGGGCGTCCGCCGACAGGGCGTACCCGGCCGCCCCGTCCGCCGTGCGGCGCGGCTCCAGCAGGCCGCGCCGCTTGAGCCGGGACACCGAGGACCGGACGGACGGGGCGTCCACGCCGAGGACCGCCAGCAGCCGGATCAGCTCGGCCACCGGCAGCGGGGCGTTGTCGGGCGTCCGCCCGTACGCGCCGTACAGGGAGACGATCAGGGAACGCGGAGTGTGCTGCTCGGCCACGTGATCACTCTAGGACGGGGTCAGGGCCGCGCGCGCAGCCGGAAGCGCTGGAGCTTCCCCGTGGCCGTCCGGGGTAGGGCGTCCAGGAAGACGATCTCGCGCGGGCACTTGTACGGGGCGAGGCGCGAGCGGACGAAGGCGCGCAGCTCCTCGGCCGTGGCGTCGTCGCGCGCGACGCCCTCCCGGACCACCGCGTACGCCACGGCGATCTGGCCGCGCACCTCGTCCGGCCGGCCCACCACCGCCGCCTCGACCACGTCGGGGTGGGCGAGGAGCGCGTCCTCGACCTCCGGGCCCGCGATGTTGTAGCCCGCCGAGATGATCATGTCGTCCGCGCGGGCGACGTAGCGCAGGTAGCCATCCGGTTCGCGGACGTATGTGTCACCGGTGAGGTTCCAGCCGTCCCTGACGTACTCCGTCTGGCGCGGATCGGACAGATAGCGGCAGCCCACCGGGCCGCGCACGGCCAGCAGGCCCTCCTCGCCGTCCGGGACCGGCCGCCCGGAGCCGTCCACCACCCGCGCCTGCCAGCCCGGCACCGGCACGCCGGTCGCCCCGGGTCTGATCGCGTCGTCGGCCGCCGAGATGAAGATGTGCAGCAGCTCGGTCGCGCCGATGCCGTTGATGATCCGCAGCCCGGTCCGCTCGTACCAGGCGCGCCAGGTGGCGGCGGGCAGGTTCTCGCCCGCCGACACGCAGCGGCGCAGCGAGCCGGTGTCGTGCCCGTCGAGGTTCTCCAGCATCACCCGGTACGCCGTCGGCGCCGTGAACAGCACCGACACCCGGTGCTCGCCGATCGCGGGCAGCAACTGCTTCGGCCCCGCCTGCTCCAGCAGCAGCGCCGAGGCGCCTGCCCGCAGTGGGAAGATCACCAGGCCGCCGAGCCCGAAGGTGAAGCCCAGCGGCGGGCTGCCCGCGAAGACGTCGTCCGGCTCGGGGCGCAGGACCCGCGCCGAGAAGGTGTCGGCGACGGCCGGCACATCGCGGTGGAAGTGCATGCACCCCTTGGGCCGTCCGGTGGTCCCGGAGGTGAAGGCGATCAGCGCGACGTCGTCGGCGGCGGTGTCGACGGCATCGTACGCGTCCGGGTGACGGGCCGCCAGGCGCAGCAGGTCGTCGGGCGCGTCACCGCCGTACGCCGTGACGCGCAACCCCTCCACCTCGGCCTTCACCAGGTCGTCGACCGACCGGACGTCGCACAGCGCGTGGCTGACCCGGGCCATCTCGCACATCACGGCGAGCTCCCCGGCGCGCGCCTGCGCCAGGACGGTGACGGCCACGCCGCCCGCCTTCATCACCGCCAGCCAGCAGGCCGCCAGCCACGGGGTCGTCGGGCCGCGCAGCATCACGCGGTTGCCCGGCACCACGCCCAGGTCGCGGGTGAGGGCGTGGGCGATCCGGTCGACCCGCGTGCGCAGGTCGCCGTACGTCCACACGCCGCCCGCGCCGTCCCGGAAGGCCGGGCGGTCCGGGCCGAACCGCTCGATCGTGCGGTCCAGCAGCTCCGCACCGCAGTTGAGCCGGTCCGGGTAGCGCAGCTCGGGCAGGTCGAAGAGGAGCTCGGGCCACTGCTCGCGGGGCGGCAGATGGTCGCGGGCGAAGGTGTCGAGGTGGGCCGATCCGGTCAGCTCCATGATTCGCCCCCTGTGGAAGACCCTTGCGGGTGACTCCTATGGGTGATGGGAACGCCCATCGAGCGTATCGTGAAGGTGACGACAGTCAACGGTACGCGATAGACCGAGCTCTGACGGATTCTTCGGAGGGGGCGCGAATGCCCGCATTCTCACTTGATCCGGGACAGAAAGCATGGTGCGAGGAGCTGCGTGTCCTCGCGGCCGAACGCTTGCGCCCCCTCGCCGAGAAGGGCGAGCCGGGCCGCGTCAACCGCCCGCTCGTCGCAGCGCTCGGCGAACTCGGGCTGATCTCCCGGCTCTTCGGCTCCGGCGCCCTCGACCTGTGCCTGATGCGCGAGTCCCTCGCCCGCGCCTGTACGGAGGCGGAGACCGCCCTCGCGCTCCAGGGCCTCGGCGCCCACCCGGTCGCCGCCTTCGGCACGCCGGAGCAGCGGGCGCGCTGGCTGCCGGAGGTCACCGCCGGGCGGGCGGTGGCGGCCTTCGCGCTCAGCGAGCCGGAGGCCGGGTCGGACGCGGCGGCGCTCGCGCTGGAAGCCGTACCGGAGGGGGAGGGCTGGCGGCTGACCGGCGAGAAGTGCTGGATCTCCAACGCACCGGAGGCCGACTTCGCCACCGTCTTCGCCCGGACGACCCCGGGCGCCGGGGCGCGGGGCGTCACCGCCTTCCTCGTGCCCGCCGACCGCCCCGGCCTGACGGGCGCCCACCTCGACATGCTCTCCCCGCACCCCATCGGCAGCCTGCGCTTCGACGGCGTACCCGTCACGCGCGCGGACGTGCTCGGCGAGGTCGACCGGGGCTTCCGCGTCGCCATGACCACCCTCAACCTCTTCCGGCCCAGCGTCGGCGCCTTCGCCGTCGGCATGGCCCAGGCCGCCGTGGACGCGACGCTCGCGCACACGGCGCGGCGGAGCGCCTTCGGCGGCGTGCTGAAGGACCTCCAGGCGGTCGCCCACCAGGTCGCCGAGATGGCCACCCGCACCGAGGCGGCCCGCCTGCTGGTGTACGCGGCGGCGGCGGCGTACGACGCGGGCGACGGCGATGGCGACGACGCGGGCGGCGACGAGGTGCCCCGGCGCGCCGCCATGGCGAAGCTGCTCGCCACCGAGACCGCGCAGTACGTCGTCGACGCCGCCGTCCAGCTCCACGGCGCCCGCGCCCTGCAACGCGGCCACCTGCTGGAGCACCTCTACCGCGAGGTCCGGGCGCCGCGCATCTACGAGGGCGCGACCGAGGTGCAGCGCACGATCATCGCGAAGGAGCTGTACGCGAAGGAGCCGTACGCCGAGGAGTTGGGTTCATGAGCATCGAACGCGTCAACCCCGCTGACCTCTCGCCGCCCACCGGCTTCTCGCACGCCGTCGTCGCCACCGGCTCCCGGCTGGTGTTCCTCGCCGGGCAGACCGCGCTCGACGGCGACGGCCGGGTGGTGGGGGAGAGCCTGCCGGAGCAGTTCGAGACGGCGCTCGGCAATCTGCTCGCCGCCCTGCAGGCCGCCGGCGGCACCCCCGCCGACCTCGCGCGCGTCACCGTGTACGCCACCGATGTCGCCGACTACCGGGCGCGCGCCGCGGAACTGGGCCGGATCTGGCGGCGGCTGGCGGGGCGTGACTATCCGGCGATGGCGGTGATCGGCGCGGTGCGCCTCTGGGACGAGGAGGCGCTGGTGGAGTTGGACGGGTTCGCGGTGCTGGACTGAACGAACGGTTCCGCATCGGCGGCGACAACGACCGCTCCTGACGGGTTGTCAGTGCAATATCACATTACTATGTTACGCGTCGTACAGCAGTGGCATGCACTCGACAATCCGACCTCACCCAGGAGTCGCACGTGCCCCAGCCCACGACACCAGGCCCCCTCCGCAGAACCCTCCTCGCCGGCGCGGTCGCCACCGCGACCCTGCTCGGCGGCGGCGTGACCGGCCTCAACGCCCCCACCGCCCACGCCCACACCGCCCGTGCCGTGTCCGCGGCACCCGACCCCCGCGAGGCGCCGCACGACCAGGTCGTACGCCTGGCCACCGCACCGCGGCCGACCTCGCGCCCCGCCCCCGCGCCCGGGGAACGCGCCGACGACGCCCGTGTCCCCGGCCCGCAGACGCCGCAGGCTCCGGCCACCACCGCCACGGCCGCCGTCCCCACCTGCACCCTGGACGGTGTCACCGGCTTACGCCCCGAGGAGTTCGCCGACTTCCTCGCCGACCCGGCCGTCACCGCCGACGGCTGCCTGCGCACCCTCCTGTGGACCTGGGACGCCCGCCTCGCCCCCGTCATGTCCGACGCCCACGTCCAGGCCGTCTCGCGCCGCGTCTCCGCCCTCGCCCCGGCGCACGACGGCGCGAACGGCACCCACCTGCTGGAGATGCTCACCTACCTGCACGCGGTCGTGTACCACGACTTCTCGCGCGGCGAGATCGACGTCACCGACCCGCCCACCACGGAGGCCATGCGCCGCGCCATCCACGCCTTCGGCTCGGCCGCCCGCTCCTTCCGCGCCACCCGCACCAACGCCGACACCCTGCGCGAGGCCCTCTACACCGGCAGCGCCGCCGGCCTGCGCCACTCGCAACTCGGGCTCATCCAGAAGGTGCTGGCCACCATGGACCGGTACCACACCACCACCTACCGCGACCCCGCCTGGGGCGGCGCCGCCCTCGCCGCGCTCTCGGTCAACCACCTCGGCGTGTACCCCGGCAACCGGGACACCGCCTTCCACACCCTGGCCGCCCGGAACACCGCGTACCGCGCCGCCTTCCGCGCCTTCGCCGACCACACGCACCTCAAGGGAACGCCCAACGAGTGGGTGGTGCGCGACGCGCTCGCCGAGTACGGCCGCTTCGGCCAGATCGCGGCCGTCAAGGCGGAGATCGTCCCGGACGTGGGCGCCCTGCTCGACCCCGTCGTCCGCAACTTCGGCGAGGGCAGCGCGCCCTGGGCGCGCCTCGCCGGCTGGCTCGTCTTCTACGAGGCGTGCGCGCCGTACCGCGTCTGCAAGGACGACATCGAGCGGCGCATCTTCCCGCACGCGTACCGCTACGACACCGGCGCCATCAAGGTCCGCACCGGTCTCGACGCCGCCACCGTCGACCAGCTGTACTACGCGGGCAAGCAGGTCAGGGCGCAGTTCCACCGCGTCCTCGGCACCGAGGAGCCGCTCGCCGGCGACACCAACACCGCCCTGACCATCGTGCTGTACGCCTCCCGCGCCGACTACGAGAACTACCACCCGCTCCTCACCGGCATGGACACCGACAACGGCGGCATCTACATCGAGCGCGGCGCCACCTTCTACACCTACCAGCGCCGCGTCCCGCAGGACTCGTCGCTCACCCTGGAGGAGCTCTTCCGCCACGAGTACACGCATTACCTCAACGGCCGCTTCGCCGTGCCGGGTTACTTCGGTGAGGGACCCTGGTACGAGGGCGACCGCACCACCGCGATGGACGAGGGAACCGCCGAGTTCTTCGCCGGAGCCACCCGCGACGACGGCGTCGCCGTCCGCAGGTCGCTCGTGCGAGGCGTCATCGCGGACACCGCCGACGGCAGCCCCCGCATGAGCGTGGACCAGCTGCTGCACGCCACCTACGCCGGCGACGGCTTCCGCTTCTACGCCTACGCGGGCACCTTCTTCTCGTACCTGTGGACCGAACGGCCCGCCCTGCTGCGCGAGATGTACCGGCACCTGCGCGCCGACGACCCCGCCGCCTTCGACGCCTGGCGCGACCGGGTAGGCCGGGACGCCGGGCTCCAGCGCGGGTACGACGCCTTCCTCGACGCGCGGATCGCCAGGGCCGACGAGCTGTTCGTGCCCGACACCCGCTACGTCCCCGACGACCGGCTCGACCACGCCTCCGCCGAGGGCGTCCGCGCCGCCTTCGCGGCGGCGACCGGCGCCGATCCGCGCTGCACGGCCACCGCCGACCCGGCCAGGCCCCGCTTCCTCTGCACGGGCCGGATCACCGCACGGCTGACGGACGCCGCCAGCCCCGACCTGGTCTTCCGCGACATGGCGGAGACCGTCGACTACTTCCTCCTCGACCGGGCGCGCCCGGCGGCCACCAACCTCGCCGACATGAACTGCTCCTTCGGGGAGGTGGAGATCCGGCCCGACCGCACCGGCGGCACCTCGCCCTACACGTGCGAAGGTCCCCTGCGCAGCTGACGGCCAACTCACCGGCGCCGGACGGGAATTCTCCGTACGGACCCCTGTACGCGCGGCAGTAGTGCGTGAAATATTACTGCCGTGCCCACGCGACATGTGAGTCATGTGCCGGCCGCCCTGGACGCCGTGATCGTCGGCGCCGGAGTCGTCGGTGCGGCCTGCGCCTACTACGCGGGCCGTGCGGGGCTCGCCGTCGCCGTCGTCGACCGCGGCCCCGTCGCGGGCGGCACCACCGGCGCCGGCGAGGGCAACCTGCTCGTCTCCGACAAGGAGCCGGGTCCGGAGCTCGACCTCGCGCTGCTGTCCACCCGACTGTGGCGCGAACTCGCCGAAACCCTCCCACCGGAGGTCGAGTACGAGCCCAAGGGCGGTCTCGTCGTCGCATCCGACGGGGCCGCCCTCACGGCGCTGCGCGCCTTCGCGGCCGGGCAGCGCGCCTCCGGCGTCGACGCGCGCGAGCTCCCCGCCGACCGGCTGCCCGACCTCGAACCCCACCTCGCACCCGGCCTCGCAGGCGGCTTCCACTACCCGCAGGACGCCCAGGTCCAGCCCGCCCAGGCCGCCGCCCGGCTGCTGCGCGCCGCCCGCGCCTCCGGCGCCGGCCGCGTGGACGTCCGGCTCGGCGAGGAGGTCACCGCCGTGCTCACCGACCGGCGCGGCGCCGTCCGCGGCGTACGCACCACCCGGGGCGACCTCCAGGCCCCCGCCGTCGTCAACGCGGCCGGCACCTGGGGCGGGGCGCTCGCCGCACTGGCCGGCGTCCACCTGCCCGTGCTGCCCCGCCGCGGCTTCGTCCTCGTCACCGAACCGCTGCAGCCCCGCCTCGTACGCCACAAGGTGTACGCGGCGGACTACGTCGCCGACGTCGCCAGCGGCTCGGCCGCCCTCCAGTCCTCCGCCGTCGTCGAGTCCACCCCGGCCGGCCCCCTTCTCATCGGCGCCACGCGCGAGCGCGTCGGCTTCGACCGGACCCTGTCGACCGAGGCGCTGCGGCGGCTCGCGGCGCAGGCGACCGCCCTCTTCCCGGTGCTCGGCGGCGTACGGGCCATCCGCGCGTACCACGGCTTCCGCCCCTACCTGCCGGACCACCTCCCCGCCATCGGGCCCGACCCGCGCGTGCCGGGCCTCCACCACGCCTGCGGCCACGAGGGCGCGGGCATCGGCCTCGCCCCGGCGACCGGGCTGCTCGTCGCGGCGGCGCTGAGCGGCGGCCCGGCGCCGCTGGACGCCGAGCCGTTCCGCCCGGACCGGTTCGCCGCACCGGAAGGAGCCACCGCGTGAGACCCGCGACCCCGCCCCCCGCGACCCCACCCCTCGCGGCGCCCGCACCCCTCGCGGCGCCCGCGACCCCGTTCACCCTCACCTTCGACGGGCGGCCCCTCACCGCCCGGCCCGGGCAGACCGTCGCCGCCGTCCTCTGGGCCCATGGCATCCTCGCCTGGCGCACCACCCGCGGCGGCGGCGCCCCGCGCGGCGCGTTCTGCGGGATCGGCACCTGCTACGACTGCCTGGCGACCGTCAACGGCCGCCCCAACCAACGCGCCTGCCTGACCCCGGCCCGCCCCGGCGACACCGTCACCACCCAGGAGGGCACGGGCCATGACCGCTGACCTCGCCGTCGTCGGGGCCGGGCCGGCCGGGCTCGCCGCCGCGGGCACCGCCGCCCGGCTCGGGCTGAGCGTCACGCTGCTGGACGCGGGGGAGCGGGCGGGCGGCCAGATCTTCCGGCACCCGGCGCACGGGCCCGTTCCGCGCGCCGCCCGCGACCTCGTGCGCGGCCTCACCGGCGGCGTACGCCATCTGCCGCTGCACCAGGTGTGGACCGTCCTACGGGACGGCGACACCTGGCTCCTCCACTGCGTCGCCGGACCCGACGACAGGGCGGCCACCGTCCGCGCCCGCGGCGTCCTCCTCGCCACCGGCGCCTACGAGCGCCAGCTGCCCTTCCCCGGCTGGACCCTGCCCGGTGTCGTCGGCGCGGGCGGCGCCCAGGCCATGCTCAAGTCCGGCGGCGTCCTGCCCGGCCGCCGCGTCGTCGTCGCGGGCAGCGGCCCCCTGCTGCTCGCCGTCGCCACCACGCTCGCCGCCGCGGGCGCCCGCGTACCCGCCGTCGTCGAGGCCGCCGACTACACGGCGTACGCCCGCGAGGCCGCCGCGCTGGCCCGCAACCCGGGCAAGCTCGTCGAGGGCGCGCGGCACGGCGCCGCCCTGCTGCGGCACTCCACGCGGCTGCTGTCCCGTCACGCCGTCACCGCAGTACACGGCACGGCGCACGGTACGGCGCACGGCACCGCCCGCGTCGAGGCCGTCACCGTCGCGCGCCTCGACCGCGACTGGCGGCCCGTCCAGGGCACCGGGCGCCGCATCCCCTGCGACGCGCTCGCCGTCGGCCACGGCCTCGTACCGCAGCTGGAGCTCGCCACCGGCCTGGGCTGCGCCACGCGCCGCACCGCCGACGCCACCCCCGCCGTCGACGTGGACGCCGAGCAGCGCACCTCCGTGCCCGGAGTGTGGGCCGCCGGGGAGGCCTGTGGCGTCGGTGGCGCCGAACTGGCCCGTACGGAAGGCGAGATCGCCGCCCTCTCCGTCGCGGGCCGGCGCCCTCCGGCAGCCCTCGTCCGCCGCCGCGCCCGCCTGCGTGCCTTCGCCGGGGCGATGGCCGCCGCCCACCGGCCCGGCCCCGGCTGGACCGGCTGGCTGGACGGTGCCACCGAGGTGTGCCGCTGCGAGGAGGTCACCGCCGACCGGATCCGCGAGGCCGTCACCGACCTCGGCGCCCACGACACCCGGACCGTGAAGCTGCTCACCCGCGCCGGCATGGGCTGGTGCCAGGGCCGCATGTGCGGCCAGGCCGTCGCCCGCCTCGCCGGCGAAGACCCGGCGCCCGACCGGCGCCCGCTCTCCTGCCCCGTCCCGCTCAGCCATCTGGCACAACCACCTGGAGCCGACTGATGGACCACCGCACCTCCCCCTGGCACGGGATCATGGTCGCCACCGCGCTGCCGCTGCGCGACGACCTCACCATCGACTACGACGCCTACGCCGCACACGTCGCCTGGCTGATCGCCCAGGGCTGCGACGGCGTCGTCCCCAACGGCTCCCTCGGCGAGTACCAGACCCTCACCGACGACGAGCGCGCCCGCCTCGTGCGCGTCGCCGTCGAGGCCGCCGGCGACGGGTCCCGCGTGATGCCCGGCGTCTCCGCGTACGGCAGCGCCGAGGCCCGCCACTGGGCCGAGCAGGCCGCCGAGGCGGGCGCCGGCTCCGTCCTGCTGCTGCCGCCCAGCGCGTACCGCGCCGACGAGGGGGGCGTACGCGCCCACTACGCCGAGGTCGCGCGCGCGGGGCTGCCGGTCGTCGCGTACAACAACCCCCACGACACGCGCGTCGACCTGACGCCCGAGCTGCTGGCGGAGCTCCACGGCGACGGCAGCGTCGTCGCCGTCAAGGAGTTCAGCGGCGACGTGCGCCGCGCGTACGAGATCGCCGAAGCCGCCCCCGGGCTGGAGCTGCTGATCGGCGCCGACGACGTCCTGCTGGAGCTGGCGGTGGCCGGTGCCGTCGGCTGGATCGCCGGCTACCCCAACGCCCTCCCCGCCGCGTGCGCCGCCCTCTACCACGCCGCCACCGCCCACGACCTGGACACCGCCCTGCCGCTGTACCGGTCGCTGCACCCGCTGCTGCGCTGGGACTCCCGACCGGAGTTCGTCCAGGCCATCAAGGCGTCCATGGACCTGGCCGGCCGCCACGGCGGACCGTGCCGCCCACCCCGTACCCCCCTCGACCAGGAGCGGTACGCCGCCGTCCGCGCGGCCACCGGCAAGGCGCTCGCGGAGGGACTCGCCTAGCCATGCGCACCCGGCACGTCTACCACGCCGTCGACTCGCACACCGAGGGCATGCCGACCCGCGTCGTCACCGGCGGCGTCGGCACCATCCCCGGCGCCACCATGGCCGAGCGGCGCCGCCACTTCGCCGCCCACCTCGACCACCTGCGCACGCTGCTGATGTACGAGCCGCGCGGCCACGCCGCCATGAGCGGCGCGATCCTCCAGCCGCCGACCCGCCCCGACGCCGACTACGGCGTGCTGTACGTCGAGGTGTCCGGGCTGCTGCCGATGTGCGGCCACGGCACCATCGGCGTCGCGACCGTGCTCGTCGAGACCGGCATGGTGCCCGTCACCGAGCCCGTCACCACCGTCCGCCTCGACACCCCGGCCGGACTCGTCTCCGCCGACGTCCGCGTCGAGGACGGCGCCGCGAAGTCCGTCACCCTCACCAACGTGCCCGCCTTCTGCGCCGCCCTCGACCGCACGGTCGACGTCCCCGGGTACGGCACCGTCACCTACGACCTCGCCTACGGCGGCAACTTCTACGCCATCGTCCCGCTCGACGCGCTCGGCCTGCCCTTCGACCGCGCCCGCAAGGACGACCTCCTCGCCGCCGGACTCGCCCTCATGGACGCCGTCAACGCCGGCGACCGCCCCGTCCACCCCGAGGACCCGGAGATCGGCGGCCTCAAGCACGTGTACCTCGCCGCCCCCGGCTCCGACGCCGTACGCTCCCGGCACGCCATGGCCATCCACCCCGGCTGGTTCGACCGCTCCCCGTGCGGCACCGGGACCTCGGCGCGCATGGCGCAGCTGCACGCGCGCGGCGCGCTGCCGCTCGGCCGCGACTTCGTCAACGAATCGTTCATCGGTACGGAGTTCACGGGGCGGCTCGTCGCCGAGACGACGGTCGGCGGCCTGCCCGCCGTCGTACCGACGGTCACCGGCCGCGCCTGGATCACGGGTACGGCACAGTACTTCCTCGACCCGGAGGATCCGTTCCCGGCGGGCTTCCTGCTGTGAGCGCCGAAAGGAACACCGACACCATGACGACGACCGGACCCACGGCCGCACTCCCGACCGCACTCACGGCCGCACCCCCGACCAGACCCCCCACCGTCTCCACGGCCCTGACCACGCTGGCCGCCCACGAGCGGCTGAGCGACCGCGTCGCGCACGCCCTGCGCGCCGCGCTGATCGCCGGCGAGCTGCGCCCCGGCGAGGTCCACTCGGCGCCCGGCCTCGCCGCCCGCTTCGGCGTCTCCGCGACCCCCGTGCGCGAGGCGATGCTGGAGCTGGCCCGCGAGGGCCTGGTCGAGCCCGTACGCAACAAGGGCTTCCGGATCACCGAGGTCAGCGAGCGGGACCTGGACCAGTACACACAGCTGCGGGCGCTCATCGAGGTGCCGACCGTCGGCGCCGTCACGGGTACGGCCACCCGGCGGCAGCTGGAGGAGCTGCGCCCGGTCGCCGAGGAGATCGTCGTCCGCGCCCGCGACCACGACCTGATCGGCTACCTCGACGCCGACCGCCGCTTCCACCTCTCGCTGCTGGGCCTCTTCGGCAACGACCGCCTCGTGGAGACTGTCGGCGACCTGCGCAAACGCTCCCGCCTCTACGGCCTGACGGCCCTGGACGAGCGCGGCCTGCTGGTCGCCTCGGCGCAGGAGCACCACGAGCTCCTCGACCTGATGCTGGCGGGCGACGCGGCGGCGGCCGAGGCGTGCATGGCCCGCCACCTGGGGCACGTGCGCTCCACGTGGGCCCGGTCGCGTACCGAAGGGTCCTAGCGGTTTGCCTCGATTTGTCCACCCGTTCGGGTGTCGATAGGTTGACAGAGCGGCGGCACATCACCCGCGGAGGCTGCCATGACCACCCTCACCGACCAGACCGTCGGCTCCCTGCGCGACCGCCTCGAAGGACGGCTCGTCACCCCCGCGGACCCGGACTACGACCAGGTCCGCTCCCTGTGGAACGGGGCCATCGACCACCGGCCGGCCCTGGTCGCCCGCTGCGCGTCACCGCAGGACGTCGCCACGGCGCTGCGCTTCGCCCGCGACGAGCACCTGGAGATCTCCGTCCGCGGCGGCGGCCACAGCTTCTCCGGCGCCTCCGTCTGCCCCGACGGCCTGGTCGTCGACCTGAGCGACATGAACCGCGTCGAGGTGGACGCGGACGCGCGCACCGTGCGCTGCGGCGGCGGCGCGAAACTCGGCGACCTCGACGCCGGGACCGCCCCGTACGGCCTCGCCGTCCCGGCCGGAACGGTCAGCCACACCGGCGTCGCCGGCCTCACCCTCGGCGGCGGCCTCGGCTGGCTGACCCGCAAGCACGGTCTGACCATCGACAACCTGGTCGCCGCCGACGTGGTCCTCGCGAACGGCGGCCTCGTCCGCGCGAGCGACGACGAGAACGCGGACCTGTTCTGGGCCCTGCGCGGCGGCGGCGGCAACTTCGGCGTCGTCACCACCTTCACCTTCCGCGCGCACCCCGTCGGCCCGGAGATCCAGCTGGCCCTCTTCTTCTGGGACCTCGCCGACGGCCCCGAGGCGCTGCACCTCGTCGCCGACCTGGTCCCCGGCCTGCCGCGCACCGCCGGAGCCCTGATCGGCGTCGGCCTGAGCGCCCCGCCCGCGCCCTTCGTCCCGCCCGAGCACCAGGGCAAGCCGGGCCACGCCCTGATCATCGCCGGCTTCGGCACGCCCGACGAGCACGCCGAAGCCCTCGCCCCGCTCGCCGACGGCCTCCCCCCGCTCTTCGAGCTGCGCGCCCCCATGCCGTTCACCGCGCTCCAGTGCATGCTGGACGACTCGGCGCCGACCGGCATCCTCTCGTACGACAAGGGGCTGGCCTACACCGACCTGAACGACGACGTGATCGGCCTGCTGAGCGAGTACATGCCGCGCAAGACCTCGCCGATGTCCTTCTGCCCGACCTTCCACGTGGCCGGCGCGTACACCGACCCCGACGAGGACGCCACCGCCTTCGGCGGCCTGCGCGAAACCATGTACGTCATGAGCTGCTCCGCCATGAGCCCGGACCCCGACATCCTGACGGCCGACACGGCCTGGGCCCGCGCCCTGTGGACCGAGCTGACACCGCACGCGGCGAACACGGGCGGCTACGTCAACTTCATGGTCGAGTTCGAGGAGGACCGCGTCCGCAGGTCCTACGGGCCGGAGAAGTACGACAAGCTGTCCCGCATCAAGGCCGCCTACGACCCGGACAACGTCTTCCACCGCAACGCGAACATCGTCCCGGCGGTCGCCGCCTGACGCCCGCTCGATACCCCGCTTGACGACCCTTGAGGACGCTTGAGGGCCGCGGGTGGGCCCGCCCACGCTGTCGGAACAGACAAGCGGAGCTCCGGATTCCTCCGTCGGTCTCGTGTGAACCGTCGATGTCACCGCAGAGGCCCGCGTTGCTCTACTTGAGCCGCTCCACGTGAGCCGCCCCCCGCGCGTCCGCTGCTCACCCCTGCGTCCCCCCAAGGAACGATATGAGCGTCCCCTCCCGTCCCGCGCCCGCCCGGCGCTCCCTGCTCGGCGGAGCGGCAGCCCTCTCCCTGGGCCTCCTGGGCTGTACGTCGAACCGCTCCGGCGAGGAACCCGTACCGGCCGCCCGCGCCGCCGACGCGAAGGGCGAGCGGCCCGTCGTGAAGGTCCACCTGCTCGGCACCGGTGGGCCGGAGATGTCGACCAGCCGCAAGGGCATGTCCACCCTCATCGAGGCCGGCGGTCACCGGCTGCTGTTCGATGTGGGCCGCGGAGCCACCCAGAACATGTACGAGTCGCGGATCAACCCCAAGGGCGTCACCAAGGTCTTCCTGACCCACCTCCACAACGACCACTACGAGGACCTGCCGAGCCTCTGGCTGAACCCGTGGTTCATGCTCGGGCGGACCGAACGGCTGGAGGTATGGGGGCCGCCCGGGACCGCGGGGATGGTCGCCGGTATGCGGGCGATGTACGCCCATGACCTGGAGCACCGCTCGAACGACCTGTTCAAGAAGGAATACCTGGACATCCGCGTCCACGAGATACGGCCCGGGACCGTCTACGACCAGGACGGCCTCAAGGTGACCGCCTTCACGGTCGAGCACAAGGACGGCAACCCGGCCTACGGCTACCGCTTCGACCACGCCGGCAAGTCCGTGCTCCTGTCCGGCGACACCACGTACCACAGGAACGTCGTGGAACACGGCAAGGGAGTGGACCTGCTCGTCCACAACGTCATCGCCTTCGACGAGGAGCTCACCAGGAGCGGGAAGCTGAAGGCCGTCGAGGAGAAGCTCACCACCCCCGAGCAGGCCGCGCGGGTCTTCTCCGAAGCCCGGCCGCGCGTCGCCGTCTTCTCGCACATCGCCAAGAAGGGCCTGCACGGCAAGGCGGGCGACGACGTCATCATGGCCCGGACCAGGAAGGCCGGATACGACGGGCCCCTCCACATGGCGCTGGACCGCATGACCGTCGACATCGGCGCCGACGTCACCGTGCGGCCGCCGCTCGCGACCGCCGACCTGCCCGAGCTGGACGGACCCGACACCAAGCTCTGAGCACCCGGCTCACCCGTTCCTTCGCCCGGGGTCGGCCACCGGTGCTAGAAAGTGACCATGAGGGAAAAGGGCCTTTTGCGCCCGAAGGGTCCGTGGTGGCGGGCGTCGCTGCACAGCGCCGCGGGGCAGGTGTTCGCTCTCCAGGTCGTGATCGTGCTGCTGCTGGTGGCGGCCGCGGTGACGGCCCTGGTCGTCCAGGCCAACCGCGGCAGTGCGCGGGAGGCCGAGCGCCTGTCGCTCACGGCGGCCGAGATGTTCGCGAACGCCCCCGGCACGGCCGAGGCGCTCCAGGGCCCGGACCCGACGGCCGTCCTCCAGCCACGCGCCGAAGCGGCCTGGCGGAGGGCGGGCGTGGACTTCGTCCTCGTCATGAACACCGAAGGGATCCGTCTCACCTACCCCGACCCCCGGCAGATCGGGAGGAAGTTCGTCGGCACCATCCAGCCGGCCCTGGAGGGCCGCACCGTCGTCGAGCGCGCGGGCGGCCCTCCGGTGCCCGCCGGCACGGGAACCGCCGTGCAGGCGGTGGTCCCGGTGCGAGGGGCCGACGGCTCGGTCGTCGGCCTGGTGTCCGCCGGGATCACCGAGGAGAACGAGGGGGACCTGGTCGAACGCCAGCTGCCCATCATCCTCGGCACCGGTGCCGCCGCGCTCGTCCTGTCCACCGCCGGGACCGCGCTGGTGTCCAGGCGGCTGCGGCGGCAGACGCACGGCCTGGGCCCGGCGGAGATGACGCGCATGTACGAGCACCACGACGCGGTGCTGCACGCGGTGCGCGAGGGCGTGCTGATCGCCGACGCGGAGGGGCGGGTGCTCCTGGCCAACGACGAGGCGCGCCGGCTGCTCGGCCTTCCGGCGGACGCGGACCGGCGCAGCCTGGCCGACCTGGGACTGGACGCGGAGACGGCGCGGCTGCTGGCGTCGGGGGACCCGGTCACGGACGCGGTGCGACTGGTCGGGGACCGGCTGCTGGCGGTGAACAAGCGGCCCACCGCCCCTTACGGGGGACAGGCCGGCAGCGTGGTGACACTGCGGGACACCACGGAGCTGGCCGCGGTCACCGGCCGGGCGCAGCTGGCGCGGGAGCGGCTGAAGCTGCTGTTCGACGCGGGGGCGCGGATGGGCTCCACGCTGGATGTCACGCGTACCGCCGAGGAGCTGGCGGAGGTGTCCGTGCCGCACTTCGCAGACGTCGTCACCGTCGAACTGCTGGAGCCCGTCCTGCGGGGCGAGGAGCCACCGGAGGTGGGCCCGGGAGCGGCCTCGGAGGCGGGCATCGAGATGCGCCGCACCGCCTGCGCGGGCCTGGAGGGGAACCACTCCCTCCACCCGGTCGGCGAGCCGGTCCGGTTCCCTCCCGCGGGCCCCGTCGCGACCGCCGTGACCAGCGGCCGAGCGGTCCTGGATACGGCTCCGAACACCGCGGACGCCCCGGACCCGGGCTTCCACTCGCTGCTGGCGGTGCCGATCCGGGCACGCGGGGCCCTGCTGGGCGTGGCCGCCTTCCGGCGGGCGGGCGCCTCCCCGCCGTTCGAGGAGCAGGACAAGGCGTTCGCCGAGGAGCTGGCGACCCGGGCGGCGGTCGCGATCGACAACGCCCGCCGCTACACCCGCGAGCACTCCATGACCGTCACCCTCCAGCGCAGCCTCCTGCCCCGGGGCGTGCCAGAGCAGAACGCGCTGGACGTGGCGTACCGCTATCTGCCGGCCCAGGCCGGAGTGGGGGGCGACTGGTTCGACGTCATCCCCCTGTCCGGCGCCCGCGTGGCGCTCGTGGTCGGCGACGTCGTCGGCCACGGCGTGCACGCCGCGGCCACCATGGGCCGGCTGCGTACCGCCGTGCACAACTTCTCCACCCTCGACCTGCCGCCGGACGAACTGCTGACCCGCCTGGACGAGCTCGTCGCCCACATCGACGCCAACGAGACCGCGGGTGACGTACGCGCCGGTGACGTGCACGACGGGGACGGGGTCACCGGGGCCACCTGCCTGTACGCCGTCTACGACCCGGTCTCCGGGCGGGTGGCCGCCGCCACCGCCGGCCACCTCGGACCGGCCGTGGTCCACCCCGACGGAACCGTGGACTTCCCCGAGCTGCCGGTCTCGCCTCCCCTCGGCCTGAGCGCGAGCCTGCCGTTCGAGAGCAGAGAGCTCGTCCTGCCCGAGGGCTCCCACCTGGTGCTCTACACCGACGGGCTCGTCGAGGACCGCGGCAGGGACCTCGAGACCGGCCTGGACATCCTGCGCGACGCCCTGACCGGAACCGGCCGCACGCCCGAGGACACCTGCGCCGCGGCCATCGAGGCCCTGGTGCCCGCCCGACCCAGGGACGACATCGCGCTCCTCGTGGCCCGTACGCGCCGGCTCGACCCCGCGAACGTCGCCCACTGGGAGGTGGACCGCGACCCCTCGGCGGTGGCCCCGGTCCGCGCCGCCTGCGCCCGCCGGCTGGCGGAGTGGGGCCTGGAGGACATCGGCTTCGCCACCGAACTGGTCCTCAGCGAACTCCTCACCAACGCCATCCGCTACGGCGCCGAGCCCATCACCGTCCGGCTGCTCCGCGACCGGACCCTGATCTGCGAGGTCGCCGACGCCAGCAGCACCTCGCCCCACCTCCGCCGCGCCAAGACCACGGACGAGGGCGGCCGCGGCCTGTTCCTCGTCGCCCAGTACACCGAACGCTGGGGCACCCGCTACACCCCCGCCGGCAAGGTCATCTGGGCCGAGCAGTCCCTCCACGGCGCCCCGGAAGCCGCGGGGCTCTCGGCCGACGCCCTCCTCGACCAGTGGGCCGACGATCCCCTCTGAGACTGCTCGCCAGGCTCCGGTCGTGCCCACGGGGCCGACGGGACCGCAACCCGGAGCAGCACTTTTACGGATGTACTCGAGGGAGAAGTGCATCCGTCGGCTCTGGAGAAAATCTGTCATGGCGACGGTAGACATTGCCCAGTCGCAGGGCTACTGTTGTCGTCGTACCCAGGAAGTCGAAGTGGGCACGGCAGACACGAACTGCCGTGCAAGAAGGTCGAGAAGGACACGGCCCCAGGGGCCGTGAGCAGTACCCGCGGTATCCAGCAGTGCAAGCGAGTAACCGAGGTAAGGAGCAGAACGCCATCAGGATCGCCCGGGCGAGGACGTAGCCGCCCGGGTACCGCAGGCCCCGGATTGGAAGGTGGTCCCCGGTCACGCATCCGCGATCCCCGCAGTCCCGCTCTTTCAGGCGGAACCTGCGGACGAAGAAGGCCGGCACGGTGTGCCGGTAGATGGTGTTGAAAGCTCGGGGCCCGGGTGCCGGTACGGCACCCGGGCCCCCCGACGCGTCCCCCGAAAGAAGAGGTCTATGCCCCCTGGCAGTTCCCACCACGTCGCCAACCTCGACGACGATGACTACCCCGCCTACACCATGGGCCGGGCCGCCGAGATGCTCGGCACCACCCCCGCCTTTCTCCGGGCCCTCGGCGAGCACCGCCTGATCAGCCCCGGACGCTCGCCGGGCGGCCACCGCCGCTACTCCCGCTACCAGCTGCGCATCGCCGCCCGAGCCCGTGAACTCGTCGACGAGGGCACCCCCATAGAGGCCGCCTGCCGCATCGTCATCCTCGAGGACCAGCTCGAAGAAGCCCAACGCATGAACGAGCAACTGCGCAGCCAACGCGGCGAGTCCCAGCCGACGAGCCCCGCCTGACCAGACCCCGGGGCGCCTCCGGGAACGAGCGGGCGCGTCCCGGGCGCGGATGCCGCCGCCCCGCGTGGCCCGCACGAGTGCTGGCCGACGGGGCGGCGGCATCCGCCGGTCAGGTGTCGCGGAAGAGACCAGCCATTCGGCCGACCTGGCGGGAACGGGCGACTGCCTACCTCTGTGAGTCGTTCTTGCGCTCGCGTCGCAGCAGCGGTCGAGATGCCGACGGGGCGCCGACGATCACGCCTGCTCGGCGTTCGCTGGTGCTCTGCCACCTCGTGGGACCGAGCGTGCCTGCTCGACGGCACCCCCAAGTATGAGCTGTGCGAACTTGAGACAATAGGGGAGGGATTGGAGAGGAACAGGCGCCGTTGGCGGCTCTAGGAATGGCTGTGTGTGCTTGAGGCAAACGGCGGACTGTGCGTGTACTGCCAGACGCGCCGCTCGGAGGAAATGGATCATGTCATACCTTTCGCCCAGGGCGGCGCGGACAGTCTCAGGAACCTCGTTCCGTCCTGCTCGGCCTGCAACAATCGCAAGGGCAACCGCACGCCGATGGAGTGGGCCATCAACACACTGATGCGGTCGCCGTCTTTCAGCGTGGGTTTCTGCCGCAGTCGGTACGCGGGCCGCATCGAGGAAGGCCGCGAGTTCAACTGGCGCTGACGCGACGAGAAGCCTCAGCTCTCCAACTGATGCCAAGGGGAGGTCGCGTGGCGACATGGGGCTACGGACCGATCCCACACCGGATCTACGCCGAACAGGTCGGCAGGCAGCTGGACGACCTGCCGCTGGACATGTACGGGTGGCGGACCGAGGAAGTCGACGGCGGTGTCGAACGGACCACCGAGCTGTCGCGGTGGCTGGCGGCCGCGCCCTGGATGACCCGACCCCTGGCGACTCCGTACACCCGAGCCGGGTGTCAACTGCCGCTTCTACTGCTCCGGCGGCAGCATGACGCGCACCAACCCAAGAGGGCGTCATGCTGCCTACCGTAACCAGCCGTCGCGCTACGCCCTTCTAGGCTTTCGGTTCCAGCGAGACGTGATCCGGTGAAGGGGGTAGGCATGGCGACTTACAGCGTTGACTACTTGCAGCGGTTGATGGCCGCTGTGGAGTGGTTCGAGGCGGCCTTCGGGCGTTGGATGGACACCCAGGAGGAGTCGGACCACTTCCAATCGCGTGGGCTGTACCCCACGGTCTGGACCAAGGACGGACAGGGCCAGGCAGCGGTCCGCATGCTGGAGCTCGGCGTTGCGGAGGCCGCGGGGGCCGCCGCGCGTGCGGGCACCGTCACGGGGGCGGGTATGGGCGTCGCCGGGATCGGTGTGGTTGATCCGATCGACAACTGGTCGTCGGTGGCGGCCCCGCGGGCGCTCTTTTCCCCCGGGACGCCCGTGCCATGGCGGCCAGGATCCGGGGCCGGCTGAGCACGGTGATCGGTGAGGCAGAGGAAGCAGTCGAGTCAGCGACGCCGGGATTCGCCCCCTCCGAACTCCACCAGGTGATCTGGACGGCGGCGGCCGCGCACTGGACGACCCACCAGTACCGGGTCGCGGTGCACGAGGCGTCGGAGGCGCTGACCGTCCACTGGAAGGAACGCTTGGGCCGCAACGACGTGACCGACACCTCTTTCTGGCAGCAGACCCTCTCTGCGGAAGTCCCGGATCCTGGCAGGCCCGATCTCGCCTGGCCCGGTCCGGCGGAGGACCAGACGGCAAAGAGCATGCGCGGAGTTCTGGCACCGTTGGCCGCAGCGCTCAACAATCTCGCGACCAGACTGAACCGCGCGGTCAGAAACGTTGCGACACACACCCGCGGTGAGCTGACCGAGCAGGAGGGCATGGAGCGTCTGGCGGCCTACAGTTACTTCGTCCGGCTGCTCAATCAGTGCGAGATCCGACGCGCGAAGGAGCGCAAGACACGTGAGTCGTTTCCGTCGGCCGAACCGGTCCGTAAAGCGGGTCGCTGCCCTTACCGCTCCGCCCCCAAGGCTCTCGGCATGGCGATGACACCGGCCGAACTCGAGGTACGGAAAGACACGCTGGAACTCCTCGACAACGGGGACCCGCGGGTGGTTCCCCTCGTCCTTATGCGGGGGTGATGTCCAAAGGCGTCCTGCGGAACCGGTCAGCATGTCATACGCAGAGGTGTCGCGCAGGAACTTGGCGATAGCAGACGGGTTGTCAGTGGCCAGGTATACGCTCTGGCTTACGCGCGACTCGTCCGAGTCGGGCCGCTTCGCCGTGCGCTGGCGCAAGAAGCGGCCCTGAGCGTGTCGGTTCTGCCGGAGAGAGGCTTCAGCCCGAGTGAAGATCACCCCCTCCGCCCGCGTGCTCCGCATGCTGGGCGAGATCGAGTTCGACGAGTGGCAGTGCGTGGCCGAGCTCGTCGACAACTCCTTCGACGACTTCAGCGAGATCGTCCGGTCCGGGGCAGAGTGGCCCGACGGCTACAAGGTCAGCGTCTCGCTGCCGTCCTCGACCAGCGGGGAACTCGTGGTCACCGACACCGGTCGGGGGATGGACTATGAGCGACTCGAGCGGGCGGTGCGGGCCGGCTGGTCCGGTAATGACATGCACGACAAGCTCGGCCTGTTCGGCATGGGCTTCAACGTGGCCACGGCTCGCCTCGGCAAGCGCACCCGTGTCCTGACGACGCGGCCCGGTGACAGCCAGTGGATCGGCGTCGAGATCGACCTGGACCACATCAAGGACGACTTCGAGGCGACGGACATCACCGAGCCGAAGAGCGACCCCGCCCAGCACGGGACGAGGATCATCATCGACCGGCTGCACGGGAAGCGCGTGGAGTGGCTCCGCCGCAACGGGTCGGTGCTCCGCAACGTGCTCGGCTCCGTCTACTCGTGGATCCTGGACGCGCGCGGCTTCGAGCTCTACGTGGGCGGCACCAAGGTCAAGCCGGTCCGGCACTGCCGCTGGGGAGACGACCGCTCCGTGCTGTTCAACGGCAAGGAGCGGATCCCCGCCTACATCGAGATCGACGAGGAGCTGCAGGACGGTCTCGCTTGCTCCGACTGCGGCCAGTGGCAGCTGACCCAGGGTGACGTCTGCTCCGACTGCGGGAGTGACAGGCTCTCGGTGCGGAAGCGCCGTGTCTGGGGCTGGCTCGGCATCCAGCGCTACCTCCACAAGACCGACTACGGGATCGACTTCCTCCGTAACGGCCGGAAGATCCTGCGCTGGGACAAGCAGTTGTTCACCTGGAACAACCCCGACGGCGTTCCCGGCAACGAGGACCCCGAGTACCCCGTGGACCTCGGCCACTTGGGCGGTCGCATCATCGGCGAGATCCACCTCGACCACGTCCCCGTCACCTACCAGAAGGACGCCTTCGAGTACGCGGACCGGAGCTGGCGCAGCGCCGTGGAGCTGCTGCGTGGCGTCGCCCCGCTCCAGCCCAAGCGCGCCGAGTCCCTCGGCTACCCCGAGAACACCAGCCCCCTGGCCCAGCTCTACAAGGGATACCGCCGTAGCGACGCCGGCCTTCGCTGTCTGGTGCCTGGCGACGGCCGCAGGCCCATCCACGAGGAGACCCGCCGCTGGGGGCAGGAATTCCAGAGGGGCAACCCGGACTTCCAGACCGACGAGCGCTGGTGGCAGGCGGTCCTCGAGCACGAGGAGACCAAGAACAAGGGCAAGCAGGCCGAGACCGAGGCCAGTGTCCCGAGCCAGGCTGACGAACAGGCCGTCCTGGACGCCCTCGGTGTGCCCACCGACGCGCCCGCGTCCGGCACCACCCCTGTGGCCACCCCGGCTCCCGGCCAGGAGGCAGGCGGCGGCGCGCCCACCGTGGTGAAGCCGAAGACCGAGACCCGCAGTGAGCGCCTGGCCCGCTACGAGGCCGCGTCGACGCGGCACTCCTACCTCAGCCGTCCGTTCGGTCACCCGGCCCTCGGCTACCTGAACGTGGAGACGCGGCTGCTGAAGAACGGCGAGAGCCTCCTCGACGACACGGGCGTGGCCGTCCCGGTCCTCCTCGACCAGCGCGCGGGCAACGAGCTCGTCGCCTTCCTCGACACCGACCACGAGGTCTTCAAGCGGTTCGGCGCGGACTACGCGGACCTCCTCCTCGCGGAACTCGCCCCGCTGCTGAA
The DNA here is from genome assembly GCF_040646655.1 of Streptomyces sp. NPDC045431. Taxonomy (NCBI): domain Bacteria; kingdom Bacillati; phylum Actinomycetota; class Actinomycetes; order Kitasatosporales; family Streptomycetaceae; genus Streptomyces; species Streptomyces sp. NPDC045431. The sequence goes on from NZ_JBEZAQ010000011.1 coordinate 114,769, forward strand.
GGTCCGCTCGCGTTCCCAGTGGGCTCCGTCCCAGCTCCTCGCCGGCATCCGCGCCGAGTCCCTGAAGGACAGCGCGTTGGACGGCAACACGGTCGGCGCCGAGGCGCGCGACCTGCTGAACGAGATCCGCAGCCGCGCGATGGCGGAGCTCAACCGCACCGGCGCGTACCGGGAGGTGTTCGGCCATCTCAGCGAGGAGGAGCGGCACGCCATCGAGTCGTCGATGATCGCGTCCGGGCGCGTGGGCGCGGTCGGAGCCCTCGGTGAGGACGCCGGGTTCATCACCTACCTTCCCCCGCTGGCCCTGGTCCGCCTGGTGGAGGTCATGCCCGACGTGTTCCTCGACGGCCGTGTCTTCCGGGGGCCGTATACCACCGTGCAGTCGCCGGCCGCCCGCTCCCTGAGTCTGGCCCTGGTCACCGGCTACCTGGCCGACGTGGCGACGATCGGAACCTTCGCCGACGAGGCCACCGTCCTCCAGTTGCAGCGCGCCCGTCTCAGCGTCACCCTTCTCGCCGACGCGCTGGCCGGTGAGGAGTGAGCGCGGTGTTCCTGTCCCCCGCCGAGCTGCGCGACGGAGGCCCGGCGGGGCTCACCAAGGCCCTTGAGAGGACGCTGTGGCACCTGGGGTTCCATGACGTTCGTGTCGTGGACGGCGCCAACGACCACGGCGCCGACCTCCTGGCCGTGCGGAACCGGGAGCAGTGGGTGTTCCAGAGCAAGTGGAAGGCGCACGGCACGGCGGACCACGCCGGCGTCGACGACCTTGAGCGAGCCCGCACCCACTACCGAGCCGACAAGGCCGTCCTAGCGACGAACACCAACATCACCCCCACGGCCGAGGCACGTCGCCGCGCCCTGGCCGGCGTCGGAATCGACATCGCGCTGTGGCATGGCGCCACGCTTGAGACCATCGGCGAACGTATGCCGGAGCGCGTGCCCAGCCCGTACGAACTGAGGCCCTACCAGGCCGACGCCGTCCGGGCCATCGAGCGTGACCTGGCGGCCGAAGGGTCCGCCCTCCTCGTGCTGGCGACGGGTCTGGGCAAGACCGTCGTGGGCGGGGAGGTCATCGGCAACCTCCTCGCGTCTCGGCAGCAGGCGAAGATCCTCGTCGTGGCGCACATGCGAGACCTCGTCGAACAGCTCGAGAAGGCGTTGTGGCGGCACATCCCGAAGACCGTCCCCACCCGCCTCCTCACCGGTGAGGACAAGCCCAGGAACCTGGAGGGAGTGGTCGTCGCGACCGTCGAGTCCGCGCTCTCCGCCGCCCGAAACGGGTACCGCCCCGACCTCATCATGATCGATGAGACCCACCACGTCGCGGAGACCGGCAGGTTTGCAGAACTTCTCGATCTGTGTTCCGCTGCGGCCCAATTCGGGGTGACCGCCACTCCGTGGAGAGGCGACAAGTTCGACATCACCGCGCGCTTCGGCTACCCGAGCTTCAGCATGGGTATCGCCGAGGGCATGGCCAAGGGATTCCTGTCCGCTGTCGACTACCGGATCTACGCCGACGGGGTCGACTGGGACGCCGTCAGGGAAATCAGCCGTCACGGTTACTCGATCAAGGACCTGAACCGTCGCCTCTTCCTCCCGCAGAGGGACGAGGAGATCGTGGAGCACCTGCGGGCCGCCTGGCGGGAGACAGTGGAACCCCGCGCGATCGTCTTCTGCCAGACGATCGAGCACGCCGAGCACATGGCTGAACTTCTCTCGGTCTCCGACCCGCAGTGGGTCAACGCCTCCTACCTGCATAGCGGTTTGCCCAAGCGGCACCGCAACATCCTGCTGAACGAGTTCCGCCTCGGGCGTGTGCCTGTCATCACGTGCGTGGACGTGTTCAACGAGGGCGTCGACGTTCCCGACGTCAACCTGATCGCCTTCCTGCGCGTCACCCACAGTCGAAGGATCTTCGTCCAGCAGCTCGGCCGCGGACTGCGCCTGAGTCCCAACAAGAAGGCGCTCAAGGTCCTCGACTTCGTGACGGACATCCGCCGCGCCGCAGCGGCCCTCAACCTGCGCCGGACCCTGGAGGCCACGGAGGCCGAGCACCTGGAACTCCCGCACACCTCGCGGATCGAGTTCCAGGACGAGACCGTCGGCTCCCTCATGGACATGTGGATCCAGGACGCCGCGGACCTCGAGACCGCAGCGGACGAGGTCCGTCTTCAGTTCCCCATGCCGAAAGGAATCCAGTGAGCAAGTACAACATCCCGACCGAGGTCGAGGAAGCGGTCCTCAAGCTCGTCTACTCGCAGGCTGCGGACGCCGACTGGTTCACCCAGAGCGACGACGAGCACACGCGTCTGTACCAGCGGTGGACCGACGACCCGAAGATCGGGGGCCGTCTGGTCGGGCACCTGGGCAGCGCCGCGAACATCCGGCCGTGGCTGAAGGACATCGCGATGAAGGAGTACCCGCGGGCACTCCGGGGTGAGACCAAGTACGCGAAGTACGTCAGCCAGCCGGCCGCGACGCTCGAGGAGATCATCGAGAAGTCCCTGGGCGGCGACTGGGAGCTCGTGCCCCGCTCCAAGCGCCAGAAGCCCATGCGCGCGAAGGTCCGCAGGATCGGCGCGGAGGACGACGAACTCCACTTCGTCGCCGGCCCCAGCGGGAGCTTCAAGCACCTGCTGTGACCCGCGATCCTCGACCGGTCGAACGGGGAGACCGCGCCGTGGACGATCTGCGTCATCGAGCCCTTCTCCTCTCCCGTGACGCGTGAGGCCAAGGCGCTGCACGGCCGCGTGGCCAGGTTCCTCGGCGTGCGGGTCATCTACTTCCAGGAGATGTAGGGGCGGTCATGGAGCTGCGGGAGTGGTTGACCAAGGCATGGGACACGGTGTTCGACGAGAGGGCCCGAGGGATCATCGAGGCCAGGGCGGCGGGGCACTCCCTGGAGGAGGCCGGCGCGAGGTTCGGGGTGACTCGAGAGAGGGCCCGCCAGGTCATCAGCGAAGGGCAGGGAAAGCTTGCGTTCATGGCCGACTCGGTGACACCGGCGTGGCGCGCAGTCGCCCAGCAAGCCGGCGCTGCTCCCGCTGTCCGCAGGGAGGATCTCGCGGTCGCCCTGCGCGCGGAGGATCACATGATCCTGGAAGTGCTCCTGCTCGAGGCGGGTCTGCGCGCCCCGCGGACCTGGGCGGGTTCGCTGCGAGGCTGGTGGACCACTGACCCCGACGAGCTCGACCGAAGGCTGCTGCGGTTGGTCGACAGGGCACCTGTACGAGGGGACGACCTGGACGAGGAGGCGCGCATCGTCGGAGTGCCAGAGGGTGTGAACGTCGCCGCGCTCCTCGACGACCCTCGATCGCGAGTCGTCCGCGACGCGGCCGGCCACTGGGTCCGCCGCAAGGTGAGAAGGCGCGACTCCGCGTACCTCCACCTCCTGGACGCCGGACGCCCCTGCCGGGCGGAGGAGCTGGTCGATCCCATGGGGGTGACGTCCGTCGCAGCGGCCCGAGAAGGGCTGCGACGCGACGACCGCTTCGTCCAAGTCCGGCCGGAGGGCACGTGGGCCCTGGCGGAGTGGTCGCACCTGCGTGTCGCCCCGTACGGCAACGCCATCGAGGCGGTGGTGGCGGTGGTCACCGAGCAGGGGCCCATGACCCAGAGGGCCCTCTTCTCACAGGTCAGGCAGGTGTACCCGGTGAGCGCGTCAAGGCTCCGGCAGTGCCTCCTCAGCGACCAGATCGGAAGGACGCCTGACGGCCTGATCGACCTCGTCGCGCGAGGTGCCCAGCCGATCGAGGAGCCGGAACCGCCCAGGCCGGCCTCGATGGCCGTCCACGGCGATGTCCTCGGTGTGCGGATCCCGGTCGACCCGGACGTCCTCCGCGGCAGCGGTGTCCGGGTGCACTCGTGGCTAACCTGGAGGCTGGGGCTGCGACAGACCCCCATGCGCCGCACGTTCGCCACGGCCGGAGGGCACGCGCCGCTCACCGTCACCCGCGCCGCCAGCTTCGCGCAGGTCTCCACCCTCCGCCGTCACGCCATCGAGCTCGGCGCCGTGGAGGGCTGTGTCCTCGCCGTGATCCTCGACCTCGCCGCGGGTACCGCACGAGTGCGCCACGGCTGCGCGCCAGGCGAGTGTCAGGCCGCTCTGAAGGACTCCCCTGTGGAGTTGACCAAACGTCGTGCGAGCCCAGCGTCCGGCTGATGACATGACAGTAGTGAAATTTCGAAGGCAAGAACAGAAGTGACCATGCGCTACGACGAGGTTGTCCCTGACGCAACGTCACATTGGCGAGCACCGGCGATCCGTGTGTCGTCCTGCACAAACGGTCCCCCGCCGACGTCTCCGACAGCGGTCTGCGTCTTCAACCACAGGGACGGCAGCACGACCTGGCGCGACGCCGAAGACCTCCGCCCTACCGTCACCCTGCCGATACTCCCCGTCCTGCGCGAGGTGCCGGACGGCAAGGGGAGGAAACACGTGTTCCGGCACGGCGGAGAGGAGTACCGGACGCGCGGCAGTGGGACGACGGTTCCGGACCATGGCGGGCGGAGCACGCCTCGACGGACGGGCGGCGCATGGGGGTACTCAACGACCAGCCGAACGCGGAGGTCGTCCGGAGCCGTCGCCAGCATGGTCACAGCCGTGTGGATCATCAGCGGCGATCGCCCCGTCCACTACATCGCCGACGCCGGGAACCGACTGGGCGACGAGCTGCGCCTGGACGTCCCGACGGCCGACGAGCAGGGCAGGATCCGTGAGGAGAGCGAGGAGGACGTGATGCGGCGCCTGACCAGCGTCACCAGGGGCGTTCGCCGGCTGCGGACAGACGATGAGCACAGGGAGACGATCGCGTTCCTGAGGGTCTACCCAGTGTTCACCGATGGCTGCATCGGCCAGCCTCAGTTCGCCCCCCTCTGACAGGCACGTCCGGGAGGCGACCCGCCACAGGGCAGCGGGACACTGTCCGTGTGTCCAAGACCCGCAGGAAGTGGTCATCCAGGAGGACGGCACCCTCCAACTGCCCGTGAGCCTTCTCGTCCAAGCCGGTCTCAACCCGGGCGAGAAGGCCATGGCGGTGAGCACCGAAGACAGGAAGGTCGTACTGCGGCGGCTGGCGGACGCCGTCGACGACCTGCTCAGCGGCCGTCCCCTGTAGCGAGAGAGGGCGAGGGCCCGGAACCCGATCGCCGGGCCCGCACCTCCCGCGAGACCAGCTCGGCCGCCGTCTCCGGGGTCTCGTGCTCCCACACGCGGATCACGCTCCAACCGGCCGCTCGCAGGATTTCGTTCGTCTCGCGGTCCCTTCTCCTGTTGCCCTCGATCTTCTCCCGCCAGAACTCGGCGTTGCGGGTCGCGGGCCGGTAGTGCTCCGGGCAGCCGTGCCAAAAGCAGCCGTCGACGAAGACCGCCACCCTGACGCCGGGAAACACCAGGTCAGCCCTGCGCCGGACCTCGGGCGCCGGGCGGGCGTCCACCCGGTAACGCAGGCCTCTCGCGTGTAGAAGCCTGCGCAGGGCCAGTTCCGGGCCGGTGTCCCTCCCGCGGTTGGCCCGCATGACAGCCCGGACGGCGTCGGAGGACGCCGTGGAGCCCTCGGGCGGCGGAGGACCTGTGACCAGACCCATCAGCCGGGCCTGGCGCCACGCCTCGGCCAGGTTCTCGCCCCGGGTGGGGTGGTCGACCTCGCAGACGTAACGCTCGCGCGTGGCACCATCGCATGACCAGCGGAGGTAGGCACGGATGCGCCGCGTGCGCCGGTAAAGCTTCAACGCGATGGAGGCGCGCGCGTAGCGGCCGTCACCAAGGTCCACCGAGCGGCGGTGGCGTCCCCCGGCGGCGCGGTCCTGCTCCACGGCTGGGGCGGCCGCCCCAGCCCGTCGCTTGTAGGCGCGCTCGGGAGGGAGGCTCTCCTTCCAGCGTCCGGCGCGCTCGGCCGGCCGGGTCGCGGGCGTCACTGGCCGGCCGCGTCCAAGGCGTGCGAGACCGACCGGGCGAAGAACTCACCAAGGACCACCGGGACCGCGTTGCCGAGCTGCCGCATCTGCTCGCCGCGCGGGCCGCAGCCGACCCACTCGTCGGGGAAGGTCATCACACGGGCCGTCTCGCGGACGGTCATGTACCGATGCCGGTAGCGCCAGCCGCCCGGGGCGGACGGGTCCTCGACGCGATCGTCGAGCTCCATGACGGACTCGCCGCCCGGCACACCGTGGACCCCGGCCTTCACCGTCTTGGCGGGGCGATCCAACTCATTGGGAGTGTGTCCCTTGTAGATCCGGGCGCCGGGCCAGCCGATGTGCCCGGGGAAGCGGCCCTCGCCGAAGTCGTACTTCTCGTCGAGCCGCGAGAGGTCGACCTTGGGCAGCGGGCGAAGCCGTTCGCCGTCGGCGCGGAAACCCTTGATCGCGTCCCGGAAGGTGAGCCACGGTCGCCGGCCGTCGTCCTTGACGTCCCGGGGCAGGCGCGCCATGACGCGCTCCATGACGTAGGGCGGGACGTCGCGGTGGCGGTCCCAGTAGGACCCGTCCCGCATGGAGCGGAAGAGGGCGGCCTGGGAGAAGGGGTGGGCCCTGACCTCGTGGGCGAAGTCCCGGACGACGTCGACGCCGAGGTCGGCCCGGAAGGCGACGATGACCACCCGGTTGCGCACCTGCGGAACGCCGTAGTCGGCGGCGTTGACGGGGAAGGCGATCACCCGGTAGCGGTCGGGGTCGCGGTCCCCGGCCGGGAGGCCACCGTCGACGTCCAGGCCGTGGGACGCCGGGTCAGGGTCGCCCAGGGCCTCCATCAGCGCGCGGTTGTGCTCCTGCCAGGTCCGCCGGGGGTCGCGCTCCATGAAGGGCAGGCGCAGCTCGTTCTTGATGTACTCGAAATAGCCGGCGAACGAGGGCCGGAGGAGTCCCCGGACGTTCTCGCAGATCACGGCCTTGGGTCGCATCTCGCGGACGGCGTTGAAGACGGAGGGGAACATGTTCCGCTTGTCCTCGTCACCCTTGGCGACGCCGCCGGCGCTGAACGGCTGGCAGGGCGGGCCGCCAGCCAGGACGTCGACCTCGCCGTCGAACTTGCGGAGGTCGAGCTCCCTCACGTCGCCCGGATACAGGGGCGCGGGCTCGCCGGGGGCCGGGGGGACCGGCGCGGTGTCCCGGGTCAGGACGAGCCCGGAGTCGCCGAGCACCCGGCCGGCGCTGGCGAGCAGGGTCTCACAGGCGCGATTGTTGAACTCGTTGAACAGGAGCGGGCGGAACCCCGCGCGGTGCACCCCCATCGCGAGGCCGCCACCGCCCGCGAACAGCTCCACGCTCGTCCGGTCGCGCGGGATCTTGGTCTCTTCTGGCTGGTCACCCATGGCCGAATCGTACCGCGGAATGGCCGGCTCGTAGGGCACTTCACTCGAACGAGTGAGCGAGACGTGTGCAACCCCATAGAGTGTCCCCGCGACCCTTGCGCGAGGAAAGAGAACGATGAAGCAGAGCATGGACGGCTGCGGGGAGTTCCACGACCACTTCCGCCTGAGCATCACCAAGGCGCTCGGAGACCAGCTCGCCGAGGCGCTGGAGAGGCTCGAGAGCGCCGAGCTGAGCGAGCGGAACCTCGCGGCGCTGGAGGAACGCCCGGGCGTGTACCAGCTCTACCACAAAGGGTCGCTCGTCTACGTGGGCAAGGCTGACCAGCGGCACAAAGGGCTGCCCGGGCGGCTCCGCAACCACGTGCGCAAGCTCTCCGGCCGCCGCAACATCGACCCGGCGGACATCTCGTTCCGCTGCCTGTACGTAGACGAGGGCTTCTCGGCGCTGGCGCCGGAGCAGCTCCTCATCAACCACCACCGGAGCAGGGGCGGAATCCCCTGGAACAACAGCGGGTTCGGGAGCAAGGACCCGGGGCGGAGGCGGGATCGGACGGTCCTCAAGAAGGACCACTTCGACGTCCAGTACCCGATCAACCTCGAGGCGCGACTCCACGGCCTCCCGGTGGGAGAGGTGGACCTGCGCTCGTACCTGAGGAGCCTGAAAACCGCACTGCCGTACAACTTCCGCTACGCGGAGCCCGTCGACCCCGGAGACACGACCCTGCGGGTCCCGGACGGGGAACCCACCGCGGACGAGGCGCTGCGAGTCGCGTCCGCCGCCCTGCCGGCCTCCTGGCAGATCACCGCCCTCCTCAACTACGTGATCATGTACGAGGAGGACCAGCACTACAAGAGCGCGTCGCGGTACTACCGAGCCGGGGACGTGATCGACCAGGAACCGGAGAAGTCCGCCGCACCGCTCACCTCGGAGGACGTCGAAGACACCGAGTAGGGGCCCGGAAGGAAGGCCGCGACCCGACAGCCCGAAGCACCCTCAGTAGCCCGGCAGCGGCCGCCTCGCGGGAGCCTCGGTCACCTGCCTCGGCCCCGGCGGCGTCGACGCAACCTTCGAGGTGACCGACGGCCGCAGCGTGACAGCGAGGGACAGGATGAAGGCGACGTCCTCGAGGATGTCGAAGGGCGCGTCGGTGGAGAGAGCTACTGCCCAGGCGGGTCGGTCGGTGGTGGCGCGACGCCACGCGGTCCAGGCGCGGAGCCCCTGGTTGGGGTGGGTGACCGCGTAGGTGTCGAGACGGAGGCCGTGCGTGTCGTCGGGGGCGGTCCAGGTGATCCATCGGGTATCGGTCCGCCGGCGCCAGCCGGCGTCGGTGAGAGAGCCAGTGGCCCGGGCGACGCGGTCGTCGAGGGTGGCGGTGGCGTGCGGGGTGGGGGTGAGGTGGTCGGCGGCGTCCTCGAGGAGGTCGCGGACGAGGGCGACAGGGGCGGTGGTGGTAGCGCTGGCGTGCCAAACGAGTGAGCGACTCGTGGTTGGCGTAGGAGCGGACGTCGTCCCAGGTGCGGTACTTCTCCCAGTCGCGGTGGGTCTCGACGAACGTGTCGAGGAGTTCCTCGTGGTCCTGGACGGTCGCGGGCTCGGTGGACGGAGGGTGGGACGTGACCGGGAGGCGCGGCGCAGGGTCGCCTCCGTGACAGGGGAGGGGAGCGGCTTGAGGGCGTCGGTGGCCTGACGCTCGGCGCTGGTGGCGGGGCGGGCCCGGGTCGGACGGCGGGGCCGTAGTTCTCCGGAAGGCGGCGGGGGCCTCGTAGGCGTCGGTGACGCCGCGGAGGTGGTCCTAGCCGTGGAGGAAGACGGTGTTGCCGCCCTCGGCGTTGCAGGTGCCGACGGCGATCGCGGTGAATCCGTCGTGGGCATGCGGGTGGACGGTCAGGCGGCCGGTGCGGACGCGGCGACCCGTCCACCATGGAGCGCATCGAGCAGCGGGTGCGTCGCCACGTCCTTCCGCACCTCGGGTCCCAGCCGCTCAACGGCATCAGCGCGGAAGTGCTGCGCCATTGGAGTCCAGCGTCCTCCAGGCCGCCGTCGAAGACCGACGCATCGGGCATAACCCGTGCCGGTCCAGCACGGTGGGGCCGCCCGAAGCGGCGCCTGGCAGGGTCGAGGCGTGGCCGCCCGAGCGCTTTCTGGCGGTGTGTGAGGCACTGCCGTACCGCTACCGCCTCCTGGTCGTGGTCGGCGCGGGACTCGGGCTCCGGCAAGGGGAGGCTCTCGGGCTCGCCGTCGAGGACATCGACTTCGACAAGGAGGTTGTCCACGTTCGGCGGCAGGTCAAGATGGTGCGGGCGAAGCTGTGCTTCGCGCTGCGGAAGGCCGCAAGGTGAGGGATGTCCCACTGCCGCCGAGTGTGGCGCGGGCGGTCCGGGAGCACATGGAGCGGTTCCCTCCCGTGCCAGTCACGCTGCCGTGGGACGGCCCCACTCCTCCCGAGTCACCGGTGGAGGCGAAGCATCGGCGGCCGAGGACGTACGACCTCCTGGTGACCGGACGGGAGAGGAAGGCCGTCAACCGGAACTACTTCAACTCCTTCGTGTGGAAGCCCGCCCTCGCCAAGGCGGGGGTGATCGCCTCGCTCAAGGAGAGCGCTGCGGCCACCGGGGCACGGGTGTGGGAGCTGTCCCGGGAGCACGGCTTCCACACCCTGCGTGACTTCTTCGCCTCGAAGAACTGAAGGCTGGTGAGTCGGTCGTCTCGCTGGCAAGCTGGCTGCGACACGCCGACCCGGGGTACACATTGCGGAAGTACTCGCCATTCCTGCCACGGGCGGAGCACGGGACAGGCCGGCATCGACGCGATCTTCGCGTCGCCTCGGGCGCGGAGGCGTCGGCCGTGGAGGCATCGGGCCGGAACGGCCCGCAGAAGCCCGTCACCAGCCCAACGCCCTGGAGAAGTCCCACGGATGCTGCCGCACCCCTGCCTGACCCGCTAAACGGCAGGTCAGAAGGGGTGCGCCATCCGCCGGTCAGATGTCCCGGAAGATCTCGATCTGCGCGCCCACCGAGTTGAGCCGCTCCGCCAGGTCCTCGTAACCGCGGTTGATGACGTAGACGTTGCGCAGGACCGACGTGCCCTCCGCCGCCATCATCGCCAGCAGCACCACCACCGCCGGGCGCAGGGCCGGCGGGCACATCATCTCGGCCGCGCGCCAGCGGGTGGGGCCCTCGACCAGGACGCGGTGCGGGTCGAGGAGCTGGAGGCGGCCGCCGAGGCGGTTGAGGTCCGTCAGGTAGATGGCGCGGTTGTCGTAGACCCAGTCGTGGATGAGGGTCTGGCCCTGGGCCGTCGCCGCGATGGCCGCGAAGAACGGCACGTTGTCGATGTTCAGGCCGGGGAACGGCATCGGGTGGATCTTGTCGATCGGCGCCTCCAGCTTGGAGGGGCGTACGGTCAGGTCCACGAGCCGCGTGCGGCCGTTGTCCGCGGTGTACTCCGTCGAGCGGTCGTGGTCGAGGCCCATCTCCTCCAGCACCGCGAGCTCGATCTCGAGGAACTCGATCGGTACGCGACGGATCGTCAGCTCCGACTCGGTGACCACCGCGGCGGCCAGCAGGCTCATCGCCTCGACCGGGTCCTCGGAGGGGGAGTAGTCGACGTCCACGTCGATGGCCGGCACGCCGTGCACCGTGAGCGTCGTCGTACCGATGCCCTCCACCCGTACGCCCAGGGCCTCCAGGAAGAAGCACAGGTCCTGGACCATGTAGTTGGAGGAGGCGTTGCGGATGACGGTGACGCCGTCGTGGCGGGCGGCCGCCAGCAGGGCGTTCTCGGTCACCGTGTCGCCGCGCTCGGTCAGGACGATCGGGCGGTCCGGGGCGATGGAGCGGTCCACCTGCGCGTGGTAGAGGCCCTCGGTGGCGGTGATGTCCAGGCCGAAGCGGCGCAGTGCGATCATGTGCGGCTCGATGGTGCGCGTACCGAGGTCGCAGCCGCCGGCGTACGGGAGCTTGAACTGCCGCAGCCGGTGCAGCAGCGGGCCCAGGAACATGATGATGGAGCGGGTGCGGCGCGCGGCGTCCGCGTCGATGGCCTCCATGTCCAGGTGCGCCGGCGGGGCGATCTCCAGGTCCATCCCGTCGTTGATCCACCGGGTGCGTACGCCGATGGAGTTCAGCACCTCCAGGAGGCGGTACACCTCCTCGATGCGGGCGACGCGCCGCAGGACCGTGCGGCCCTTGTTGAGCAGGGAGGCGCACAGCAGCGCAACGCAGGCGTTCTTGGAGGTCTTGACGTCGATGGAGCCGGACAGCCGGCGCCCGCCGACCACCCTGAGGTGCATGGGTCCGGCGTAACCGAGCGACACGATCTCGCTGTCGAGCGCCTCGCCGATGCGGGCAATCATCTCAAGGCTGATGTTCTGGTTGCCGCGCTCGATGCGATTGACCGCGCTCTGGCTGGTGGCCAGGGCTTCGGCGAGCTGCGTCTGCGTCCAGCCGCGGTGCTGACGGGCGTCACGGATGAGCTTGCCGATGCGTACGAGGTAGTCGTCTGCCATGGCGGCAGGTTATCTCAGATATGAGATGGTGCTCGCGGTGGGGTAGGTCATTAGGGTGACACGCTGTGAGCTGTGGGGTGGCGCGGCTCGTACAGCGGCAGTTCGGCGCCGCTCGGCAGCCGCACGGCTGCGAGCAGCCCCCACCCCTGGTCGCTGACCGGGCGCGCGAGCTCCGCCCCACGTTCCGTCAGCTTGCGCAGCACGCTCTCGATGTCGTCGCACATCAGGTAGAACTCCTGCCGGGGCTCGCCCGACGACGGGTGCACGGCGACCTCGGCGGGCGGCAGCTTGAAGATGAGCCACCCGCGCCCCGCGTCGACATGCGGAAACCCAAGCACGTCGCGGACGAAGGCCCGGTCCGCGTCGGCGTCGTGGGTGTACATGATGACGTGCGCGCCGCTGAACATGCCTCCATGCTCGATACGGTACGAAACCGCCGCAAGCGGGGCGCGGCTGGGTGGGCGAGCGACCGGACAAGCCGGGCATGTCGGATAGTTCCGTAATGACGCTCCGTTACGCCGAATGAGCCGCCTCCGCCCGCCTCCCGCTCTCCGCCAGGCGGCCGGCTGTGGCGGAGGCCGCCGCCGAGGCTTCGGCTTCCGACGCCGCGACGATCACCTCGTCCAGCACCTCCCGCGACCGCACCAGATCGCCGATCATCCGGTCGATGCGCTCCCGCTCCTCGGTGAGCTCCGCGACCAGCCGCGCGGTGGCGACCGCGGACGGGCCGCCGTCCACGTCCCGCATGCACGGCAGCAGTCGCGCGATCTTCGTGCTGTGCAGGCCGGCGGCGTAGAGCGCCTGGATGCGGATGACCCGGTCGACGGCCCAGTCGCCGTACTCGCGGTGGCCGCCCGGCGTGCGCTCGGACGTCAGGAGGCCCTGCTTCTCGTAGTAGCGCAGCGAGCGCTCGCTCACTCCCGTGCGCTGCGCCAGTTCACCGATCCGCATGCCCCACCCCGCCCGCGTACCAAGCGACTTGAATCTGACACTGGTGTCAACTTCTACCGTACCGGCATGACGCAGACACCCGCGGCCTCGCCGCTCCTCGAACCCGCCCGCCTCGGCCCCCTCCACCTGCCGAACCGGCTGGTGATGGCCCCGCTGACGCGCAACCGCGCGGGCGCCGACGGCGTCCCCGGGCCGATGATGGCCACGTACTACGCGCAGCGCGCCTCCGCCGGGCTGATCATCGCCGAGGGCACCACGCCCAACGCCGTCGGGCAGACCTACCCCGACATCCCCGCGATCCACAACGACGCCCACGTGGCCGGCTGGAGGCAGGTCACCGACGCGGTCGGTGCCGCGGGCGGCCGGATGTTCCTCCAGCTCCAGCACGGCGGCCGGGTCGGCCACCCCGACAACAGCGGGCTGCTGCCGCTCGCCCCCTCGCCGATCCCGCTGCCGGAGACCATCCACACCCCCGGCGGGCGGAAGGACGCCGTCGTGCCGCGCGAGATGACGCTCGACGACATCCGCTCCACCGTGGCCGACTTCGCCACCGCCGCCCGCAACGCGCTCGACGCCGGGTTCGCCGGGGTCGAGGTGCACGCCGCCAACGGCCACCTCCTGCACCAGTTCATGGCGCAGAACACCAACCACCGCACCGACGCCTACGGCGGCTCCGTCGCCGGCCGGATCCGGTTCGCCGTGGAGGTGGTCCAGGCCGTCGCCGCGGCCATCGGCCCGGAGCGCGTGGGGGTGCGCGTTTCGCCGGGGGTCACCGTCAACGGCATCGACGAGGGCGACACCGAGGCCCTCCACCCGGCGCTCGCCGCCGCCCTGGCGCCCCTGGACCTGGCCTATCTGCACGTCGTGTTCGCCGACCCCGACCAACCCCTGTTCCACACGCTCCGCAGGGCATGGCCCAGCACGCTGATCGCCAACCCCGCCCTGCCGTACCCGGGCCCCCTCCCCGCCGACGGCGGCCGCCGCGAGGGCGAGCGGCTGCTCGCCGCCGGAGCGGACCTGGTCTCCCTCGGCCGGGCCTTCCTGGCCAACCCCGACCTGGTCGAACGCCTGCGCCTCAGCGCCCCGCTCAACCCGGTCCGCGACGACGGCCTGATGTACGTGGGCGGGGAGGCGGGCTACACCGACTACCCGGTGCTGGCGGCGTGACCGCGCGGACCGACGCCGCCGGCCCGCCTCCGGACCCGACCCGATCGGGCACAGGATGTCGGGTCCGGCAGGGGGCGCGCTGCCTAGCGTGGTGATCGTCGAAAGGAAGGAAAACCGGGCATGCTGGAGCGGCTGAACCAGGCCATGGAGCACATCGAGCGGCGTCTCGACCAGGACATCGAGGTCGACGAGCTGGCACGCATCGCGGCCACGTCGGAGTACCACCTGCGTCGGATGTTCTCCGCGCTCGCCGGCATACCGCTGTCGGAGTACATCCGGCGCCGGCGGCTCACCCTCGCGGGCGCCGAGGTGCTCGCGGGCCGGGAGACGCTGCTGGAGATCGCGGTGCGCTACGGCTACGGCTCCGGCGAGGCGTTCGCGAGGGCGTTCCGCGCCATGCACGGCATCGGACCGGGCGAGGCCCGGCGCACCGGCGCCGCGCTCAGCTCCCAGCCCCGGATGACCTTCCGCCTCACCATCGAGGGGGGAAGCAGCATGCGATACCGCGTTGTGGACAAGGCGGACTTCACCGTCGTCGGGCTCAAGACCCGGGTACCGCTGGTGCACGCGGGGCCGAACCAGGCGATCATCGACTTCGTCCGCGGGATCGACCCGCAGACGCTGGAGGGCCTGGAGAAGCTGTCGGACCAGGAGCCGCACGGCGTCGTCGCCGTCTGCGACGACCTGGACCCCAGCCGTGCCGAGGGCACCGAACTCGACTACTACCACGGTGTGATCACCGCCGCGGCCGCTCCCGAGGGCACGGCCACGCTGACGGTCCCGGCCGGGACGTGGGCGGTCTTCACCACCTCCGGGCCGGTGCCGCAGGCCATCCAGGAACTGTGGCGGGACGTCTTCACCGAGTGGTTCCCGTCGAACCCGTACCGCAGCCGCACCGGTCCCGAGATCCTGCGCACCCGACTGTCGCCGGACAAGACGGAGGCCGACGCCGAGCTGTGGCTCCCGGTGGAGCCCGAGCACGGCTGACAGCCGCGTGTCAGCGCTCCGGCCGGTCTTGCGGCCCGGCCGGAGCGCTCAGCCGCCTGCCGCCAGCCCGTCCGCCGGCGACCGCACGGCGCGCTGGCGGAGGACCATGAGCGAGTCCTCCACGGCCGCCACCATGGCGAAGGGGAACCGGTCGAGCTCCAGGCAGAGCGCGACGTCATCGGGGTGGACTCCTTGACGCACACCCTCCCTCAGCTCGGCGGCGGCGCGCGACGCGCCGGCGCGGCGGAGGAACTCGGCCGCATCCGTCTCGGCTTCGGTGGTCCTCCGGGCGATGTACTGAGCGCACGCCAGGTCCTCGTCGGCCCGCCCGTCCTCGCCGGTGACCACGAACGTGACCGTGTCGCGGGCGTGGGTACGCAATACCCGGGCCGTCGCCTCCGCCACCACGAAACCGGCGCACAGCACCAGCGACGCCTCCTTGACCGCGAGGGCACCGACCGTCCCCGCCGTGGTCTTCTGCACGACGGTCCGTCCGCCCAGGTCCCGGGAGCGCAGCAGGCCCGGCGAGTTGACGGCGTCGAACCCGGGCGCCGACGGCCCGTCCTTGAGTGCCACCCAGTCCGGGTGGCGCGTCTTGAGCGCGAGGGCCTCGTCCAGCGACTCGGCCAGGACGATCTTCTCCGCTCCCTGGGCGAAGGCCCAGGCGGCCACCGTGAAAGCCCGCATGACGTCGACCACGACCGCCACGGAGGGAGCTTCGACCAACTCGTCGATACCAAGGAAGCGAGCGTCCATCCGGTCATGATCGCGCAGGCCCGGCCCGAAACCCTCTGCTGGTGACGCGCATCACAGCGGCGGGCGCGGAACGCACCGCGCGCCCGCGCATCCGGCCGGCTACCGCGGCGTCCTCGGCATCGCGTACCTGACGCTCGTGCCGGTCGCCTGAGCCCGGACACGGCCGACCCGCCCACTCCGCACAGGGGGGCGAAGGAAGTCCGGTGCGACAGGTCACGCGGCGCGCGCATGACCCGGCAGCCCTCATGTACTAGAGTTATCTCGACATCGAGATATCTGCCGAAAAGACGCACCGCAGCCGCGCCAGCCGGTAAGGGTTACCTAACTAAGTCTTACCTTAGCGGATCGGCGAGGAGCCATCACGGCAGGATGCGGTAAGAACGCGCACATTGATGAAGGAGACTGTCGTGTCGGCGAACAGCTTCGACGCCCGCAGCACGCTGCGCGTGGGCGACGAGTCGTACGAGATCTTCAGGCTGGACAAGGTCGAGGGCTCCGCGCGCCTCCCCTACAGCCTCAAGGTGCTCCTGGAGAACCTCCTCCGCACCGAGGACGGCGCGAACATCACCGCCGACCACATCCGAGCCCTCGGCGGCTGGGACTCCCAGGCGCAGCCCAGCCAGGAGATCCAGTTCACGCCGGCCCGCGTGATCATGCAGGACTTCACCGGTGTGCCCTGCGTCGTCGACCTCGCCACCATGCGCGAGGCCGTCAAGGAGCTCGGCGGCGACCCGGCGAAGATCAACCCGCTCGCGCCCGCCGAGCTGGTCATCGACCACTCCGTCATCGCCGACAAGTTCGGCACCAACGACGCGTTCAAGCAGAACGTCGAGCTGGAGTACGGCCGCAACAAGGAGCGCTACCAGTTCCTGCGCTGGGGCCAGACCGCCTTCGACGAGTTCAAGGTCGTCCCGCCCGGCACCGGCATCGTCCACCAGGTGAACATCGAGCACCTGGCCCGTACGGTCATGGTCCGCGACGGCCAGGCGTACCCCGACACCCTCGTCGGCACCGACTCGCACACCACCATGGTCAACGGCCTCGGCGTGCTGGGCTGGGGCGTCGGCGGCATCGAGGCCGAGGCCGCCATGCTCGGCCAGCCGGTCTCCATGCTCATCCCGCGCGTCGTCGGCTTCAAGCTCACCGGCGAGCTGCCCACCGGCACCACCGCCACCGACCTGGTGCTCACCATCACCGAGATGCTGCGCAAGCACGGCGTCGTCGGCAAGTTCGTCGAGTTCTACGGCGAGGGCGTCGCGGCGACCAGCCTCGCCAACCGCGCCACCATCGGCAACATGTCGCCGGAGTTCGGCTCCACCGCCGCGATCTTCCCGATCGACGACGAGACCATCAAGTACCTCAAGCTCACCGGCCGCTCCGAGCAGCAGCTCGCGCTCGTCGAGGCGTACGCCAAGGAGCAGGGCCTCTGGCTGGACCCGGCCGCCGAGCCGGACTTCTCCGAGAAGCTGGAGCTCGACCTCTCCACGGTCGTCCCCTCCATCGCCGGCCCGAAGCGCCCGCAGGACCGCATCGTCCTCGCCCAGGCCGCCCAGCAGTTCAACAGCGACGTCCTCAACTACGTCCCGGCCGGCCAGGGCGGGCAGGACCTCTCCTCCCCGGTCGACGAGGCGAGCGACGAGTCCTTCCCGGCCTCCGACGCCCCGGCCTACGGCCACGACGACAACGGCGCCGGTGCCCCGCAGCACTCCGCCGTCGTCCCCGGCCCCGGCCCGTCCAACCCGGTCACCGTCACCGGCGCCGACGGCGTCTCGTACGAGCTGGACCACGGCGCCGTCACCGTCGCCGCCATCACCTCCTGCACCAACACCTCGAACCCGTACGTCATGGTCGCCGCCGCGCTGGTGGCCAAGAAGGCGGTCGAGAAGGGCCTCACCCGCAAGCCGTGGGTGAAGACCACCCTCGCCCCGGGCTCCAAGGTCGTCACCGACTACTTCGACAAGGCGGGCCTGACCCCGTACCTGGACAAGGTCGGCTTCAACCTCGTCGGCTACGGCTGCACCACCTGCATCGGCAACTCCGGCCCGCTGCCGGAGGAGGTCTCCAAGGCCGTCAACGACAACGACCTCGCCGTCGTCTCGGTGCTCTCCGGCAACCGCAACTTCGAGGGCCGGATCAACCCCGACGTCAAGATGAACTACCTGGCGTCCCCGCCGCTGGTCGTCGCGTACGCCCTGGCCGGCTCCATGAAGGTGGACATCACCAAGGACGCCCTGGGCACCGACCAGGACGGCAACCCGGTCTTCCTCAAGGACATCTGGCCGTCGGAGGCCGAGGTCAACGACGTCGTCGCCAACGCCATCGGCGAGGACATGTTCTCCAAGTCCTACAGCGACGTCTTCGCGGGCGACGCCCAGTGGCAGGCGCTGCCGATCCCGACCGGCAACACCTTCGAGTGGGACCCGCAGTCCACCTACGTCCGCAAGCCCCCGTACTTCGAGGGCATGACGATGGAGACGACGCCGGTCACCGACATCACCGGTGCCCGCGTCCTCGCCAAGCTGGGCGACTCGGTCACCACCGACCACATCTCCCCGGCCGGCGCCATCAAGGCCGACACCCCGGCCGGCAAGTACCTCACGGAGCACGGCGTCGACCGCCGCGACTTCAACAGCTACGGCTCGCGCCGCGGCAACCACGAGGTCATGATCCGCGGTACGTTCGCCAACATCCGCCTGCGCAACCAGATCGCGCCGGGCACCGAGGGCGGCTACACCCGCGACTTCACCCAGCCCGACGCCCCCGTGTCGTTCATCTACGACGCCTCCCGCAACTACATCGAGCAGGGCATCCCGCTCGTCGTCCTCGCGGGCAAGGAGTACGGCTCCGGTTCGTCGCGCGACTGGGCCGCCAAGGGCACCGCGCTGCTCGGCGTCAAGGCCGTCATCGCCGAGTCGTACGAGCGCATCCACCGCTCGAACCTCATCGGCATGGGCGTCCTGCCGCTGCAGTTCCCGGAGGGCCAGTCGGCCGAGTCCCTCGGTCTGACCGGCGAGGAGACCTTCTCCATCGCCGGCGTGACGGAGCTCAACGAGGGCCGTACGCCGCGCACGGTCAAGGTCACCACCGAGACGGGCGTGGAGTTCGATGCGGTCGTCCGCATCGACACCCCCGGTGAGGCCGACTACTACCGCAACGGCGGCATCATGCAGTACGTGCTGCGCTCGCTGATCCGCAAGTAAGCGGATCCGGCCCGGCCGGTACGCGAAAGGGCCGCACCCCTCGGGGTGCGGCCCTCTTCGTGCTGTCACGCCGGTGGGAACACCGGTGGGAGCACCGGTCAGAACATCATCGGGTAGCCGTTCCAGCCCGAGGTGCCGATCTTGGTCGGCTTCGCGAACGGGGCGGCGGCGTTGCCCGTCCCGTTGTAGCGCCACAGCGCGCCCGCGCCGTCGCGTGCGATCAGGTCGGTGCGGCCGTCCATGTTCAGGTCGCCCGTCGACATCAGGTGGTTGAAGGAGTTCCAGCCCCCACCGACCTTGGTGCCCTTGGCGAACGGGGCCGCGGCGTTGCCGGTGCCCTTGTAGAGCCACAGGACACCGGACTTGTCGCGGGTCACGACGTCGGCCCGCCCGTCGCCGGTCAGGTCGCCCTGGCCCGCGATCTGGTTGAAGGCCTGCCAGCCCGAGCCGACCTTCGTCCGCGCGGACAGGGTGCCGTCGGCCTTGCCCTTGTAGAACCAGAGCACGCCGGCCTTGTCGCGGGCCAGCACGTCGGCCGGGGTGGTCCCGCCGAGGTTGCCCGCGACGACGATCTTGTCGTAGGCGTCCCAGCCGCGGCCCAGCTCGAGGGTCTTCTCTTCGCCGAAGTAGTACAGGTAGCCCTGCTTGTCCCAGGTGTACAGGCCGTCGGCGTTGCCGTCGGCGGTGTGGTCGGCCTGAGCGGCGCCCCGGAAGGCGTCCCAGTCGCTCGTGACGTGCTCGCGGGCGCCGAGCCCGCCCCGGCCGTTGGGCCCGTACACGTAGAGGTCGCCGTACTTGTCCATCGCGAACAGCACGAAGACGGGGGCCGCCGCGCTGGCGGCGATCGTGCCGTTCTGCGGGACCGGCTGGGTGAAGCCGTCCTGGTTGATGCTCTTGAGCGGTGCGGGGGCCGGCGTGTCCGCCACCGCGGAACCGGCGGAGGCGCCGACCAGGGTGGCGGCTATGGCCGATACGGCGAGACGCGACAGCGCGCGCCCGCGCTTGAGGCCGGAGAATTTGGCCACGTATGTTCTCCATGAGAAAGGGGGTGCGACGATCTCGGGTGGTGGTACGCCCCAGTCGCCGCGGGATCATGGAGATCCTTGCACAACACCTTTACGGGGCAACTGGTTTAAGCCCGGGAAGCGCCCCTGGAAATCAGCCCTAATCGGGATGAGAAGACCGACGCGCCAGGGGCCGCCGCCCTGACGCGCCGTCAATCTGTGACGAACTGGTGACGAATCAACCGTCGCCACCGGAGCGCGGGCCCGGCCTCACGCCCATGGTGCCATCGGGTACCAGATGAGGTCCCGGCGGGCGAGGATCCGCACGTCCCAGTACAGGATCATGAACACGCCCGCGGCGATGAACGCCCCCGCCGTCACGGCGGACGCCCGCCGCGGGTCGGCGGCGAACCAGGCGCCCAGCCGCTCACCGGCCACCAGGGCCATCACCACGAACAACACCGCCATGACCAGCACGTTCCCGAGCGCCTGGAGCCCGAACGCCACCGCTCCGTACAGGACGTTGTGGCTCTCGGCCGCGTCCCGGAACAGCTGCCGGAACAGCGGGAAGGGCCGCCCGATGAGGAACGCGCCGATGAGCGCGCCCATCACGAACATCGGCGCGCCGGGAAAGCGCGCCGAGACGCGCGCCAGCGGGTCACGGACCAGCCCCAGCGCGGCCAGCCCGAACACCACCATGACGAGCCCGATAACGCCGAACACCACCATGGCCTGGATCAGCCGGGGAGACAGACCGGCCGACGCCCCGCCCGGCGCGCTCTCCTGGAACTGCGGCATGCCCGTACCGACGAGCGCGACCACCACGCCGTAGGCCGCCGACACCACCACCGCCCCGGCGGCCAGCGGCCCCAGCGGCCTCAGCACCCGCCCCATCCGGCCGCGCCGGGTGCGTACGGTGCCCGCGCCCGCCAGCGGCGCGATGGCGCTGAACGCGGCGACGTTGCAGGCGGTGAAGGTACCCGCCACCCCGGTCGCGAGCGCGAAGGCGATACCCGCCAGGGCGCCGCCGAGCGACGCGTCGTGCGCCTCGTGGCCGAGGAGGGCGGCGGCGACGTTCCCGCCGATGGTCCGGTCGACGAACTCCGCGGACCACACCACCGTCAGGGCGAAGCCGAACAGGGCGCTGACGAGGATGACGAGGGCCCTGCGCCGTGGGAAGTGGCCGTTGACGAAGAGCGAGGTCGCCGGCGTGGAGGTCGTGGTCGTTCCGGGGGATGTCTTCGAGGAGGCGTACGTCATCAGGCGTCCTTTCGCGAAGGCGTCGAGGGCGTCCCGTGTCGGCGGGCCGTCAACGTACTCGCGGAGTTCCGCCCCGGATATCCGGCGTACGGGGGCGCGTGGCCGCACACGGAGGCCGGACCGCAGCGCGGGCCGGCCTCTGTGCGCCGCTCGTTCTCCCTGCTCAGCCCAGCAGTTCGAGCTCCGCCAGCACGCCGCCGGAACCGGCCGACGGGACCAGCCGGTAGTGCCGGTACGAGCCCGGCCGGGCCACCGTGAACACCCGCGTCTGCCGGTCCCACGCGAAGCGCTCGCCCGTACGCCGGTCCAGCTCCGTCCACGTCGCCCCGTCCGCCGACCCCTGCAGCGCCCAGCCCGTCGGAGCCGCGGCCCGGTCCGACGACGTCAGCGTGTACTGCACCGCCCGCGCCGGGCCCGGGACGTGCAGCTCCAGCGGCGCCGTGAGCTCCGCCGCCGTGGCCGAGGTGTCGTCGAGGAGCGCGCCCCCGCCGCTCGCCAGGTCGCGGCGCGGCGACGGCACCTCGTCGCCCCGGGTGATCGAGACCGGCGCCGCGCCCGGCCCGGTGCCCCACGCCGACGGCTTCGGCCCCATGGCGAACTCCAGGGTGCCGCCGCGCGCGAGGATGTCGTGCGGCAGCGCCGTCGACGTCCAGGGCCGGCCGTTGACCCGTACCCCCTGCACGTAGACGTTCCGGGCGCTGTTCTCCGGCGCCTTGACCACCAGCGTGCGGCCGTTGTCCATCCGTACCGTCGCCTTGGTGAACAGCGGTGAGCCGATCGCGTACTCCCCGCCGCCCATCACCAGCGGGTAGAAGCCGAGCGCCGAGAACAGCCACCAGGCGGACTGCTCGCCGTTGTCCTCGTCGCCGTGGTAACCCTGGCCGATCTCGCTGCCCGTGTAGAGCCGCGACAGCACCTCGCGCACCTTCTCCTGCGTCTTCCAGGGCTGACCGGCCGCGTTGTACATGTACGTGACGTGGTGCGCGACCTGGTTGGAGTGCCCGTACATGCCCATCCGCACGTCGCGCGCCTCCGTCATCTCGTGGATGACGGAGCCGTACGAGCCCGTGAACTCCGGGGAGGCCGTCTCGGGCGTCGCGAAGTACGTGTCGAGCTTCTTCGCCAGCCCCGCCCGCCCGCCGTACAGGTTGGCCAGGCCCCGGCTGTCCTGCGGCGCGGTGAAGGCGTAACCCCAGCCGTTCGTCTCGGTGTAGTCGTACCCCCAGATCCTCGGGTCGTACGCCTCCGACGGCACGCGCCACTCGCCCTTGAGGTTGCGGCCCTGGAAGAAGCCGGCCCGGGAGTCGAAGAGAGTGACGTAGTTGCGCGCCCGGTTGAGGAAGTACGCCGACTCGTCCTTGTACCGGGCCTTGCCGGTCCTGGCGAAGAGCGCCTCGGCCATCCTCGCCAGGCCGTAGTCGTTGAGGTAGCCCTCCAGGGACCACGACAGGCCCTCGTGCGTCTCGGTCGAGGCGTAACCGAGGAAGGGCGAGGTCTCCATGCCCTTGCGGCCCACGCCCTTGCCGGGCGGCACGACGGTCGCGTTCTTCAACGCCGCCTCGTACGCCGCCTCCGCGTCGAAGTCCACGCCCTTGACGTACGCGTCGGCGAAGGCGACGTCCGACGACGTGCCGGTCATCAGGTCGGCGTAGCCGGGGGAGGACCAGCGGGAGATCCAGCCGCCGTCCTTGTACTGCTGCACGAAGCCGTCCACCAGCTCGCCCGCCTTGCGTGGCGTGAGGAGCGCGTAGGCGGGCCAGGTGGTGCGGTAGGTGTCCCAGAAACCGTTGTTGACGTAGACCCGGCCGTCGACGATCTTGGCGCCGGTGTGGGTCGGGGTGTCGGGGCCGGTCTGCGGCGAGAAGGGGCTGGCGTAGCGGTCCTCGCCGTCGACGCGCTCGAAGCCCGAGTTGGGGTAGAGGTACAGCCGGTAGAGGTTGGAGTAGAGCGTGACCAACTGGTCGTGGGTCGCGCCCTCGACGCGGACGCGCCCGAGGATCCGGTCCCAGGCGGCCTGCGCCGTCTCGCGGACCCGCTCGAAGCCGGTGCCCGCCGGGATCTCGGCCGCGAGGTTGCGCTTCGCCTGCTCCACGCTGATGAGGGAGGTCGCCATGCGCAGGGTCACCGTGCGGTCCGCGCCCGCGGCGAAGCGCAGGTGGCCCGTGACGCCCGCCGAGGCGGAGTCCGTGACCGGCGCGTCGAAGACGCCGTACACGAACATGCGCGTGGCGCCGGTCGACAGGCCGCTCTTGACGTCGGAGAAGCCGGTGAAGGAGCCGCTCGCCGGGTCGAGGGTCAGCCCGCCCTCCTCCGTCACGTTGTCGAAGACGACGGAGGCGTCGGCACCCGGATAGGTGAACCGCATCATCGCGGCGTGGTCGGCCGGGGCGATCTCGGCCTTCAGGCCGTTCTCGAACGTCACCGCGTAGTGGTGCGGCCTGGCGGTCTCCCGCTCGTGGCGGAAGGGGAGCGCGCGTGCGGTACGCGCGGTGGGCGGGGCGCCGGGCGCGGCCGACGGCATCAGCTGGAAGGTCTGCCGGTCGCCCATCCAGGGGCTCGGCTCATGGCTGGCGCTGAACGCCTGCACGGTGGGCAGGTTGTCGGCGTTGTTGCCGCGCGCGTACTCGTACAGCCAGCTCTTGGAGGCGGCGTTGGTCACCGGCGTCCAGAAGTTGAAGCCGTGCGGGACGGCCGTCGCGGGGAAGGTGTTGCCGCGCGAGAAGGAGGAGCTGGAGTTGGTGCCGCGGACGGTCGAGGCGTAGTCGGACACGCGGGGCAGCGGTTTCACGGGGGCCGCGCGCCCGAGGGTGATGTCGTCGACCCAGCCCTGGAACTTCGCCGGGCCCCTCGGCGCGTCGTACGCCACCAGGATCCGGTCCACCGTCCTGCCCGCGGCCACCGTGCCGATGGAGGCCCGCACCTGGTTCCACTGGTTGACGTAGAGCCGCTTGGCGGCGCCCTGGCCCTGGGGGCTGAGGCGCCCGCCGTGGCTGTCGAGCGCGCCGAGCTCGCTGAGATGGGTGCCGTCGGTGAAGGCGAGGTCGACGGAGACGTTCGTCGCCGGGTAGCCGAGGTCCGTCTCCGGCATGGAGGGGAAGATCCGGTACGACAGCTCGGTGTCGCGGGCGACGCGCGTGTCGACGTCGAAGACCTTGTTGTACGCGTACGCGCGCCCCGCCGGGTGGTGCGTACCGGCGTAGCGCAGCGCCCGCTTGCCGGTGAACCCGGCGTTCGCCTTGGCGGTGGGGGAGCCGCCCGGGCCCCGGTCGACATGGCTGCGCATGTCGGGCGGCACGGGAGCGGAGGTGTCGCCGTTCGAGAACTGGACGTCGGCGAGCTGGGTGATGCCGGTGGCGCCGTTGTTCCGGCTGATCTCCAGCCGGTAGTGCGGGTACGGCGCCGCGCCCTCCGCGTCGATGTCGTACGTCCGCGTCTCGAAGCGCTGGGCGAACGCCTCGCCCTCGCGGGTGTCCAGGACCGTCCACTCCTTGCCGTCCGCGGAGCCCTTGAGGGTCCAGTCCCGGGGGTCGCGGGGGGCGGCGTCGTTGGCGGAGGTCAGGGCGTACGTCACCACCTTGACCGGTTCGTCGAGGTCGAACTCGACCCAGGCGGTGGGGGTGAAGGTGAGCCATTTGGTGCTGGGCTGGAGGTCGACCAGGTTCTCCTTGGTCTCCCCGGCGGCGCTGTTCTCGCCGCTGGCACGCAGCTCCGTCACCTTCTCGGTGACGTCGCCCGGTAAGCCGGCGGAGTAGGCGCCGTCGACGCCGGCCGACCGCTTGCGGCCCTCGGCGTCCAGGTCGACGGTGTCGCGCCAGGTGGGTGGCGGTTCACCGGCTTCGAAGGAGGTCGTGAAGGAGGTGCCGGACTCCGTGGCGGCGGCCGGGGCCTGGTGCGGGAGCGGCTGCGCCGCCGACTGACCGGCCGTCACGGTCAGGGAGACGGCCAGGGAAGCGGTCACGGTGGCGGCCGCCACGAGGGCGGCCGTACGTCGCTTGAGCGATCGTGGTCTGGGCTGCATGCCGCGTCGTGCCTCCTGCTCCTGCCGAAGCGCGTCGGACGTCCGTCGGTTCTGCGTCGGTCATGCGTCGGTTGTCCGCCGATCGTGCGGCGGACAACGTTGTCAGCTGATGTGCGCAGCACCCAGTAGGAGGTAAGTGGCGTGTGGTGTCAAGGGTGTTGGCGCGGCCGGACGGCTGAAAAAACTTCCGGGCGCCGCGCTCTTTCCGGCAGGTCTCAACTCGGAGAAGACTGCTGCCGAAAGTCCGCCTCGATCTTGCTCAGGCGACGCGAAGTGGACTATACCTGTCGGCAACCCAGCACTGTAGCACGACCCACCTGCACAAGACCGCGCGGTGGCGGGGGCCCTTCGCCTGAGGCGAGAAGCGGTTCGGGGCGACCGGCACACCGCCTGAGTCCTGGAGAAGGCGAGTACTTGAGCATGGGATCCACCTCCGCCCGCCATGACCACAAGGGCCCCGGCCGCCGCGAGCTGATCAAGCGGTCCGCCGCGCTCGGGCTGATCAGCGTGCCGACGATGAGTTTCCTGTCCGCCTGCGCCACCGGTGGCGGCGGTGGCGGCAGCGAGAAGGAGACGAAGGCGCCCGCCGGCGAGAAGTCGGCCAAGAACCCGCTCGGCGTGGCGCAGGGCGCCCCGCTGGAGGCGTTCATCTTCAAGGGCGGCCTGGGCGACCAGTACGCCAAGGACGCGGAGGCCGACTACAAGGCCACCTACGGCGCCGAGGTCAAGCACACCGGCACCCAGCAGGTCGGGCCCAAGCTCACCCCGCGCTTCGCGGGCGGCAACCCGCCGGACGTCATCGACAACTCCGGCGCCGACCACCTCGACATGAACAAGCTCTCCACCCAGGGCCAGCTCCAGGACCTCGCCCCGCTGCTGGACGCGCCCTCGCTGGACGACCCGGCCAAGAAGGTCCGCGACACCCTCCACCCCAGCACCCTGGAGAAGGGCAAGCACGGCGACAAGGTCGACGTGCTCTACTACGCCTTCACCATCTACGGCACCTGGTACTCCCAGAAGCTGCTGGCCGACCGCGGCTGGACGTACCCGAAGACCCTCTCCGAGATGGTCGGCCTCTGCGGCGAGATCAAGAAGGCGGGCATCGCCCCCTGGACGTACGCCGGAAAGTATCCGTACTACGTCCACTTCAACCTCTTCGCCCAGATCGCCAAGATCGGCGGCATGGAGAAGTGGATCGCCATCGACAACCTGGAGCCCAACGCCTGGACCTCGAACGACGCGGTCAAGGAGGTCGTCGAGCACTACGAGGAGCTCGCCGCCAAGAAGTACTTCCTCGAAGGCAGCCAGGGCCTCACCCACATCCAGTCCCAGACCGCCTGGAACCGGGGCAAGGCCGTCTTCATCCCCAACGGCTCCTGGGTCGAGAACGAAGCCGCCCCCACCACGCCGAAGGACTTCGGCATGGCGGTCGGCGCCCTCTTCGACGGCACCGGCGACAAGATGCCGCACGGCACCCTGCGCGGCGAGCCGAGCGAGCCGTACCTCGTCGCCAGCAAGGGCAGGAACCCGGCGGGCGGCATGGAGCTGCTGCGCATCATGCTCTCGAAGAAGCACGCCCAGAACTTCGCCACCAAGGTGAAGTCGCTGACCTGCGTCATGGACGCCACCGAGGGCATGACCCTCTCGCCCGGCCTCGCCTCCGCCAGCAAGGCCTTCAAGGAGGCGGGCGACAACCTGATCAGCCTTCAGCTGCAGGAGTGGTACCCGGCGCTCACCGACGAGAAGATCGGCGGTCTGACCGGTCAGCTGCTCACGGGCGAGCTCAAAGCCGCCGATTGGATCAAGAAGACCCAGCAGGAGTGCGACCGGGTCGCCAAGGACGACTCCGTGACCAAGTTCAAGCGCACGGCCTGACGCCGGGAGCGCACCGCCTGACGTCACCAGTTACGCACCGTTTGACGCCACCAGCGACGCACCGCCTGACGCCACCAGCTATGCACCGCCTGACCGACCGTCGGGCGGACACCCAGAGGGGAAGGGCCGGGGAGCTCATGCAACACGGCAAGTACCGATTCATCGTGGGCTTCCTGGCCCTGCCTCTGCTCATCTACGGCGTCTTCGTGATCTCGCCCTTCGTCCAGGCCTTCCAGATCTCGATGACGGACTGGTCCGGACTCGTCGGCACCGCGAAGTTCGTCGGCCTCGACAACTTCGGGAGACTCTGGGAGAACGACGACTTCTGGAACGCCCTGCGCCACAACGTCTACATGCTGGCCCTGGTCCCGGTGGTCACGCTCGCCCTCGGGCTGTTCTTCGCCTTCATGCTCAACGTGGGCGGCCGCCGCCGGAAGAACGAAGTCGTCACCGGGGTCACCGGGTCCCGCTTCTACAAGTTCGTCTTCTTCTTCCCGCAGGTCATCTCGGTCACCATCGTCGCCGTCATCTGGTTCAACATCTACAACCCCGACCCGGACGACGGCATGCTCAACTCCCTCCTCGGCGCCGTCGGCCTGGACGCCCTGCAGAACTCCTGGCTGGGGGAGAAGAACCTCGCCCTCTGGTGCATCAGCGCGGTGATGGTGTGGAGCCACGTCGGTTTCTACGTGGTGCTGTTCTCCGCCGCCATGGCCTCCATCCCCCGCGACATCTACGAGGCGGCGCTGCTCGACGGGGCCGGCCGCTTCCACACCTTCTTCCGGATCACCCTCCCGCTGCTGTGGGACACCGTCCAGACCGGCTGGGTGTACATGGGCATCATCGCGCTGGACGCCTTCGCACTCGTCCAGATCATGTCGGTGAACATGGGCGGCCCGGACGGCGCCACGGACGTGATGCCGCTGAGGCTGTACCT
Source organism: Streptomyces sp. NPDC045431 (assembly GCF_040646655.1). Lineage (NCBI taxonomy): Bacteria > Bacillati > Actinomycetota > Actinomycetes > Kitasatosporales > Streptomycetaceae > Streptomyces > Streptomyces sp. NPDC045431. The sequence goes on from NZ_JBEZAQ010000011.1 coordinate 142,739, forward strand.
GACGGCCTTCCGCGACAGCCAGTTCGGCTACGCCGCCGCCATGGGCGTCGCGATGCTCATCGTCACCATGACGTTCGCCGTGCTCACGATGCGCTTCGCGCGCCGTGAGCGGATCGAGTACTAGGGGGAGGGGTGCGCCGGATGACAACCGACGAGATCCGGGACGAGGACGACGCGGTGAGCAAGGAGCAGGCCCCGCCGCCCGCCAAGGCCGCACGGCGGCGGCTCGGGCCGACGACCGGCCGCGCACGCCGCACCGACCGCACGGGCGGCCCGGGCCGCGCCGGCCGGGCGGCCGAGGGCGGCGTACTGAACGTCTTCTCGCACGGCATCCTCATCGTGTGGGCCCTGATGGTCGGCGTGCCGCTGCTGTGGGTGCTGTGGAGCGCCTTCAAGGACAGCAACGGCATCCTCACCGACCCGTGGGGCCTGCCGACCGCGCTGCGGTGGGAGAACTGGTCCAACGCGTGGGACGACGCGAACATGGGCCAGTACTTCGTCAACACCGCGATCGTGGTGGGCGGCTCGGTCGTCGGCACGATGGTGCTCGGCTCGATGGCCGCGTACGTCCTGGCCCGCTTCACCTTCCCCGGCAACCGCTTCATCTACTACCTGTTCGTGGCCGGCATGTCCTTCCCCGTCTTCATGCTGGTCATCCCGCTCTTCTTCGTCCTGCGGGACTTCCCGGGCAGCTCCCTGCTGGCCACGTACCACGGGCTGATCCTGGTCTACATCGCCTACTCGCTGCCCTTCACCGTCTTCTTCATGACGGCGTTCTTCCGTACGCTGCCGGCGTCGGTCGCGGAGGCGGCGATGATCGACGGCGCCTCGCACACCCGCACCTTCTTCCAGGTCATGCTGCCGATGGCGAAGCCGGGCCTGATCAGCATCGGGATCTTCAACTTCCTGGGGCAGTGGAACCAGTACCTGCTGCCGATGGTGCTCAACCAGCAGGAGGACAAGTACGTCCTCACCCAGGGCCTGGCGATGATCGCGCTCCAGCAGGGGTACGAGAACGACTGGGGCGCCCTGATGGCCGGCATGATGATCGCGATGCTGCCGGTGCTCGTCGTCTATACGGTCTTCCAGCGGCAGGTCCAGTCCGGCCTCACGGCGGGCGCGCTGAAGTAGTCCGTCACTCCCACGGCCCCGCGCCCTCCGCGTTTTCCCCGAACCGCCCGCCGACAGCCCACCCGCTGTCGGCGGGCGTTTTTCTTCCCTCGTGAGCGCTTGCGCCCGCTTTATCCCCCTGTCATTCGCTCATCCGAGGCCCGGAACGCTCAAGGTCTTGACGGGGAGCAACCCGAAAGGCTCAGCTTAGAGTTCACATGTTGGAGAAAACGGCAGGAGTGAGAGAGTCGATGGAGACTCCGGGGTCGCAGACATCTCTGCATCGGGCCAACCTCGAGCGCGTCGTACGCGCCGTCCGCATGGCCGGGTCTCTGACCCAGGCGGAGATCGCCAGGACCACCGGCCTCTCCGCCGCCACGGTCTCCAACATCGTCCGGGAGCTCAAGGACGGCGGCACCGTCGAGGTCACCCCTACCTCGGCGGGCGGCCGCCGGGCCCGCAGCGTCTCGCTCAGCGGGGACGCCGGCATCGTCATCGGGGTCGACTTCGGCCACACCCACCTGCGGGTCGCCGTGGGCAACCTCGCCCACCAGGTGCTCGCCGAGGAGGCCGAGCCGCTGGACGTCGACGCCTCGTCGGCCGAGGGCTTCGACCGGGCGGAACGGCTGGTCAAGCGGCTGATCGCGGCGACCGGCATCGGCCAGGACAAGGTGATCGGGGTCGGCCTCGGCGTCCCCGGCCCCATCGACGTCTCCTCCGGAACCCTCGGCTCCACGTCCATCCTGCCGGGCTGGACCGGCATCAACCCGAGCCAGGAGCTCTCCGGCCGCCTCGGCGTCCCGGTGTACGTCGACAACGACGCCAACCTCGGCGCCCTCGGCGAGCTGGTCTGGGGCGGCGGCCGGGGGGTCAAGGACCTCGCGTACATCAAGGTGGCCAGCGGTGTGGGCGCCGGCCTGGTGATCGACGGCCAGATCTACCGGGGCCCGGGCGGCACCGCCGGCGAGATCGGCCACATCACGCTCGACGAGTCGGGCCCGGTCTGCCGCTGCGGAAACCGCGGCTGCCTGGAGACCTTCACCGCCGCGCGCTACGTCCTGCCGCTGCTCCAGCCCAGCCACGGCGCCGATCTCACCATGGAGCGGGTCGTGCAGCTGGCGCGCGAGGGCGACCCGGGCTGCCGCCGCGTCATCGCGGACGTCGGCCGTCACATCGGCAGCGGTGTCGCCAACCTCTGCAACCTGCTCAACCCCAGCCGCGTGGTGCTGGGCGGCGACCTCGCGGAGGCCGGCGAGCTGGTCCTCGCCCCCATCCGGGAGTCGGTCTCGCGGTACGCCATCCCCAGCGCCGCGCGCCACTTGTCGGTCGCTCCCGGAGCCCTCGGCGGCCGCGCGGAAGTGCTCGGCGCCCTCGCCCTCGTACTGAGCGAAATGGGCGATTCGACCCTTCTGCAGAGTGCGCTGCCGGGGTCGGCTCCTGCGTTCACTTAGATAACGAATGGCACCGTTGTCATCTCGTTGTCAATTTACTCCTTGACGACGGGGTGGCGGCCGAGTTGACTTCCAGCCACCTCGGCCGCAACGTCGCGGCCTCGTCAGGGAGGCAACCCACATGAACGCATTGACGCGACGCCTTGTCATAGGCACCGCCGCGGTGTCCATGGCCGCGACCCTCGCCGCCTGTGGCAAGGCCGGCGACGGCGACGCCGCGGGTGGTGGCGGCGGCGACGGCAAGACCATCGGTCTGCTGCTGCCGGAGAACAAGACGACCCGTTACGAGACGTTCGACCGCCCGATCATCGAGGCGAAGATCAAGCAGCTCTGCGGCGACTGCGAGGTCAAGTACAACAACGCCGCGCAGGACACCGAGACCCAGAAGAAGCAGTTCGACGCGCTGGTCACGCAGGGCGTCAAGGTGATCATCCTCGACGCGGTCGACTACAAGGCCACCAAGAAGTGGGTCCAGAGCGCCGAGAAGCAGGGCGTCAAGGTCGTCGCGTACGACCGCCTCGCCGAGGGCCCGATCTCCGCCTACGTCAGCTACGACAACGAGAAGATCGGCCGCCTCCAGGGCGAGGCCCTGGTCAAGGCGCTCGGCGCCCAGGCCAAGGACGCCAATGTCGTCATGATCAACGGCTCGCCGACCGACCCGAACGCCCCGCTGTTCAAGAAGGGCGCCCACAGCGTCCTCGACAAGCAGGTCAAGAAGGTCGTCTACGAGCAGGACATCCCGGACTGGTCGCCCGACGAGGCCAACAAGAAGATGGGCGCCGCCATCGACTCCCTGGGCAAGGACGGCTTCCAGGGCGTCTACTCCGCCAACGACGGCATGGCGGGCGGCATCATCACCGCCCTCGCCAAGCAGGGCATCAAGGTCCCGGTCGGCGGCCAGGACGCCGAGCTCGCCGGTCTGCAGCGCATCCTGAAGGGCGACCAGGCCTTCACGATCTACAAGCAGATCAAGCCGGAGGCCGAGACCACCGCCGCGATCGCCGTCCGCCTGCTGAAGGGCGACAAGATCGACGACCTGGTGAGCGCCAAGGTCACCAGCCTGACCGGTGAGTTCAAGGACATCCCGGCCAAGCTGTACGACGCCGAGATCGTGACCAAGGACAACATCGCCTCCACGATCCTCGCCGACAAGGTCTACACCGCCGCGGACATCTGCACCGCCGAGTACAAGGCGGCCTGCGAGGCGGCCGGCATCAAGTAACCGCCGGCACCCCACCCCCCTCCACGCGAGCACCCCCCACGCGAGACCCCTCGCCTGCGAGCACCCATCGCACGCGATACTCCTCGCCCGCGAGCACCCCGCCCCCCACGCGCGAAGGCCGCGCACGCGGCCTCCCCACGCCGGTCCGGCGCCCCGCCCCGTCCATGCCCCGCAAGCACCGGGGGCGGGCGCCGGACCCGCTCTCGCACCCCTCGCACGCTTCCTCAGCTCATCGCACCACCATCCCCGCCGGACAGGCGGCGAAGGAGATGATTCACGTGTTCGCTACGCCCGTGCTGGCGTTGCGCGGAGTCTCCAAGCGGTTCGGCGCCGTCCAGGCGCTCACCGACGTAGACCTGGAGATCCACGCCGGTGAGGTGGTCGCCCTGGTCGGCGACAACGGCGCCGGCAAGTCGACGCTCGTCAAGACGATCTCGGGTGTCCACCCCATCGATGAAGGCGCCATCGAGTGGGAGGGCCGGCCCGTCCGCATCACGAAGCCGAACGAGGCCTCCGACCTCGGAGTCGCCACCGTCTACCAGGACCTGGCGCTCTGCGACAACCTCGACGTCGTCGCCAACCTCTTCCTCGGCAACGAGCTGCGCCGCGGCTCCGTCCTCGACGAGATCGCCATGGAGAAGCGCGCCAAGGAGCTGCTGGACACCCTGTCCATCCGCATCCCGAGCGTCCGCATCCCCGTCGCCGCCCTCTCCGGCGGCCAGCGCCAGGTCGTGGCCATCGCCCGCGCCCTGATCGGCGACCCCAAGATCGTCATCCTGGACGAGCCGACCGCGGCCCTCGGCGTCGAGCAGACCGCCCAGGTGCTCGACCTCGTCGAGCGGCTGCGCGAGCGCGGCCACGGCGTCATCCTCATCAGCCACAACATGGCCGACGTCCGCGCCGTCGCCGACAAGGTCGCCGTCCTGCGGCTGGGCCGCAACAACGGTGTCTTCAACGTGAAGGACACCACGCACGAAGAGATCATCGCCGCCATCACCGGCGCCACGGACAACGCCGTGACCCGCCGCCAGGCGCGTACGGCCACGAAGGCCACGAAGGAGGACGCGAAGTGAGCGACCTCACCAAGACCCCCGCGAGCGAGAACGCGGAGTCCGCCGCCCTCGTCCCCGCCGTCGACCCCCGCCTGCTCGTACGCGAAGAGGGCCTCAAGGGTTACTGGACCGAGTTCACCCGCAAGGTGCGCGGCGGTGAGCTGGGCTCGCTCCCGGTCTTCATCGGCCTGATCGTCATCGCGATCGTCTTCCAGTCGCAGAACGCGAACTTCCTCTCCGCGAGCTCCGTCGCCAACATCGCCGTCTACACCTCCGGCCTCGGCATCATGGCCGTCGGCATCGTCTTCGTCCTGATCCTGGGCGAGATCGACCTGTCGGTCGGCTCGGTCGCGGGCGTCGGCGCCGCCGTGTGGGCCGTGCTCAACGTGAGCAACGGCATGAACGACTGGCTCGCCGTCGGCATCGCCGTCCTCTGCGGCCTCGCGCTCGGCCTGCTCCACGGTTTCTTCTTCGCCAAGATCGGCGTCCCGGCCTTCGTCGTCACCCTCGCCGGCTTCCTCGGCTGGAGCGGACTGCAGATCTGGCTGATGGGCAAGGAAGGCTCCATCAACGCGCCGACCGGCTCCATCGTCGAGCACCTGACCGGCTACTACTTCGAGGACAAGGCGGCCGCGTACGGCCTCGCCCTGATCGCCGTCCTCGCGTACGCCGCCTCGCTGGTCCTGGACAGCCAGCGCCGCAAGGCGGCCGGCCTGCTCGCCCGCCCCACCAGCGAGGTCGTCCTGCGCACGGCCGTCGTCGCGGTCCTGTGCTTCGTCGTCGCGTACGTGCTCAACGAGCCCGCCGGCGCCCGCGGCCTGCCGCTCGCGCTGGTGCTCTTCCTGGTCGTCCTGGTCGTCGCCGACTTCGTCGCCCGCCGCACCACCTTCGGCCGCCAGGTCTTCGCGGTCGGCGGCAACGCCGAGGCCGCGCGCCGCGCCGGCATCAACGTCGACCGGATCCGGATCACCGTCTTCGGCCTCTCCGGCCTGCTCGCCGCCTTCGGCGGCCTCTTCGTGGCCAGCCTCTCCGGCGGCGCCACCAAGAGCCTCGGCGGCGGCAACACCCTGATGCTCGTCATCGCGGCGGCCGTCATCGGTGGCACCAGCCTCTTCGGCGGCCGCGGCAAGGTATGGTCCGCCCTGCTCGGCATGATCGTCATCCAGGCGATCCAGCAGGGCCTGAACATGCTCGGCATGGCCTCCGAGATCCAGTACATGATCACCGGCGCGGTGCTTCTCGCCGCCGTCGTGATCGACTCGGTCTCCCGCCGCACGCAGAAGACCGCGGGCCGCGCCTAACATCACGAGTGAGATGCGCCGCAGTGCCCGGCACCGCTGAACCGGTGCCGGGCACCGCTGCGTCTGCGCCAATGTGATGACCTAGGGGGGCCCGCCCGATGATGATGATCGGGAGCGGAACATTAGACTCGACAAAATCGGCAGCTCGACCAGCTCAACACGCAAGGAGGCACGGGTGGCTCTGCTGACCCGTATCACGGGCCCGCGCGATCTCGACCGGCTCTCCCCGGAGCAGCTGGAGCAGCTGGCCGCGGAGATCCGGTCCTTCCTCGTGGACGCCGTGTCCAAGACAGGCGGCCACCTCGGCCCCAACCTCGGTGTGGTCGAGCTGACCATCGCCCTGCACCGGGTCTTCGAGTCGCCCAAGGACAAGATCCTGTGGGACACCGGCCACCAGTCCTACGTCCACAAGCTGCTCACCGGCCGGCAGGACTTCTCGCGGCTGAAGATGAAGGGCGGCCTGTCCGGCTACCCGGCCCGGGCCGAGTCCGAGCACGACGTCATCGAGAACAGCCACGCCTCCACGGTCCTCGGCTGGGCCGACGGCCTCGCCAAGGCGAACGAGGTGCTGAAGAAGGACGACCACGTCGTCGCCGTCATCGGCGACGGCGCGCTCACCGGCGGCATGGCCTGGGAGGCCCTGAACAACATCGCCGAGGCCAAGGACCGCCCGCTCGTCATCGTCGTCAACGACAACGAGCGCTCCTACGCCCCGACCATCGGCGGCCTCGCCAACCACCTCGCCACGCTGCGCACCACCGACGGCTACGAGCGCTTCCTCGCCCGTACGAAGGAGATCCTCGACCGCACGCCGGTCGTCGGAAAGCCGCTGTACGAGACGCTGCACGGCGCCAAGAAGGGCCTGAAGGACTTCATCGCCCCGCAGGGCATGTTCGAGGACCTCGGCCTGAAGTACGTCGGCCCCATCGACGGCCACGACATCGAGGCGCTGGAGTCCGCCCTCTCCCGCGCCAAGCGGTTCGGCGGCCCGGTGATCGTGCACTGCCTCACCGAGAAGGGCCGCGGCTACCAGCCCGCCCTGGCGGACGAGGCCGACCGCTTCCACGCCGTCGGCAAGATCCACCCGGACACCGGCCTGCCGATCTCCTCCTCCGGTGCGGACTGGACCGGGGTCTTCGCCGACGAGATGGTCAAGCTCGGCCACGAGCGCGAGGACATCGTCGCCATCACCGCCGCGATGCTCCAGCCGGTGGGCCTCGACAAGTTCGCCAAGGCCTTCCCGGACCGGGTGTACGACGTCGGCATCGCCGAGCAGCACGCCGCCGTGTCCGCGGCCGGCCTCGCCACCGGCGGCCTCCACCCGGTCGTCGCCGTGTACGCGACCTTCCTCAACCGCGCCTTCGACCAGGTCCTGATGGACGTCGCCCTGCACAACTGCGGCGTGACCTTCGTCCTGGACCGGGCCGGTGTCACCGGCACCGACGGCGCCTCCCACAACGGCATGTGGGACATGTCGATCCTCCAGGTCGTCCCGGGCATCAGGATCGCCGCCCCGCGCGACGCCGACCAGGTCCGCGCCCAGCTGCGCGAGGCCGTCGAGGTCAAGGACGCGCCGACCGTCGTGCGCTACTCCAAGGGCGCGGTCGGCCCGGCCGTCCAGGCCGTGTCGCGCGTCGGCTCCATGGACGTGCTGCGCGAGGCCGGCACCGACTCCCCGGACGTGCTGCTGGTCTCGGTCGGCGCGCTGGCGCCGATGTGCCTGGAGATCGCCGGGCTGCTCGACCAGCAGGGCATCTCCACCACCGTCGTCGACCCGCGCTGGGTCAAGCCGGTCGACGAGGCCATGGCGCCGCTGGCCGCCCGGCACCGCGTGGTCGTCACGGTCGAGGACAACGGCCGCGTCGGCGGCGTCGGCTGCGCGGTCGCCCAGGCCCTGCGCGACGCGGGCGTCGACGTACCGCTGCGCGACTTCGGCATCCCGCCGCGCTTCCTGGACCACGCCTCGCGCGCGGAGATCCTGGCCGAGATCGGGCTGACGGCCCCGGACATCGCCCGCCAGGTCACCGGGCTGGTCTCCACGCTCGACGGCCGGTACGACGAGGCCGAGATCCAGGCCGCGCGCGACTGACACCGCCGCGCCGCCACCGCCGCGCACCTGATTGGACCGGTCGGAGTACCCGAGGGGTTTCCGGCCGGTCCATTGGTGTGAAACGGCCCCTCACGGCGGGCGCCGCCCCGTACCCCTCCCGATCATGGCCTTAGGGGCCGATGGGTACGTACGGAGGTACGCCGGTGAGCACAGGCCAGCAGTCACGCGATACCGGAATGTTCCGGACGAAGAGCGTGGAGCAGTCGATCCAGGACACCGAGGAGCCGGAGCACGCGCTCAAGAAGTCCCTCTCCGCCTGGGACCTGACCGTGTTCGGCGTCGGCGTCATCATCGGCACCGGCATCTTCGTCCTCACCGGCAAGGTGGCCAAGGAGACCGCCGGACCCGCCACCGCGCTCGCGTTCGTCACGGCGGGCGTCGTCTGCGCCCTCGCCGCCCTCTGCTACGCCGAGTTCGCCTCCACCGTCCCCGTGGCCGGATCGGCGTACACCTTCGCGTACGCCTCCCTCGGCGAGCTGCCCGCGTGGATCATCGGCTGGGACCTGGTCCTCGAGTTCGCCCTCGGCACGGCCGTGGTGGCCGTCGGCTGGTCCGGCTACGTACGCTCGCTGATGGACAACGTGGACTGGCACCTGCCGGCGGCGCTGCAGGGACCGGACGTGGCGGGCGGCACCTTCGACATCCTCGCCTTCCTGCTGGTCCTGGTCCTGACCGCGATCCTCGTGCTCGGCATGAAGCTGTCCGCCAACATCACCGCGCTGGTCGTGGCCATCAAGGTGACCGTGGTCATGATCGTGATCATCGCGGGTCTGTTCTTCATCGTGGGGGACAACTACTCGCCGTTCATCCCCGACCCGGTGACCCCGCCGGCGTCCTCCGGCTGGGACGCGCCGCTCGTGCAGACGATCTTCGGTTACGAGCCGACGAACTTCGGCGTCATGGGCATCTTCACCGCCGCGTCCGTCGTCTTCTTCGCCTTCATCGGCTTCGACGTGGTGGCCACCGCCGCCGAGGAGACCAAGCTCCCGCAGCGCGACATGCCGCGCGGCATCCTCGGCTCGCTGTTCATCTGCACCGTGCTCTACGTCGCCGTCTCGCTCGTCGTCACCGGCATGCAGCACTACAGCCGGCTGTCGGTGAGCGCCCCGCTCGCCGACGCCTTCAAGGCGACCGGACACCCCTTCTACGCCGGTGTCATCAGCTTCGGCGCCGCCGTCGGCCTCACCACCGTGTGCCTGATCCTGCTCCTCGGCCAGACCCGGGTCTTCTTCGCCATGAGCCGCGACGGCCTGCTGCCGCGGTTCTTCTCCGTCACGCACCCGAAGTTCCGCACCCCGTACCGCCCGACCATCCTCCTCGGCGTACTCATCGCGATCATCGCCGGTTTCACCAGCATCAACGAGCTGGCGACCCTGGTGAACATCGGCACGCTCTTCGCCTTCGTCGTGGTCGCACTCGGCGTGATCATTCTGCGCCGCACCCGGCCCGACCTGCACCGGGCGTTCCGCACGCCGTGGGTCCCCTTCATCCCGATCCTGTCGGTCGCGGCGTCGGTGTGGCTGATGCTGAACCTGCCGGGGGAGACGTGGTTCCGGTTCGCCGTCTGGATGGCGTTCGGCATCGTCGTGTACTTCCTGTACAGCCGCTCCCACAGCCGGCTCGGCGGCCGCCGGGTCCCGCTGGGGACCCGCGACGCCTAGGGGTTTCAGGAGGGCGGTCCGTGCACCGCCCGGGGCCCAACGCACTCGGCGCCGTACGCCTCCACCCGCCGCCGCAGCTCCCGGTCGGCCGTGACCACCAGGCACGGCCGGCCGGCCGCTTCCCGGGCCTCGCGCGCCAGCTCGGCGATGAGGTCGTCCCCGCTGCCGGGCGCCGACTCCACCCGCACCCCCGGTACGGACTCCACGCCGCGCGCCCGTCCCTCCACGGCCAGCACGACCTCGACCGGCCCCGGGCGCCCGGCCACGCCCTCCGCGGCGTACGGCACCAGCCGGTCCCGCAGCCGCTCGGCGGCGGCGCGCCGGTCGCGCCACCAGCCGTCCGGGACGGAGCCCACCACGTTGGCCGCGTCGACGACCACCAAGACGCTCATGGCCCCAGCCTCCCATCCGGTGCCGACAACGCCACCGCCCCGGCACCGCGAGCGCGCGGTGCCGGGGCGGTGAGGCGTGACAGGTGCGTTACGCCGGGACGCTCGCCACGCCCTGCGGCAGGAACCGCTTGCCGTTGACGCGCTCCGAGACGCCCTCACGGTCCAGGTACGGCGTGATGCCGCCCAGGTGGAAGGGCCAGCCGGCACCGGTGATCAGGCACAGGTCGATGTCCTGCGCCTCGGCGACGACACCCTCCTCCAGCATGAGGCCGATCTCCTGCGCCACCGCGTCCAGGACGCGCGCGCGGACCTGCTCCTCGGTCAGGACGACGTCGCCCTGCTTGAGCAGCGCGGCGACCTCGGGGTCCAGCTCCGGCTTGCCGGAGTCGTAGACGTAGAAGCCGCGCTTGCCGGCCTCGACGACCGCCTTGAGGTTCGGGGACACCTTGAAGCGGTCCGGGAAGGCGCGGTTGAGCGTCTCCGAGACGTGCAGACCGATCGCCGGGCCGACCAGCTCCAGCAGCACCAGCGGGGACATCGGCAGACCGAGCGGCTCGATGGCCTTCTCGGCGGTGGCGACCGGGGTGCCCTCGTCGATGACGTTCTGGATCTCGCCCATGAAGCGGGTGAGGATGCGGTTGACGACGAACGCCGGGGCGTCCTTCGTCAGCACGGCCGTCTTCTTCAGCTTCTTCGCGACACCGAAGGCGGTGGCGAGCGACGCGTCGTCCGTCTTCTCGCCGCGCACGATCTCCAGCAGCGGGAGGATCGCGACCGGGTTGAAGAAGTGGAAGCCGACGACCCGCTCCGGGTGCTGGAGCTTCGACGCCATCTCCGACACGGACAGCGAGGAGGTGTTGGTGGCGAGGATCGCGTGCGCCGGGGCGACCGCCTCGACCTCCGCGAACACCTTCTGCTTGACCGACATCTCCTCGAACACGGCCTCGATGATGAAGTCCGCGTCCGCGAAGCCCTCGGCCTTGTCCAGGACACCGGAGACCAGGCCCTTGAGGCGGTTGGCCTTGTCCTGGTTGATGCGGCCCTTGCCGAGCAGCTTGTCGATCTCGCCGTGGACGTAGCCCACGCCCTTGTCGACGCGCTCCTGGTCGATGTCGGTCAGCACGACCGGCACCTCCAGGCGGCGCAGGAAGAGCAGCGCCAGCTGGGAGGCCATCAGACCGGCGCCGACGACGCCGACCTTGGTGACCGGGCGGGCCAGGCTCTTGTCCGGCGCGCCGGCCGGGCGCTTGGCGCGCTTCTGCACCAGGTTGAAGGCGTAGATGCCGGAGCGCAGCTCGCCGCCCATGATGAGGTCGGCGAGCGCCGTGTCCTCGGCGTCGAAGCCCTTCTGGAGGTCGCCGTCCTTGGCCGCCTCGATGATGTCCAGGGCGCGGTACGCGGCCGGGGCCGCGCCGTGCACCTTGGAGTCGGCGATGAACCGGCCGCGGGCGACGGCCTGGTCCCAGCCCTCGCCGCGGTCGACGTCCGCGCGCTCGACGACGATCTCGCCCTTGAGGACGGAGGCCGTCCACAGCAGGGACTGCTCCAGGAAGTCCGCGCCCTCGAAGATCGCGTCGGCGATGCCGAGCTCGTAGACCTGAGCGCCCTTGAGCTGCTTGTTCTGGTTGAGCGAGTTCTCGATGATGACCGAGACCGCGCGGTCCGCGCCGATCAGGTTCGGCAGGATGGTGCAGCCGCCCCAGCCCGGGACCAGGCCCAGGAAGACCTCGGGCAGCGAGAACGCCGGCACGGCCGCCGACACGGTGCGGTAGGTGCAGTGCAGACCGACCTCGACACCGCCGCCCATCGCCGCGCCGTTGTAGTACGCGAACGTCGGCACGGCCAGTCCGGACAGCCGCTTGAAGACGTCGTGGCCGCCCTTGCCGATGGCGAGCGCGTCCTCGTGGCGCTTCAGCAGCTCGACGCCCTTGAGGTCGGCGCCGACGGCGAAGATGAACGGCTTGCCGGTGATGCCGACACCGACGATGGCGCCCTCGGACGCCTCCTTCTCGACCTGGTCGATCGCCGCGTTCAGGTTGGCGAGCGACTGCGGGCCGAAGGTGGTCGGCTTGGTGTGGTCGAAGCCGTTGTCCAGCGTGATCAGGGCGAACGTGCCCGCGCCGAAGGGCAGGTCGAAGTGGCGTACGTGCGCCTGCGTGACGACCTCGTCCGGGAACAGCTCGGCCGCACCCTTCAAAAGCTCAGCGGTGGTGCTCACTTGCTGCCTCCGGCGTCCTTGTGGTTCGGGTTCTCCCAGATGACCGTGGCGCCCATGCCGAAGCCGACGCACATGGTGGTGAGGCCGTAACGGACCTCCGGCTGCTCCTCGAACTGCCGCGCCAGCTGCGTCATCAGGCGTACGCCGGAGGAGGCGAGCGGGTGGCCGAACGCGATGGCGCCGCCGTACTGGTTGACGCGGGCGTCGTCGTCGGCGATGCCGTAGTGGTCGAGGAAGGCCAGGACCTGGACGGCGAAGGCCTCGTTGATCTCGAACAGGCCGATGTCGCCGATGGTCAGACCGGCCTTGGCCAGTGCCTTCTCGGTGGCCGGGATCGGGCCGTAGCCCATGACCTCGGGCTCGACGCCGGCGAAGGCGTAGGAGACCAGGCGCATCTTGACCGGCAGGCCGTTCTCGCGGGCGAAGTCCTCGGACGCGATGATCGACGCGGTGGCGCCGTCGTTGAGGCCCGCGGCGTTACCGGCGGTGACGCGGCCGTGGGTACGGAACGGCGTCTTCAGGCCGGCCAGGTTCTCCAGCGTGGTGCCCGGGCGCATCGGCTCGTCGGCGGTGACCAGGCCCCAGCCGGTCTCGCCGGCCTCGGCGTTGGTGCGGCGCACCGAGATCGGCACCAGGTCGGCCTGGATCTTGCCGTCGGCGTACGCCTTGGCGGCCTTCTCCTGCGAGCGCACGGCGTACTCGTCGGCGCGCAGCTTGGTGATGTGCGGGTACCGGTCGTGCAGGTTCTCCGCGGTCATGCCCATGAAGAGGGCCGACTCGTCGACCAGCTTCTCGCTGACGAAGCGCGGGTTCGGGTCGACGCCCTCACCCATGGGGTGGCGGCCCATGTGCTCGACGCCACCGGCGATGGCGACGTCGTACGCGCCGAAGGCCACGCTGCCCGCGACCGAGGTCACGGCGGTCAGGGCGCCCGCACACATGCGGTCGATGGAGTACCCGGGCACGGACTGCGGCAGACCCGCCAGGATGCCGGCCGTGCGGCCGATGGTCAGGCCCTGGTCACCGATCTGGGTGGTCGCGGCGATGGCGACCTCGTCGATCTTCGCGGGGTCGAGGTCCGGGTTGCGGCGCAGCAGCTCCCGGATCGCCTTCACGACGAGATCGTCGGCACGGGTCTCGTGGTAGATGCCCTTCGGGCCCGCCTTGCCGAACGGGGTGCGGACGCCGTCGACGAAGACGACGTCCCTGACGGTACGAGGCACGATGGCTCTCCTCCAGGGTGCGGGATGGCACTGCACTGCTGCGGACGCGGCTAAGCGTGCGCTTGCAGCCCCCATGCTACTTACGAGTAACCAGGCTGCACAGTCCCCCCGCCCGGAGCGGTGAACGTCACACTGCGTGGTCACAACAGAAGGGTGCCCCCTCCGACCGGAGGGGGCACCCTTTTCCGCTGCTCCTACGCCTACTGCTGCGGCTCGTTCGTGCCGGCCAGCGCCGCCACCAGCACCGGCGTCACCTGCTCGACCTGCCAGGGCCGCGCACCGTAGCCCGCGAGCGCGGCCGCGACCGCGTCCGGCGTCGGTTCCTTCGGGGGCTCCCAGCAGACCCGGCGGACCGTGTCCGGGGTGATCAGGTTCTCCGGAGGCAGGTTCAGCTCCTCCGCGAGGGCCGACACCGCCGCGCGGGCGGCCGAGAGACGGGCCGCGGCCGCCGGGTCCTTCTCCGCCCAGGCGCGCGGGGGCGGCGGGCCCGTCACCGGCTGGCCGGGCTGCGGGAGCTCGGCGTCCGGCAGGGCCTTGGCCCGGTCGACGGCCGCCTGCCACTGCTCCAGCTGACGGCGGCCCATGCGGTGACCGAAGCCGCTCAGTGCGGTGAGCGCGTGCACGTTCGCCGGCAGGGCGAGGGCGGCCTCCACGATCGCGGCGTCGCTGAGCACCTTGCCCGGCGACACGTCGCGCCGCTGGGCGATCCGGTCGCGGGCCGTCCACAGCTCCCGGACGACCGCCATCTGGCGGCGCCGCCGCACCTTGTGCATCCCGGACGTACGGCGCCAGGGGTCCTTGCGCGGCGGGGGCGGCGGGGCGGAGGCGATCGCGTGGAACTCCTGGTGCGCCCAGTCCAGCTTGCCCTGCCGGTCCAACTCCTTCTCCAGTGCGTCACGCAGGTCGACGAGGAGCTCGACGTCCAGCGCGGCGTACCGGAGCCAGGGGTCGGGCAGCGGGCGGGTGGACCAGTCCACCGCCGAGTGCCCCTTCTCCAGGGCGTAGCCCAGGACCGACTCGACCATCGCGCCGAGGCCGACGCGCGGGAAGCCCGCGAGCCGACCGGCGAGCTCGGTGTCGAAGAGCCGGGTCGGGACCATGCCTATTTCGCGCAGGCACGGCAGGTCCTGCGTCGCGGCGTGCAGGATCCACTCGGCGTCGCCGAGCGCCTCGCCGAGCGCGGACAGGTCCGGGCAGCCCACCGGGTCGATCAGCGCGGTGCCCGCGCCCTCGCGGCGCAGCTGCACCAGATAGGCGCGCTGCCCGTAGCGGTAGCCGGAGGCGCGCTCCGCGTCCACGGCCACGGGTCCGGTGCCCTCGGCGAAGGCGGCGATCACCTGCGCGAGGGCATGCTCGTCGGCCACCACGGGCGGCACCCCTTCACGGGGCACCAGCAAGGGGATCGGCGTCCCGTCGACTGCGCCGTCTGCGACGCCGTCGTCCGGAGGGCCGCCCCCGGTGATGCGCAGTACGGTCTCTGCTGCGGTCTCTTGGGCGTCGGTCACCTGTCAAGGGTATCTGTGAACGGCAAGCGCCCGCCGACGGAACGTTCCGTCGACGGGCGTGGATGTGGTGCGAACCGGTCAGTGGATGATTCCCGTACGAAGTGCCACGGCGACCATCCCGGCCCGGTCGCCGGTGCCGAGCTTGCGGGCGATACGGGCGAGGTGGCTCTTGACGGTCAGCGCGGACAGGCCCATCGAGACGCCGATGGCCTTGTTCGACTGCCCCTCCGCCACGAGGCGGAGCACCTCCACCTCACGGCCGGAGAGCTCGCGGTAGCCGCCCGGGTGGCTCGGGGCGCCGGGGGGACGGCGGTGCATCCGGGCGGCGGCGCCGATGGGGGCGGCGCCGGGTCGGGTGGGGTGGCCGATGTTGGTGCGCGTACCGGTGACGACATAGCCCTTGACGCCGCCCGCGAGGGCGTTGCGCACGGCGCCGATGTCGTCCGCCGCCGAGAGGGCCAGGCCGTTGGGCCAGCCGGCGGCGCGGGTCTCGGACAGCAGGGTCAGCCCGGAACCGTCGGGCAGGTGGACGTCGGCAACGCAGATGTCGCGCGGGTTGCCGATACGGGGACGGGCCTCCGCGATGGACGACGCCTCGATGACGTCTCGCACTCCGAGTGCCCACAAGTGGCGGGTCACGGTGGAGCGGACGCGCGGGTCGGCCACGACGACCATGGCCGTCGGCTTGTTCGGGCGGTAGGCGACCAGGCTTGCGGGCTGCTCGAGGAGAACGGACACCAGGCCTCCTGGGAAGGTGCGGGACACAGCCGGCTCGGGGAAAAGCCGGGGCGAACCGTGTTTGAAGGGTCACAGACCTCTTCGGCAGCCCACCCGTCCGCCTTTAGGGGAAGATCACGATTTGGTGAGTAACAATTGGGGCAATTCGGACGGGCGATCGATCATCCTACGAGCGCCCCCCTGCGATCGGGGTCGCGCGCCCCCGCACTCCGGCGCCGCCGGACCCGTACGCGGTCGCCCGGTCGTCGCATCGTAGGGCTCGTACGGCGCGCCCGAGCGCTCCCGTGGACGGTCAGGGGTGCTGCGGACCACGCCGCTGCGGCAGCGACACCACGCCCGCCCCCGGCGACCCCGCGCCCTCGTCCAGCGGACCGGGAGCCGACGGCGGGAGCCCCGCGATCTGGCACAGCAGGTCGCACCAGGCCGTCAGGTGCCCCGCCGCGTCCGGCACGCCGCCCCGCCCCTCGCGCGGCGTCCAGGAGGCGCGGATCTCGATCTGTGTCGCCGGACGGCGTTCCGCGAGTCCACCGAAGTAGTGAGACCCCGCACGGGTGACGGTCCCGCTCGCCTCCCCGTACGCGAGCCCCCGCGCCTCCAGCGCACCCGTCAGCCACGACCAGCACACCTCCGGCAGCAGCGGATCGGCGGCCATCTCCGGCTCCAGCTCCGCGCGCACCAGCGTCACCAGCCGGAAGGTGCCCTTCCAGGCGTCGTGCCCCGCCGGGTCGTGCAGCAGCACCAGCCGCCCGTCCGCCAGGTCCTCCTCGCCCTCGACGACCGCCGCCTCCAGGGCGTACGCGTACGGGGCCAGCCGCTGCGGCGGGCGCGTCGGTTCCGCCTCGACCTCCGGCCGGACGTGCGCCGTGCGCAGGGCGTCGACCGCCAGCGCGAAGGCGGGCGGCACGCCCTCGGGGCCCTCGGAGTGGGCGGGGTGATCGGAGAACTGTCCCTGAGCCGCAGCCATGCGGGGAAGAGTAGGCGGAAGGAGCCCCTCGCGCAGGGAGGGACACCCGCACCGGCGAAGCGGCTTGCGCCCGCATGCGAAGATTCTGGGCGTGAGTGCCATCGACAGCCCCTCGGGCCAGCAGCCGCAGACCAACGCCGTCGCAGATTCCGCCTTCCTCAAGGCGTGCCGGCGCGAACCCGTGCCCCACACCCCGGTGTGGTTCATGCGCCAGGCGGGTCGCTCGCTGCCCGAGTACCTGAAGGTGCGCGAGGGCATCCCGATGCTCGAGTCCTGCATGCGGCCCGAGCTCGTCACCGAGATCACCCTCCAGCCGGTCCGCCGCCACAAGGTCGACGCCGCGATCTACTTCAGCGACATCGTCGTCCCCCTCAAGGCCATCGGCATCGACCTCGACATCAAGCCCGGTGTCGGCCCGGTCGTCGCGGAACCGATCCGCCGCCGCGAGGACCTCGCCCGGCTGCGCGACCTCACCCCGGACGACGTCGCGTACGTCACCGAGGCCATCGGCATGCTCACCGGCGAGCTGGGCGCCACCCCGCTGATCGGCTTCGCGGGCGCGCCCTTCACCCTCGCGAGCTACCTCGTCGAGGGCGGACCGTCCCGCAACCACGAGCACACCAAGGCGCTCATGTACGGCGACCCCGAGCTGTGGGCCGACCTGCTGGACCGGCTCGCCGAGATCACCGCCGCCTTCCTCAAGGTGCAGATCGAGGCCGGCGCCTCCGCCGTCCAGCTCTTCGACTCCTGGGTCGGCGCCCTCGCCCCCGCCGACTACCGCCGCTCGGTGATGCCCGCCTCCACCAAGGTCTTCGACGCCGTCGCCTCCTACGGCGTCCCGCGCATCCACTTCGGCGTCGGCACCGGCGAGCTCCTCGGCCTCATGGGCGAGGCGGGCGCCGACGTCGTCGGCGTCGACTGGCGCGTCCCGCTGGACGAGGCGGCCCGCCGCGTCGGCCCCGGCAAGGCGCTCCAGGGCAACCTCGACCCGGCGGTCCTGTTCTCCACCCCCGAGGCGGTCGAGGCGAAGACCCGCGAGGTGCTGGACGCCGCGGCCGGCCTGGAGGGCCACGTCTTCAACCTCGGCCACGGCGTCCTGCCGACGACCGACCCGGACGCCCTGACGCGCCTGGTCGAGTACGTCCACACGCAGACCGCGCGCTGACTCACCCCGCCGCCCGCACCGCCGCCACGGCCTTGCGGGCGGCGACCTGGACCGGGTCCCACACCGGGGAGAACGGCGGGGCGTAGCCCAGGTCCAGGGCGGCGACCTGGTCCACGGTCATGCGGGCGGTCAGCGCCACCGCCGCGATGTCCACCCGCTTCGCGGCGCCCTCGCGGCCGACGATCTGGACGCCGAGGAGCCGGCCCGTGCGGCGCTCGGCGAGCATCTTCACCGTCATCGGGGCCGCGCCGGGGTAGTACCCGGCGCGGCTCGTCGACTCGACCGTCACCGCCACGAACCGCAGCCCCACCGCCTCCGCGTCCCGCTCCCGCAGGCCCGTGCGGGCGATCTCCAGCGAGCAGACCTTGCTCACCGCCGTACCGACGACGCCCGGGAAGGTGCCGTAGCCGCCGGCCACGTTCGAGCCGATGACCTGGCCGTGCTTGTTGGCGTGGGTGCCGAGCGCGATGTGCCGCTCGCGGCCGGAGACCAGGTCCAGGACCTCCACGCAGTCGCCGCCCGCCCAGATGTCGTCCCGGCCGCGCACCCGCATCGACAGGTCGGTCAGCAGCCCGCCGTACGCGCCGAGCGGCAGCCCCGCCGCCCGCGCGAGGCCCGTCTCCGGCTCCACGCCCATGCCGAGGACGACGACGTCCGCCGGGTACTCGGCGTCCTCGGTCGCCACGGCCCGGACCCGGCCGTCGTCACTCGTGAGGATCTTGGTGACCTCCGCGCCGCCGACCGTGGTGATGCCGAGGCCGTCCATCGCCTCGTGCACCAGCCGCCCCATGTCCGGGTCGAGCGTCGACATCGGCTGCTCGCCCCGGTTCAGCACCGTCACCTCGTAGCCCCGGTTGAGCAGCGCCTCCGCCATCTCCACGCCGATGTACCCGGCGCCGACGACGACGGCCCGCCGCCCCGGTGTGCCGTTCAGCGCCGTGAGGGTGTCCAGCAGCGCCTGACCGTCGTCGAGGGTCTGCACCCCGTGCACGCCCGGAGCGTCGATGCCCGGCAGCGGAGGCCGCACCGGGCGGGCGCCCGTCGCGATCACCAACTTGTCGTACCGCTCCCACACGTCGGTGCCCGACTGCAGGTTCCGTACGCGTACCCGCCGCTTGTCCGGGTCCAGCTCGGTCACCTCGCGGCGCAGCCGCACGTCGATGCCGCGCGCCCGGTGCTCCTCGGGGCCGCGCGCGATGAGCCGGTCGCGGTCGTCGACGTCGCCGCCGACCCAGTACGGAATGCCGCACGCGGAGTACGAGGTGAAGTGCCCGCGTTCGAAGGCGACGATCTCCAGCTCGTCCGGACCCTTGAGCCTGCGGGCCTGCGACGCGGCGGACATGCCCGCCGCGTCGCCGCCGATGATGACCAGTCGTTCTCGTCGTCCCATACCGACACGCTACGTCGCCGGCGTGTCCGGCCTCTTGCGCTTCGGCAGCCTCGGCCGCACCAGCCACCGCCACACCCCGTACGCCGCCAGCAGCACCGCCAGCCACGGCGCCACCGCCGCCAGGACGATCACCGCCCACGTCAGGGCCGTCACCAGCGCGTTCCAGCCCCCGCTCAGCGCGTCCAGGAAGCCGGGGCCGTCCTCGTCCGTCTCCCGCGCCGCGTCCTCGCGCTCGGTGAGCTCCAGCGTGATCGTGGCCATGGTCGTACGGTCCTTCAGCGACGCCTGCTGGGACAGCAGCGACTCCAGGTCCGCCTGACGGCGGCTCAGCTCGCTCTCCAGCGTCACCACGTCCTCGAGTTTGGTCGCCTCGTCCATGAGCGCGCGCACCCGCGCGACGCTCGCCCGCTGCGTGGCGATCCGGCTCTCCACGTCGACGACCTGCTCCGTGACGTCCTTCGCCTCCGCCTTGCGGGACAGCAGCTTCCCGCCGCCCGCCAGCTTCCCGAGGACGGAGTCGTACGAGGCCTGCGGCATCCGCAGCACGATCCGGGAGGTCACGTGGTCGTCGTCGACGCGCTCCGTCGTCTCGTTCGCCACGTGCCCGCCCGCCTCGGCGGCGGTGGCACGGGCCGCGGCGAGCGCCTTGGCCGCGTCCGCCACCTCCACCGTCAGCTCGGCGGTGCGGATGACGTGCTGGGGCCGCGGGGCCTTCTCGGGCGCCTTCGCCCCGGACCCGGCGGACTCCGCGGGCTTGTCGGCCGTGAAGCCCTGACCCCCCTCGTCGGCGCGCGCCGCGCCCGGCTTCGCGGCGCCCGCGCTCCTCTCGTCCCCGGCGCTGCAGCCGGCCAGCGCGAGCGAGGCGCCGATCAGTACCGCCACCGCGACGGAGTGTCGTCGTGTACGCAAGATCCCCCCAGGATCCGTGATGAGTGCTGTCCCTTCGACGTACGGGGCGCCCGGGCCGGTTGCCTCCCCGGCCCGCGAAACGGCTTACGAACCGGTCACGGTCGGGACTCGGAACGGCGTTTGCCATAGTTGAACCATGAACGCGGACACAGTGCACGGTGGCTCCGACGGCCACGTGGTCGTCATCGGCGGTGGCATCGCCGGTCTCGCCGCCGCCCACCGGCTGGCCCGCGCCGGCCGGCGCGTGACCCTGCTGGAGGCCACCGGCCGCCTCGGCGGCAAGCTCCACGCCGGCGAGATCGCGGGCGTCCCCGTCGACCTCGGCGCCGAGTCGATGCTGGCCCGCCGCCCCGAGGCGGTCGACCTCGCCCGCGCCGTCGGCCTCGGCGACCGCCTCCAGCCGCCCGCCACCGCCACCGCCGCCGTGTGGACCCGCGACGCCCTGCGCCCCATGCCCAAGGGCCACGTCATGGGCGTCCCCGGCGACGCCGCCGCCCTCGCCGGGCTGCTCTCCACCGAGGGCGTCGCCCGCATCGCGCGGGAGCGCGACCTGCCGCCCACCGACCCCGACGCGCTCGGCGACGACGTCGCCGTCGGCGCGTACGTCGCCGAACGCCTCGGCCGCGAGGTCGTCGACCGGCTCGTCGAACCGCTCCTCGGCGGGGTGTACGCGGGCGACGCGTACCGCATCTCCCTGCGCGCCGCCGTCCCGAAGCTCTTCGAGGCCGCGCGCGCCCACCGCACCCTCACCGAGGCCGTACGCGCCGTCCAGAGCGCCGCCCGGCAGCAGACCGGCCCCGCGTTCATGGGCATCGCGGGCGGCATCGGCACGCTCCCCGGCGCCGTCGCCGCCGCGATCACCGCCCAGGGCGGCGAGGTCCTCACCGACACCCCGGTGCACGCCCTGACCCGCGGTGCCGCCGGCGGCTGGCGGATCCGCACCGACCGGCGCCTCCTCGATGCCGACGCCGTCGTCCTCGCCACCCCCGCCTGGTCCGCCTCCGCACTGCTCGCCGCCGAGTCCCCGGCCGCCGCGGCCGAACTCGCCGCCGTCGAGTACGCGTCGATGGCCCTGGTCACCCTCGCCTTCCGGCGTACCGACGCGGAAGCCGCGCTGCCCGAGGGATCGGGCTTCCTCGTGCCGCCCGTCGACGGCCGCACCATCAAGGCGTCCACCTTCTCCACCCGCAAGTGGAAGTGGACCGACGAGGGCGCCGGCGACCTGCTCGTGCTCCGCACCTCCGTCGGCCGGTACGGCGAGGAGGAGCACCTGGAGCGCGACGACGCCGACCTCGTCTCCGCGTCCCTGCGGGACCTCGCCGCCGCCACCGGGCTGGCCGCCAAGCCCGTCGCGAGCGAGGTCACCCGTTGGATCGGCGGCCTGCCGCAGTACCCCGTCGGCCACCTCGCCCGGGTCGCCCGCATCCGCGACGCCGTCGCCGAACTGCCCGCCCTGCGCGTCTGCGGGGCCGTGTACGACGGTGTCGGCATCCCCGCGACCATCGCGAGCGCGCACCGCGCGGCCGACGAAATCCTGGCCGCCACCCCCGCCACGCCGACCCTGGCGCAGGGCACCCTGAGTGACGAGCGAGAATAGCCGTATGAGTGCGCCCGAAAAGATCCCGAACGCCGGTAAGAAGGCGAAGGACCTCAACGAGGTCATCCGCTACACCCTGTGGTCCGTCTTCAAGCTGCGCGATGTGCTGCCCGAGGACCGCGCCGGCTACGCCGACGAGGTCCAGGAACTGTTCGACCAGCTCGCCGCCAAGGACGTCACCGTGCGCGGCACGTACGACGTCTCCGGCCTGCGCGCCGACGCCGACCTGATGATCTGGTGGCACGCCGAGACCTCGGACGCGCTCCAGGAGGCGTACAACCTCTTCCGCCGGACCAAGCTGGGCCGCGCCCTGGAGCCGGTCTGGTCCAACATGGCGCTGCACCGCCCCGCCGAGTTCAACCGCTCGCACATCCCGGCGTTCCTCGCCGACGAGACGCCGCGCGCCTACGTCTCGGTGTACCCCTTCGTCCGCTCGTACGACTGGTACCTGCTGCCCGACGAGGAGCGGCGGCGCATGCTCGCCGACCACGGCAAGATGGCGCGCGGCTTCCCCGACGTGCGCGCCAACACCGTCGCCTCCTTCTCGCTCGGCGACTACGAGTGGCTCCTGGCCTTCGAGGCCGACGAGCTGTACCGCATCGTCGACCTGATGCGCCACCTGCGCGGCTCCGAGGCGCGGATGCACGTCCGCGAGGAGGTCCCGTTCTACACCGGCCGCCGCAAGTCGGTGGCGGACCTGGTGGCGGGGCTCGCGTAAGCCGCGCCGCCCCACAGACCCGGAAGATCAGACGGCGGGCGACTGCGCCCGACGCTCCAGCGACACCGGGTCAGGCTCCGGGTGCGGCGCGCGTCACGCGCGCCGCACCGGCGTCCTTTTCACCCCTAGGAACTCGAACCGCCGCCGCAGCTGGAGCCGCCGCTGCTCCCGCAACTCGACCCGCCGCTGCTTCCGCAGCTCGATCCGGTGGAGGAGCCACAGCCGGAACCGGAGCCACAGCTCGAACGCCCGGGGTCGGAGCCTCCGCACCAGGCTCCGCCCGGCGTACCGTCGGCGAGCAGTGCGGCCGAGGACGAGCCGCCGCCCGAGCCACCGCTCCCGTACATCCGGCCCGCAGCGGCCAACTGCCCCCGGAAGCCCGGATCCGGGATCGCCCGCGCTCCGCGCAGCGCCACCAGATGCGCCCGATCGCCGAGGTGGGCGTGCGCCCTGCCGTACGCGGTGAGGGCCGCGCGGCCTTCACGCGTGCCCCGCGCGGCGGCGAGGCGCCCGCACCAGAGGGCGACGACACCGCCGACGGCGAGGGCCGGGCCCACCGTGACGATGAGCGGCAACGGCGGGTCTTCGTCCACCAGGCGCCACATCAGCTGCACCAGGGTCACGGGAATGCCCGCGAGGAGCAGCAGCAGACAGACCATCCCCTGGGCGACGCTCCAACTGCGCCACACCCGCCGGGTACCGGGCGGCACGATCAGGCCCCGCGCGGCCAGGTCGTCCCCCACCTCCTGCACCGCCGGGTGCCGCATGGCGGCCGCCCGCACCAGGTACAGCGCGCCGCTCGGCGCCCCGTGGTACGCGTCGATCACGGCGCGCTCGATCGCGTCGCGGGGGACCGGGCGCGGTACGGAGACGACGCCGGGCCCGGCGACGACCAGGCGCCCGTCCGCGTGGAGCGCCGCGATGGCGCTGTCCACGACACGCGCGGGCCCGCCGCCCAGGAAGGCGGCCTCCACCCAGTCGCGGACCTCTCCCGTGGAGCCGCGCGGCCGGGAGGCGAGAGTGCCGGACAGCAGCACCAGGGAGGAGGCCAGGACGGTCGCGACGATCACGTAGGCGAAGACGTCCACGGCGTTCACCGCCGGGCCAGCACGGACCGGACGAGACGGGTCACGCGCCCCGGTGGCCGCGCCCCGGCGCGCTCCTTCCACCACCGGGTGAGCCGCCGCCGCGCGACCGGGTCGGCCGGTTCGTCGGCCGCGAGCAGGTGCTCGACGAAGTCCAGCGCGTCGCGCCGGTAGCCGCCGCGCATGGGCCGGGCCAGGGCGTACTCCACGAACGAGGCGCGGTAGCCGTCGCCGAGGATCTCCGGCACCTCGGGCGCGAGCTTGGCCACCACCCGGGCCCGCTTGGCCGCCAGCGCCCGGCTCTGCACCCGCACCCGCGCCCGGTCGAACCCCTCGGGCACGGGCGTCCCGGCGACGAGCGCCGACAGCAGGGCGGTCTGCGCGACCCACAGCCGCTCGCGGGCCGCGCCGGGCGCGCCGTCCTCGCGGGGGCGGGGCGTGGCGGGGGCGGGGATGCGCGGGCCCCTCCCGACGCCCGCGCCCACGCCCGCACCCACCGGTGTCGCCGCCGATATCGCCGCACCCACCGGTATCGCCACCGGTATCGCCGCAGCCCGCCGTACCGTGTCAGCCCCGAGGCGCACCGTCTCCCGTATCGCCGTCAGCTCCGCGGCCAGCTCCGCCGCCGGCGGGAAGTCGTCGTCGCGCTCCAGCAGGACGCCCGGCGGGGAGACGCGGGAGGACAGGTCCGCGAGGATGTCGAGGACCGGGCGGGGGACGGGGTGGGCGTGGGTGTCGTGCCAGACGCCGTCCCGTTCGACGCCGCCCGCGACGTGGACGTACGCGATCGCCTCGACAGGGAGCTCGTCCAGCGCCTTCCCGGGGTCCTCGCCGCGGTTGACGTGGTTCGTGTGGAGGTTGGCCACGTCGATCAGGAGCCGCACCCCCGTGCGGGCGACCAGCTCCGCGAGGAACCGGCCCTCCGTCAGCTCCTCGCCCGGCCAGGAGACCAGCGCCGCGATGTTCTCCAGCGCCAGCGGCACCGGCAGCGCGTCCTGCGCGATGCGGACGTTCTCGCAGAGCACGTCCAGCGCGTCCCAGGTGCGGGGCACCGGCAGCAGGTGCCCCGCCTCCAGCGGCCCGGCGGGTCCCCCGGCCCGTACGAAGGCGATGTGCTCGGTGACCAGCGGCGCGCCCAGCGCCTCCGCGGTGGCGGCGAGGGCCGCCAGCCGCCCGGCGTCCGGGCGGTCCGCGCCGCCCAGGCCGAGGGACACGCCGTGCGGGACGACCGTGACCCCGCGCTCGCGCAGACGCAGCAGCGGATCGGGGAGGTGGTCGGCGCAGACGTTCTCGGCGACCACCTCCACCCAGTCCACCCCGGGCAGTCCCGCCACCGCGTCCGCGATCTCCGGACGCCAGCCGATGCCGGTACCCAGCCTCAGTTCCGTCATGTCCCTGTCCCCCTCCTGCACGTTCGTGGAGGGGTGATGGCCCCGGCGGGGAGTGATCAACCCACCCCGGGGAAGGTTCAGAGGTTGATTTGAGCTTCCGCCCGCCGGAGGGGCCTCACGGGCGGTTGGTGTTGATCGCGGTCGGCGGCCCGGGCTGCGTCGACGGCCGGGAGGTGAACTGCTGGTCGCCCGAGGGCACGGCCGGCGACGGCGCCGGCGGCAGGTTGCCGTTGGGCGCCGGGGGACCGGACGGGCTCGCGGTCGCCAGCCCCGCCGCCTCGTTGGCGATCGCGTCGAAGTCGACCTTGCCGGTGGCTTCCAGCATCGTGATGTGGTCCAGCACCGTCTGGTTGGCGTCGCTCGCGAGCTGCCGTATCAGCGTGTTGCGGGTGGTGTGCCGCACCTGGGCGACGAGCGCGAAGACCTTGCCGTGCGCGTTGCGCAGCAGGTTGGCGAACTTCCGCTCGTACTCCTCGCCGCTCGCCGCCGACAGCTCCCGCAGCCATCCCTGCTGCTGCTCCGACGGCTGGTTCGGCAGCTCCACGCCCAGCTTCGCCGCGACGTCCCGCGCACGCTGGTCCAGATCGGTGTGGCCGACGACGAGGTGGTCGCCGGCCTCCTTGATGGCCTGGCTGGGCGCCCGCTCGATCGCCTGCTGGCCGGCCGGCAGCTCCCACAGGCCGGCCAGCCGCACCTTCACCAGGAAGTCCCGGTCGGTCGCCGACAGCGGGCCCCACTGGGTGGCCACGGTCGACGCGTTGAGATTGGCCTCGCCGGTGCCGGAGCGGTCGGCGTACGACCAGACCGGGAACGCCAGCGCGCCGACCGTGGCGACCAGGGCCGCGATGATGAGTGCCGTGCCGTTGATGCGTCGCAACAACAAGGTGGAGCCTCCCGAACCGAATGGCATTACTGGGAGGTACGTATACCGGTGGTGCGGCGTTCAGTTGACCCGTACGGGAAAGTCGGCGACGACCGTGCACGAGCCGGGGGCGACCTCCGTGAACCCGGCGTCCCGCACCACGGGCCGCCCGCTCTCGGTCAGCTCCGCCCACCGGCCGGGGTCCGCGGTGCGCACCGCGAGCGGGAAACCGGCCTCGCGCCACGCCTTGCGCCGGGCGTCGTCCAGGGCCCACCACAGCAGCTGCGCGCCGTGCCCCACCTGGGCCATCTCCTTGCCGGTCGACATGCGCAGCCCGGGGTTGAGCCACAGCACCACCTGCCCCGGCCCGACGTCCGGCAGTGCTCCGGTGTCGTCCAGCTCGGTGCCGGAGACCTGCAGCTTGGCCAGCTCCTTGGGCCAGCCGTCCACCGGTACGGGCGGGAAGACCCGCACCTCGGCGGTGCCACGGGTGACGGTGATGCCCGGCAGCTGCGACGCCTTGCGCCACTCCGCGCCGCGCGCCCGGCGCACCACCTTGCGGATCCGCGCGTCCTCCCAGTCCCGGACGGCCCGGGCCCATGCGCCGTCGCCCAGGGACCGGTCGTCGGAGAGCATCACGACCACCGCGCGTGCCGCGGTCTCGAGGGCGTCGGTACGCGCGGGCGGACCGTCCCGCTCGATGCGGACGACGAGGGGGAGGGCGAACTCGGGGGCTTCACTGCTGGTCACCCGGACAGTGTGCCAGCCGGTCCGGAGGCGGTTCGTCGGGGAACGGGTCATCCCGACTCGTGCGTGAGTGACGAGTTCGGGCGGCGGATCGGGTCTGCCCTGGTATGACGCATCATCGCCGACATCTCGGTCTCCCTCGACGGCTTCGTCACCGGCCCCGGCCCCAGCCCGGACAACGGCCTGGGCACCGGCGGCGAGGCCCTGCACACATGGGCGTTCTCCGACGACCCCGACGACCGCCGGGTCCTGCGCGAGGCGACCGCCCGCTCGGGCGCCGTCATCCTCGGCCGCCGGCTCTTCGACGTGGTCGACGCACTGACGCTGCACCTCGCCCCCGTCGTGCTGGGTGCCGGGACACCACTGTTCACCGGCGGAGCGCCGCGCACGCTGGTGCAGCGGAGCGTGATCCCGACGTCGACCGCGACGCACCTGACCTACGACGTCTCCCGGTGACCCGATGGGCGAGGGCTAAGGTGGGAGGTATGGAACGGCGTAGCGACACCACGGACACCACATCCTGTGGGACCCGGCCCACGCCTGTCACCGCTGTCACCGCCGGCTCCCACTCCGTCGGCGACGGGCCGTACGCCGCCTGCGTCCTGTGTCAGGAGCCGACCGAGTACCCGGAGTCGACCAAGGGCATCACGCTGTGCCCGGTCTGCGAGTGGCGCGAGGCCGAGCGCACCGCCTGCTCGGGCTAGTCTCCGGCGGCGTCCCGCGTCCTACGCGGCGCGGCGGTAGCTGCCGCCGTCCCTGGTACGGGTCAGCAGCCCCGCCACCACCAGGTACCGGCGCAGGGCGGAGCAGTCCTCGTGGACGGTCAGCAGCGCGTCGTTGACCTCGCGCTCGGTGTAGCCCCGGTCCCGCTCGAACAGCGTTTCCGTCAGGTGGTTGAGCAGCTGCTCGCGGCGGGCCGCCTTGCGCGGGATGGCGGTCAGCCTGCCGCGCGAGAAGAGGGCGGCCACGCCGCCGTGGGTGTTGTCGGACATGGCCGGAAGCCTGGCAGCCGGGCCTCCGGCCGGGCAACGCCTTTTCGTGCGGCGCCTTTGCGTACGACGCCTTTGCGTGCGGCGCCTTTGCGTGCGGCGCCGCTTCACCTGTCCATCAGCTCGGACACCTTCACGAACCGGTAGCCGCGCCTGCGCAGCTCCGGCACGATCGTGCGGACCGCCTGTTCGGTCACGGGCGCCGCGCTGCGGGTGCAGTGCAGCACCACCAGGGAGCCCGGTCGCACACCGGCGAGGACCTGTTCGGCCACCGCGTCCGGGTCGGTCGCGAAGGCGTCGCCGCCGACCACATCCCACTGCACGGCGGTCACCCGCGCGGGCGCCAGGGCGCGCAGCGCGTCGTCGTCGTAGCAGCCGCCGGGGAAGCGGAAGTACGGCACGACGTTGCGCACGCCCGCCGCCCGGAAGGCGTCGAAGGCGCGGCGTACGTCGGCGGCCATGGCCCGCCCGTCGCCGGCCTCCAGGGCGGGGAGCCCGTAGCAGGGCGCCTTGAAGGCGTAGTGGCTGTAGGAGTGGTTGGCGACCTCGAAGCGCGGGTCAGCGCCGATGGCCTTCGCCTGGTCGGGGTACTGCTCGGCCCAGCGGCCCGTCATGAAGATCGTCGCGTCGACCTCCAGGCGCCTGAGCGTGGCGATCAGCTGCGGGTTGTCGAACCGCTCGCCGCGCGCCGCCCGGGGCCCCTGGCCGGCCGTCATGTCGGCGTCGAAGGTCAGGGCGACCGTCTTCTCGGTCCGGGCGGGTCCCCGGGTGAACACGGGCGTGAGGCCGCCGGGACCGGGCGCCATCGTCGGCGGCGTACGCGGGGTGACGCGTGCGGGGGAGGGGGACGGGGAGGCGCTCGGCGACCCGGCAGGCGGCGGGGCGTGTGCGACGCCGGAGCCGCTTCCGCCGCAGCCGGTCAGAGCGGCGGCGAGAGCGGCGAGAGCGGTCACCGACGACAGCTTCCGGGCAGCACACCGTACAGGTTCGATCACATAGTGAAACTATATGATTAGTGGAGGGTTCGGGCGGAGCGCTGCGCCCGTGTCACCGCCACGGACCGGTGACGGCGAACGTCGTCCCCGGGGAGTAGCAGTTCACGTACATCGTCCCGCCGTCCGGCGAGAAGGTGACGCCCGCGAACTCGCCCCACTCCGGCGCCTCGGGCGTACCGATGTTCTGCGCGTTGCGCGCCATCGGGTACACCTCGCCGTGCTTGGTCAGCCCGTACACGTGCTGCCCGCCGTCGCCGTCCTCGCACACCATCAGCCCGCCGCTCGGCGCCAGGCAGATGTTGTCGGGCGACTCGCCCGGCAGCTGGAGGTCGGTGCTCGGCCCGAAGACGACGACCAGCGTGAGCCGGCGCCGGTGCGGCTCGTACCTCCACACCTGGCCGTAGTGGTCGGCCGCCGAGCCCTGCGAGGCGCGCGCGAAGCTGGAGACGAAGTAGACGGACCGGCCGCCCCAGTAGCAGCCCTCCAGCTTCTGGGCGTGCGTGATGCCCTTGCGCCCGAAGTCCTGGATGCGGATGGGGGTCTCGCGCGCCTGCGGGTCCGGTACGGGCACCCACTCGATGCCCTCGAACACCGCCCCGGTCTCCTGGATCGCGGACAGGTCCGGCACGCCCGGCACCCGCATCGCCTCCAGCTCGCCGCCCGCGCGCAGCGAGCCGGTGCCGCCGAGCGGCTTGTCCGGCAGGAAGCGGTAGAAGAGGCCGAACGGCTGCTGGAAGGCGTCCTCCGTCTCGTACACGATCCCGCTGTACGGGTCGACGGCGATCGCCTCGTGCTGGAAGCGGCCCATCGCGGTCAGCGGGACGGCCCCGGTGCGCCGCGGGTCGACGGGGTCGACCTCGAAGATGAAGCCGTGGTCCTTGGTGTAGCCGTTGGTGCCCGCCTTGGACTCGTTCTCCTCGCAGGTGAGCCAGGTGTTCCAAGGGGTCGGCCCGCCCGCGCAGTTGACGGCCGTGCCGGCGACGCCGACGCGCTCGCCGAGGACGTTGTTGCGTGCGTCGAGCTCTATGACCGTGCAGCCGCCCCGTGCCCCGGGGTCGTAGGTCAGTCCCCCTATCGTCGGCACCGGAGCCCTGCCGCTGTGGCTGTTCTCGTGGTTGCGCACGAGCAGGACCCGGCCGCGCGGGCCGCGGAAGGCGCCCATGCCGTCGGGGTTGCTCGGCACCCGGCCCTCGGAGCCGAGCGGCCCGCCCTCGCGGGAGAGGACCTTGTAGCGGAAGCCCTTCGGCAGGTCGAGCAGGCCGGCGGGATCGGGTACGAGCGGGCCGTAACCGGCGTGGCCGCGGGCGGCGGCCGTACCCGCGAAGAGCTCGGAGACGGCCCCGGTGAAGGCGATGGAGGCGACGGACGCCCCCGTACGGGCGAGGATCTGACGGCGTGTTGCGGACATGAGGCACCAACTCCCTGCTGATGGCGACAGGAGGTGTGACGTGACCCGCACGTGTGTATCACGCGGTTTGGTGACACGTGAACACTACGGACGGTGTGAACCGCGGGGGCCGTGCGGGCCACGTCGCCTCATCCGTACGAGAGGAGCCGGACGGAAGCGTCAGGCGACCGTCGGGCGGCCGTCAGGCGCCCGACAGGGCGGAGAGACAGGTGGAGCCTCGGGCGGAGCGTCAGGCGAGCTTCGCCGTGAGGGTGATCTCCGTGCCCGTGAGGGCCTGGCTGACCGGGCAGCCCGCCTTCGCTTCCTCGGCGGCCTTGACGAAGCCGGCCTCGTCCAGCCCCGGCACCTCGCCCTCCACGGTGAGGTGGATGCCGGTGATGCCCTTGCCGGGCTGGAAGGTCACGTCGGCCTGGGTGTTCAGGCGGGTGGGAGGGTTGCCCGCCTTGGTGAGGGAGCCGGTGAGGAACATCGAGAAGCAGCTGGAGTGCGCGGCGGCGATGAGCTCCTCCGGGCTCGTCTTGCCGTTCGGCTCCTCGGCGCGGGCCGGCCAGGAGACCGGGTAGCTGCCGATGCCGGACGAGTCGAGGGACACGGTGCCCGTGCCCTCGGTGAGGTTGCCTTCCCAGACGGTGTGCGCGTGACGCGTGGTGGCCATGTGGGTTCCCTTCGGAAGGACGGTCCCGACTGGCCCCAAACCTACTGCTCCACCAGCCGCTTCGCGTCGCGCGCCAACGCGGTGAGCCGCGAGATCGCCCGGAAGTACTTCTTGCGGTACCCGCCGTTCAGCATCTCGTCACTGAACAGCTGATCGAACGGCAGCCCGGAGGCGAGGACCGGCACCTCCCGGTCGTACAGCCGGTCGGCCAGGACGACCAGCCGCAGCGCCGTCGACTGGTCCGGCACCGGCTCCACGCCGGTGAGGCAGACCGCCGCGACGCCGTCGGTCAGCGCCCCGTACCGGCTCGGATGGACCCGGGCCAGGTGCTCCAGCAGGCGCGGGAAGGAGTCGAGCGAAGCGCCGGGCGTGGCGTGCGCCGCCTTCGCCACCTGCTCGTCGGCGTACGGCGGCGGGGCCTCGGGCAGCCCGCGGTGGCGGTAGTCCTCGCCGTCGATGCGCAGCGGCCGGAAGTGGGCGGAGAGGCCCTGGATCTCGCGGAGGAAGTCCGCGGCGGCGAACCGGCCCTCGCCGAGCTTGCCCGGCAGCGTGTTGGACGTGGCGGCCAGCGCCACGCCCGCCTCGACCAGCTTGCCGAGGAGCGTCGACACGAGCACGGTGTCGCCCGGGTCGTCCAGCTCGAACTCGTCGATGCACAGCAGCCGGTGCCCGCTGAGCGTGGCGACGGTCTGCTGGAAGCCGAGCGCCCCCACCAGGTTCGTCAGCTCCACGAAGGTGCCGAAGGCCTTGAGCGACGGCTCCGCCGGCGTGGCGTGCCACAGCGAGGCCAGCAGGTGCGTCTTGCCGACGCCGTACCCGCCGTCCAGGTACACCCCGCGCGGCGCGGCGGGCGCGGCGGGCTTCCGCTGGAACCAGCGGCGCTTGCCGGCGCCGCTCGCGTGCGCGCCCCCCAGCCCGGCGGCGAACGAGCTCAGCACCTCGACCGCCTGGGTCTGGCTGGGCTGGTTCGGGTCGGGGATGTACGTGTCGAAGCGCACCGCGTCGAACCGCGGCGGCGGCACCATCTCGGCGACCAGCCGCTCGGCGGGGACGTGCGGCTCGCGGGCACACAGGGACAGCGGGGCCGGGGCCGCTTCGGTGGTCATGGCACGGGGGGCACTGGTGGACACGTTTCCCACTCTAAGCGCCGTGTCAGACTGCACGGCATGCGACGCCTGTTCCCTGTGACCGACCCGACACCCGCGGCGGCCGAGCACCGCGAGTGGTCCCTCGACGAGCTGGCGGAGGCCTACGCGTACCCCGACCGCCAGCCGGACCCCCGGCCCGGTGCCTCGCCGGGAGGCCTGTCGTGGCTGCGCGCCAACATGGTGTCCTCCCTGGACGGGGCCGCCCAGCACGACGGCCGCTCCGAGCCCATCTCGTCCGCCGCCGACATGCGGATCTTCGGTACCCTGCGGGCGCTCGCCGACGTGGTGATCGTCGGCGCCGAGACCGTACGGGCGGAGGGCTACCGCCCGGCACGCGCGCGTGAGGCCTTCGCGGCGCGCCGGGCGGCGGCCGGACAGGGGCCCGCGCCCGCGATCGCGGTGGTCAGCGCCTCGCTGGCCCTGGACTTCTCGGCTCCGCTGTTCACGCAGCCCCTCGTGCCGACGCTGCTGCTCACCGGGGCCGCGGCGCCCCCGGAGCGGGTGCGGGAGGCCGAGCGGGCGGGCGCCGAGGTGCTCGTCGCGGGCGACGGGCCGGGCGTCGAGCCGGCGCGGGCGGTACGGGTGCTCGCCGAGCGCGGCCTGACCCGCCAGCTCACGGAGGGCGGCCCGCGGCTGCTGGGGCAGCTGGTGGCGGCCGGGGTGCTGGACGAACTGTGCCTGACGGTTTCGCCCACCCTCACCGCGGGGAACGCGCAGCGCATCGCCGGCGGGCCGTCGCTGGCGGTGCCGGAACGATTCGCGCTCGACTCGATCCTGGAGGAGGAAGGTTTTCTCTTCACCCGGTACCGGCGCCCCTGAGGGCGTGCCCCGGGGACCCTCCCGCTGGTGACAATAAGCGGAATAGGTCGTTCCGGTTCGCTCCGGGTGGGCACACTAATCTCGCAGTCCCCGTGCGGCCACGGGGAAGGATGGTTTCCGCAGAAGGGCATCCGAGGTGTTCACAAGCGTTCTCATGATCGAAAAGCCGCTGTCCCGGGTGGACGTGGATTTCGTCACGGATCTGCACGGAGACGAGGGCGCTTCCTTCATCGTGCTGATGCAGCCCCGCGGCGACCAGTCCGTCGTCCTGCTCCGGGCCATCGACGACGTCGCCATGGGCGACCTGAGGGAAGCGGTCCGCGAGGGCAAGCAGCCCGAGGGAAGAGCCGCCGAGCTGCCCGCCCAGCAGGCCCTGGAGCACTCGCTCCAGGCGCTGCGCGACGCGGGCTGCGAAGCCGTGGGCCAGGTCGTCGAGGACCACCCCCTCGACAAGCTGAAAGCCGTCGTGGAGGAGGCGCAGGCGGACGAGGTCATCGTGCTGACCGCACCCCACTACGTCGAGGAGTTCTTCCACCGCGACTGGGCTTCCCGCGCCCGCCACAAGGTCGGCGTACCGGTGCTGAAGCTGTTCGCGCACAACGACGAGGCGCCGACCGAATAGGCTGGGGCCGCTCACGTACCGCCACACCCGGGGAGACACACGCATGGCACCCGCCATCCCTGCCGCCGCTGCCGCGATTCCCGCAGCCATGGAACGGCCGCACTTCATCGGCATCGGCGGCGCCGGAATGTCGGGCATCGCCAAGATCCTCGCCCAGCGCGGGGCGAAGGTCGCCGGCAGCGACGCGCGCGACTCCGAGACCGCCGCCGCCCTGCGCGCCCTGGGCGCCACCGTCCACATCGGGCACGCCGCCGAGCACCTCGCCGCCGACACCAGCTGCGTCGTCGTCTCCAGCGCCATCCGCGCCGACAACCCGGAGCTGGCCCGCGCCACCGAGCTCGCCATCCCCGTCGTCCACCGCTCCGACGCGCTCGCCGCCCTCATGACCGGCCTGCGCTCCATCGCCGTGGCCGGCACGCACGGCAAGACCACGACCACGTCGATGCTCGCCGTCGCCCTCACCGAGCTCGGCCTCGACCCCTCGTACGCCATCGGCGGCGACCTCGACGGGCCGGGCACCAACGCGCTCCACGGCGACGGCGGGATCTTCGTCGCGGAGGCCGACGAGAGCGACCGCAGCTTCCAGAAGTACGACCC
The DNA here is from genome assembly GCF_040646655.1 of Streptomyces sp. NPDC045431. Lineage (NCBI taxonomy): Bacteria > Bacillati > Actinomycetota > Actinomycetes > Kitasatosporales > Streptomycetaceae > Streptomyces > Streptomyces sp. NPDC045431. The sequence goes on from NZ_JBEZAQ010000011.1 coordinate 176,783, forward strand.
CGAGGTCGCCATCGTCCTCAACGTCGAGCTGGACCACCACGCGAACTACGCCTCCATGGACGAGATCTACGAGTCCTTCGAGGCCTTCGTCGCCAAGATCCACCCGGGCGGGACCCTGGTCGTCGGCGAGCACGCGGGCGCCCGCGAGCTGGCGGGCCGGGTCTCGGGCCGGCCGGACCTGCACGTGGTGACCGTGGGCGAGGCGGAGCACTCCGACGTCTGGATCCGCAGGATCACGCCCAAGGGCATGACCAGCGAGGTCAGCGTGGTCCTCCCGGACCGCCACGACGAGATCGTCTTCACCGTCTCGGTGCCCGGCCGCCACTACGCCCACAACGCCGCCGCCGCCCTCGCCGCCGGTGCCCGCCTCGGCATCGACCCGGCCGCCCTCGCCCAGGCCCTCACCGCGTACACCGGCGTCGGCCGGCGCCTCCAGCTCAAGGGCGAGGCCGCGGGCGTCCAGGTCATCGACTCGTACGCGCACCACCCCACCGAGATGACCGCCGACCTGGAGGCGATGCGCGCCGCCGCCGGGTCCGAGCGCCGCCTGCTGGTCGTCTTCCAGCCGCACCTGTTCTCCCGCACCCAGGAGCTGGGCACCGAGATGGGCCAGGCGCTGGCGCTCGCCGACGCCTCCGTGGTCCTCGACATCTACCCGGCCCGCGAGGACCCGATCCCGGGCGTGACCAGCGCCCTGATCATCGACGCGGCCCGCGCGGCGGGCGCCGACGTCACGCCGGTGTCCGACAAGACCACCGTGCCGGACGTCGTCGCGGGAATGGCCGGGCCCGGCGACCTCGTTCTGACGATGGGCGCGGGCGACGTCACGGACCTCGGGCCGAGGATCCTGGACCGCATCGCCCGCCTGGCGAACTGAGGAGGGCCCGATGGCGTACGAGGTCGAGAAGCCGGACGAGCAGTGGCGTGCGGAGCTGTCCCCGGAGGAGTACCACGTCCTGCGCGAGGCCGGCACGGAGCGCCCCTTCACCGGTGAGTACACCGACACCAAGACCAAGGGCGTCTACTCCTGCCGCGCGTGCGGCGCGGAACTCTTCACCTCCGAGACGAAGTTCGCGTCGCACTGCGGCTGGCCCTCCTTCTACGACCCGAAGAAGAGCGACGCCGTCGAGCTGATCGAGGACCGCTCGTACGGCATGGTCCGCACCGAGGTCCGCTGCGCCCGCTGCGGCTCGCACCTCGGGCACGTCTTCGAGGGCGAGGGCTACCCGACGCCGACGGACCAGCGGTACTGCATCAACTCGGTCTCGCTGCGCCTCGTCCCCGACGGGGACTGAGCGCGGGGGCGACGTATGTGGGGGCGGGTTCTACGGCAGGCCGGCATAGCGGAGCCGTCCCTGCGGCGCGACTACGCGCTTCAGCGGCGGGTGGTGGCCCGGTTCGCGCGGGCGGAGTACCTGGCCGTACGGCTTCTGCTGCCGCCGGCCCTCCAGCCCGACGTCGTCGCGGCCGTCGCCTTCATGCACGAGACGGACGACCGCGTCGACCGGGGAGAGGCGGCCGAGCGCTCGGCCGCCCTGGTGGAGTGGACCGGGCTCGTGGAGAAGGCCTGCACCACCGGGGACTCCGACCTCCCGGTGCTGCGCGTACTGGCGCACACCGTCGAACGGCACCCGGACATGCGGGCCCGGGTCGGGGACTTCCTCGACGGGGCCGCGTGGGAGGTCGCCTGGGAGGAGTTCGCGACGGAGGCGGAGTTCGACCGGTACGTCACCGGCTACTCCCTGCCCGCCTTCATGCTCCTGGCCGGCTTTCTGGCTCCGTCCGGGTCTCCCGCCTCGGAGGACTTCACCCACTGCTGCGAGCGGCTGATCTCGGCGATGCAGCGTCTCGACTTCCTGGAGGACCTGGCGGAGGACCTCCGCGCGGGGCGCCTCGGTATCCCCATGGAGGCTCTCGACGGTTGCGGCGTCAGCCGGGCGGACCTGCTGCCGGGCAGACCGCGGAGCCCGGCCGTCACCTGTCTGGTCCGGACCCAGGCCGACGTCGCCGCGGCCGCGTTGCACGCGGCGATGCCCCTGGAGCACGGGGTGCGGCCGGCCGGCAGGCCGTTCGTCCGGGCGTTGATCGGCGTGCAGCGGCTCCGTCTCGAAGCCGTGCGGTCGGTCGGCGCCGGACTCATCGAACGCTCGTCAGGTCCTTCGGCGCTGGGCAGCCTCGGCTTGCTGGCACGGGAGACCGCCGCACGGCGGCGGCACCGCAGCCGAGGCTGACGCCCGCGTCGGTGCGTGTGACCCATCTGCGGCGGCGACTGCGGTTGGTCCCGGACGGGGACTGAGGAAGCCCGCGACGGGGGCCGAGGTGTCCCCGCGGTGGGCGAGGTCGTACGGCCGCGGGTAGGGGCCCGGACGGTACCGGGCGTAGCGAGGCTCGGTCGTGGGGTCCTCCTGCCGCGCACGGGCGTTGAGCATGCCGGGTGCGGTGTCCCAGCGGCCGGTGTCCAGGCGGTGCTCCAGGGTGCGCAGGGCGCCGAGTACCTCGCCCGGCGTGAAGGTGCAGTGCCCGGGGCGGTCGACGTAGGCCTGGCTGAGCAGGGCGCCCGCACCGGCGGCGGTGGCGGCCCGCCGGTAGGCGCTCTCGGACTGCACCGGGATCAGCGCGTCGCCGGTGGTGTGGACGGTGAGCTGCGGGTCGCTCAGCCGGCCCGTGAGGACACTGGTGTGCCGCATCCACCGTACGGCCGTGGGGTCGGCGGAGATCCGGGGAGCGCGGGCCAGGGCCGTGAGGTCGGCTCCCAAGGACAGGCCCGCCTTCCGGTAGAGCGCCGACACCTCGGCGTACCCCGGTGAGCGGTGGAGCATCGCCGTGTAGTCGACGCCCGTGTTCCAGGAGGGGTTGCCGCCCGCCCGGTGCTCGGCCTCCTGCCGCCAGCTGAAGGCGGGGAACTGGAGGAGCCCCCTGACGGCCGCGTACTGGTTGGCCTGCCGTGCGTCCCAGTCGGTCGGTGCCGGTTCGGCCTGCGCGACGTCGTTGTGGCCGGGGATGCGGTGCAGGGCGGCGGCGAGCGCGATGCGGGCACGGCCCTCGGGGGTCTGCTGGGCGGCGGTGACCTTCGAGGTGAGCGCGTCGGCGGCGCTCCGCGCGGCCGCCTGGTCGGCGAACCCGGTGAGCCGGATGTCCGTCCGCGGAGCGAGCAGCGTCTTCAGCGCGAACACCGGATCCAGTGTGCTGTTCCAGTTGGCGACTCCGCCCTGTAGGAGCCCGCACATGGACAGGGAGCCGTCGAAGCGGTCGGCGTGCCGCTCGGCGAGCCTCGTGGTGACCAGCCCGCCGTACGAGGTGCCCCAGGCGAGCGTCCGCCGCGCCGTGCCGAACTTCTCCGTGAACAGGTCCAGGGTGGCGAGTTGGTCGGGCACCGCGTCCGTCACCGCCCAGCCGTTCGTCGCGTACGAGGAGCCGATGAGCGCGTATCCCCGGGCGAGCAGCCTGGCCCGGGTCTCCGGACTCGGAGCGTTCTCGGCGGGGTTGGGCCACCCGGCGGCGCGGTAGCCGTGGCTGTAGAGGAGGACGGTGCCGTTCCAGGCGGCGGGCACGTCCATCAGGTACGCGGCGCCGGAGGGCAGCTTGCCCTCGACGTGGGCATCCGTGGCGGCCTGCCTGGCCTCGGTGGCCCGTGTGAGCGGCGAGGGCAGCGCGGTCGCCACGCACAGGGCCAGGGTGAGCACGGCGGTACGGGCACGGGTCCGGGATCGGGCGCGGCTGCGGCTGCGGGTACGGGGTCCGGTTCTCAACGGGGTGTTCCTTCCGCGATCGGGGTGGCGTCGGCTCGGTGCGCGGGGGAGTCCAGGGCATCCGCGTGCGTCTCGCGCAGGCGCCACACGGCGAGTGCGGTGATCGCCGCGCCGCCGCACAGCAGCAGCGAGACCGGTGTGCCGCTGCCGCCGTACGACGCGACGAGGCTGCCGGCGATCAGCGGCGAGAATCCGGCGCCCACCAGCGTCGCCGCCTGGTAGCCGAGGGAGGCGCCGGTGTAGCGGACGCGGGTGCCGAACATCTCGGTGAGCAGGGCGCCGAGCGGGCCGTACATCGTGGACTGGGCGACGCCGTGACCGAGGATGAGGGCGAGGATCAGCAGGCCCGGCGCGCCGGAGTCCACCAGGGCGAGCACCGGGAAGGCGAGCGCGGCCGAGGCGACGGCGCCGGCGAGGACGACGGGGCGGCGGCCGACCCTGTCGGAGAGTGCGGAGGCGGCGGGCAGCACGAGCAGGGCCACGCAGGAGGCGATGGTCACCGCCGTGAGCACCTGCGGTCGGCTGTAGCCGCGGTCGACCGCGTACGAGATCATGAAGCCGGTCAGGAGCGACTGGGCCGTGAACGCGCCGATGCCGACGCAGGTGGCGCGGAGCACCGGCTGCGGACGGCGCAGCACCTCGACGACCGGCGGCCGGTCGAGCGGCTCGCGCCTCATCTGCTCGAACAGCGGGCTCTCCGCGACCTTCAGACGTACGAACAGGCCGACGGCCAGCAGCACGATGCTCAGCAGGAACGGCACGCGCCAGCCCCAGGAGCGGAAGTCGTCGTCGGGGAGAGCGGAGACCACGGTGACCACCCCGGCCGAGAGCACGGAGCCGAGCGGGGCGCCGAGCTGGGTGAAGCTCGACCACAGCCCGCGGCGGCGCGAGCCCTGGGCGTGTTCGGCGTGCTCCACGACCATCAGGGTCGCGCCGCCCCACTCGCCGCCGATCGCGATGCCCTGCACGACGCGCAGCGCCACCAGCAGCACGGGCGCCCACACACCGATCGCGTCGTAGGTCGGCAGCACGCCGATGAGGAAGCTGCCGCAGCCCATCAGGGCCATGGTCAGCAGCATCATCGACTTGCGGCCGAGCCGGTCGCCGAAGTGGCCGAAGACGATGCCGCCCAGCGGGCGGGCCACATAGCCGGCGGCGAAGGTGCCGAAGGCCGCGATGGTGCCGACCGCGGGGTCGGCATCGGGGAAGAACAGGTCGCCGAAGACGAGCGCGGCGACGGTGCCGTACACGAGGAAGTCGTAGAACTCGACTGCCGTGCCGAGCAGTCCGGAGAGCGCGACACGGCGCAACTGCCCCGCATCGGACGCGGGGTGGGGGGTGGTGGAAGGGGCGTGGGCGGATGAGCGGGGTGGCTGCACGACGAGCTCCCTTGGTGCCGGTGCCGTGACGGAGCCCCGAAGTTAGGCAAAGACGGTGCGGCCGTCAATCTTTTGCACAACATCAGAGGACAGGCAGACGCGTGGCCGGGGCCCCACCGGTGAGCGGAGCCCGGCGGCGAGGGCGGCCTGCGCCCCTGTGCGGAGGGGCTGTCGTGCTTCCCCGCGTGCTGGCGCGCTTCCCCGCGTGCTCGCGTGTCTCCTCGCGTGCTCGCGCGCTGCTACGCGTGCTCGTCGCGTACGGGTACGAGGTCGAGAAGGCGCGCGGAGGCATCCTCGGCGAGTGGCGTGAGCCGCTCGTGCACCGTGCGGAACGTCTTCTCCGCCTGCTCGGCCGGCCACGCGGCAGGCAGGTGCTCGACCGGCAGACGCGGGTCGCGGCGGATGACCTCCAGCCACTCCGTCTGGAGCCGCAGGCGCAGTGCGAGGGCGTCGTCCGCCTCCGGCGGCTGCGTCTCCCACGGCCGCCAGCGCAGTGCGAACGCCTCGTAGCGCGCCGCCAGTTCGGCCAGCTCCCAGGTCTCCCCGATCATCGCGCCGATGTCCATGCCGGCGTCGGCGTGCGCGCGGAAGACCTTCACGTGCCCGGACAGACCGAGCTCGGCCACCAGTGACGACGCGTCCACCTCGCCGGGTGCGATCCACAGGCCGCTGAACAGCGGTCCGAAGCCGCTCCAGGTCAGCTGCGAGCGCAGGTCGTGGCGCTGGCGCTGCCAGGACTCGGGCAGCGAGAAGCCGAGCAGGGTCCAGGTGCCGTCCCAGTGCCGGTTCACGGCACCCGCCCGCCAGATCCGCTGCTCGCCGTCGCGCAGCACGGCCGCGGAGCGTTCGGTCAGGCCGAAGTACATCCGGCGGCCCTCCCGCTGACGGCGCAGCAGTCCCCGGGCGGCCATGCGGGTCAGCGTCGAGCGCGTCGCCTGCTCGCCCACTCCGGCGCGGGCGAAGACCTCGATGACACTGCCCGAGTACACGCACACGTCTCGCCCGAGCACCTGGTCGCCCAGGAACGTCAGCATGAGGGACTGGGGCCGCAGCGACTCTTGCGTGGTCACGCGGCCACCGTACGCCCCCACGTCAACCAGGGGTCACGCGGGCTGCAGCAGGTCCCAGCGGTTGCCGTACAGGTCCTCGAAGACCGCCACCGTGCCGTACGGCTCGTGGCGCGGCTCCTCCAGGAAGCGCACGCCCGCCGCGCGCATCCGGGCGTGGTCGGCGGCGAAGTCCCCGGTGTGGAGGAAGAACCCGACGCGCCCGCCGGTCTGGGCGCCCACGCTCGCCTCCTGCTCCTCGCCCGCCGCCCGGGCGAGGAGCAGCCCCGTGCCCGCGCCGGCGCCACGCGGGCGGACGACCACCCAGCGGCCGTCGTCCGGCCGGGGGCTGTCCTCGACGAGCTCGAAGCCGAGCGCGCCGGTGTAGAAGGCGAGGGCTTCGTCGTAGTCACGGACGACGAGAGTGACGAGGGCGATGTACGAGGTGGGGCTCATGGAGTCAGGTTATACGTATGACGGGCACCAGGTGGGGCACCTGGGAACAATGCCGTCCATGGATGCGCAGCAACTCGCCGAGCTCACCGCCCGCGCCCGCCGCCTCGCCGTCCCCGGGGCCCGCCGCGTCCTGGGCCTCGCCGGCGCACCCGGCGCGGGCAAGTCCACACTCGCGGGCCGCCTGGTCGACCGCCTCGACGGGCTGGCCGTCCTCGTCCCGATGGACGGCTTCCACCTCGCCCAGGCCGAGCTGCGGCGCCTCGGTCGCGCCGACCGCAAGGGCGCCCCCGACACCTTCGACGCCGCCGGATACGCCGCCCTCCTCACGCGGCTGCGCGCCGCCGAACCCGGCGTCACCGTCTACGCGCCCGCCTTCGACCGCGCCCTGGAGGAACCGGTCGCCGGCAGCATCCCCGTCCCCGCCGACGTCCCGCTCGTCATCACCGAGGGCAACTACCTGCTGTACGGCGAGGGGCAGTGGGCCGCCGTGCGGGGACTCCTCGACGAAGTCTGGTTCCTGGAGCTGGACGACCGCCGCCGCGTCCGCCGGCTCGTCGAACGCCACGTCCGCTTCGGCAAGGCGCGGCCGTACGCCGAGCGCTGGGTCCGCGAGTCCGACGAGGCCAACGCCCGCCTGGTCGCCGCCGGCCGCGACCGCGCGGACCTCGTGGTGCCGGTGTCCTGAACCTCTCGCACACGGTCGTCGGCCGCGAGCGTTTCGGTTGCGCGGTCGGCGAGCCGCCGCGGAGGATGGCCTGGCCGAGGACCAGGGAGGAAGCACCCCATGGACAGCACGCCCGCTCCGTTCACCGCCGACGACTACCGTGCCCGCATGGCCCGCGCCGCCGACGCCGCGGCGGCGGCCGGGCTCGCGGGGCTGCTCGTCGCGCCCGGCCCCGACCTGGTGTACCTCACCGGGTACCGCGTTCCCGCCGACACCGAGCGGCTCACGCTCCTCGTGCTCGTGCCCGGCGAGGAGCCGGTGCTCGTCGTACCGGCGCTGGAGGCGCCCGACGCCGCGCGGGCCGCGGGCGCCGCCGCGCTCACGCTGCGGGACTGGACCGACGCCGTGGACCCGTACGCCGTCGCCGCGCCGCTCCTCGACCCCAAGGGCCGCTTCGGCGTCAGCGACAACGCCTGGGCCATGCACCTCCTCGGGCTCCAGCGGCGCCTGCCCGACAGCGCGTACGCCGCGCTCACCGAGGCGCTCCCCATGCTGCGCGCCGTCAAGGACGCACGGGAGCTGGAGCGCATGGAGGCGGCCGGGGCCGCCGCCGACGCGGCGTACCGCGAGATCCTCAAGGTGCGCTTCTCCGGGCGCAAGGAGACCGACGTCGCCGCCGACCTCGCGGCGCTGCTGCTGAACTTCGGCCACTCCCAGGTGGACTTCACCGTCGTCGGCTCCGGCCCCAACGGCGCCAACCCGCACCATGAGGCGGGCGACCGCACCATCGAGGAGGGCGACATGGTCGTCCTCGACTTCGGCGGCCTGAAGCACGGGTACGGCTCCGACACCTCCCGTACCGTCCACGTCGGCGAGCCCACCCCCGAGGAGCGCCGCGTCCACGACCTCGTACGGGAGGCGCAGCAGGCCGGGTGCGAGGCGGTCCGGCCCGGGGTGGCGTGCCAGGAGGTGGACCGGGCCGCCCGCGCCGTGATCACCGAGGCCGGGTACGGCGAGCACTTCATCCACCGCACCGGCCACGGCATCGGCGTCACCACCCACGAACCGCCGTACATGATCGAGGGCGAGGAGCTGCCGCTCGTCCCCGGCATGTGCTTCTCCGTCGAGCCCGGGATCTACCTCCCGGGCCGCTTCGGCGTGCGGATCGAGGACATCGTCACGGTCACGGAGGACGGTGCCCGCCGCTTCAACACCACCCCGCGCGAGCTCGCGATCGTGGAGTGACCGCGGGTGGACGCGCTCAGTGGTCGGTCGCGTCCGTGAGGACCACGCAGGACTCCGGGGGCAGGAGCACCGTCCCCTCGCCGTCCGGGTCCTCGACCGGCTCCCAGGCCGCCAGCACCCGCGCGGGCGCACCCAGCGGCACCCGGGCGGGCTCCTTCGCGAAGTTGACGACCACGCGCAGGTCCCCGCGCCGGTACGCCAGCCAGCGCGCCGACGCGTCGTAGGAGACGCGGATCGCCGCCAGGTCCGGGTCGGTCAGATCGGGGTGGGCGGCCCGCAGCGCGATCAGCTCCCGGTGCCAGGCCAGCAGCCGCGCGTGCGGCTCCCGCTCGCGCTCCGCCCAGTCCAGACAGGACCGCTCCCGCGTGGCCGGGTCCTGAGGGTCCGGCACGTCCTCCTCGGCCCAGCCGTGCGCCGCGAACTCCCGCCGCCGCCCGTTGCGTACGGCCTCGGCCAGCTCCGGGTCCGTGTGGTCGGTGAAGAACTGCCAGGGCGTGCCCGCGCCCCACTCCTCGCCCATGAAGAGCATCGGCGTGAACGGCGAGGTCAGCACCAGAGCCGCCGCGCACGCGAGCAGCCCGGGGGAGCAGGACGCCGAAAGCCGGTCGCCGGTGGCGCGGTTGCCGATCTGGTCGTGGGTCTGGGCGTAGCCGAGGAACCGGTGCGCGGGCGTCGTCTCCCGGTCGACCGGCCGGCCGTGCGTGCGGCCCCGGAAGGTGGAGTAGGTGCCGTCGTGGAAGAAGACGTGCTGGAGCGTCTTGGCGAGCGCGGCGAGCGGGGCGCGTGCGAAGTCGGCGTAGTAGCCCTGGGACTCGCCGGTGAGCGTGGTGTGCAGGGCGTGGTGGAAGTCGTCGTTCCACTGGGCGTGCAGCCCGAGGCCCCCCTCCTCGCGCGGCCTCGTCGTGCGCGGGTCGGCCTGGTCGGACTCGGCGATCAGGAACAGCTCACGGCCCTGCTCGGCGGCGAGTTCGTCCACCGCCGCCGACAGCTCCTCCAGGAACGGCAGCGCCCGCGTGTCGGCGAGCGCGTGCACCGCGTCGAGGCGGAGGCCGTCGATCCGGTAGTCGCGCAGCCAGGCGAGCGCGCTGCCCAGCAGGTACGCGCGGACCTCGTCCGACCCGGGCGCGTCCAGGTTCACGGCCGCGCCCCACGGGGTGTGGTGGGTGTCGGTGAAGTACGGACCGAAGGCGGGGAGGTAGTTGCCGGACGGGCCCAGGTGGTTGTGGACCACGTCCAGCACCACGCCGAGGCCCAGGCCATGGGCGGTGTCGACGAACCGCTTCAGCGCCTCGGGGCCGCCGTAGGGCTCGTGCACCGCCCACAGCGACACCCCTTCGTAGCCCCAGCCGTGCCGGCCGGGGAAGGGGCACAGCGGCATCAGCTCCACGTGCGTGATGCCCAGCTCGACGAGGTGGTCCAGCCGCGCGGCCGCCGCGTCGAACGTGCCCTCGCGCGTGTACGTGCCGATGTGCAGCTCGTACAGCACGGCGCCGCGCAGCCCGCGCGGGGGCGAGCCGTGCCGCCACTCGTACACCGCGTGGTCCACGACCGCGCTCAGCCCGTCGGGCCCGTCGGGCTGGCGGCGCGAGCGCGGATCCGGCAGGACGGGCCCGCCGTCCAGCGCGAAGCCGTACCGCGCGCCCTCGCCGGCCGCCGCCTCGGCCAGCCACCAGCCGTCCCGCCGCATGTCGCGCGCCATGGGGTGCCGGGCACCCTCCAACTGGAGCTCGACCCGTTCCTCCGCCTCCGGCGCCCACACCTCGAACAGCACTGGCGATCCCCTTGTCGTCGAATCCCCCGATGCCTCCATCCTGGCAAGATCGAGAACCGGAAGCACGACACTTGGCCGAACGCGCGAGCCGCGTCGCGAGCCGCGTGGCGAGCCGCGCCGCGGGCCCGCGGCGGCCGTCGGTCACACCAGGTGCACGCGCTCCTGCACGATGGGGTGGTTGGCCCGGGCGAAGTGCTTCGCCATGGGGAAGTTGCCCTGGTCGGTCGCCCCGGCGATGAACTGCGCGCCCCGCTCGGCCTGGAAGTGCGTGCACTCGACCAACAGGTCGTACGCGTACCCGTGTCCGCGCTGCTCCGGTACGACGCCGATGAAGCCGACGATCGGACCGGCGGTGTTGCGCGCGGGTATCTGGAGGCCGACGACCTCGCCGTCCGGCGTGTACGCCACCTGCCACCACTCGCGCGGCGACGGCCACCAGCGGAAGAAGTCCAGCTCCTCCTGCGCGGCCGCGTCCGGGCCGCCCTGGGCGATGGCGTGGAGCGCGTGCGCGTCCAGCGTGACGGAGTGGACCCGGCGCAGGATCTCGAATATCACGTCGTCGTCCGGCTCCGGCCGGAACTCCAGCCGGCCGGGCCGCTCCGGGAGCCCGCACTCCGGCGTCCAGTGGTACCGGAACCGCTCGACGAGGAGCCGCATCCCCGCCGCCTGGGCGGCCGCTATGCGTGCCTCACCCGCCGCCCGCACGTCGGGCTGCTCGCGCCACCCGGCCGGCAGGATCAGTTCGTACTCGGTCCGGTGTGCGGCGCGGCGCAGCAGTTCGGCGCCGGCCTCGTCCTCGCCGTCGGCGAAGTCGAACCAGTTGAGCAGCATGGGCTCGGTGTCGTCCGGCCCGCCCCACCAGGCGGCGCGGGCGACCACCTCGCCGTCCCGCTCGGCGACCCAGGTCCACTCCGGGCGGTAGTCGCCGCCCTCCGCCACCGTGCGGTAGTCGACACCGGTGATGACCCGGCCCACCAGCCCGGGGTCCCGCAGCGTGTGGAACAGCCGCGCCTCGTCCGCGCCGAGAGCGCGTACGGTCAGATCGCTCATGTGCTCTTCTTCCCCCTGGAGTCCCCCGCGGTCCCTCGGAGGGATCACGTACCAAGACCGTACCAAGGGCGTCTGACAACGGGGTTCTGTCTGGACACCCAGGCCCGACCAGGCCGACAATCACCCATGTGACGTCGCATTCCGAGTTCCACACGTATTCCGCCCGGCTGTCGGACGCCGAACGGGACCGTGTCCTGGGGATGCTCCGCGAGGGCGCCGCTCAGGGCAAGCTGTCGCACGACACCTTCCTGCACCGCATGGAGCTCGCCCTCGTCGCCCAGCGCCCCGACCAACTGGCCGCGCTCACCGCCGACCTGCGCACCGAAGGCCGCTGGGCGAAGCGGGTGTTCGGCGTCGTCGAGCGGATGTCCGCCTTCACCGTACGGCTGGGGCGGGCGTGGCAGGCGGAGCGGCTGCCGAAGCTGCTGCTCCCCGAACCCGGCCCGTACCCCCTGCGCATCGGCCGAGACCCCGCCAACGGCCTGCGGCTCAGCCACGAGACGGTGTCCCGGGCGCACGCCGAGCTGTCCCTGCAGGGCGACCACTGGCTGCTGCGCGACCTCGGCTCCACCAACGGCACCACCGTCAACGGCCGTCGCGTCACCGGCACGGTCGTCGTACGGGCCGGCGACCTGGTGGCGTTCGGACAGATGAGCTTCCGCCTCACCGCGCGCTCCACCCGCTGACGCGCGGTCAAGGGGCACGCGGTCAGGGAGCCACGGGGCGAGGCTCGTCAACCCGCCGACGCGCGCTCCCTGGTCAGCAGCGCCACCGGCCGGGCGGCGAACAGCTCCGCCAGGGGCACCACTCCGCCGAACTCCCGCCCGTCCAGCGCGTCGTACCAGATCCCGTCCGGCAGCCTCAGCGCCGTGTCGCCCCAGCCGCCCGCCTCCGCCAGCCGCAGCGCCAGCCGGGTCACCGCCGTGACCGCCTCCCCGGAGCGGCAGAAGGCGACGCAGTGCTCCGCCGCCGGCCCCGCCGCGCTCAGCGGCTCGTACGTCCCCGACGTACCGAAGGCGTCCGGACGGCGCCGCCGCAGCAGGAGCGCCGCACGCGTGAGCGCCGTCTTCTCGTCGGGCGGGCCCTCCCGGAACGGGTCCCGGTTGTCCGGGTCGACCAGTGCCCGGTACTCCCGCTCGGTGCCCTGGTACACGTCCGGCACCCCCGGCATGGTCAGGTGCAGCAGGGCCGCGCCCAGCGCGTTGGCCCGTACGTACGGCTCCAGTTCGCGCGCCAGCTCCCCGGCCAGGTACTGCGGCGCACCCGCCGGGCCCGCCGCCGTGAAGTCCGCCACGGCCCGCTCGTACGCCGGGTCGGACTCCGTCCAGCTGGTGTGCAGCCCCGCCTCCCGTACGGACTTCAGCAGGGCCTGCTCCAGCCGCTCCGGCGCGGCCCGTCCGAGCCCGAACGCCGTCTGCCACGCCACCCACGCGAGCTGCCCGTCCGGCGCGGGCGCCGCCGTCCGCCCGGCCACGTCGTCCAGCAGCTTCTCCCACCGCTGCGGGCACTGGGACAGGACCGCGATCCGCGCCCGTACGTCCGCGCTGCGCTTGGTGTCGTGCGTGGACAGCGCGGTCCCGGTGGCCGGCCAGTCGCGGGCCAGCCGCGCGCAGTACGCGTGGAACTCCTCCGGGCTCACGGCGGGCCGACCGGGCTCCCCGCCCACCTCGTTCGCCGACACCAGGGGCGTGTACCGGTAGAAGGCCGTGTCCTCGACGGACTTCGCCCGCAGCGCCGACGACGTCTGCGCGAAGCGCACCAGGAACGCCCGGTGGTCCGGACCGTCCCCGAGCCGGCCGAGCGCCAGGTCCCGTACGACGTCGACCGCGTCCGCCTCCTCCGGCACCGTGAAGGTGGCCTTCGCCTCACGGGCCGCGTCGGCGGTGAGGACGTCCTCCGCGCCGGGCCCGTACGGCCGGTAGATCGGCACCCGGATCAGCAGCTCCCGGACGGCGGCCCGCAGCGCCCAGGGCGCGTGGTCGCGCAGAGCCGGGTCGGCGGCGCAGACGCGGGCGGCCGTCCGGGTCAGGAAGGCCACCTCCGAGGCGAGTGCGTGCGTCACCACCTTGTACGCCGCTCGGCGCGCCGTCGCCTCCCAGTGGCCGCCCCGGTCTCCGGCCGGGTGCGCGTAGCGCCGGTACAGCTCGGCCAGTTCCTCCGCGCCCGCCTCGTCGACGAAGAGGCCGTCGACGCGGTACAGCGCGTCATAGCCGGTGGTGCCCGCGACCGGCCACCGCGCGGGCAGCCGCTCCTCCCCGGTGAGGATCTTCTCCACCACCGTCCAGCAGGCCCCGCCCGTCGCCTCCCGAAGCTCGCTCAGGTACGCGCGCGGATCCGCCAGCCCGTCCGGGTGGTCGATCCGCAGCCCTTCGATCACCCCGTCCCGCACCAGTTCCACGATCTTGGCGTGGGTCGCGGCGAACACCTCCGGATCCTCGACCCGCACTCCGATGAGGTCCGAGATGGTGAAGAACCGGCGGTAGTTCAGCTCCGTACGGGCCAGCCGCCACCAGCCGAGCCGGTACCACTGGGCGTCCAGCAGCTCCGGGAGCGCCAGCCCCTCCGTACCGGCGCGCAGCGGGAACTCCTGGTCGTAGTAGCGCAGCGTCCCGCCGACGACGCTCAGGCGGTCCAGCTCGTCGCCGATCCGCCCGCCCAGCACCGGCAGCAGCACCTTGCCGCCGCCCGCCGCCCAGTCGATGTCGAACCAGCGGGCGTACGGGGACTCCGGGCCCTCCCGCAGGACCTCCCACAGGGCCCGGTTGTGGCGGGGAGCGGCCGCCATGTGGTTGGGCACCAGGTCCACCACCAGGCCCAGCCCGTGCGCGCGTGCGGTCCGGGCGAGGGCACGCAGCCCGTCCTCGCCGCCCAGCTCCTCCCGCACCCGGCTGTGGTCGGTGACGTCGTAGCCGTGCGTCGACCCGGGGACGGCCTCCAGGACCGGCGACAGGTGCAGGTGCGACACCCCCAGGGAGGCGAGGTACGGCACCGCTTCCGCGGCGGCGGAAAAGGGGAACTCCGGCTGGATCTGGAGACGATAGGTCGAGTTGGGCGTCATGCGAACGTACGTACCCGCTTGGGGGGCTTCTGGTGCATCACCCCATGCGATTTACGTCCGACGCTACGTTACGTTCGCGTGATGTTCCGGATGTATCGCGACGTCATCGCCCTCATAGGGCCCCTGCTCCCGGTGGTGTCCTTCCTCGGACGGCTGCCCACCGCCATGTGCCAGCTCGGCAGCCTCCTGCTGGTCGCCGAGACCAGCGGCTCCCTGACCACCGCCGGGCTCGCGGGCGGGGCGCTGGCCGCCGGACAGACGGTCGCCGGGCCCCTGCTGGGCCGCGCCGCCGACCGGCACGGCCAGCGGGGCGTGGTGCTCGTCGCCTCCCTCGCCAACGCCGCGGCCGTCGCCGCGCTGGTGGCCGCCGCCCTGGCGCAGGCCGCGACGGGCTGGCTGGTGGTGCTCGGGGCGCTCGCCGGGGCGACGGTGCCGCAGGTGGGGCCGCTGGCCAGGACCCGCTCGGTCGCGCTGGCCCGGCGGGCCGGGGCCGACGACCGGACGGTGGGCGCGGTGCTGTCCTTCGAGGGCACGGTGGACGAGGTGTCGTTCGTGCTGGGCCCCGCCCTGGTGGGCCTCGCCGCCGCCCTGGCGCACCCGGCGGCGGCGCTGCTCGTCGCCTCGGGGCTGCTCGCGGTGTGCGGCACCGCCTTCGCGCTGCACCCGACGGCGACGAAGGTCGGGGCCGTCACCGCCCGCGCGGGCCGGGACCGTACGAAGCTGCCGGGCGCCACGCACGCGCTGCGCGTGACGATGGTCCTCCAGGGCGCCATGTTCGGCGCCTCCCAGGCGGGGATCACGGCCCTCACCGAGAGGCTCGGGCAGCCCGCCCAGGCGGGGCTCGTCTACGCCGCGATGGGCGTCATGAGCGCGGCGGCCGGGCTCGCGATGGCCGCCGTCCCCTCCCGCATCGGCCTGACCGTACGCTGGCGGGCGGCCACCGTCGCCCTGGTGGCGCTCTCCGTCCCGCTGCTCTTCGTGGACGCGCTCTGGTCGCTGTACGCCGCGGTGGTCGTGCTCGGCGTCGCGTACGCCCCGCACCTGATCACCGTCTTCGGCCTCACGGAGCGGATCGTCCCGCCCGGCCGCCTCGCCGAGTGCATGGCCTTCCTGACGAGCGGCATCGTCGGCGGCCAGGCGCTGGCGCTGGCCCTGTCCGGACGCCTCGCGGACACCTACGGCCCGGCCGCCGCCTTCGCGGTGGCGGCGGCCGGGGCGGTGGCCTGTGCGGTGCTGTCCTGGACGGTCCGCACCCGGCCCCGTACCCCGGCTGCCCCCGCCCCCGTCGTCACGGAAACCGCCTAGGCCGGCCGGCGCAGGACCGTCAGGCTGCGGCCGATCAGTGTGAGCCGGTCGCCCGCGGCCAGCTTGGCGCCCTGGCCCGGTTCGATGCCCTCCGGGACGGCGGTGTCCACGATCACCTGCCACTGGCGCCCGTGGTTCACCGGAACGGCGAACTCCAGCTCCTCGGCGCTCGCGTTGAACATCAGCAGGAAGGAGTCGTCCGCGATCCGCTCCCCGCGCGGGCCCGGCTCGGAGATGGCGCTGCCGTTCAGGAACACCGACAGGGCCTTCGCGTGTGCCGCCTGCCAGTCGCGTACCCCCATCTCCTCACCCTCGGGGGTGAACCAGGCGATGTCCGACAGCTCGTCGTGCGTGCCCTCCACCGGCCGCCCGTGGAAGAACCGGCGGCGCCGGAAGACCGGGTGGTCGCGCCGCAGCCACACCATCGAACGGGTGAACTCCAGCAGCGACCTGGCCTCCTCCGCGTTCAGCGCGGGTTCTTCCCCGGACCCGGGTTCGGACTTGGGTTCGGACCCCGGTTCGGACCCCGGTTCGGACCCCGGTTCAGGTCCCGGATCGGGCCAGTGCACCCAGGCGATCTCGTTGTCCTGGCAGTAGGCGTTGTTGTTGCCGCCCTGCGTACGCCCGAACTCGTCGCCGTGGCTCAGCATCGGCACCCCCTGGGACAGCATCAGGGTGGCGATGAAGTTGCGCATCTGGCGCATGCGCAGCTCGCGCACGCCCTCGTCGTCGGTCCCGCCCTCCACACCGCAGTTCCACGAGCGGTTGTAGCTCTCGCCATCGCGGTTGCCCTCGCCGTTCGCCTCGTTGTGCTTGTCGTTGTACGAGACGAGGTCGCGCAGCGTGAAGCCGTCGTGGCAGGTCACGAAGTTGACCGAGGCCAGCGGGCGCCGGCCGTCGTCCTGGTAGAGGTCCGAGGAGCCGGTCAGCCGCGAGGCGAACTCCGCGAGCGTGCGCGGCTCGCCCCGCCACAGGTCCCGTACGGTGTCCCGGTACTTGCCGTTCCACTCGGTCCACAGGGGCGGGAAGTTGCCCACCTGGTAGCCGCCCTCGCCGACGTCCCACGGCTCGGCGATCAGCTTCACCTGGCTGACCACGGGGTCCTGCTGCACCAGGTCGAAGAACGACGACAGCCGGTCCACCTCGTGGAACTGCCGCGCCAGCGTCGCCGCCAGGTCGAAGCGGAACCCGTCGACGTGCATCTCCGTCACCCAGTACCGCAGCGAGTCCATGATCAGCTGCAGTACGTGCGGCGAGCGCATCAGCAGCGAGTTCCCGGTGCCCGTGGTGTCCATGTAGTACCGGGGATTGTCGGCGAGGCGGTAGTACGAGGCGTTGTCCAGGCCCCGGAAGGAGAGCGTCGGGCCCAGGTGGTTGCCCTCGGCCGTGTGGTTGTACACCACGTCGAGGATGACCTCGATGCCCGCCTGGTGCAGCGCGCGCACCGCCGACTTGAACTCCAGCACCTGCTGGCCCCGGTCGCCCCAGGAGGCGTAGGCGTTGTGCGGCGCGAAGAAGCCGATGGTGTTGTAGCCCCAGTAGTTCGCGAGCCCGGAGTCCACCAGCCGGTGGTCGTTGACGAACTGGTGGACCGGCATCAATTCAAGCGCTGTCACCCCCAGTTCGGTCAGGTGCTCGATCACGGCGGGGTGCGCGAGCCCCGCGTATGTACCGCGCAGCTCCTCCGGGAGGGCCGGATGGAGCATCGTCAGGCCCTTCACATGGGCCTCGTAGATCACCGTGCGGTGGTAGTCGGTACGCGGCGGGCGGTCGTCGCCCCAGTCGAAGTAGGGGTTGACCACGACCGACGCCATCATGTGCGGCGCCGAGTCGAGGTCGTTGCGGGAGTCCGGCCTGCCGAAGTGGTAGCCGTACACCGCCTCACCCCAGTCGATGGCGCCGGCGACCGCCCGCGCGTACGGGTCGAGGAGCAGTTTCGCGGAGTTGCAGCGCTGCCCGCGCTCCGGCGCGTACGGTCCGTGGACCCGGAACCCGTACCGCTGGCCCGGCATCACGCCGGGCAGGTACGCGTGCCGTACGAACGCGTCGGTTTCGCGCAGCTCCACCGCGGTTTCTGAGCCGTCGTCGTGCAGTAGGCACAGCTCGACTCGGTCGGCGGCCTCGGAGAAGACCGCGAAGTTGGTTCCGGCGCCGTCGTACGTGGCGCCGAGGGGATACGCCTGTCCCGGCCAGACCTGCATAGATAAGACTCTTCCACTTCTGATCCGGGTTCTGGGGATGGTTCGAGCCAGATCCTCCACGAAAGTGGAGCGAGCGCATAGGACTGCGGTGGCCGTGTCCGGTGGGCCCGGGGCCGGTGTGGCGGGAGGTGCGCGGTTGCCCGGGTCAACCTCGCGTTCCGGCGTGTCGCCCGGAGCGCTGAGGGGAGTGCGACCGGTGCGCGGGGGCCGCCGGGGCGGCCGGGCGGCGGCCGGGCATGGACGCGACCATTATGAATCCGCTCACTCCGTCCGGGCGGCGGCCCCGGAACGGCCGGTTCCGAAGCGGACGTTGGGAAAAGAGCCTGTGCATCCGGCTGCACCGGCTCCCGCTCCCGGAGTACCCTTCCTTGATCGTTGGAGACGGGTGTCCGGAGAGCTGAAGGCGGTGCGCGGGTGAGCTCGGGAGGGTTGGAGCTGCCCCCAGGTGACGCAGGTCATGAGGGGGACTCCACTGACCCCGCTGATGTCCCGCCCGGCGCGGTCTCACTCGCCCGGCCGATGGAGATCGGTGCGGAGCTGGACTGGGGTGCGGAGGCCTGGAACGAGGTGCGTACCCGCGCCCAGCGGGCGGGGCGCGCGTACATCTGGCTGAATCTCGTCGAACAGCGGCTGCGCGCGGTGGTGGCCGCCGTGCTGCGGCCCATCTACGAGCCGGTCCACGGCGAGGACTGGGTGGTGGCCGCGGCCGGGCCCGCCGGGCAGGAGTGGGTGCAGCGCGCCGTCGCCGTGCGCGAGGTCTCCCGCCGCAAGGGCTACCTCCTGGACCCCGCCGACGACAACGTCCTCAGCTTCCTCACGCTGCCGCAGCTGCGCGAGCTGATGGTCCAGCACTGGCCCTGCTTCGAGCCGTACTTCGACGACCGCCGCGAGGTGGAGCTCGCCCTCGACGAACTGGAGGTCACGCGCAACGTGGTCTCCCGCAACCGGGCGCTGTCGCGCACCGTGCTCGACCAGTCCGAGCGGGCATCCGCCCGGCTGCTGGAGATCCTGGGCGGCGGCGCGGGCGTGCCGTCCGCGCACCGGCTGCCCGTCGACGCGGTGGAGGACCTCGTCGGCGACCGGTACGCGGACGTGGTCTCGGTCCACCCGGACCGGGTGCGGCTCCAGCGGCAGCTGCCGGCCGAGGACCTCTTCGGCGGGGCGCGGCGCCTCGACGCCATCGGCATAGGCCTCAACCTGCTGGTGCAGAACTTCTCCGGGCGGCGGCTGGTGCGGCTCGCCGAGTCGGGCTGCCGGATACGGCTGCTCTTCCTCAACCCGGCCAGCAGCGCCGTTAAACGGCGCGAAAGGGAATTGGGGATCAAAAAGGGCGAATTGAGTCGCTCGGTGGAGATGAACATCCTCCACATGCGGCGTGTCCGGTCCCGGCTGCGCGACCCCGGCGCCTTCGAGATCCAGGTCTTCGACGAGACGCCCCGCTTTACCGCGTACCTGGTCGACGGGGACGGCCCGGACGGCGTCGGCGTCGTCCAGACGTACCTGCGCCGGGCCCGGGGCATGGAGGCGCCGGTCCTGGTGCTGCGCGGCGGCCGGCGACCGGTCGTCACCTCGGGAACCGAGCCGGACCACGGGCTGTTCGAGACCTACCGCGAGGAGTTCGAGTCGGTGTGGGCCGACTCGCGCCCGGTCTCCTGACCTGCGGTCCCGGTTCGTCCCGGCCGATTGTCAGTGGTGCGTGCGAAGGTGAAGACCAAGACGCGACGGGGGGAGTGCACCGCACGGGGGCGCACCACCGCACCACAAGGAGGTTCAGCATGGGCTGGCACGGGGAGACGCTGGTCGGCTTCGACCTGGAGACGACGGGCACGGAGCCGCTCGAAGCGCGCATCGTGACGGCCGCGATCGTGGAGGTACGGGGCGGGGAGACGGTGGTGCGCCGCGAGTGGCTGGCCGATCCGGGCATCCTCATCCCCGCCCAGGCCTCGGCGATCCACGGCATCAGCAGTGAGCGCGCCGCGGCCGAGGGCCGCCCCGCCCGCGAGGTGGCCGACGAGCTCGCCGACACCCTCGTCGGCTACTGGTCGCGCGGCGTGCCGGTCGTGGCGTACAACGCCGCCTTCGACCTGACGCTCCTGACGGCCGAGTTGCGGCGGCACGGGCTGCCGGGCCTGGCCGAACGGCTGGGCGGCGCGCCGATCGGTCCGGTGGTCGACCCGTACACCATCGACCGCGCCGTCGACCGGTACCGCCGCGGCAAGCGGAACCTTGAGGCGGTCTGCGGGGAGTACGGCGTCGCGCTGGACGGCGCCCACGAGGCGGCCGCGGACGCGCTGGCGGCCGTGCTGGTGGCCTGCGCGATAGCGGAGCGGCACGCCCCGGTCGGGGCGCTGACGGCGGCGGAGCTGCACGAGCGGCAGATCCGCTGGTACGCGGAGTGGGCCGCCGACTTCCAGAGCTTCCTGCGCCGCAAGGGCACGGCCGACGCCGTCATAGACCCGGCGTGGCCGCTGCGCGACCTGGCGCCGGCGGCCGCGCCCGCTGCGGGCTGAGCGCGCGTCAGCGCTCCGGGGAGCCGTGCTCGGCCAGGAAGTCGAGCAGCAGCTCGTTGACCCGCTCCGGGGCGTCCAATGGGAGCCAGTGACCGGCGCCCTCGACCCGCTCGTACCGCCAGGAGCCGTCCACGTACTTCTCCGTGCCGGTCATCGACTGCTCGGTGAGGAACCGGTCGCCCGTGCTCCACACGCCCAGGACCGGGCCCGGGAGCGGCGGCAGCTCCAGCGGCGGACCGAACAGCACCTCGGGCGGCAGGCCCGTGCGGTACAGCGCCAGTGCGGCGGTCAGCGCGCCCGGCTCACGCAGCGCTTCGACCCTCTCGTCGCGGTCGGGGTGCTCGGCGAGCATCTCGCGGAGGTTCGCGAAGTCGTCGCGGGACAGCCACTCCTCGGCGAGCCCCTCCATGCGGAACAGCAGCATGTACCAGGAACGGGCCAGCTGCTCCCAGCCGGCCGACAGCATCCCGCCCAGGTTCCCCACCGACAGCAGGGACAGGCTCGCCACCCGGTCCGGGACCGTCCCGGCCAGCCCCTGCGCGATGCCGGAGCCCCAGTCGTGCCCGACCAGGTGGAAGCGGTCGACGTCCAGCCGGCCGAGCAACTCGACCAGATCGGCCACGAAGTGGCCGGGGGCGTACGCCTCGATGCCCTCCGGGCGGTCGGAGCCGCCGAAGCCGCGCAGGTCGGGGGCGATGGTGCGGTAGCCGGCGGCGTTCAGCGCGGCCACCTGGTGGCGCCAGAGGTCATGGCTGTCCGGGAAGCCGTGCACGAGCAGGACGGGGGCGCGGCCGTCCGTCGTCGCCACCCCGCTGTCCTGCACCTCCAGCGCCACTTCGCCGAGTTCCACCCGCATCGCAAGCCTCCGGTCGGGGAAGGGAGTTGATCACCATCATGTCAGAACGGGTACCAGCGCACCCCGGGGTCGCCCTCCCGCAGCGACGCCACCCGGCGGCGGAACTCCGCGAGCGCCTTCGGGTTGGTGGGGGCGTGCTGGGCGACCCAGGCGCAGCTCGCCGTCTCCCGCGCGCCGCGCAGCACGGCACACCCCTCCCACTCGCGTACGTCCCAGCCGTACGCCGCGGTGAAGGCGTCGTACGCCGCCGGGTCGAGCCCGTACCGGTCCCGGGAGAGGGCGAGCACCACCAGATCGTGCTCCCGCAGGTCCGACGAGAAGGTCTCCAGGTCGACCAGGACCGGGCCGTCCGGGCCGACGTGGACGTTGCGGGTGAGCGCGTCACCGTGGACGGGGCCCGGCGCCAGGCGCGGGATCAGGGCGGCCGCCGCCGACGCGAAACCGTCGCGCCGCTCCCGCAGGTACTCCGCGTCCGCCGGGTCGATCGCGTCACCCGCCAGGCGCAGCCAGCGCTCGACCCCGCCGAGCAGGTCACGGCGCGGCAACCCGAACGCCGGTTCGGGCAGCGCGTGGACGCGGCGCAGCAGCGGCGCGAGGTCCCTGGGCTCGGCCGGGCGCACGGCGTCCGGCAGCCGGTGCCAGACGGTCACCGGGTGGCCTTCCACCAGCCGGGGCTTCGGCTCGGCGGCCCGTACGGCCGGGATACCCGACTGCTCCAGCCAGGAGGCGACGGCCACCTCCCGCGCGGCCCGCTCCAGCAACTCGGCGCCGCGGCCCACCTTGACCACCAGGTCACCCGCGGCGAAGACCGCGTTCTCACCCAGCGCCAGCAGTGCCGCCCCCGGCTCCACTCCGGCGGCGTCCAGGACCTCGCGCGCCCGCGCCTCGTCCATGGCGTCCCTCCTGTACACGGCTGTACACGGCCGTACCCGTCGGTGCCGTTCGCATCCGTTCCGCATCCGTTCCGAACGGCACAGTCTCGCATTCGCGCAGGCCCGCTTGACGAACCGACTGCCCCTCAGGACGATGACGCAAGGCTGGCTCACCTTTACAAAGGGGGCGATTCCGTGACATTGGCCACCGCGACGGAGCGGTCCGGTGGGAAAGCGGGCGGACCCCCACGTCGGTCGGAGCGCCGACCGGTGCGGCGCCGGCCCCTGGACCACGGGGCCTGGTTCCTGGTCCTGCCCGCCCTGATCCCCATCCTGGTGCTCAGCGTCGGCCCCCTCCTCTACGGCATCGCTCTGGCCTTCACGGACGCCCAGTCCGGGCGCACCCAGGCCACGCGCTGGGTCGGCACGCTCAATTTCCAGGACCTGCTGCACGACACGCTCTTCTGGGAGTCGTTCCGCATCGGGCTGCTCTGGGCGCTGGGCGTCACCGTTCCGCAGTTCTTCCTCGCCCTGGGCCTCGCCCTGCTGCTGAACCAGAATCTCCGCTTCCGCTGGCTGGCGCGGGCGCTCGCGATCATCCCCTGGGCCATGCCCGAGGTGGTCGTCGGCATCATGTGGCGGCTGGTCTACCACCCGGACGCCGGGGTCCTCAACGAGACCCTGCGCGACCTGGGCCTCGGTGACGGCCGGGCCTGGCTCACCGGCCTCGCCACCGCGCTGCCCGCGGTGATCCTCGTCGGCATCTGGGCGGGCATGCCGCAGACGACGGTCGCGCTGCTCGCCGGGCTCCAGAACACCCCGCGCGAACTCCACGAGGCGGCGGCCCTCGACGGCGCGGGCGCGTGGCGCCGGTTCCGAACCGTCACCTGGCCCGCGCTGAGGCCCGTCGCCCTCGCCATCACCGCGCTCAACTTCATCTGGAACTTCAACTCCTTCGCGCTGGTGTACGTCCTGACCAGCGGCGGTCCCGGCGGCCGTACCCGGCTGCCCATGCTCTTCGCCTACGAGGAGGCCTTCCGCTACGGGCAGTTCGGCTACGCGGCGGCGATGGGCTGCGTGATGGTCGCCGTCATCTCCGTACTCCTGGCGCTGTATCTCGTGGGGCGGCTGAGGGGAGGCGAGGAGCGGTGAGGGATGCACGCACGGATTTCGGCGCCCCCGGCGCGGGTGCGCGGCCCGGAGGGGGCCACGGTGCGGGTGCGCGGCCCGGAGGGGCCCGGAAGGCGGGTGGTCGGCTCGGGCGGGTCCGGGGCGTGGCCGCCCGGCTCGGACGTGCGCACCGTGCGGGCGCCCCGGCCGGCCATGTCGGCCATGTCGGCCATGTCGGCCATGCCGGTCATGCCGGCCGGTTCCGGCGTACCGCCCCGGCCGGCCATGTCCGGCGGTCCCGGCGGGCCGGCCGGGCCGGGCAGTACGCCGCCCTCCTCGCGTACCTGGTCTTCCTCGCCTTCCCCTTCCTCTGGCTGGTCTCCACCGCCTTCAAGCCCGCCCGCGAGCTCGGCTCCCTGCACCCCACCTGGATCCCCGAGGACCCCACCCTCGCCAACTTCCGGCAGGCCCTCGGCGAACAGCCCCTGCTCCAGGCCGCCGCCAACAGCCTGACGGCGGCGCTCGGCGCCGCCCTGATCACCGTCGCCCTCGCCACGCCCATGGCCTACGTCATGGCGCGGCACCGCGGCAGACTCTCGGCCGCCGCCACCGGGTGGGTCGTGGTCAGCCAGGCGTTCCCGTTCGTCCTGGTGATCATTCCGCTCTTCCTGGTGCTGAAGAAACTGCAGCTGATCAACACGCTGCCCGGGCTGGTCATGGTGTACGTGGTGTGGTCGCTGCCGTTCGCGCTGTGGATGCTGGCGGGTTACGTACGGGCCGTGCCGGCCGAGCTGGAGGAGGCGGCCGCCGTCGACGGGGCGGGCCGGCTCCGTACGCTCGTCTCGGTCACCGCGCCACTGCTGGCGCCCGGCATCGTCGCCACCGCGCTCTTCGCCTTCATCACCGCGTGGAACGAGTTCTTCTTCGCGCTCGTCCTGCTCAAGACCCCGGAGAAGCAGACGTTGCCGGTCGTCCTCACCCACTTCCTCGGCGCGGAGGGCGTCGCCGACCTCGGCCCGCTCGCCGCGGCCGCGTTCCTCGCGACGCTGCCGTCGCTGGTCGTCTTCGCCGTCATCCAGAAACGGATCACGGGCGGCATGCTCGCCGGGGCGGTGAAGTCCTGATGGATCCGCGACGGACCGTCATCGCCGTGGTCGCCGCGCTCGGGCTGCTGCTGGCCGGCTGTTCCGGCGGCGGAGCCGACCGCACGCCCGGGCGCATCGTGCTGCGCTTCCAGTCCCTCGCCTGGCAGCAGGAGTCGGTCGAGGCCAACAAACAGCTCGTCGCGGAGTGGAACGCCGCCCACCCCGACGTCCAGGTGCGGTACGTCCAGGGCAGCTGGGACAGCGTCCACGACCAGCTCCTCACCTCCTTCGAGGGCGGCGAGGCGCCCGACGTCATCCACGACGCCTCCGACGACCTCGCCGACTTCGCCTACGGCGGCTACCTCGCCGACCTGCGCGGCCTGCTGCCCGACCGCCTGACGGCGGACATACCCGAGCGCAGCTGGCAGACGACGACCTTCGGCGGCGGCGTGTACGGCGTGCCGTTCCTCCAGGAGCCGCGCGTGATCATGGCGAACAAGAAGCTCCTGGAGGCGTCGGGCGTCCGCATCCCCACGCCCGCGAAACCGTGGAGCTGGGAGGAGTTCCGCCAGGTCGCGCGCGACCTCACGGCGACGATGGGGGAGGGCCGGTACGCCGTCGCCTGGCCGCTGAAGGAGCCGGTCTCCGTCTCCCTCAACCTGGGCCTGTCGGCGGGCGGTCGGCTCTTCCACCGCGAGGGCGACGGCAAGGTCCGCATCCGTTTCACCGACGGCGACGCCGTCATGCCCGGCACCGTCCACGACCAGATCACCGCCGACCGCACCGCGCCCCGCTCCACCCTCGGCATGGGCGGCTCGGACACCCTGCCCGGTTTCTTCGGCGGCCGGTACGCGATGGTGCCGCTCGGTTTCTCGTACCGCCAGCAGATCGCGCAGCAGGCGCCCGAGGGCTTCGAGTGGATGGTGCTGCCCGCGCCGGCGGGGGAGGGCGGGCTCGCCCAGGGGGTCAGTCCGCAGACCCTGTCGATCGCCGAGGACAGTCCGTACAAGAAGGAGGCCGCGCGCTTCATCGACTTCCTGCTGCAGCCGCGCAACATGGTCCGCCTGGCGCGCGGCGACTGGATGCTGCCGACCGGGACGCAGGCGCTCGGGGACCCGTCGCTGCACACCGCGAAGGACGGCTGGGCGACCGGCGTGGCGCTCGCGGAGCACCTGCGTCCGGCTCCGGCGCAGTCGGTACGCGGGTATCCGGAGTGGAAGGACAAGGTCGCCACCCCCGCGTTCCAGGAGTACTACAGCGGCGCCATCGACGTCGAGGAACTGGAGAAACGTCTGGTGCGGGACGGGAACCTGGTGCTGGCCCGCTACCAGAGATAGGCCGACTGGAAAGTCGAAGTTGCACGAGACGTCTCGTCTCGCCTATGGTGGGGGCATGACCTCAGTCGCCCGCGCCCACATCGCCATGTTCTCCATCGCCGCCCACGGCCATGTGAACCCCAGCCTCGACGTCATCCGGGAGCTCGTCGCCCGGGGCCACCGCGTCAGCTACGCGATCCCCGCCTCCTTCGCGGACAAGGTCGCCGCCACCGGCGCCGAGCCGGTCGTCTACACCTCCACCCTGCCGACGGACGGCGACCCGGAGGCCTGGGGGACGGAACTGATCGACAACATCGAGCCGTTCCTCGACGACGCCATCCACGTCCTCCCGCAGCTCGCCGCGGCGTTCGACGGCGACGAACCGGACCTCGTCCTCCACGACATCACCTCCTATCCGGCGCCCGTCCTCGCCCACCGGTGGGGCGTCCCCGCCGTATCCCTGTGGCCGAACCTCGTCCCCTGGGAGGGGTACGAGGAGGAGGTCGCGGAGCCGATGTTCGCGGACCTCAAGGCGTCCGAGCGCGGCAAGGCGTACTACGCCCGCTTCGAGGCATGGCTCGCCGAGAACGGCGTCGACACCCACCCCGACCGGCTGATATCCCGGCCCCGCAAGGCGGTCGTCCTGATCCCCAAGGCGCTCCAGCCCCACGCCGACCGGGTCGACGGGTCCGTGTTCACCTTCGTCGGCGCCTGCCGGGACGACCGCGTAGAGCAGGGCGACTGGCAGCGGCCGGCCGGCGCGGAGAAGGTCCTGCTGGTGTCGCTGGGCTCGACGTTCACCAAGCAGCCGGACTTCTACCGGGAGTGCGTCAAGGCCTTCGGCGACCTGCCCGGGTGGCACGTCGTCCTCCAGATCGGCAAGTACGTCGACCCGGCCGAACTCGGTGACGTACCGGACACCATCGAAGTCCACGACTGGGTGCCCCAGTTGGCGATCCTGCGCCAGGCCGACGCGTTCATCACCCACGCGGGTGCGGGCGGCTGCCAGGAGGGCCTCGCGACGGGCACGCCGATGGTCGCGGTCCCGCAGGCCGTCGACCAGTTCGGCAACGCCGACATGCTGGAGTCCCTCGGCGTCGCCCGCCACCTCCCGATGGCCGACGCCACGGCCGACGCCCTGCGCACGGCCGTGCTCGACCTGGTCGCCGACCCCCGGGTCGCCGCGCGCGCCGAGACCATCCGCCGGCAGATGTCGACCGAGGGCGGCACGCCGCGCGCGGCGGACCTCATCGAGGCGGAGCTGCCGATGGCGTGACCCTTGCCGGGGCGAAGGGCGAAGGGCGAAGGGCGAAGGGCGAAGGGCGAAGGGCGAAGGGCGCGGGGCGCGGGGCCCCTGGGCGCGGGTCCCGAGGTGCCGGGGCAGGGGCGCTCAGTCGAGACAGAACTCGTTGCCCTCGATGTCCAGCATCGGGATGCACGCCTCATTGCCGTCATACAGCGTCTGCACGTGAACCGCGCCGAGCGCGACCAGTCGTGCGCACTCGGCCTCGAGCTTGGCCAGGCGCTCTTCACCCACGAGCCCGGTGGCGACCCGCACGTCGAGATGTACCCGGTTCTTGACGACCTTCCCTTCGGGAACGCGCTGGAAGAACAGGCGCGGACCCGCCCCCGAGGGGTCGACGCAGGCGAACGCCGCACCCCGCCGCTCAGGAGGCCGAGAGCGATCGAAAGCCTCCCACGAGGCGAACCCCTTCGGCGGAGGAGCCACGACGTACCCCAGCACCTCGCACCAGAAACGAGCGACGCGCTCGGGTTCCGCGCAGTCGAAGGTGACCTGGAACTCCTTGATCGATGACATCGGCGCACCATAGCAAGGTGCTCCATCTCCCCAACACGCTGCCGTCCGACGGTGCTTCGCATGATCCCAGTCGCTCGACGCACTGTGGCGCACGGTGAGGAGTACCGGCGGGCGACAGCCCAACACCTCCTCCGGGCGCTGTGGCACCCATGGCGGACGCGGTTGCTGATGGGCGTGCGCCTTTGTGCGTGACGACGGGACGCCGCCGCCCTCCCTCGCAGACAGGTGGCCTTTCGGACCGAGACCCGCAACGCGTCGACGGCCCGGGGCCCGCGGTAGAGACGTAGGTGCGCGGGGTCGGGCCCAGCCGCTGACGAGCCGAGTCGGCGTCCGTACCGTCCGGCTCGGGGAGGGCTCGGTGGCACGCCTGGAGCCCGTTGGTACGGTTGTCCGCATTTGGTCGGCCTGGACGTTCAGCGGGCCTCAGCTCTCATGGAGGCCGGGCGGTGCGGTTCGTGTGCCGGAACTTCGGACTGTCGGACCTGCCACGGCGCGGGCTCACCCCGGGGGAGGCACCCGCGGAGGTGCTGCTCCTCGACATCGAGGCGGAGCTGTCCATCCGGGAGTCAGGGCGTGAGGTGTGGTCCGAGGAGGCGTTCCCCGTGGCCGAGCTGGCGTACCACCTGGCGCTCTGGCTCCGGAGCCCGGATGCCGGCCATGCGGACTTCGCGCTCGACTCGATGCAGGCGGAACCAGGGCTGATCCGCATGGTGAACTCCGCTGAGGGCTGGCGCATCGGCTCGGATTTCTCGCCGGACTTCTGGACCGCACCCGTCGCCTGGGGCGTTCTCGTGGCGGAGATCAAGCGGTTCGACCGCTCCGTGCGCGAGGGCGTGGCCGCGATGGGCATCGACCCCGCCTTCATTCCGGAACCGTGAGGATATTCCGGCTCCTGCTGAGCGCCGGAGCTCCGGCTCGCGCCAGGCCGCACGCCCGGTGTGGTCGGCGAACGCCTCGATCCCGGCGCGGAGTTGGGGCGAAGGAGGCCCTCTGGCCTGCGGACCTTTCGTGGAGGTCTCGTGAAGTCGATGGGGTCGTAAAGGATTCAAGCAGACCGCTTTACTCGACTTGCCCCCATTTCTCATTACGAACACTTGTTGAGTAAGTCACAGGCGTATGAAGCTCTTGATCTAGGCGCGTCAATCGGTCAGGGTTTCGAACCAACCCCCGGAGATCTTCCGTCCGGAGGTCAATCCCCCCACAAATGATGACGAGGAGACCCCTCTTCATGACCACCCACAAGCGCGCCCGCCGGATCAAGCTCGCCGCGGCCATCGCCGCCGTCGCCGGAGTGACCGCCCTCAGCGCGCCCCACGCCTCCGCCGGTACCGCGCCCGAGGCCGCGGCCGAGGGCACCGTGTACGGCCTGGGCGCCGAAGGCGCCGTCGCCGGGAGCTACATCGTCCTGCTGGACGAGAAGGCGGACAAGGCGAAGCTCGCGCAGGAGTACGGCGGCAAGCTCCAGCGCGCGTACAGCTCGGCCGTCAACGGCTTCTCCGCCAACGGGCTTTCGGAGACCGAGGCCAAGCGACTGGCGGCCGACCCGGCCGTCGCCAAGGTCGTCCAGAACAAGAAGTTCACCATCGACGCCACGCAGGCCAACCCGCCGTCCTGGGGCCTCGACCGCGTCGACCAGGCCGACACCGCGGGCGACAGCGCGTACACCTACCCCGACGGCGCGGGCGAGGGCGTCACCGCGTACGTCATCGACACCGGCGTCCGCGTCAGTCACAAGGACTTCGAGGGCCGCGCCGTCTCCGGCTTCGACGCCGTCGACAACGACAACGATGCCGACGACGGCAACGGCCACGGCACCCACGTCGCCGGCACCATCGCCGGCGCCGCCCACGGCGTCGCGAAGAAGGCGAAGATCGTCGCCGTACGCGTCCTCGACGACAACGGCTCCGGCACCACCGAGCAGGTCGTCGCGGGCATCGACTGGGTCACCAAGAACCACCAGGGCCCGTCCGTCGCCAACATGAGCCTCGGCGGCGGCGCCGACGAGGCCCTCGACGAGGCCGTCCGCAAGGCCATCGCCGCCGGCGTCACCTTCGGCGTGGCCGCCGGCAACGAGTCCCAGGACGCCGGCCAGGGCTCCCCGTCCCGCGTCCAGGAGGCCATCACCGTGGCCTCCTCCACCAAGGACGACCAGCAGTCGGACTTCTCCAACCACGGTGCGGTCGTGGACCTCTACGCCCCGGGCTCCGACATCACCTCCGCCTGGAACGACAGCGACGAGGGCACCAAGACCATCTCCGGCACCTCCATGGCGACGCCCCACGTCGTCGGCGCCGCCGCCGTCTATCTCGCGGGCCACAAGGACGCCACCCCGGAGCAGGTCGCCAAGGCCCTCGTCGACGGCGCCACGCCCGGCAAGATCTCCAACCCCACCGGCTCCACCCCCAACAAGCTGCTGAAGATCGTCGAGTAGCAGCTCCGCGGAGCCCCTGACCGGCGGCCGCCGTGCCCTCCCCCACGGGGCACGGCGGCCGTCCTATGGTGTGCTCATGGCGACGAGGTACGCCGCGCTGCTGCGCGGCATCAATGTCAGCGGCCACCGGAAGGTTCCGATGGCCGAGCTGCGCACGGTGCTCGCGGGGCTCGGACTCGGTGACGTACAGACGTATCTGCAGAGTGGCAACGCGGTCTTCAGCAGCGGATCCGACGACGGCGAGGACGTCGAGGACGGCGAGGAGGCGCTCCGCGTCCGGCTGGAGCGGGCCGTCGAGAAGCACTTCGGCTTCCCCGTCGACTGCGTCGTCCGTGAGGGAACGTACCTGCGCGCCATCGCCGACGCCTGCCCTTTCCCCGCCGCCGAGCTGGAGGGCAAGCAGCTGCACGTCACCTTCTTCTCCGAGCGGGTCGGCCCGGAGCGGTTCGCCGCGCTCGACCAAGCCGCCTTCCTGCCCGAGGAGTTCCGGATCGGCGACCGGGCGCTCTACCTGTACGCCCCCGAGGGCCTGGGCCGCTCCAAACTGGCCGAGGCGCTCGGACGCCCGGCCCTCACCAAGGGCATCATCGGCACCACCCGCAACTGGAACACCGTCGTCAAACTGGTGGAGCTCACCCGTGACTGACCGCGCCCGGGACCGCGACCACACCCCGGCGGTCGCGGCGGCGATCGAGGGGGAACTCCGCCTGCTCGACCCCGCCGTACGCAGCGACCCCGCCCTCTTCGCGGCGTTGCTGCACCCGGACTTCCACGAGTTCGGCAGGTCCGGCCGCCACTGGGACCGGGCCTCCATGATCGCCGAGATCACCACGGCCACCGCGGACGACGCCTCGCCGTCCGCGCCCCTCACCACCTCGCGCATGCGCGGCGTGCAGCTGGCCGACGACGTGGTGCACCTGACCTTCGACACCGAACGCAACGGCCACTGGACCCACCGCAGTTCGGTGTGGCGCCGCACCGGCCGGGGCTGGCTGCTCTACTTCCACCAGGGCACGCCGTTCAGCTAGCGGCGGCGAGCCCGTCCAGCCGCGCCAGATCGTCCGCGTCCAGGCGTACGGACGCGGCGTCGAGGTTCTCGTCGAGATGGGCGAGCGAGCCGGTGCCCGGGGTGGGCAGCAGGACCGGTGAGCGGTGCAGCAGCCACGCCAGGGCGATCTGGCCACGGGTGGCGCCGTGCCGGGCGGCGACCGCGTCGAGGCCGGCCGCCGGGGAACCGGTCAGGGAACCGTTCGCCAGCGGGAACCACGGCAGGAACGCCAGGCCGTGCGCCTCGCACACCCGCAGGACGGCCTCCGAGGACCGGTCGAGCAGGTTGAAACGGTTCTGCACGGACGCGACCGGGACCACGTCCAGCGCGAGCGCCCGCTCCAGCTGCCCGGCGGACACCGTGTCCAGCCCGACGTACCGGATCTTCCCCTCCCGCCGCAGCTCCGCCAGCGCCCCGAGCTGCTCCTCCAACGGCACCTCGGGGTCGAGCCGGTGCAGTTGGTACAGGTCGATCGTCTCCGTACGCAGCCGCCGCAGGCTCGCCTCGCACATCGCGCGCAGCTGCTCGGGGCGGCCCGCCACGTGCCAGGCGCTGTCGCTGGTGCGCACCACACCGCCCTTGGTCGCCACGACCAGGCCCGACGCGTACGGATGCAGCGCCTCGGCCACCAACTCCTCGGCGAGGCCGGGACCGTAGTTGTCGGCCGTGTCGATGAGCGTGACGCCCCGCTCGACCGCCCGGCGCAGCACCGCGACCGCGTCCGCGCGCGTACCGCGCGGCCCCCAGTAACCGGGACCGGTCAACTGCGCCGTACCGAAGCCGAGCCGCCGTACGGGCAGGTCGCCGCCGAGCCTGAACGTCTCCGAGATCACGACGCCACTGTACGGTGCGACCCGCGGGGCGCCGCGGGTTCCCTACGCCGCGGCCGCCCGCTCCTCCGCGCGCGCCCCGTCGTACCGCTCGACCAGCAGCCGCGCCAGCTCCGGTGACGGGCCCAGCACATCGGCGAGGACGTCCGCCCCGGCCGCGCCCTCGGCGATGCGGTCCGGCAGGCGGCCGGGCGCGATGACGTACGGCGCCACCGCCACGCGGCGCACCCCGTCGGCGCGGAGCGCCCGTACCGCGTCCTCGGTCCTGGGAAGAGATGCGGAGGCGAACGCAGGCCGCACGGCACACCAACCAGTGCGCCGCAGCTCCCGCGCCGTTTCTGCGATCACTGCGATCGCCTCCGGGTCCGTGGAGCCCGCCGAGGCCAGGACGACCCCGGTCGAGCCCTTGTCGGCGGGGGTGAGCCCCGCCTCGTACAACCGCCGCTCCACCGCCGCCAGGAGCAGCGGCGACGGGCCGAGGACCTCCGCCTGCCGCACACGCAGCGACGGAGGGGCCTCGCGCAGTACGGCGGGGATGTCGGCCTTCGCGTGGAAGGCGCGCGTCAGCAGCAGCGGGAGCGCGACCACCTCGCGCGCCCCCTCCGCCGCCAGCCGCTCCAGCACGGCCGGTACCGACGGGACGTTGAAGTCCAGGAACGCCGTCTCCGCCCGCAGCCCCGGGCGCAGCGCGCCCGCCGCCCGCACCAGGGCGTGGACGGTCGCGGCGTGCCGCGGGTCGCGGCTGCCGTGGGCGATGACGAGCAGGACGGGATCGTTCATGGGGATCAGCTCTTCACCAGCAGGCCGCGGCTGCGCAGCACGGCCCGCTCCAGGGGGCTGAAGATCAGCAGGTCGATGGCGATGCCGACGACCAGGATCAGGATGATCGCCAGGAAGATCCCCGGCATGTCGATGTTGTTGCGCCCGTGCTCCAGCAACTGGCCGAGACCCAGGCCCAGCTCGGGCGAGGAGGCGATGATCTCGGCGGCCATCAGCGACCGCCACGAGAACGCCCAGCCCTGCTTCAGGCCGGCCAGGTAGCCGGGCAGCGCGGCCGGCATCACGATGTGCCAGGCGCCCCGCAGCCCGGTCGCGCCGAGCGTCCGCCCGGCCCGCAGGAACAGCGGCGGCACCTGGTCGACGCCCGCCACCAGGCCGTTGGCGATCGACGGCACGGCGCCCAGCAGGATCACCGTGTACATCATCGAGTCGTTGAGGCCGATCCAGAGCACCGCGGGAGCCACCCACGCCACCGACGGAAGCGACTGGAGCCCCGAGAGCACCGGCCCGATCGCCGCCCGCACGAACTTCACCCGGGCGACCAGCAGACCCAGCGGCGTACCGATCGCCAGCGCCATCAGGAAGCCCAGCAGCGCCCGCGACACGCTGGTCCACAGCACGTCGAAGAGCGTGCCCTGCAGCCACATGGTGGACAGGCTGTCCCACACGGCGGACGGCGCGGGGAGCTTGTACTCGTCCGTGACCTTCGCCCACACCAGCAACTGCCACACCACCAGCACCAGCGCGATGGCCAGCAGCGGCGGCAGCACCTTCTTCAGCAGGACGTCGCGCACCGGGGTCCGCGCCACCTGCACGGCGTCCAGCGCGTCGAGACCCGCCTCCAGACCGGCGAGGTCGTCGGACCGGGCGCCCTTCGTGACGGTCGTCGTATCAGTGCTGGCCATGACGGCGGATCTCCCCACGCAGTTCTTCGGTGATCTCGATGGACAGCTCCGCCACCGCGGCGTCCTCGATGCGGCGCGGCTGCGGGATGCCGATCTCCCACTCCCGGGCGATGCGCCCGGGACGGGACGACAGCAGCACCACGCGCTCGGCCAGCCGTACCGCCTCGCGCACGTTGTGCGTGACGAACAGCACCGACAGCCGCGTCTCACTCCAGATCCGGGTCAGCTCGTCGTGCAGCACGTCCCGGGTGATGGCGTCCAGCGCCGCGAACGGCTCGTCCATCAGCAGCAGGTCGCTGTCCTGCGCGAGCGCCCGCGCCAGCGCCACGCGCTGCCGCATGCCGCCGGACAGTTCGTGCACCCGCTTGCCGTACGAGCCCTTCAGCCGGACGAGCTCCAGCAGCCGCTCCGCCTCGTCGCGCCGCTCGTTCTTCGGGACGCCGCGCAGCCGCAGTGCCAGCTCGATGTTCTTGCCCGCCGTCAGCCACGGGAAGAGCGCGTGCTCCTGGAACATCAGCGCCGGCCGCCCGCCCGGGGTGTCGATCGACCCCGCGGACGGCCGGTCGAGCCCCGCGACCAGGTTGAGCAGCGTGGACTTGCCGCAGCCCGAGGCGCCCAGGAGGGTCACGAACTCGCCCGGCGCGACGTCGAGCGAGATGTCGTCGAGGACGAGCTGCCGCCCGGCCGGGGTGGTGAAGGACTTCGAGACGTGCTCGAGACGGGCGGCGTGCGTGGTCACCGCGGTACGGTCCTCGGCCTTGGCGAGCGTGGTGGCCATGGTCGTCACCTCCTGGAAGAGTCGTTCAGAGCGGGTGCGGGTGCGGGGGAGAGGCGGGCCGGTCTCACTTGACGCCGAGACCGGCGTCGGCGACCGCGGGCTTGCCCTCGGCCTTGAGGACCTTGTTGAGCGGCCCCAGGTCGTAGATGCCGTTCAGGTCGGGCTTCTCCAGCAGACCCGCCTGCACCGCGTGGTCGGCCTGCGCCTTGAGGGTGGCGGCCAGCGGGTCGTCGACGAACTGGATCGACGGCCAGGCGGCGTCGATCACGTCCGCGCCCAGCGGCTTGCCCGTGATGGTCTTCAGCTTGGCGTTCGCGGACGCCTTCGCCTTGTCGGGGTTGGCGTTGATCCAGTCGTTCGTCCTCACCACACCGCGCAGCACCGCCTCGACGACGTCCGGGTGCGCCTTGAGGAACTTCTGCGAGACGACGATGTTCGTGATCACGAACTTCTTCCCGGGCCACAGCGCCGACTCGTCGAGCAGCACCTTCGCGCCCTCGCTGACCAGCTTCGACGCGGTCGGCTCCGGCACCCAGGCGCCGTCGATGGCGCCGGTCTGGTAGGCGTTCGGCGTCACCTTGTTGTCCGTACGGACCACCGAGACGTCGCCCTGGCCGCTCTGCGAGTCGACCTTCCAGCCCTTCGTGGCGGCCCAGTGGAGGAAGGCGACGTCCTGCGTGTTGCCCAGCTGCGGGGTCGCGATCTTCTTGCCCTTGACGTCGTCCAGGGTCTTGATCTTCTCCGGGTTCACGACCAGCTTGACCCCGCCGGAGGCCGCCCCGCCGATGATGCGCAGGTTGCCGCCCTTGGACTTGGTGTAGCCGTTGATCGCGGGGGAGGGGCCGATGAAACCGATGTCGATCGAGTCGGCGTTGAGCGCCTCGATCGCGGACGGGCCCGCGTTGAAGAGCGACACGTCCAGCCGGGTGCCGCCCAACTCCTTCTGGAGGAAGCCCTCCTGGTCACCCACGAGAGCCGTGCCGTGGGTGAGGTTCGGGAAGTACCCGAGCCGCACCCGGTCGGCCGAGAGCTTCTCGCCCTTGGCCTCCGCCCGGGTCTCCTTCGGGGCCTGCGAGCCGTAGCCGCAGGAGGCGAGCGTGCCGAACAGCAGCGGCAGGGCGATCGCCGCGGCGAAGCGGCGGCGCAGGCGCAGGGCGGTGACGCGGATGGTGGCAGGCACGGGAGGGCGTTCCTCTCGTCGGCCCGGCGCTACGCCCTCCTGATCGTCGTCAGGGGCGCGGCCGGGAAGTCGGCGGTGTCGTCGTTCTTCGGCGGTACGCGTGGTACGGGAGCGGGCGCGGCGTCATCGGGCACATCGCGCGACACCCCCGGTTCCCGCGCCGAGGGAGCCGCTGCCGACCCGGCCGCCCTCCTTGGCGAAGGTCGCGTAGACGTCGGTTGTGGTCACGTCAGAAGTCCCAGCCCTCGTCGTCGGTCTCGACGGCCGCGGCCGCCTTGGCCCCGGCGAAGGACTCGCCCGCCATGCCGGCCGCGAGCGTGGTGCCGTCGGCCGGGTCGATCAGCAGGAAGGAACCGGTACGGCGCGAGTCGGCGTACGCGTCGAGCGCGAGCGGCTCGGCCGTACGGACCCGGACGCGGCCGATGTCGTTGGCGACGAGCTGCCCCGGCGCCGGGTGCTGGGAGAGGTCGTCCAGCGTCAGCTTGGACGGGATGTCCTTGACGATCGCCTTGACCGTGCGGGTGGTGTGCTTGAGCAGCACCCGCTGCCCCACGGTGAGCGGCTGGTCGGCGACGTGGCACACGGTCGCCTCGACGTCCTGCGTGGTGGCGGGCGCGTCCGAGGCGGGCACGATCAGGTCGCCGCGCGAGATGTCGATGTCGTCCGCGAGCAGCAGCGTCACCGACTGCGGGGTCCACGCCACGTCCACCGGCTCGCCCAGCAGGTCGATCCCGGTGATCGTCGACGTACGCCCGGAGGGCAGGACCTTCACCTGCTCGCCGACCCGGAAGGTACCGGCCGCGATCTGGCCGGCGTACCCCCGGTAGTCGGGGTGCTCGGCGGTCTGCGGGCGGATCACGTACTGCACCGGGAAGCGCGCGTGGCAGCCCGTCAGGTCGTGGCTGACCGGCACCGTCTCCAGGTGCTCCAGGACGGTCGGACCGCCGTACCAGTCCATGTGCGCCGACGGCTCCACCACGTTGTCCCCGGCGAGCGCCGAGATCGGGATCGCGGTGACCTCCGGGACGCCCAGCTCGGTCGCGTACGCCGTGAACTCCTCGGCGATCGCGGCGAAGACGGACTCCTCGTACCCGACCAGGTCCATCTTGTTGACGGCGAGGACGGCGTGCGGGACGCGCAGCAGCGCCGCGAGGGCCGCGTGGCGGCGGGTCTGCTCGACGACGCCGTTGCGGGCGTCGACCAGGATCACGGTCAGCTCGGCGGTGGAGGCGCCGGTGACCATGTTGCGGGTGTACTGCACGTGGCCCGGGGTGTCGGCCAGGATGAACCGGCGCCGGGGCGTGGCGAAGTAGCGGTACGCGACGTCGATGGTGATGCCCTGCTCGCGCTCGGCACGCAGGCCGTCGGTGAGCAGCGCCAGGTCCGGTGCCTCCTGGCCGCGCTTGATGGACGCGGCCTCGACGGCCTCCAGCTGGTCGGCGAGGACCGACTTGGAGTCGTGCAGCAGCCGGCCGACGAGGGTCGACTTGCCGTCGTCGACGGAGCCCGCGGTCGCGAAGCGCAGCAGCGTGGTGGCGCTGAGCTGCTCGGTGGTGCTGGTCATGGTTAGAAGTACCCTTCGCGCTTGCGGTCTTCCATCGCGGCCTCGGACAGCTTGTCGTCGGCACGGGTCGCGCCCCGCTCGGTGAGCCGGGAGGCGGCGATCTCGGCGATCACGGCGTCCAGCGTGGTGGCGTCGGAGTCCACCGCGCCGGTGCAGGACATGTCGCCGACGGTGCGGTAGCGGATGAGCCGCTTCTCGACCGTCTCGGTGTCCTTCGGGCCGCCCCACTCGCCGGCGGTCAGCCACATACCGTTGCGCAGGAACACCTCGCGCTCGTGCGCGAAGTAGATCTCGGGCAGCTCGATGTTCTCGCGGGCGATGTACTGCCACACGTCCAGCTCGGTCCAGTTGGACAGCGGGAAGACGCGCACGTGCTCGCCGGGCGCGTGGCGGCCGTTGTAGAGCTGCCACAGCTCGGGGCGCTGGCGGCGCGGGTCCCACTGCGAGAACTCGTCGCGCAGCGAGAACACCCGCTCCTTGGCGCGCGCCTTCTCCTCGTCGCGGCGCCCGCCGCCGAACACGGCGTCGAAGCGGTGCTGCTGGATCGCCTCGGTCAGCGGCACCGTCTGCAGCGGGTTGCGCGTCCCGTCGGGGCGCTCGCGCAGCTTGCCGGCGTCGATGTACTCCTGCACGGAGGCGACGTGCAGCCGCAGCCCGTGCTTCTCGACCGTGCGGTCGCGGTACTCGATGACCTCGGGGAAGTTGTGCCCGGTGTCCACGTGCAGCAGCGAGAAGGGGACCGCCGCGGGGGCGAACGCCTTCAGCGCCAGGTGCAGCATGACGATGGAGTCCTTGCCGCCGGAGAAGAGGATCACCGGCCGCTCGAACTCGCCCGCCACCTCGCGGAAGATGTGCACCGCCTCGGACTCGAGTGCGTCCAGGTGGCTCAGGGCGTACGGGGTGTCGGTCGCCTCGTCGAGGGCGTTGGCAGCGGTGGTGGTCACGCGAGACCCCTTTCGGTGAGCAGCGCATGGACCGCTGCCGCGGACTCCTGCACGGTCTGGTTCTGGGACTCGATACGCAGATCCGGGGAGTCCGGCTCCTCGTACGGGTCGTCGACGCCGGTCAGGCCGCTGATCTCGCCCGCCGCCTGCTTGGCGTACAGGCCCTTCACATCGCGCTCCGAGCACACCTCGACGGGCGTGGCCACGTGCACCTCGACGTACCCGGTGCCCTCCTGCTGGTGGCGCTTGCGCACCGCCTCACGGCTGTCCGCGTACGGGGCGATCACCGGCACCAGGACCTTCACGCCGTTCGACGCCAGCAGCTCGGCGACGAAGCCGATCCGCTGCACGTTGGTGTGCCGGTCCTCACGGCTGAAGCCGAGGCCCGCCGAGAGGAACTCGCGGATCTCGTCGCCGTCCAGCACCTCGACGCGGTGGCCCTCGCCGCGCAGCCGGTCCGCCAGCGCGTACGCGATGGTGGTCTTGCCGGCGCTCGGCAGCCCGGTGAGCCAGATGGTGGCCCCAGTCACGTTCTCTTCTCCCACAGTCGTCATCAGCCGTGCAGCCCGCACTCGGTCTTGGCGCGCCCCGCCCAGCGGCCGGCGCGCGCGTCCTCGCCCTCCAGCACCCGGCGCGTGCAGGGCGCGCAGCCGACGGAGGCGTACCCGTCCATCAGCAGCGGGTTCGTCAGGACGCCGTGCTCGGCGACGTACGCGTCCACGTCGTCCTGCGTCCAGCGGGCGATCGGCGACACCTTGACCTTCCGGCGCTTCTCGTCCCAGCCGACGACCGGGGTGTTCGCCCGGGTCGGGGACTCGTCGCGGCGCAGCCCGGTCGCCCACGCGTCGTACGCGGTCAGGCCCTCTTCGAGCGGCTTGACCTTGCGCAGCGCGCAGCACAGGTCCGGGTCGCGGTCGTGCAGCTTCGGGCCGTACTCGGCGTCCTGCTCGGCCACCGTCTGGCGCGGGGTCAGCGTGATGACGTTGACGTCCATCACGGCGTCCACGGCGTCACGGGTGCCGATGGTCTCCGGGAAGTGGTAGCCGGTGTCGAGGAAGACGACGTCGACGCCCGGGAAGGCGCGGGAGGCGAGGTGGGCGACGACCGCGTCCTCCATGGAGGAGGTGACGCAGAAGCGCTTGCCGAACGTCTCGGCCGCCCACGTCAGGATCTCCAGGGGCGTGGCCTCTTCGAGGTCACGGCCCGCCTGCTCGGCGAGCGCCTTCAGCTCTTCCTTGCTCTGAACCGCCGTCATGACGTTTCCCCTCCGCCGTCGTTGCGCTGAACCCCCCGGGCCAGCAGCCCGAGGAACTTCAGCTGGAAGGCTCGATTGCACGCCGCGCATTCCCAGGTGCCGTGCCCGGTCTCGCTGGGCCGCAGGTCCTCGTCGCCGCAGTACGGGCAGTAGAACGGCGCCGCGCGCTCGCTCATGAGAGGGCCTCCTCCGACGCGCGCGCCGCCCAGGTGGCGAAGCGCTCGCCGTCCTCGCGCTCCGCCTGGAAGCGCTTGAGGACCCGCTCGACGTAGTCGGGCAGCTCGTCCGAGGTCACCTTCAGACCGCGCACCTTGCGGCCGAAGCCGGGCTCGAGGCCCAGCGCGCCGCCGAGGTGGACCTGGTAGCCCTCGACCTGGTTGCCGTCGTCGTCCAGGACCAGCTGGCCCTTGAGACCGATGTCCGCCACCTGGATACGGGCGCAGGCGTTGGGGCAGCCGTTGATGTTGATGGTGATCGGCTCGTCGAAGTCCGGGATGCGGCGCTCCAGCTCGTCGATGAGCGAGGCACCGCGCGCCTTGGTCTCGACGATGGCCAGCTTGCAGAACTCGATGCCGGTGCAGGCCATCGTGCCGCGCCGGAACGGCGACGGCGTGACGGTGAGGTCCAGCGCCTCCAGAGCGGAGACCAGCGGCTCGACCTGCGCCTCCTCGACGTCGAGGACGATCATCTTCTGCTCGACGGTGGTACGCAGCCGGCCGGAGCCGTGCGCCTCCGCGACCTCGGCGATCTTGGTGAGCGTGGCGCCGTCGACACGGCCGACGCGCGGCGCGAAGCCGACGTAGAAGCGGCCGTCCTTCTGCCGGTGCACACCGACGTGGTCGCGCCACTGCTGTACGGGCTGCGCGGGCGCGGGGCCGTCGGACAGCTTGCGCTTCAGGTACTCGTCCTCCAGGACCTGGCGGAACTTCTCCGCACCCCAGTCGGCGACGAGGAACTTCAGGCGGGCGCGGTTGCGCAGCCGGCGGTAGCCGTAGTCGCGGAAGATCGAGATGACGCCCTCGTACACGTCCGGGACCTCGTCGAGCGAGACCCAGGTGCCGAGCCGCACACCGATCTTGGGGTTGGTGGAGAGGCCGCCGCCGACCCAGACGTCGAAGCCCGGGCCGTGCTCGGGGTGCTCGACGCCGACGAAGGCGATGTCGTTGATCTCGTGCGCCACGTCGAGCAGCGGGGAGCCGGAGACCGCCGACTTGAACTTGCGGGGCAGGTTGGAGAAGTCCTTGTTGCCCACGATGCGGCGGTGGATCTCGTCGATGGCGGGGGTGCCGTCGATGATCTCGTCCTCGGCGATGCCGGCGACGGGGGAGCCGAGGATGACACGCGGGGTGTCACCGCACGCCTCGGTCGTGGACAGGCCGACCTCTTCGAGGCGGCGCCAGATCTCGGGCACGTCCTCGATGCGGATCCAGTGGTACTGGATGTTCTGCCGGTCCGTGATGTCGGCGGTGCCGCGCGCGAACTCCTGCGAGATCTCGCCGATCACCCGCAGCTGCTGCGTCGTCAGCCGGCCGCCGTCGATGCGGACGCGCAGCATGAAGTACTCGTCGTCCAGCTCCTCCGGCTCCAGGATCGCGGTCTTGCCGCCGTCGATCCCGGGCTTGCGCTGGGTGTACAGGCCCCACCAGCGCATGCGGCCGCGCAGGTCGTTGGGGTCGATCGAGTC
Organism: Streptomyces sp. NPDC045431; assembly: GCF_040646655.1. Taxonomy (NCBI): domain Bacteria; kingdom Bacillati; phylum Actinomycetota; class Actinomycetes; order Kitasatosporales; family Streptomycetaceae; genus Streptomyces; species Streptomyces sp. NPDC045431. The sequence continues at coordinate 217,674 of NZ_JBEZAQ010000011.1, forward strand.
GAAGCCGGCCTTGGAGTAGATCGTCTCAATGCGTGTCCGCACGTTGAGACCGTCGTCGTCCTTCTTGAACTGCTCGTTGCCGTTGAGGGGCGTGAAGTGGCCCCTGGCCCACTGACCCTCACCACGGTGCCGCCCGGGCTTGCGGCGGGGCGTGGCGGAGGCGGGCGTTTCCGGGGTGGAGGCCATGACGATACGTCCTTCGGGACTGCAGGAGGGCGGCTCTGACCTGCACACTCGCGCGCGGCACAAGGCGCGGCGCGGCGGTGCGCAGTGGATTGCGGGGGTTCGGGGATCGCGGTGGTGCTGCTGGGCTCAGCTCACCGGACAGATGGCGCTGGACATGCGGCCGAGGTCGACGTGCCGCCGACTCACC